>CAMJBH010000012.1 GCA_946403855.1 uncultured Bacteroidales bacterium
ACGCTTCTTTACGGAAGGCTTCTCGAAGTTCTTGCGGGCCCTCATCTCGCGGACGGCGCCGGTCTTCTCGAACTTGCGCTTGAATTTCTTGAGTGCGCGCTCGATGTTCTCGCCTTCTTTTACCTGTACTATAATCATTCCTTTATCACCCCCTTTTTCTTTTTTGAGCGGGCAAAGGTAAATAATTTTTTTTATATTTGTAGCTTGTGTAACACAAAAATTATGAAAAGACCAATTTTTATCACTTTATTACTTGCTGCTTCATTGAGCGCTGCCGCGACCGTGCCCCATCGCTCAAGGGTGCCCGATATCCCCGGATACAAAACTCTGAAGGGGGATTTTCACATGCATACCAACTTCAGTGACGGTAATGTTTGGCCTGTGACCAGAGTCGATGAAGCCCATTTCGACGGACTTGACTTTATTTCCATCACCGACCACGTGGAAACCCACCACCAGCACATGGTCAAGGATTTCGGCGCCAAGGCCGACCGCAACTCATCCTATGAGATGGCGGCCAAGCAGGCCAAGAAATACGGAATATTGGTCATTCACGGCGCCGAACTTACCCGCGGCGGACGTACATTCCCCGGACACTTCAACACGCACTTTATCACAGACGGTGATGCCGTCAATCAGGTAGCCGAAGCCCACAATGGCAAATACGGCGACGATGAGGTGCGCCAGGAAGAGGCCGCTATCATAGACGGTCTTACCGAGGCCAAGAGACAGGGGGCTTTCATAACCTGGAACCATCCAGACTGGGAACAGCAGGCTCCCAACGAGACCAAATGGTGGCCGATTCATACCGAATTGCTCAACAAAGGGCTTATCGACGGCATTGAAATTTATAACAGCTTCATTGGGATCGACCCGGAAGCTTTCCATTGGGCCATTGAAAAAGATTTGGCCATAACAACAGGCACAGATGCCCATAAACCCATGTTCCAGTGGGTCGATTACGAGAAAGGCGAGTATCGTCCCATGACCCTGGTGTTTGCGAAAGAGCGCTCCCTTGACGGGATCCGCGAGGCCCTCGACGGGCGCAGGACCGCTGCGCTTGCCGACGGTTGCGTGTACGGCAAAGCAGAGTGGATCAAGCCCTTGCTGGATGCCTGCATAGAAATTACCAATGTCAAGTTCACTGAAAAGAAGCTGACTTGCACCGTGCGCAACAACAGCACTATTCCTATCCATCTTGCCAAGGCTCCGGGCAGCGAAATGGTGGTTTATGCCCGTCAGGTACATCTCAACGAAGACGAGGAAATCAGTTTTTCTGTCAACGGAATCGACAGCCGCAAGCCATGGAATACCTATGAGTTCGATGTCAACTTCTACGTGACCAACTGGCTCACCGATGTAGATGCCCCACTGCAGATAAGCTATCACGTCAGCGTCCCGGCTAAATATCGCAAGTAATTACTTTCAAATCATATAATCTATGGTTAAACACTATTTCAAAGGAGCCTACAATGCTCCGGCATGTCAAATTGAGGAGGCCCTCTACGAAGAGGTCCTTTGCGAAAGTTCCGACGCGGTGACTGAGGACTTCGGCGAATTTGAAGACTTTACCTGGTAAAACGTACGCCTTATGAGAAAGTATTTCATTTTCGCAGCTGTTCTGTTCGCTGCCGCGATTTCCTGCACAAAGGAGGTCGCTCCCGTGGAAAAGCCTATCGAATCCCATGAGGGGTATGTGGCTGTCACCCTTTCCGCCCAGTGCGACGTAGAAACCAAGGCCGCTCTTAACGGCAAGAAGATTGTTTGGGAAGTAGGCGAAGAAGTCGCCGTGTTTACTTCAGCTTCTGAGAACCCTCTCAAATTTACTGTTGTTGAAGCTTCGGATACCGGCTCAGTGAAAATTGCAGGTGAGGCTCCTGCCGACGCCACGACTTTCATCGCCGCTTATCCATACGACTACGCAGAGTCTTGCAAGGATAATGTGGTCAGCATGTATATGCCTTCCTCCCAGCTTGTTCCCGAGGGCGGAAACCTGGATCCCAAGGCTCTTGAGTCCGTCGCATTCTTCGAGTCGGCAGAGTCAAAGGCTGTCTTCAAGAATATCTTCTCCCTGATCTCTTTCGAGCTTGACAAAGAAGGTATTTATGAGATTCAGATAACTCCGCAGGGCGAGAGCGGCCAGATCGGTGCCGGTAATATCAACGTTACCGTGAGCGCAGATGCCGATCCCGTGATCGCAGATGCAAGCCCCGTGATCTCCATAGGTACTGAAAGCGGCCGTTTCGCTCCTTTTGCCACCGAGACCACATACTATGTGGCTGTGACTCCAGGCGCTATTGACGGCCTCAAAGTGAGAATGTTCAGCGGCGACAAATACTTGGACCGTTCCACCAAGGCCACATCCAAGCTTGCCCGTAATCAGGGCTTCAACTTCAAGGTGCTTACCGACGGCTGCGAATGGAAGTATTTCACCATCAAAAATGCAGATGACCTTCAGGCATTCCTTGCAGAAGCAGCAAATTACACAGCAGAAGACGAGGTGCAACTTGCCAACGACATTGACATGTCGGATGTCGAGCTGGAAAACTGCCCCAATTATGCGGGTGTATTCGACGGCAAGGGCTATTCATTAAAGAATTGGACCAGCACCGCTCCTCTCTTCGGAACCGTTACCGGTGAGGTGAAAAACCTTACCATAGATGCTAGCTGCGAGATAAGCAGCGTGGCTCCCGGCAATACCGGATTCATTGCCAAGGCCCTCAGGGGCAAGATGACCAACTGCCACAACAATGCGGATGTGAGCTTTACTCTCAGTGGTGATACTGTTACCGAAACTGGTGAGACGGCTGCCGGCGGCATCGAGGCCCGCAGGTTCGGTACGCTTGTTGGACGCATGACTGCCCACAATGCCCAGATGATCGACTGCTCCAACAGCGGAGATGTGACCGTGACCGTAGAAATTTCCCAAGATATGCCCGGAACCCTCTATGTGGGTGGTCTCGTCGGCCTTGTGGGCGATCCCGGAGACGACGTTGTGACCAGGCTTGATGGATGCTCCAACACCGGAAACGTCACCGTCAATACTTCCAGCACCGATCCTTCGCAGGCTTGGCTCAGCACCCATTTTGTGGGCGGCGTTGCAGGTGCTACCGGAGTTAACGGTGGATCTAAGACGAAAACTGAAGGCTATACCCTTTACTACGGAGAAATACGCAACTGCGTCAACGAAGGTGCAGTCAGCGCCACTTGGGGCGGCGGCACAGGCGGCTATTTCAAAGTTGGCGGTATTCTTGGCTACAGCGAAGCAGCAATTTTCGACTGCGTCAACAAAGGCGCTGTGAGCTTCATCAACAGTGACACGAGGGCCAACGCAGGTCCCTCGGTGGGCGGTATAACAGCAGCTCTTGCCGGAACGGCGCCCATCAATGCCAAAGACTGCGTTAATGAAGGTTCTGTGACCATTTCGGGTATGTTCTCCAATGCTGGAAATGATTATGCCAGCGGTGAGGTAGGATTCGGTTGGGCGACTGCAGGCGGCTGCTTCGGTTCTGTGGGTGACAATGCTACACTTGTCGAGAATTGCGACAACAAGGGCGAAGTCGTAGTGCGTGCCAAGATGACAGCTACAGCAGGTTCATCTTCTGCCTTCGGCGGTGTTGTCGGCGCGAGCAAAGCCACAATCAAGGGCTGTGACAACCTGGCAACCAAGGCTACCTCGCTTTCCGGTATGACGAAGAACTGCCACCTTGGCGGTGTGGTTGGTTATACTTATGCTCCAATATCCGATTGTGTGGTTAGCGCACCTCTTGAGATGATCTTCGACATTACGACACTTACTACCAACCAGAAAGATTGTTACAATAACATAGGAGGTATCGTCGGATATGCCAATAAAGATTCAGGAGTCACTGACTGCGAACTCACCAGCGCTGCTACTATTGCCGCCACTTCAAACGGCGAACTACGTTTCGGAGGTATTGTCGGTATGTCTTACGTGAATGTATCCGATTGTACTAACAATGCTGCAATGCAGGTGAACAGGAAACCGGTAATTAAAGATCTGGCTTATCCTTCTTATGTTGGTGGTATAGTCGGTCTTGAGAATGCCGCTTGTGCTGTAGAGGGTTGCATCAACACGGGCGGTCTTTCCGCCACTATGGACCCTGCTTCCAAGTACAGCTATTTGGCAGGTATCGTGGCCTATACCAAGGGTTCCGCAATCCGTTCATGCTCCAACTCTGGCAATATTTTGCTGGACGGAGGCGGAATGGCCAAGCAAATGTGCGTGTCTGGTATTTGCGGATGGAACAGTATTGCAGCTGTTTTTGAGGACCTTACCAACAGCGGAAATATTTTTGTTTCAAACTGGAATAACACGGATTATAATTATATTGGAGGTATTTCAAGTAATTACAAAAATGGCGGTAATACCTACAAGAACCTCAGTAATTCCGGAGACATTGTCAGTGAAGCTGCCAGTAAGATGCGTCTGGGAGGTATCGGCGCTGCAATCAACGCTAATGGTAAAGTTGTTGAGAATGTTACGAATACCGGTTCTATCTCCATGACCAACGGCCTTAAAGACAGCCAGATCGGTGGTATCGCCGGATATTGGGGCGCAGGAGACCTTAAGCAAGCAGCCTCTTCCGGCACCGTGACCGGTGCAAAATCTGCTGCCGGCTCTTTTGCGGGCGGTATCATTGGAGCACTTAACGTTAATTCTTCGTGGACTGACGTCGAGTCTTCCGGTGCTGTCGTGATGGACAGCGACTCTTATGCCGGCCACTTGCTTGGCGAGTTCTCGGCCGCAAGTAGGAAACTCACGATCGCCAAGCCTTATTCCTTTACCGCGACCGTCAACGGTGCCGAACCCACCGACGAAAATGCTGTGGGATTCTGGAACTCCGGTACGATTGAGAAGGTCGTGCCTTTCACCGAAGACCTCGCAGGCGGTAAATTTACCTACGACGGCAAGGAGTATCCCATCGTGCAGATGAAGGACGGCCGCTGGTGGATGGCCAAGAACCTGGCATATCTTCCTGAAGGCATGACTCCTTCAACCGACAACACAGAGGTTACTGCAGGAGTCTTCGCTCCCCTCAAAGTCAAAGCGGACAAGACCGGCGCGGAATTCGCTACCGACGAAGCCACGATCGATGCCAACGGCTACCTGTATCAGGCAGAAGTTGCGCTTGGCCTCAAGGTTGGAGACATTACTACAGTCGAGCAGGCCCAGGCTCTTGAAAAGGCACAGGGCATCTGCCCTCCCGGCTGGCACGTTCCTGCCATCAGTGAGATTCTGGCCCTTGTGGGAAAATCCGCAGGGGAGACCACGAATACCTCTGCACCTTATTACGACGGTGCAAACGGCTCCATCGCTCTGTTGAATGCAGACGGCTTTAATATGGGGGCTTACGGATTTGTAAGCATCTTGGATGTGACCAGAACCTCCGGAACATTATCCGGCTGGTACACCGGGTATCCGGATAAATTGGCATCCTCTATGTTCTGCGGCTCGTCTTATGCAGGTGTTACTTACAAAACAAGTGGTGATGCGGCTTCGGGTATAAAGAATATTCAGTTCCATGGCTTCATGCCCATGACCAACAAGGCTACTGAAGCTGAATATACTTGCAACGGCTCTAAAGTGAGTTACCGTATTGCCGGTCCTCTGCGTTGCGTGCGAAATGCTGAGTAGGATTCAGAATTTATGAAAAAGAGGATGATCTTAAAACGGGATCATCCTCTTTTTTTATATTCCGAAATAGTATTTTGTTACCCAATACTCGAACAAGGGGTCGATGATGTGGGGAATGTCCTCCTCGTCGAAAGTGAGAATCTCTTTTTTGCACAAGGCGTCTTTCAGGCGTCTTACGTTGGCCGAAGAGTTGAGACCGTAGTGCTGAATGACTTCAGCGCTGCTGAATTTGGTATGCCCTTCTATCACAGCCCTTAGAAGGTTCACCTGGAAGGTGGTGAGGTCGCTCATGACCGCCCGGAAGCGGGGCTCGTGTATCGCCAGCATGCAGGAGAGCGCCTCCGTGAGCACAGGCTCTGTCATGTAACCCTTGGAAAGGGAGTCGCAAATGGCTGCGAAGTTGTTGATATAGAAAATGTTGTTGCGGAACAGCTGGCACACTCCGAGCATGAGTCCCTTATCGATAACCTTACCGCTCGAAAGGAAACCCCTGTTGATCGACTCCACTATGTCTTTTGGGTCTATCTCGCTCAGTGGTACATGCTCGACCTGACGGTAGAAATACTTTTTGTGCTCGAAGATCTCTTTCATTGCATTGAGCTGCGACCCGTACATAATATAGCATGCTGCCGCCCGGTCTTCCTGCGTCCTGGCTTTGAAGGTCTCCTGCATTGTGCGGCACAACTTGTCACCGTCTTCAGTCAGCATCACGTTCTGGAATTCATCGATGCACACGAAAAGCTTCTTGCCGTCCGATTGGCCGAGCGAGTAGGGAAGCCTAAGCAGAGCCTGGAGGTCCTGGTCGTCCAGATCCCAGTTCAGCGACAGGATGCGACCGTTCTCCTGGTACACCAATTCGTCAAACACAAAATGAGTGTCCGGAAGATGCCGTTCCACAAGGGACGCGTAGTCTTGGGCGGTGGTGCCGTAGAGTTTGAGCATGGCACTGCCCGTGAGTAAGCAGAAATCAGTAATGCTGCGCACGTTCAGGAGACTCATGCTGGCTATCTTGAACTGCGGCAACGACAGCTTTAGATCGAAGAATACCTGCTGCAGAAGCGAATCTTTGCCTACCTTGGGAGCTTCGTACAGGGTGACATTCTCGCCTTCGCGCAGGAGATTCGTGAGTATTGCAGTTTCGGATTTACGGCCGATAAAGTGACGGCCTGTTACCGGTTTATTGAAAATAAAAGTCGAATCCATTTGCTGTCATTGATATGAAACTGGCGGGTGCCCTCCGGGAACCATAAAACATGGGAAAAGGTTCCCGGAGGGCACCCGCCAGTTTCATTTAAATAAAACAAAAATGTTTCACAAAGATGGCAAGAATTTTCTAATTAACAAATAATTGGATAATCAAGAATTATTGCTATATTTGCGGTCCGTTTTATGACCGATGAGCCCGCCAAGATCTGCCCGAAGGCAGACGCTCACGGCCCAAACATTTAAAAAAATTGTTTGATGTACGCAATCGTAGACATTGCAGGCCAGCAGTTTAAAGTAGAGGCTGGCAACGAAATCTTTGTGCAGAGGCTTGCCGATGCCAAGGGTGCTGATGTAGAGTTCGGCAAAGTGCTTCTCGTCGCAGACGGAGAGGCTGTGAAAGTCGGAACTCCTTATGTAGAGGGAGCCGTTGTTAAGGCTACCGTCCTGGACGACGATGCGAAGGCCGACAAGGTCCTCGTGTTCAAGAAGATCCGCCGCAAGGGCTTCCAGAAGCTCAACGGTCATCGTCAGAAACTTACCAAGATCAAAATCAACGAAATCGCTTAAGAATTATGGCACACAAGAAAGGTCAATCCAGTTCCAAGAACGGTCGTGAGTCGCAAAGCAAACGCTTGGGTCTCAAGAAATTCGGCGGCGAAGTCGTAAAGGCCGGCAACATTATCGTACGCCAGAGGGGTACAGTCCACAATCCTTCCACCAACGTGGGTATGGGCAAGGACCACACTCTTTATGCGCTTATCGACGGCACAGTGAAGTTTGCCCGCAAGAGGGGAGACAAATCCTACGTGTCCGTGGTCCCTTTTGAGAACTGATCTCGAAGGTTTTATGTAGATCAATGACTTGCACTTCGGGATCGGGGTCGCGGGTCATTTTTTTTTAATCTGAATAGTTATGTTGACGCTTAAGATGCTCCGTGACAATCCTCAGTGGGTTGTGGAGAAACTTAAAATCAAGAATTTTGACGCGCAGCCCATAGTGGACAAGGTGTTGGAACTGGACACGCGCCGCCGTAATTTCCAGACCGAGGCCGATGCCCTGCTCGCTCAGCAGAAGCAGAAAGCCGCAGAGATCGGTTCCCTCATGAAGCAGGGACTCAAAGAGGAGGCCGAGAAGGCGAAGGCCGCCGTGGCAGCCCTCAAAGCCCGCTCCGGTGAACTTCTGGCCGGAATGGACGAGGCTGCCGCAGAGATGGAGAAGAACCTGGTGCTGATGCCCAACATCCCCTGCGACCTGGTCAAGCCCGGCAAGAGCGCCGAGGACAACGAGGTGGTGAAGATGGGCGGTCCCGAGGTCAAGCTGCCCGAGAACGCACTTCCTCACTGGGATCTCGCCAAGAAATATGATATCATAGACTTCGACCTTGGAGTAAAGATTACCGGAGCGGGATTCCCTGTGTACAAGGGCAAGGGAGCCAAGCTCCAGAGGGCGCTCATCAACTTCTTCCTGGACTGCAACACTGCGGCAGGTTACAAAGAGGTGGAGCCTCCGGTGATGGTGAACCGTGACTCCGGCTTCGGCACCGGCCAGCTGCCCGACAAAGAGGGCCAGATGTATCACGCCGAGGTGGATGATTTCTATATGGTACCTACGGCAGAAGTGCCTGTGACCAATATCTTCCGTGACGTCATACTCACAGAGGGACAGATCCCTCAGCGCCTTACCGCCTATACTCCTTGCTTCCGCCGTGAGGCTGGGTCTTACGGCAAAGACGTGCGCGGACTCAACCGCCTGCATCAGTTCGACAAAGTCGAGATCGTGCGTGTAGAAAAGCCCGAAGACAGCTACAAGGCCCTGGACGACATGGTCGCCCATGTGGAAGGAATAGTGAACAAGCTTGGGCTCAAGTACAGGATACTTCGCCTCTGCGGCGGGGACTTGTCCTTCACTTCCGCCATTACCTATGATTTCGAGCTCTGGAGCGCCGCACAGGGCCGCTGGCTCGAGATCAGCTCTGTAAGTAACTTCGAGACTTATCAGTCCAACCGTCTGCATCTGCGCTATCGCGATGAGAACGGCAAGACCCAGCTCGCCCATACCCTGAACGGCAGTTCTCTTGCCCTCCCCAGGGTTGTAGCGGCGCTTCTCGAGGACAACCAGACTCCCGACGGAATAGTTATCCCCGAAATCCTGCGTCCCTACACGGGCTTCGACAAGATTGACTAAGCCTTGCACCATACTCGGAATAGATCCCGGAACCAATTTGCTTGGTTTCGGGATTATCCGTGTGGATGCATCAGGCAAGGCGCAATACGTGGACATGGGCGTTCTCGACCTTCGCAGGGTAGATGACATATACGAGAAGCTGCATATCATTTTCGATAAAGTGTGCGCCCTTTGCGATCTGCATCATCCGGACGACCTCGCCATAGAATCCCCGTTCTACGGCCGTAATGCCCAGGTCATTTTCAAGCTTGGAAGGGCTCAGGGAGCCGCTATGACCGCTGCGCTGACCCGTGGCGCCAAAGTGTATGAATATGCTCCCCGAAAGGCTAAGCAGGCAATCTGCGGCAACGGTGCGGCGTCCAAGGAGCAGGTGGCGCTGATTGTCGAGAAGACGCTCGGGATTGACATCGACCCCAAGCATCTGGATGCCACCGACGCCCTCGCCATCGCCATGTGTCATTATTATCAAATGACAAGCCCGCTGGCCGGCAAGTCATCCGGCGGTTCCTGGGAAAAGTTCATCGCAGCCAACCCCGACAGAGTCAAATGATTGTTTTTGGCGCCCGGTGCACTGCTGTATTGCAGGACCGTTGCCACCCTCGGCACCGTAAGAGGGAGGGGCCCGCTTGCGGGAGGGGCCGCGTAGCGGCGTCCTGCAATACAGCAGTGCACCGAGCGCCAAAAAACGAAAATCTTTTGCCGGATTTAAACTTTTGACGGCCGATAGCGTCTAAAGAAAAGTTTATGAAATTGTTAGCCAGAATAGTGTGCCTTGCAGGGGCGCTGCTCCTGGGCACGGGCGTTTTTGCCCAGAACCGCCTCACTGCGGTACTTATCGACGAGTCCAACGGAGAGCCCGTTGGCTTCGCCACCGTTTCACTTACCCGTGAGGGAGCCCAGAAGCCCACAAAGTACGTGCTCAGCGAGTCTGACGGCAAGGTGGCCATAGAAGGCATAAGGTCGGGAGCCTACACCTTCAAGGCCGAAATGCTGGGTTACCAGCCCTTCGAAAAGCAGGTCAAGATTCCAGATGTCAAGGATCTGGGAACCATCAAGATGAAAGTGGACCAGCAGCAGCTTGACGCCGCGTCGGTGTCTGCTGTCGGCAACCCCATCATCATCAAGAAAGACACTATCGAGTACAACGCCACTTCGTTCAAGACGACCGACAACGATGTGCTCGAAGACCTCCTCAAGAAACTCCCCGGCATAGAAGTGGCCGAGGATGGCAGCATTACTCACAACGGACAGACTATCAAAAGGATAACTATTGACGGAAAGACTTTCTTCCTGGACGATCCGCAACTGGCTTCCAAGAACATTCCCGCCAAGATAATCAACAAGCTCAAAGTCGTGGACAAGAAGTCCGACCAGGCCGAGTTCACCGGAATTGACGACGGAGAAGAAGAGACCATAATCGACCTCAGCATCAAGCCCGGCATGATGAAAGGAACCTTCGGCAATATTATGGCCGGAGGCGGCCATGACCTGCCTTCCACCGACGTAGAAGGTGACTGGCGCTATCAGACTGCGGCATTTGTGGGCAAATTCACCGACAAAACCCAGATCTCTTTCATAGCCAACGGCAACAATACCAACAACCGCGGCTTCAACGACCTCGCCGGTTCCATGATGGGCGGCATGCGAGGCGGTGGCGGCGGCATGGGCGGAGGCCGCGGCGGCAACGGGAACTACAACGGAATCACTACTTCCTGGATGGCCGGCGGCAACGGCGCCTGGACTCTTTTCGACAACCGCATGGACCTGAGCGGAAACTATCTGTACAGCAATACCTCCAAGTATATAGAAGAGGAGAGTTCCCGTACCACCTACCTGAAGGACTACGACCAGATATACAATTCCAACGGTTTCAACGACACCCAGACCTGGGGACACCGTTTCGGAATGCGCCTGGACCACAAGTTCTCGAACAACACCTCCATTCTGTTCCAGCCCCAGCTGAATTTCGGCGGCGGCGCATTCATGCAGCAGAACGACTATTTCACGGACTACGACCGTTCGTCGGTAGTCGAACACATAAACAAGGGTGATTCGAAGAACTGGGGTACCAACCGCAACTTCAGCACCAGCGGATTCGCCCTCCTGCGCCAGCGTCTCGGTAAGCCCGGCCGCACCCTCACTGTGATGGGCCGGTACAGCTTCTCCAACAATGAGATGGGCTCTTTCAACCAGTCCAATGTCTTCTCCGATTTTGTGTCCGAGGGCAACTGGGCTTCCCATCAGATAACAGATCAGACAATAGACCAGGAAAGCCGCTCCCACTCGCTCTTCGGAAGGGTCACATACACCGAGCCCATAGGCGGCAACTTCTATGTGGAGGCCAACTATGGCTACAGCTGGTCCCGTTCCACATCGGAGAAGAAGACCTACGACAATCAGAACGGCGGCGCCCTGGACGTGTATTACTCCAACAGCGTGGTCAATGACAACAAACGTCACGACATAGGAGCTAACGTGCTCTATCAGCTGGAGAAATTCCGGGCTCAGCTTGGTTTCTCGGCCCAGCCTGTGAAGACTACCAACGAGACCGTCCGGGCCGGCGTTCCTGTCTCTTACGAAGACACACGCTGGCGTTATGCTCCCAGCGCCATGATGTGGTGGGAGATGGGAGAGAACTCCAACATGCGCATTTTCTACCGCGGATGGTCCAACCAGCCCTCGGTGTCTCAGTTGATCCCTGTTCCCGACAACACCGATCCTCTGAACATAAGCTTTGGTAACCCTTCGCTCGCTCCCTATTTCAGCCACAACTTCAACGGTGACTTCAGGTTCAACAACCGCAAATCGTTTGCATCCGTAAACGCCCGTTTCAACGGAAGTTACGTGCAAGACCCCATAACCAGCGCCATTTGGTACGGCCCCAACGGAGCGCGCTACTCCATGCCTTTTAACGGCCCCTCGTCCTTCAATTTCGGCGTCAATCTCTTTGCCAACATCCCCATCGGAGGCACTAATTTCTCGATCGGTGAAATGGGACGTATCAACTACAGCAAAAATGCATCATACGTAGGAGGAAACGATGTCACCAGCCAGATAGTCAACTACTATGATGCCGCCACCGGAGACATGGACTACGACGGCTTCCTGGCGGCTTACGGCAGGGGAGACTTCAAATTCGACGAGAACATAACCCGCACTGTGAGCGCCATGGAGCGCCTGCGCGTCACCTACCGTAACGACGCACTGGAACTCTCCGCAAGCGCCCGCACGCGCGTCAACAAGTCCTGGTACACCATTTCCCAGACCGCTGACAACACCCTCACATTCAACAACCAGATCCGCGCCTCCGTGAACTGGACCTGGGAAGGCCCCGGCCTCACTCTTAAGTCTGATTTTAGTTACAACTGGTACAACGGATACGCCAGCAACCTGAATTACCAGCCCGAGTATATTCTCAACGCCGAAATCCAGAAACTGCTCTTCAAGAAAAAGGCAACCCTCGCTCTCAAGAGCTACGATATCCTGGGCCAGGCCAAGAACCTCAGCGTGTCCGACAACTCCAACTACCACTCTGAGGTTTACAACAATACTCTCGGCCGCTACATAATCCTGTCGCTGACCTGGCGCTTCGGTACCTTCGACCGCGACAAGATGCGCGGTCCCGGCGGCAGAGGCCCCGGCGGCCGCGGCCCCAGATAATCGTAAGCGGCAAAAAGATATTCTCCTGCAGCAGCGGAGTTATGCTCGGGCCGACCTTGGCCCATACGAACGGGAGGTTCGGGCATAACTCCGCTGCTGCAGGTGTACAAGTTCCTGTTTTTATTGCTATATTTGCAGAGATGCAATCCGAATTAATAACACGAATAAAAGCAGGAGACAGAGAAGCATTTGATATGTTGTGCCGCGAGCGCTACGTATCACTCATCTCTTATGCACGCCTTTTCCTCTCCGGAGTAGAATCCTCCTGGGCAGAAGACGTGGTTCAGGATGTTCTGTTCGGCCTCTGGCAAAACCGCCGCTCTCTCAGAGACGACCCAGCTGAACTCCAGTCCTACTTGCTCCGCTCCGTGTACAACCGCTGCATCAACTACCTCAAACGCGCCCGCCGCATGCATCTTCTTAATAATCAGTATGAAGACCGCATGCTGAGCATTTTGGGCGACTGCTGGTCTCCGGATCGCAATCCTGTTATCAGCAGCATATTCAATGCAGACCTTAGAGATATTATTTCTGAAGCCGTGGCAAAGCTTCCTCCTCGCTGCCGGGAAGTATTTACCATGAGCTATATAGACAATCTTTCCAACAAAGAAATCAGCGAGCGCCTTGGAATAGCCCTGAGCACTGTCGAGAACCACATGTATCTTGCGCTGAAACAACTGCGTACCAGTCTTGCAGGAATTTGATAATCTCATTGGGTGATTTCACCGGCTCGCTTGTATATTATTATGTATGCAAGACGAAATTATTGAACTCATCATAAAACACATACGTCACAGCACATCGGAAGAAGAAAGTGCCAAGCTTCTGCAATGGCTCGAACAATCCGAAGAGAACAGGCGTTTTTATTCCCTTTTTCTTGCCAATTACTCTCTGCATCAAACGGTTAGCTCTGACGATCTTAACATCAGAAGCGAATCGATGGTGGCTCGCCTCAATGCGAGGATAGATGCTTCAGAGGCCCGTAGAAAGCAGCGCTTCAATTTCCGGGTCGCTGCTTATGCATTTGCTGCAGTGGCAGTGCTGGTACTTGGATTTTTCACCGTAAGCAATTTCTTCGGAGAAAAAGAAACGCCGGTGCCCATGGAACTTGTGGCCAACAGCACGAGCGAGACTATACATTTGGTGCTTGAAGACGGGTCGCGGGTTTATCTGCGTCCCGGGGCTAGCATTGAATACAATGTGAGCAACCTTCCCGGGAAAAGGGAGGTCAAACTCAGCGGCGATGCTTATTTTGACGTTACTCACAATGAGGCGAAACCTTTCTTCGTGCACACCGGCAATATAGGAATTAAAGTCCTGGGTACAGCTTTTTCTGTTTCTTCAGCCCCTGAACAATCCCAGGTCGTGCTGGAACGTGGCTCGGTGCGGCTGCTTTCTCCCGAAGGCGTGTCCATGGTGACCCTGAGCCCCAACCAGAAAGCCACATACAAAGCCCTTTCCGGAGACATGAGGGTGGAGCCCGTGTATGCAACCGCCTTTGTAACCGACAAATACAGGCTTGTGTCCATGTCCGATGCGACTCTGGCTCAGATGGTTTCCCGTCTTTCTACCATTTTCCACAAAAAGATCAAAGCCCGCGGAGGGGACACCGAGAAGCACTATAACCTTGCTTTCCTCAAGACAGATACACTGGAAGATGTTCTGTCCATAATTGAATATATGACCGGGGCGGAATGCGATATTGAAAAATAACTATTTCTAACCAATACATTTTATATGAGAAAAAAAGTTCTGTTGACGATCTGCTTCTTCGCCGTCTTTGGCTTCCTGGCCGGAAGCACACTCACGGCGCAGGCGCAGAGCAGGCTCTATGATGTAGATATGTCTATGTCAGGAGCCACGGTCAGTTCGTTTACGGCTGCCCTCACAGGGCAGACAGGCGTACTGTTCTCTTATGAGACGGACCTTGCCTCCAAATCGCTTGGTGACATTTCCATCAAGCAAAAGCAGGCCTCTCTTGAGTCTATTCTGACTAAAGCTTTCAGCGGAAAGGGAATAAGCTGGAAAGTTGTCAACCGCACAGTGGTTCTAACAGCCGAACAGCAGTCTTCCGACAAAGCTTCAGTGGTTTCCGGACGGGTAGTCGATAGCAACGGCGATCCGCTGCCCGGTACGGGAGTCATGATAAAAGGTACCACCAAAGGTACGACAACCGATGCAGACGGTCGTTTCTCCCTTCCTGTGGGAGGAAACCAGTCGCTGGAGTTCTCCTTCATAGGTTACACGACCCAGACCGTTCCCGTCGCCGGCCGCTCCGTTCTGAACGTCACACTTTCCGACGACCAGAACATCCTCGACGACGTGGTTGTGGTGGGTTATGGTACCCAGTCCCGCAAGACCCTGAGTACCGCTATCGCCAAAGTTGACGGAGACAAGCTCTTGGACGCTCCTGTTTCTACCGTCGGCGACGCCTTGAAGGGTAAGGTCACCGGCCTTCGCATCGCATCCAACAACAACCTCCCCGGCGAGAGCCCCCGCTTCCTCATCCGAGGCGGTTCGTCAATCAACCGTAGCAACGATCCTCTGTTCCTCGTGGACGGCGTTGAGAGAGGCATTGACGACCTCAACCCCAACGATATCGAATCCATCGAGGTCCTGAAGGATGCAGCGTCCTCCGCTATCTACGGTAGCCGCGCATCCAACGGTGTTATTCTCGTGACCACCAGGAAGGGCAACTCCTTCAAGCAGCCCCAGGTGGTCTTCGACTCCCAGGTGGGCTTTACTTCTCCCGCCCGCACCTGGAAGCTGGCCAACGCCACCGAGTTCCTTACTATCGTGCGTCCTGCCGCCCTCCAGGGACCCAATGCGCCCCTGGTGCTCAACGGAGCAAACGGCGCCGGTATAGGCAACACCGAATCTACATCAACCTATTCGACACGTTATCTTGTTGACGGTGAGTCGATTCCTGCCGGATATCTATCCATGGCAGACCCTGTCGATCCGTCCAAGACCATCATTTACACCGACCATAACTGGCAGAACGAGTGGTATCATCCTTCCTTCTACCATAAACATTACGTAGGTGTCAACGGCGGAAACAAAGATGTCAAGTACGCCGCTTCCGTAGGTTACCTAGGAGACGACGGAATGGTGGCAATGAGTGCCTACAAAAACTTCACGATGCACGGAAATACTTCCTTCAACGTGACCAAGTGGCTCACTGCTTCCACCACGTTCGATTTCTCCAACGCCACCAAGAACCCCATGACCAACGACTACTTTACCGTCCTCGGCCGTGGTATCATGATGTCGCCTACGCATATCGGCAAGTACCCCGACGGCACCTTCGCCACCGGCGGTACCAACAAGAACCAGCAGACCGCCGAGTTCTACGAGACATTCTATGACCGTGAGACCCAGCGCCACAAATTCATGGGCAGCATGAACCTCAAGGCCAAGATTACCGACTGGCTCACCGGCACCGTGCAGTACGCTCTCTACGACAACAGCTACCGCGGAAGCTACTACACCAAGGGCGAGGTCAACGGTTCTTCCAACTTCGTGAGCACCAACCGCAGCACCAGCGAAACCCGCACCCAGACCCAGAGGGAGAACTTCCAGGCCTACCTCACTGCAGACAAGCTGCTCGGTAAGCACCGCCTCAGCGGAACCGTCGGTTACGACTGGTCCAAGTGGCACTACTGGTATCTGAATGCAGGCAACAGCGGCTCGCTGTCCGACAAGGTTCCTATCCTCGGCTCCGGCGGCTCTAACACTGCCGGCACCATGAGCATGAGCAATCAGGACTACGAGACTGCACTCATCTCTTACTTTGGACGTATCGGCTACAACTACGCAGACCGTTACATTCTGTCTGCAACGTTCCGCGCCGACGGTAGCTCGCTCTTCCTGGGCGACAACAAATGGGGCTATTTCCCCTCTGTTTCAGCTGCATGGGTAATCAGCGAAGAAAACTTCTTCGCCCCTGCAAAGGACAAGATGAACATGCTCAAGCTGCGTGCTTCCCTGGGTCAGACCGGTAACAACGACATTGCCCGTACCGATCCTCTCGGAGCCTACTCTGCAAGCACCTACAACATCTATAATGTGCTGCTTCCTTCCAAGATGGTCAACACCGGACTTAAGTGGGAGACCACTACCCAGTTCGACCTCGGTCTGGACATGGGCTTCCTGAACGACCGCATCCGCGTTGTTGCAGACTACTACAACAAAGTGACCAACGACCTCATCTACGGCATCACCCTTCCTGATACCGGCCAGATTGGCAGCGTAAACGCCAACGTGGGAAGCGTTCGCTTCTGGGGTGCCGAACTTGAACTGCACACAGTCAATATCGAGAGGCGCGACTTCTCTTGGGAGACCGACTTCACCTGGTCATTCTCCCGCAACGAGGTCCTTTCCCTGCCTGACGAGTATAAGTACCAGCTCAAGGATATGGACGGCAACTTGCTTTACAATGCCGACGGCAGCCCTGCATACGGCTGGCGTATAGGCGGTTACACCACTGCAAGCGGCTACCGCTTCGGCGGCACTGCAGTGGGCGAGCCTCTGGGACGCATCTGGGGCTACAAGGTTGCAGGCATCCTTCAGACCGACGAAGAGGCTGCGGCAGCATACTTTGACACCCAGTCTCACGGTTACCGCCGTTCCGACGGACAGTCCATCCAGGGACGTAAGGACGCCGGAGATTTTGAGTGGCTCAACCGTTACGGCACGGCCAAAACCGCCGACGGCGCAGAGCAGATCGATGCAACCGATATGTTCCTGCTGGGCAACGTCATGCCTCACTCCACCGGCGGTATCAACAATACCATACGTTTCAAGCGCTTGACCTTCAACGTGTATTTCGATTATGCACTCGGTCACAGCATCTACAACTACATGAAGACGCGTATGCTCCAGAATACTCTCGGAAACTGTAACTCCAACTTGGATGTGAACCTCATCTCCGGGTGCTGGCGCAGGCCGGGCGATACAAACGCCCAGTGGGCACGCTTCTTCCCCAACGACGCAGACTTCGGTAACCGCAACTACTCCAGGGCTTCCAGCTTCAATGTGGAGAGTGCAAGCTACCTGTGCCTGCGTGACGCCTCCATCTACTACGACCTTCCCGAAAAATGGGCCAAGGCCTTGGCCATGAAGAAGGTTACGATTGGCGTGACCGGCAATACGCTCTGGTACTTTACCAAGCTCAGCGGCGCCATCAGCCCCGAAACCGGTATCAGCACCGATTCCGATTCCAACATGTACAGCTCCGTGCAGATGGGTAGCGCGTCATCCAACATTATGCCTGCCGCACGCAAGGTGTTGTTCAACCTTAAATTAACATTCTAGGAGGATATGGATATGAAGAATATTATTAAATCATTCTGCCTTCTTGTTGTCTGTACGGCTGCTTTCAGCTCCTGCCACAAGGATCTTGACATTCCTTACGACAACGCTCTGTCCGTGAGCAATATGTGGCAAGATGCCTCCGACCTTGAACAGTCCGTTCCGGGTATCTACAAGCGCCTCCAAAGCTATTTCTCCGGCAGTGAGTGCAATGTGTTCTATTTCGGCGAACTCAGGGTCGGCGACTATATGTGGGGACCTTCACTTGAGAGCCGTGCGGTTGACAATTTCAAGATTGCCTGCCGTCACAATACAATGAACTCTTCCAACACAATAGGCTGGTCCGGCCTGTTCTCGGCCATCGACCAGGCCAATGCAGTCATCGAGCACGGACCCGAGTGCAATGCTCCTAAGGACCGTCTCGACTGGGCACTGGCTCAGGCCTATTTCGCACGTGCATACTGCTATTTCCATGCGGCCCGCGTATGGGGAGAGGTTCCCGTGAACCTCAAACCGGTAGAATCTACCACCCAGCCCGAGTGCTACCCGGAGCAGCAGAGTGTCGAAAACGTGTACAAGCAGGTAGAGACCGACCTTGAGCTCTGCGGCGCCCTTGCCGACAAACTTGGCAGCGAGAAATATTTTGCTACCAAGGATGCATATAATACCCTTAAGGCCGACTATGCACTTTGGATGTATGCGACCAGGGGCGGCGACAGCAAGTACCTCGACATGGCCCAGGAAGCCTTGGATGCTATAGGCATTTCTTCTTCCAGGCTTCTCGGCGACTACGCAAAGGTGTTCGACCGTACCAACAAGAAGAACAACGAGATAATTTTCTCGCTCGCTCTCAGTGCTTCCGACACCGGCGGCTACCAGATTTTCTTCTGCCACCCTTCGAATGCTATCGCCAGCGCTTACAGGAACAAGCCCGTGCCTATTTCTTCTACTCAGTGGTGGAGCTACTCCCAGAATTTCGTGGACATCCTCAAGGCCAGCGAGAAGAAGGGCGACACCCGTGTCAAGACCAATCTTGGCTACGGCCCTTATTCTTCCGCTGCCGACAAGCACGAGATAACCTGGTGCAACAAGCTTGTTGGCGACCTGTCCAAGAGCCCTGTGGTCCAGGACAACGACCTCATCTACTATCGCTACGGCTATGTGGTGATGCTGGATGCCGAGCTCAAGTACTACAAGAAAGACTACGCCGGCGCCAACAAGAGCCTCAATCTCATTGCCAAGCGTGCCTACGGCAAGGATAATTACTACACCAGCCTGGCCCCTTCGGATGTGCTGAACAACATTGTCAACGAGTACTTCCTCGAGTTCCCTGCAGAGGGTATGATATGGTGGGCTCTGATCCGCACCGGCAAGATCTGGGACATGGAACCTAATTCCGAGATTCCCGGACAGACTTTCCGCAGCATGCAGGCCAAGAACCCCAACATTCTCCTCTGGCCAATCGCTCAGGGCTCCCTTAACAGGAATTCTGCACTTCACCAGATTGAAGGATGGTCTTAAACTCAAAAAGATATAGAGATATGAAAAAGATATTTGCAATAGCTCTGGCGGCCGTTCTTTGTCTCGGATTGTTCTCCTGCACCAAGGACGGAAGCTTTCCGGACGGAGCCGATCTGACTTCTCTCCGGATTTCGCTCACACCTGATCCCGGTACCATCCCTGTGACCGGGGCAGAGTTCGAAGCTGCAGTTGTGGTTCACCAAGGTCCTAATCTTGATGTGCCCTGGCAAGTTAGCGTTGACGGAGATCCTTCTTGGGTTACAGTTAGCAAGATCCGCTACAAATCTCAGTTCACCGGAACCTACAGCGGCGACGACGTGGAAGTAGAAAAAGACGGTATCGCTTGCGCGGTGCTTCCCAATTCCACCGGCAAAAAACGCTCCGCCAATATCCGCTTTACTGTTGCGGACGGACGTTCTATAATACGTACAATCAATCAAGCAGCCAAGTGATGAAGGTATTCAAATTACTTGCATTGTCTGCCGCGGCTCTGCTGACGCTTTACTCCTGCGAGAAACATGAAATCCCGCAGCCCAAGCCGGCACCGACTCCCGAGAAGGAGACGGATGAGCCCAAAGAGTTTTCTTCGGAGCCTGCACCCTGCGACAACAGGGTTGTGGCGCACCGGGGCGGCTCCAGGGAAAGCGGTGCCCCTGATAACTCACGTGCATCTCTTAAGTACACAATGTCCCTCAAGTGCTATGCAATGGAGTGCGACATCTACTGGACCAAGGACAACAATGTGATTATCGGGCATGCAGAGAATACGTATTATATCAACGGACTTAAGCCTTGGGAGCATACCTTGCAGGAAATACGCAAGGCCGGCGTGCTAAAAAACGGCGAGACTATACCGACCTTGGAAGATTTCCTTGAAATTGTGCAGGTCGAAGGCAATTGTACCAAGCTTTGCCTGGACATCAAGAACCTCGACGGCTCTCTGACCGCTTATCCTATAAAGGCGGTGCAGCGCTCCTGCGAGATAATCAAAGAGCGCAAGGCCGAAAAGTTCTGTGAGTTCATCTGTACCGGCAACGAAACCGTAGCCGCCGCTGCAGCCAACTGCATGGTGGTCTATGGCATACCTGTGGGCTGGATGGCCAACAAGAATCCCGCCGGCCACAAGGCCAAGGGCTTCAAATGGGCCAATCTTTCGGCCAAAAGCTACATGACTCCCTATGGTGACGGAGAACGTACCATAGACGAGTTCAAGAATGCAGGAATGCAGATCAGTGTGTTCAACATAGACCAGAAGTCGGGCGACGGCAATGCCGTATTCTCCGATGAGGCGGTTAACTACTATATTAGCCGCTACGCAGACCTGAGGTTCATATGTACCAATTATCCCAAGTGGATGCTATCGAAACTGAATAAATAATAATACCATGAAAATCAAAAGCTTTCTTTGTTCTGCCCTGGCCCTTGCCGCTCTTGTGGCATGCCAAGAGAAACAGACAATCCTGACCGTATCCCAGGTAAGCCTGGATCCGCTCATCGTGAAAGTGTCCGCCGACGGCGAGACCAAGACGGCCCAAGTAGCCGCCAACTGCGAATGGGAACTCACCGGTCCCTCATGGGCGACCGTCGTCCCTGCCTCCGGTAATGGCGATACCTCTATCACCATCATCGTAGAAGCGAATACCGGCAAAGAGCGTGACGGAGAAGTCACCGTCACTGCCAAGGATGCCAAGAGCACGGCCAAACTCCTTCTTTATCAGGCAGGTAAAGTGGATGAGAATCCCAATCCCGGCCCTGATCCCGGCCCCAATCCCGGCACAGGTACTTCCATCAAGACCGCCGAGCAGCTTGCGGCTTTCTTGAGTGAGGCTTCGACCCTTGCCGCCGACGAAGAATGGACGATCGACGCGGATATCGACTGCGGTGGCGCCAAGATTTCCCCTGTGGCCAGCTTCTCAGCTTCACTTGACGGAAAGAACCACAAGATCTACAACTTCATCGTAGAGTCCGCCGACTCCAAGGCAGGTGTTGTGATTACCAACACCGGAACCATCAAGAACATTATCTTCGGTTCCTCCGACGGTACCAAGTATGACGGCAAGAGCTCGATCGGCTTCGTTGAGGGCAAGACAGGCGAGTACGCCGGCCTCATAGGCGAGAATGCCGGTACTCTCGAGAACGTCACCAACTTCGCGACAATCAACTACAATGCTACTTCCGAGAAGCCCGGTGACTACATCGGCGCGGGCGGTATTGCCGGCCTTGCTTCCGGAGCAGCCAATTTCGTAAATTGTACCAACTACGCATCCATCAACGCTTCCGGTGCAATAACCCAGGAAGTGGGTATAGGCGGTATCCTCGGATATACCCAGTCCAGCGATGTGAAACTCACCTCCTGCGTGAACGCTGCCAACCTTACGATCACCATGCCTGTGGCCAAGGTGATTATGATCGGCGGTATCGCCGGCCGCACCAACGGAAAGATTCTGTTCGACAAGTGCGAGAACAAGGGTGACATTGCCTACGAACAGGCTGAAAAGCCTTCGACCTGGATGGCTATCGGAGGTATCGGCGGCGTGTTCTACAACGGCGCCACTCTGACGGGCTGCAAGAACAGCGGCAGCATTTCATCCAACCTGCAGCAGGTTACCCGTGCCGGCGGTATCCTCGGAACCCTTAACAGGGGCGGTACCATCGAGAAGTGCGAGAACAGCGGTGACGTGTCCATTATCCAGGCTGAGGCCAATGCCAACTGGCAGGCAGCCGGCGGTATTGTCGGTTCCCAGGAGAGGGAAGATGTCGCTCCCGCAAAGGTTATCGGCAACACCAACACAGGTAAGGTTACTGTCGACCTTGCAGGCAACACAACAGCCCACCAGAACAGGATTGCAGCCGGCGGTATCTTCGGTCTCGGTACTTTGGTCACCGAGGTGTCCGGAAATATCAACAAAGGCGCTGTGAGCGTGGACAACAAGGGCACAGCCGATTCATGGGCCGGCGGTATTGTCGGTGCAATGGTTTCCACCGCAGCCGATTATCCTACCGCCCTTTCCAATAACGTGAACCAGGGTGCTGTTTCCGCCAAGACCGCAGACGATGCAGCCAGCATCGCGGGCGGCGTTATCGGCAACAACGGATACTATCCCGGCAAGACCGACAACACCAAGATTACCCTTACCGGCGACAAGAACACCGGCGCCGTTACCTGCGGCAATGCCGGCAAGGTCGGCTCCATAGCAGGCTACAATCTCGGAACCCTTACCAACTGCGTGGCAGGCGGTTCCGTCAACGGCACCGCTCTTACCGAGGCCAACTTTGCCACCATGATCCAGGGCAGCGCAAGCTCAGGTAAGGCCAACGGAACCACTCTCGCAAAGTAGATTTGTTCTTTTTTAAAAGGCGCGGCTACATTGTCGCGCCTTTTTTGTATATTTACAAATCCAAAGAAATAACACTATGGCAGAGGTAAAGAAAACAAAGCACAGTTTCAAGTATTGGCAGTGGAGAGTTATCATTTGTTCGATGATAGGCTATGCGATGTTCTATTTCGTTCGCAAGAACTTCTCCTTCGCTATTCCAATGCTTCAGGAAGTCTATCCCGACATTACCAAGGCACAATTCGGCGCCATTATTTCCGCCGGCGGTATCATTTACGGCATTTCCAAATTGATCAACGGCGTAATAGGCGACCGTACCAATGCCCGCTGGCACCTTGTGCTCGGCCTTGGCGTGTGCGTGGCTGTTAACTTCCTGTTCGGCTGGACAGACAAACTCACGACGTGGATTACAGGCGCCACAGGCGGCCCCGACTTCATAGGCGGATTTGTGACCATAATGTCGGTACTGTACATCATAAACCAGATATTCCAGGGCTGCGGTTTCGCACCGTGCAACCACTTGATGGTGAGCTGGGTACCTCCTCACGAACTGGCCACCAAGATGAGCATCTGGAACACCTCCCACAGTGTAGGAGCCTTCGTGGCTTCCATCATCTGCGGATACATGACCAGCTGGCAGTTGTGCTTCTGGGTACCCGCCACCATTTCTCTTTTCGGAGTTTTCTTCATCATAGCATCGCTCCGCGATACCCCCAAGTCGGTAGGTCTTCCTGAACTGCCCAAGGTGGAAGGAGAACTGGACGAGAGCAAGGGCAAAGACAATAAAGAGTGGCGCAAGTTCTTGATGAAGAAGGTGTTCCTTAACCCTGTCATCTGGATCCTGGCACTCACCGACCTGTTTGTCTATGTGGTTCGTTTCGCCATTCTCGACTGGGGCCCTTCGATGCTTCAGGACATGGGTCTGAGCCAGGCTCTTTCCGGCTGGACAGTTGCGATTTTCGAGGTCGCAGGCTGCCTTGGAATGATATTCGCCGGCTATGTCTCCGACAAACTCTTCAAGAGCCGCAGCCAGAGGGTATGTGCCATAGAGATGGTTCTGGTGGCGCTCTGCCTCGTGGCTCTGCATTACATACAGGATATGCACTCACCTGTGCTGTTCCTTGTCGTGCTGGCGCTTGCCGGTTTCTTCCTCTACGGGCCGCAGGCTCTTCTGGGTGTCGTAGCGTCCAATGAAGTGTCCAAGAAAGCCGCCTCTTCTGCAGTTGGAATCATAGGTTTCATGAGCTACCTCAGCACGCTCATCACCGGATATCCTCTTGGCAAGTTTGCCGACACCTATGGCTGGCACCCTATTTTCATCCTCATGGCTGTCGTTGCCGTGATTGGATTCCTGCTTATAGTTACTCTGTGGAACCTTAAAGACCGTTCCCGCAACCTGGCTCAGGAGGAAGCGTAAGTTATGATCAGTGAAAAGCTTATCTTGACTGCTCCGGACGGACTGCACGCCCGTCCTGCAGGAGAACTGGTGAAGCTGGTTAAAAGTCTTGCGGGCTCTGCTGTGAGCATCTCGTCCGGCGGCCGCAAGGTCAACGCAGCGTCTATGCTGTCCTTGCTGTCGCTCGGCCTCAAGTGCGGCAGCGAACTCGAAGTGTCCGTGGACGGTGGTGACGAAACCGCCGCCATGGAAGCGGTAACAGCATTCATAAAATCTATCAAAGAATAATGAAAGTAAGCGGACCGGCCGTTATCTGGAGAAAGACTGTCTCTGGCGGGGCGGTCCGCTCTTTTGACGAGGCTTACCGTCTGGTGGACAGTGAGTTGCGGCAGCAGGCCGACTCTGAACCGGTGTTTGCGGCCCATCTGGAGATGCTCGAAGATCCCATGCTCCGCGAAACGGTTGAGGCCAACATTGCCGCGGGCATGAGCGAGACAGCTGCACTTGAAGCGAGCCGGGACAGCATTGTGTCTATGTTCGAGCAGATAGACGACGAGTATTTGCGGGCCCGCATCGATGATGTCCGCGATGTTTTCGCCCGTTTGGACACCGCAATGCGTGGCTCCGCCGCCGCTGCTCCGGCAATTGCCAAAGGCTCTGTCCTGGTGGCCGAAGAACTGCTTCCGTCGGATACTTCCCAGATAGACTTCGGACTTCTGGCCGGCATTCTTTGCAGCCGGGGCAGTTCGACCAGCCATGTATGCATCATAGCCCATTCCAGAGCTGTCCCCATCCAAGTCGGAGTCGATATTTCTGGCATAAAGGACGGTGACACGGTGACCGTGGATGATCCTATGGTCGGCGGGGTCGCGGATATAGTGAGCAAGGTCCGGGCTGCATCCCGCAAGCTATATGTCAATGCCGGCAACGTAGATGAAGTCCGTGCCGCCATTGCTTCGGGGGCTGACGGCATCGGCTTGTTCCGCACTGAGTTTCTGTTCCTTCACCGGGATTCTATGCCCGGCAGGGAAGAGCACCGTATGAGATACAGGGAGGCTCTCCTTGCATGCGAAGGCAAGCCTCTGACTCTCCGCACTATGGATGTCGGGGGCGATAAGCAGCTGCCTTATATGCCTATGCCGAAGGAGGAGAATCCTTTTCTCGGCCTGCGCGGGATAAGGTGCTGTCTGGGACATCTTGAGTTCTTCCAGCTTCAGCTTGGCGGGGCCGTGGATGCAGCGCGTGATGTGCGTGAGCTGCATCCGGAGTGGTTCCGTGATGGGTCTCCTTTGCGTCTTATGTTACCGATGGTTTGTAAGGTCGAGGAGATCCGTCAGGTAAAAGATATCCTTCATTCCATTGCTCCTGATTACGCTGAACTGTTGTCCGTGGGCATAATGATTGAGACTCCTGCGGCTGTGCTGGACGCTGCTGCTCTTGCAGAGGAGTCCGCTTTCTTCAGCGTGGGTACGAACGATCTTACTCAGTACATTATGGCTGCCGACCGTGGCAATGCGTCTGTTGCGCATTTGTATGATGCGTTTGCGGCTCCGGTTCAGAGGGCGTTGGAGATGGTTGTCACTGCGGCGCATGCTGCCGGGATTCCTGTCGGAATATGCGGGGAGTTGGCTTCTGTGCCGGCTGCCGCTTCGCTGCTAATAGCTCTTGGATTTGACTCCGTCAGTGTGTCTCGCCTGTAGTTTTTGCGGTTCATCGATTGTTTGCCGCTATAGCACCTCCCCCTGCAGACGTTTTCCCAAGTTTAACGTCTGCAGGGGGAGGTGCTATAGCGGCAGAAACATTATCTCTTAAAGTATCTGCTGAAAGGAAGATACGTTCGAATAAACTGCTGAGTATGAGGGTTGTAGCTATTCGGTAGCTTTGAAGTAGCGGTAGCTGTTGACGCGGAGCTCGCCGGCAGCCGCATCATCGCATGCAATGATTCCGGCAGGATGCATCTGCAGAGCGCTGAGCGTGCAGTAGTGCGAAATAGGGCCTTCGACGGCATCCTTGAGAGCATGAGCCTTCTTGGAACCGAAAGCCAGAACCACGACCTCCTTGGCACCCATGACAGTTGCCACACCGACAGACAGAGCCTGTGCAGGAACCTTCGCAGGGTCATTGTCGAAGAAACGGGAATTAACCTCGCGGGTCTGGGGAGTGAGACTTATAACCCTGGTACGTGACTGCAGGGAAGAGAAGGGCTCATTGAAAGCGATGTGTCCGTCCTCGCCTACACCTCCCAAGAAAAGATCAAAACCGCCGGCCTCTTCGATGGCCTTCTCGTAAGCGGCGCACTCTGCATCCAGGTCGGGAGCGTTGCCGTTCAGAATGTGGATGTTGGCCTCGGACTCGTCAATCTGGTCGAACAAATATTTGTGCATAAAGCTGTGATAGCTCTCGGGATGCTCTACAGGAAGCCCCACATATTCATCCATGTTGAACGAGATGACATTCTTGAATGACACCTTGCCGGCCTTGACCAGACGGATCAGCTCATTGTAAGTCTCTATAGGAGTAGAACCGGTGCAAAGTCCCAGGACAAAAGGCTCTTTGCAGCAAGCGGCCTTGGCGTTGATTTTTTCTGCAATGTAACGGGCGGCCCATACGGACGCCTCTTTCATAGTGTCTCTGATAATAAGTTTCATGGGGTCAATATAACTTTAAAAATACTTCAATTGCTTGATACTCAGCCATACCGAGCTGGTCGTACAGGCGGGCTGTATTGGCGGTGCGGTCTTCGGCCCTCTGCCAGAACTCCCTAGGGTCTTCTCCGGGGAACGGAACGATATCCTTTTGGGACAGGTGACGGAAGATTGCGTGCCTTTTCTTGATCACTTCGCCGGGAGACAGTGGAACGGCCATATCGACACGTCCCAGCTCCCACTCCATCCAGGCACCTCTGTACAGCCAGATATGAGTCTCTTTGAGAGAGTCGCAGCCCTCTTCGTCACGCAGCTGGCGTACTGCTTCCAGCGCGGCCTCGGTGCACACACGGTGGGTTCCGTGCGGGTCGGCAAGGTCACCTGCCATGAAAATCATATGAGGCTTGAGCTCTTTGATCAGGTTCTTAATTATGTCAACATCTTCCTGTGTGCGAGGCTTTTTGGCTATGCCGCCAGATTCGTAGAACGGAAGATTCAGGAAGTGAGCGTTGGTGTTGTCGTTGAGTCCGAAGGAACGTACGGCGCCCCTTGCTTCACTGCGCCTGATAGCGCCCTTTATGTCCAGCAGCGCCCTGGGCTCCGGCTCGCCGGGAACCTTGCTGTCGATCAGGGCTTTAACTTCTTTGAAGCGGTCTCCGTACCCAAGCTGGGCGGCTGCGTCGATGTGCTGCAGAACCACGTCGTCGTGGACGGCGACGTTGCCCGAGGTTTCATAGGCAACGTGCACGTTATGGCCCTGGCTTACCAGACGAATGAAAGTGCCTCCCATCGAAATGACGTCGTCGTCGGGGTGCGGGGAGAAAATCAGCACGGTCTTGGGATAGGGGAGGGCGCTCACAGGCCGTGTGCTGTCGTCGGCTCCCGGCTTGCCGCCGGGCCATCCTGAGATGGTGTGCTGCAAGTCGTTGAATACATCGATGTTTATCTTGTTGAACGACCCTACCTTTTCCAGCAGGTCGTCCAGGTTGTTGTCGAGATAGTCTTTCTCGGTGAGCTTCAGAATGGGCTTGCCAACGGTCTGGCAGAGCCACACAACCGCTTTGCGGATGAACTTCGGAGTCCAGTCGCAGGGGCCTACGAGCCAAGGAGCGACGGAACGGGTGAGCAAGCTGGCTGCCGCATCGTCGATGTAGAATGATATGTGGTCGTGGCGCTGCAGGAAAGATGCCGGGCAAGCAGGGTTGACGTCTCCTTCGACAATGTCCCTCACGGCTTCTGCCTTGCTCTCACCCCAGGCCATGAGTATTATCCGTTTGGCGGACATCATGGTGCTGATGCCCATCGTGATGGCTTTGTCGGGGGTTTTGGAGATGTCATGGTTGAAGTTGGCAGCCTGGCGCTTGCGGGAAGCATAGGAAAGCCGGACTACGTGCGTGCGGGTTTTATCATTCGACCCTGCCTCGTTGAAACCGACCTGGCCTTGCTCGCCCACTCCAATTACCAGCAGGTCCAGGTCGCGGGCCAGAGCGTCGTACTTTGCGCAATAATCGGTGACTTTGTCCTGAGGCACAGTGCCGTCGGGAATATGTATGTTTTCCTTCAGGATGTCAACCTTGTCGAGAAGAGCCTCGTGCAGCCTGTGGTTGCGGCTCTGGAATTCCTCCTTGGACGAAGGGTAGTATTCGTCTATTGATACGATTTCCACATTTTTAAACGACACCAGGCCTTTGTCGAAGCGGCGGGCAAGTTCGTTATAAAGCGATATGGGGGTGGAGCCGGTGGTGACTCCGAGACGGAACAGTCGGCCCTCGCACGAATTGATGGCATCTATTATAATGTCGGCTATGCGGTAGGAAGCAACTCTCGATTCCTGATATACGTTAGCCCAGATTTTCTCGTAAGTATGTAAGATGCCGGCGGGAAGATTGTCTTCTATCAATCCGCCTTCGTAGGGTAATGCTAAGTGACGTTCCATTTATTTAAGTATGTTAAAGATTTCTTGGGGGTCTTTTGTAGTGCTGAGTTTTTCCAGCAAATTCTCGTCGTCCAGGGCCTCAGCCACCTTGGCGAGTATGCCGATGTGCTCTCCGCCCGCTCCGGCTATACCTACCAACAGCCTGGCCTTTTCGCCGTCAAAATCCACTCCGTCGGGGTACTGCAGTACGACGATTCCGGAGTGCTTTACGCTTTTCTTGGCTTCGGCAGTGCCATGGGGTATAGCCAGGCCCATGCCCATGTAGGTCGATGCCGTCTTTTCACGTTCCAGCATGGCGTCGGCGTAGGACGCATCTACATATCCGGATTCTGCGAGCAGGGCTCCGGCGCGGCGAATCGCTGCCTCTTTGCTTTCGGAGGGCAGGGAAGTAAGTATGTTTTGCTTCAGCAGCAGCTCAGGGACGGCAGCGGTATTGCCTCCGGAAGCTGAAATACTTGGGTTAATGCTTCCGGAGGCAATACCGCTGCCGCCACCTGCTTGCAGGCTGCTCAGCAGGGCATCCAGGGCAGGGTCGGACAAGAAGTTGGTGATGGCAATTACCCGCTTGCCGGAACGCAGCGCCCTTTCTTCCAACTCTTTCTGGCACACCACAAGTGACGCGTCGGCAGGAATGTCGCCGACGGCGCAGTTGGTGCATTTTATGCTTCCGAGCCCGGCTTGCATGAGCCGAGCCTTGAAACGGGTGGCGCCAAGCGCGCTGGAACCCATGCCGGCGTCGCAGGCGAAGACTATCTTGCTCACGCCTTCCATTCCGGGAACGGGCTCTGCACCTTCACTCTCACCCTGGAAATCCGGCCTGGACTTGACCATGGGCCATGCCAGCAGGAAAGATACGACGGTGCCAATGAGCACACCGAGTATGCCCAGCAGCGTTTTGCCCTTGGGCGACATGAGGATGATGGAGATCAGACTGCCCGGAGAAGCGGGGGCCACCAGACCGAAATCGACCAGCGTAAAGAAGCTCAAGGCGCAAATGTTGCCTATCATGACCGCCAGGAGCAGAATGGGCCTTGCGAGCACGTAAGGGAAGTAGATTTCATGTATGCCGCCCAGAAGCTGGATGACCACGGCGCCAGGGGCCGACTGCTTGGTGTTCCCTTTGCCGAAAGCCCAGCAGGCCAGAAGTATGCCCAGGCCGGGACCGGGATTGGGATCTACTAGGAAGAGCATCGACTGGCCCATTTCGGCAGCCTGCTGAATGCCCAGAGGGGTCATGATTCCGTGGTTGACGGCGTTGTTGAGGAACAAGACCTTGGCTGGATCGACCAACACCGCAAGCAGGGGGTTCATCTTGTGTGCAAGCATCCAGTTGACCCCGTTGCTGAGAAGATTGGTAATCCATGCCACCGCATGCCCTATCACCATATAGCCTGCGATTGCAAGGAGCATGGCTATGATGCCCAGAGAGAAATTGTCCACGAGCATCTCGAATCCTGCCCCAATCTTGCCCTCGACCAGTTTGTCGAACTTTTTGACGCACCATCCGGCGATAGGGCCCATGATCATGGCTCCCAGGAACATGGGGGTGTCGGTCCCGATGATTACGCCCATCGCAGCCACTGCTCCCGCCACGCCGCCGCGATATCCGCCGACGTTCTTACCGGCGGTAAAGGCTATAAGCGTGGGCAGCAGGTACTTGAGCATGGGAGAGACCATCTTTGCGATGTTCTCGTCGGGCCACCAGCCGCCAGGAATGAAGATAGCGGTAATAAGTCCCCAGGCAATAAATGCGCCGATGTTTGGCATGACCATGGCGCTTAGGGATCTGCCGAATTTTTGTATCTGTTCCTTCATCGTTTGAATTGAATGTAAAGATAGGATTTTTTTGCTAAATTTGTACGATACTTACCAAATTAGGAAAACATGAAAGCAATTCAATTCGGAGCGGGCAATATAGGCCGCGGTTTTATTGGGGCAGTCCTTTCACAGGCTGGTTACGAACTGGTTTTCGCAGATGTCGTAGAGGAACTGCTGAATCAGATAAACACTCGAAAGGAATACACTGTACACGTATCGGACCACAACAGCTACGATATTCAAGTCAAGAACGTACGTGCCGTCAATTCATCCGGCCCGGACGCAGTCGCGGAGATAGCGGACGCCGACATCATTACTACTGCGGTGGGCTTGCGCATCCTTAAATTCGTCGCCCCCTCTATAGCCAAGGGCCTGGCTGCGAGAAAAGAAGCCGGAATAGAGAAGCCCCTTAACATAATAGCCTGCGAAAACGGCCTGCGCGCCACTTCCCAGCTAAAAGACCTTGTCTTCGCCCAGCTGGACCCCGAAGTAGCAGAATGGGCCGGAAAGCACGTGGGATTCCCCGACGCGGCCGTGGACAGGATTGTGCCGCCGGTGCGTTGTGAGATTCCTCTCGACGTGGCTGTGGAAGAGTATTTTGAATGGGACGTGGAACGCTCGTCGTTTGTGGGTCCTGTGCCTCAGATCGAAGGCATGACTCCCGTTGACAATCTGCTGGCTTATGTAGAACGCAAGTTGTTCACTCTCAATACCGGACACGCTACGGCAGCATATCTGGGCAAGATGAAGGGTATATCCACGATAGGAGACTGTGTGGCGGATCCTGCGCTGTATGCAATCGTCAAAGAGGCCATGCAGCAGAGCGGCGAAGGCCTTGTGCGTAAATTCGGTTTCGACCATGCAGCCCATTTTGCTTACATAGACAAGATTCTCGGCCGCTTCAGCAATCCTTTCCTCCGCGACGAGTGTGACCGCGTTGGACGCGAGCCCATCCGCAAACTTGCTCCGAACGACCGCCTGATCCTTCCACTGATGACAGCCAAGGGCTTCGGACTGGCTTATGACAAACTGTTGCTAGCCATAGGCGGCGCCCTTCACTTCGACAATCCTCAGGATCCCCAGAGCGTAGAACTGCTTTCCAGCATAAAAGAGGCAGGCCTGGCCGAGACGGTGTCCAAATATACCGGAATCCCCGAAAACGATCCTCTGATAGCTCAGATAATCGAGGCATACCACAAAGTAGAAACCATTTAATTATCTGAAAATGAAGAAGTCCCCCCTGTTACTGCTGCCATTGCTTCCGGCTGTGCTCTCTGCTCAGGAGAGACCCAATGTAGTGCTCATCCTGGCCGATGATATGGGTTATTCCGATCTCGGCTGCATGGGCAGTGAGATAGAAACTCCGAACATCGACAATCTTTCGCGCCAGGGTGTGCTGCTGACCAACATGTGCAACGCATCCAAGTCGTGTCCCTCCAGGGCGGCGTTGCTTACGGGCCTGTATTCATGGCGGGCCGGCATGGGCGCCATGACCAATCACGGCAGTAGCATTCCCTCCTACCAGGGTTTTCTCAACGAGAACTGCGTCACCATTGCCGAGGCCCTGAAGCTTAACGGTTACCGGACTTATATCTCGGGAAAGTGGCACGTGGGAGACGCCCGGCAATACTGGCCGGAGCAAAGGGGCTTCGATGAGACTTTCCATATTCCCAACGGAGGGGGAGTGTACTACTATCCTTCCTTGTTCCCCCAGCGGGCCAACCGCAAGCTGTACCGGAACGCCGAAGAAGTGTCGCCCGAAGCCGGTTGGTACTCCACCGACGGATTCGGCCAGATGGCGGCGGAGTTCATATCCGATCCTTCCAACCAAGACACACCTTTCTTCCTTTATGTGCCTTTCATAGCCCCTCATTATCCTCTGCAGGCCAAGCCTGAGGATATTCAAAAGTATCTCGGTCGCTATGACGCCGGCTACGACGAGATCCGGAAGGCCCGTTTCGAAAGGCAGAAGGCCCTGGGCATCCTGGATCCCCGTTTCGAGCTTTCCGCTCCGGAATATCCTGACTGGAACAGCCTGACGCCGGAGCAGCAGGCGAGCGAATCGGAGAGGATGGCTGTCTATGCGGCCCAGATAGACTGTATAGACCAGAACGTCGGCAAGATAGTCCAGGCGCTTAAAGATAACGGGCTGTACGACAACACCGTAATAATCTTCTTGTCCGACAACGGCGCCGTCATGCACCATTTCAACGATACTCCCGACGTGCATTTCGGAGGCCCTGACTGCTGGGCTTCGGTCGGTATATGGCAGAACGTGTGCAATACTCCGTTCCGGCAGGGTAAAGGACGCGAATTCGAGGGAGGCATCAAGACTCCGCTCATCATCAGCTGGCCTGCCGGATTCAGCAAGACAGGTTATAAAGTCGCGGACTACGCGCATATAACCGACGTTATGCCCACGATACTGGAGCTCACCGGCAGCTCTTATCCCAAGACCTACAACGGCAATGATATCCAGAAGCTGGACGGCCGCAGCATTATGCCATTGCTGCGCGGACGTCACATCAACCGCAACCGCCCGCTCTTCTTCGAGCACATGGGCTGGAAGGGAATGCGTCAGGGCCGCTGGAAACTGGTACGTAAGGCGAATGCGGAAAAATGGGAGCTGTACGACCTCAAGAAGGACCCGTACGAGACTAATGATATTTCTTCGAAGAAAGCTTGCCGGACCCGCCGCATGGCTTCCAAATGGCAGTCGTGGGCAGATGAGGTCGGAGTAGAAAACTGGCCGTTGAGCCATTAGAACCACTGAAGCATAAGTGAAACAGAAGCTTACTCTATGGGGCCTGGTCGCAGCGTCGGGCGTTATTCTGAGCCTGCCGTGGCTCGTACCCCATCTTGGCATCCTGGCCCTTGTGGGCTTTGTGCCCTTGCTGTGTGCGGACTACATTGCTACGGGAGCGGGAGTCAAGCGTTTCTGGATATGGCATTATTCCTGCTTCGTGTTGTGGAACGCCCTTACAACGTTCTGGGTGTGCAATGCGACGCTGGGCGGAGGCATTTTCGCCGTGCTTGCCAATTCATTGCAGATGTCGTTGGTGTTCGGATTTTTCCGCTTCAGCAAGAAACGCCTTCCTGGCATCCTTCCGTACATACTGCTGGCCGCTGCCTGGATAGCATGGGAGCGCTGGTATTTGGTCAGCGCCGAGATTTCTTGGCCCTGGCTGGTGCTGGGCAATGCGTTTGCGACAAGCATCAAAGACGTTCAATGGTATAGCATTACAGGCACCCTGGGCGGCTCCTTGTGGATTTGGGCCTCTAACCTTGGCATCTTCGGCATGCTGATCGCCGTGTCGTCCGGTGCTTGGAAGGCATGGGGAAAAACGGCGCGCACTGCTGCGGCCATCGCCTTACCCTTGGTACTTGCCGGCCCTCCGGTGTGCTCCGCCATAATGTATAACAGCTACCAGGAGCGCTCCGAAGGCAGTGTGAACGTGGTCATCGGTCAGCCCAATCTGGATCCGTACCAGAAGTTTACTTCCATGAATCAGTCCGACCAGACCGAGCTTCTGCTGCGCCTGTATGAATATGAATTGTCAAAGTCCGAAACGGACTTGCTGCTGGCCCCGGAAACTTTCTGCGCGGATGTAATTCTGAACGATGTAAGTCTGTCGCCCACATGGCAGCGTTTCCATTCTTTCCTGCAGTCTTACCCGGGTACGGATATTTTGTTCGGTGCTGCTACCAATGAAATAGTATATACCCGTTCAGCTCCCGGGCTTCTCTGTTATCCTTACGGTAACGGATGGAGGATACCCCACAACAGCGCAATCATGCTTTCAGGAGATAAGCGTACCGAGCTGTTTCATAAGAGCAAACTTGTTGTGGGAACGGAACTTACGCCTTATCCTAAGGTCTTCGTGCCTTTGGACAACTGGCTCAGCAAGACCTTCGGTGACGGCCGTCCCATGATGGCCAGGGATTCAGGGCAGGAGGAAATCAGCCTGCTTCATCTGGACGACGGTACTCCGCTGGGATGTGCAGTTTGTTACGAATCGGTGTACGGAGAATATTGCAGCGGCTATACGAACAAAGGTGCGCGTTTCCTTGCCGTCATTACCAACGACTCCTGGTGGGGCAACACTCCCGGGTATCGTCAGCACTTGAGCTACAGCTGCTTACGTGCAGTGGAACAGCGTCGCGACATAGTACGCTGCGGCAACAGTGGCATCAGTTGTTTCATCAACCAGAGGGGAGATATTGTCCAGCAGGGACCATGGTGGGAAGAGGCTGTGATGCGCGGCGACGTGAACCTTAACAGCGAACTCAGTTTCTTTGCCCGTCACGGCGACGTGGCCGGGCGCCTGTGTGTGTTGGTTTTCTTGTTGCTGTCGATACTGCTATTGGCCAGAATGTTGCCGGGACGGAAATAGTTTAGTACCTTTGCAGACTATGGTGGTTGAACTCATAAAGGCGCTTTTGATTGGTATCATAGCATCGGCTCCTCCGGGACCGGTTTCGCTGCTTGTTATGCAGAAAACTTTCTGCAACGGGCGAAAGGCCGGATTCTCCGCCGGAGTGGGCTCAGCCTTCATAGACACCTTCTATGCTGTTGCGAGTTTGTTCGCCTTCATGGTGATAGGCGATTTCTTCAGCCGCAACAAGTCGTGGATCTTGGTCATCGGCGGTTTGCTTGTGGCATGCGTCGGCTATTCTATGTTCAAGCGCAAGCCCATCACTGCTGTCAAAATAGCTGAAACATCATCTGCCAAAGCCATACAATATGCACTTCAGGCCGCCGGGTGTGCATTGGCCAATCCGGGAGCCCTGGCATATATGTTCGCTCTGGTGGCTCTGTTCCGTCTTGACGTGAGCGAGGCCTCGAGCCCCATGTGGCTCATTGTGGCCTTTGTTTTCCTTGGAGCATTAACGTGGTGGTTTTCACTTGCTTATGCAGCAGACAAGATGCGCAATAACTTTAAAATCCAAACCTTGAACCGCGTCAACAAGGCTGCCGGCCTTGTCGTCATAGGCTTCGGCGTCGTCTTGATCGTACGCGGCATAATCATGATGTTCTGAATATGGCTGAAAAGAAATCATATCTCAATTGGATAGTTAAAAACCTGCTTCTGGGTTTGCTCTTCGTGGGCCTCATAGTGGGAATGGTCAGTTTGTTCCTTTCCATCCGCACACGTCATGGCAAGGAAATCACCGTGCCGGACATGACAAGCCAGTCTGTTGCCGACGCAGCGTCTTCTGCTGCGGCCGCCGGGCTCAGGATTCAGGTCACCGATTCCGTCTATATGAAACGTATGGCCAGGGGAGCGGTGGTGAGCCAACTGCCCAAAGCCGGCTCAAAAGTTAAGCCGGGCAGAAAGATCTCCCTTACCATTAATTCAATCGTGCCCAAGAAGGTCACAATGCCTAACCTTGTGCATGTGTCTCTCCGTCAAGCCAAAGCGGAGCTTCAGGCCAAGGGTCTGGTGCTAGGCAAACTCAATTATGTCAGCGATATAGCTACCAACAACGTGCTGGAACAGCACTACAGGGGCCGCAAGGTGGAAGCTGGCCGTCAGCTCTATACCGGGTCGGTCATCGATCTGGTGTTGGGACTCAACGGTGCAGATGCCATGACCTATGTCCCCAAGCTGCACGGCTATAAATATCTTCGTGCCGTGGATGCGCTGCACGACAATTCATTGAATGTCAGCGGCGTATTCTTCGACAAGACTGTACACACATACAGCGATTCGCTCAACGCCGTGGTGTATTCCCAGCGTCCTGCCGCCACTGGCTATCCCACTGTAATGGGCACCGGAGTCACAATTTATCTTTCTCTCGATGAATCCCGAGGCGCAAACTGATCTTGAGTTTCTGGACGAGGAGCAGGAAGAGCTTTTCGAACATTTCCGGTTTGTGGTCGATCCGGGGCAGGACCCTCTGCGTATAGATAAGTATCTGTCGGCACACATGGAGCATACTTCCCGTCACAGGGTTCAGTGCGCCATCAAGGAGGGTTTTGTGCAGGTGGGAGACAAAACGGTCAAAGCCAATTATATAGTCCGTCCCGGAGACCTTATCCGTTTTGTGATGCCGTATCGCAGGCGGGGAGTTGAAATCCTGCCTCAGGACATTGCGTTGAACATTGTGTATGAAGACGATGATGTGCTGGTAATAGACAAACCGGCCGGTATGGTTGTGCACCCCGGTCACGGTCATTACGAGGGCACATTGGTGAACGCCCTGGCCTTTCATCTCGGGATTTCACAAGGGCCCGACGAAGGTGACGACCGGATGGGGGTGCTGGTTCACCGTATAGACAAAGACACCAGCGGACTGCTGGTCGTAGCAAAGACCGAAGAAGCCCAGCTCAACCTTGCAAGGCAGTTCTATGTACACAGTATCGAGCGGCGCTACGTGGCCATTGTCTGGGGCGATATGCCTGCAGACGAGGGCACCGTGGATGCCAATCTGATGCGCGATCCGGCGGACCGTCTGCGCTTCTGCGTGACGCCCGATCCCGAAAAGGGCAAGCATGCGGTGACACACTGGAAGGTGCTGGAGCGCCTGGGCTTCGTCACTTTGGTTGAATGTAAACTGGAGACGGGACGTACCCATCAGATACGTGTGCACCTGAGCAGCCTGGGGCATCCCATTTTCGGAGACGAACGCTATGGTGGCACCCAGATCCGGCAGGGGACCATATATGCCAAGTACCGTCAGTTCATTAATAATTGTCTGGAGCTTTGTCCCCGCCAGGCGCTTCATGCGCGTACCCTTGGATTCGTGCATCCGGTTACTAAGGAATTTATGGACTTTTCCAGCCCCATGCCCTCCGACATGGAGGGGCTTCTGGAGAAATGGCGCCGCTGGATTTCCGCCAATATGCCAGCATAAAAAGAAAAGCCGCTCTATTCGAGCAGCTTTCCATTTTCATCATAGAATTCATATTGCAGGATGCCGTATTCGGTCATCTCAATGACCTTCAGCTTGCAACGGTACTTGCGTTTCCATTTGCTGACGAACGAGTTCCAGCCTCTTGTAATATAAGCTCCAAGGATAGGGCTTATCTTTAAGGTAAAGTGCCTGCCGCTTCCGGAATGTTCGGTAAGGTCGGCCAGCTTGCGTTCAATCTGTTCGTCAATGACCACCGTGGATGCTATCTTGCCTGTGCCGTGGCACAAAGGGCATTTTTCCGTGGTGTTAATTTCCGTGACCGGACGAATCCTCTGCCGGGTGATTTGCATTAGCCCGAACTTGGTGAGCGGCAGCACATTATGCTTAGCCCTGTCGGCCGACATGAGCTCCACCATGTACTTGTAGAGACCGTTGCGGTGCTCTGCTGTGTCCATGTCAATGAAATCGACAATGACAATTCCGCCCATATCGCGCAGCCTCAGCTGGCGGGCTATTTCTTCCGCGGCAAGTTTGTTCACCTCGAAGGTGTTCTCTTCCTGGTCGCTGGTCTTTGCCCGGATTCCGCTGTTCACGTCGATGACATTCAGGGCCTCCGTGGTTTCAATGACCAGGTAGGCTCCCTGCTTCATCGGTACCACCTTGCCGAAGGAACTCTTTATCTGACGGGTGACCTCAAAGTGGTCGAAGATAGGTTCCTTGCCCTCATAGAGTTTGACTATCTTCTCCTGTTCGGGAGATATGAGGGATATGTACTTGCGCGTCTCTTCGTATATCTTTTCGTCGTTTACATACACGTTGGTAAACGAATCGTTGAGCAGATCGCGCAGGATCGTGGTGGTTTTAGAATACTCTGTGAAGAGCAGTCCGATGCTTTTGTTCTTCGAAATCTTTTTCCAGGAGCTTTCCCACTTTTCTATAAGCGAGCGCAGTTCTGCCACCAGAACCGATGCGGAACTGCCTTCGGCCGCAGTGCGGATGATTGCTCCGTAGTTGTGGGGCAGAATGTTGCCCACCAAAGTTTCGAGCCTTCTTTTTTCCTCTTTCGAGGTAATCTTTTGGGAAACGCTCACTTTCTCGGCGAAAGGGAGCAGTACAATGTTGCGTCCTGCCAATGAAATCTCCGCAGTCAGCCGGGAGCCTTTTGTGGATATTGGTTCCTTGACAATTTGTCCGATTATCATCTGCCCCGGTTTCAGGTAATCTTCGATACGGCCCTCTTTGGAGAGAGGTTCACCGACTTTGATGCCGGTAAATAATTCCGACAAATCGCGGTTGGGATTGCTGTCCCTTACGAATTTGTCGAAAGCGTCAAAGTGAAGGCCGAGGTCCAGATAATGGACAAAAGCTTCTTTTGTGTCTCCGATATCCACGAATGCAGCATTCAGCGCGGGAAGTATCTTCTTGACTCGGCCAAGATACACATCACCCACCGAAAAACTGTGGCCCTGACTCGATTCTCTGTTGTACTCGATGAGGCGGTGATTCTCCAGCAATGCCAGACGCACCTCAGACGAGCCCACATCGACCACAAGGTCTTTTTCTTGGTGTTCGGACTCCATTATAGGACAGTTGAAAAACAAAAGACCCGGCCGGATCTCCCGCCGGGCCTAGAGCGACTATTTCTTCTTGTGCCTGTTCAGACGCAAGCGCTTTTTACGCTTGTGCGTCGCCATTTTGTGTCTTTTATGCTTCTTTCCGTTAGGCATACGCTATTAATAAATTATTTCTGCAACTCAGCCACGAAAGCCTTGGAGGGCTTGAATGCGGGAATGTTGTGTGCAGGGATTGTTATTGTTGTCTTCTTGGTGATGTTGCGAGCGGCCTTCTGAGCACGATGTTTGATGATGAAGCTGCCGAAACCGCGGAGATAAACAGGTTCTCCCTTAATTACGGAATTCTTGATGGATTCCATAGCTGCCTCAAAAACTGTCTGAACTGTAACTTTTTCAATGCCTGTTGCTTTTGCAACTTCACTGACGATTTCTGCCTTTGTCATAATTAAAGTATAATTTAGTTGGTATCTGTCTCTCTTACAATTTGGAACGCAAAATTAGTTCTAAATTTCCAAGAATCAAAATATTTTCGCCCTTTTCTTTGGCACGGAGATTGACCAAATAAGGATTCGCGGCTGTTTTGCCGCTTTTACTGACATTTTGACACTGATTTTATGAAGCAAGATATCAACATTATTCCTGTGGTTCAAGGAGAACAGGCCTTCAAGGTCAATGAATCTGAACTTCCCGATGTCCTCCCTGTGCTCGCATTACGCAATGCGGCGCTTTTCCCGGGGACAGTTTATCCCATTACGATCGGCCGCGAAAAGTCCATAAGGCTTATCCAGGACGCCGAGGAGCACGGATTCTACATTGGAGCCGTGCCTCAGAAGGATGTTACCGTGGAGGATCCGGGTGCCGAAGACCTCTATAATTATGGTACCGTATGCCGCATCCTCAAGACCCTTGAGATGCCGGACGGCACGCTCACGGCAATACTTCAGGCGTTTAAGCGAATCGAAATCGAGACCGTGACTGGCCTGGATCCGTACATCACTGCCAGGGTACTGTACCTCAATGACATGAGCTATAGCTCCGACAGCACTGACATAAAGGCAATTTCTGAGGCCATAAAGGACAAGGCCATGCAGTTGCTGCGTTCGTCCAATATGGGCTCGCGCGAGTCTATCGGTGCGCTCAAGGCCATCGATAACTTCGAATTCCTCGTCAATTTCGTGGCCACCACCATCGAGGTCGAGAATTTCAAGGAGAAAATGGAGCTCCTGCAGTTCGGCGACGTGAAGATGCGCGCCATGAAGCTCCTTACTATTCTGGACGTCCAGCTGCAGCTCATGAAACTCAAGCAGGACATCAACCAGAAGGTTAAAAGCGAAATCGACCAGCAGCAGAGGGAGTACTACCTGAACAGTCAGTTGCGTACTATCCAGGAGGAGCTGGGCATGGACGAGCAGGAAGACTTTGACAAGTTCCGCGAAAGGTCCGCTTCCAAGAAATGGCCCGAAGAGATTGCCAAGGCATTCGAAAAGGAACTGGCCAAACTGGAGAAATACAATCCGAACTCTCCCGACTACAGCGTACAGTATAACTATCTGGAGTTTATGTTGCAGCTCCCTTGGGGCGAGATGAGCGAGGATAACCTGGACCTCAAGCATGCACAAGAGGTCCTGGACGAAGACCACTACGGACTGGACACCGTCAAGGACCGTATCATAGAGTACCTTGCGGTGCTCAAGCTCAAAGGGAACATGAAGTCGCCTATCCTGTGCCTTTACGGGCCTCCCGGAGTAGGTAAGACTTCCCTCGGCAAGTCTATTGCACGGGCACTCGGGCGCAAGTACGTGCGTATCTCCCTCGGCGGCATGCACGACGAGGCCGAGATCCGCGGTCACCGTAAAACCTATGTCGGAGCGCTTCCGGGACGTATCCTTAACGGAATAGCACGTGCCGGCACCTCCAACCCCGTCATTGTGCTCGACGAGATAGACAAGCTGGGTTCGGACTTCAAGGGCGACCCGTCGTCCGCACTTCTCGAGGCTTTGGATCCGGAGCAGAACTCCACCTTCCACGACAATTACCTCGATCTGGATTACGACCTGAGCAATGTGATGTTCATCACGACCGCCAACAGCCTTTCGCCTGTGCAGCCTGCGCTTCTGGACCGTATGGAACTCATCAATGTGTCCGGCTACCTGGCGGAGGAGAAGGCCGAGATTGCCAAATCGTTCCTGCTGCCCAAGCAGTTGCGTGAGCACGGAATGGACTCCAAGACGCTTAAGATCAGCGCTGCCGGCATCAAGGCCATAATCGACCAGTACACCCACGAGAGCGGCGTGCGCGGGCTCGAGAAGCAGATTGCCAAGATCGCTCGCGTGACGGCCAAGAAGATTGCCCTCGGACAAGAATATCCTTCTGTCATCAAGCCGGAGCATCTCAAGGAATACCTTGGACTGCCCACCAACTTCCACGACCTGCAGAAGGGTAATGAGGCTCCCGGAGTCGTGACAGGTCTGGCCTGGACCCAGATGGGAGGCGAAATCCTCTTCGTCGAGAGTTCCGTGAGTGCAGGAAAGGGAGTGATGACCATGACCGGTAACCTGGGCGACGTCATGAAAGAGTCCGCGACCATTGCATATCAGTACATCAAGGCACACCCTGAAATGGCCAAGATGGATTCCAAGACGTTCTCCGAGAAGGACATCCATGTGCACGTTCCCGAGGGTGCGACACCCAAGGACGGACCTTCTGCCGGTATAACAATGGTCAGCTCAATGGTCTCTGCACTGCGCGGGGAATCCGTCAAGAAGGGCATAGCCATGACAGGCGAAATGACGCTTCGCGGCCGTGTGCTGCCTGTGGGAGGCATAAAGGAGAAGATCCTTGCCGCCAAGCGGGCCGGAGTTCACACTATCGTCATCTCCGAAGAGAACCGTAAAGACGTCGAAGACATCAAAGAAATCTATGTCAAGGGCTTGACCTTCCACTACGTTAAGACCATAGACGACGTGATCGGCTTCATCTTCGCATAAAGCGTCATACATCAGCCCAGCACCCTTTGCCTCGCCGCAAAACATGTATAAAAGGCCAGGCAGAGGGTGCTGGATGCTGTATGACCGGTTTAAAAAAGAGTCGGGTGATTCTCTTCAAGACCGCGAAGCACGCGTTCCATAACGGCCTGGCGTATCAGGGCCGAGCGGGAACTGACCTTGAAGCGGCGGCAGTATTCATCGATTGCGGATAGTTCTTTGTCGTTGAACAGAACGGCCTTTCTGTGGTTGCGACGCATCGACTCACGCTGTTTGTCGAAGTACGCCGGGTCAACACCTTGAATCTTATTGCTTTTGCGTTTGCCCATAGTAATCGCAAATATAGTGAATAATTTCTGCAAGTGATTCAAGTTCAAGGCGTCTGCCCAAAATTTCTCCGTCTGTGTCGGCAAAATACAGCCGGGGAGTAGAAATGACGCCGTACAGCCTCAGGTAATCGCTTTCAATCTCGGGGTCCCATGCATGCACTGTCTTGAGCTGCTTGTTTTTGACCTTGAAGCTGCGCCTGAACTGTCTCCAGGCTTTTTTGTCTTGTCCGCAGTACACGGCGTAAAAAGTGCACGGGAAGTCGGCCTTTTCGAGGATCGAAGGCAGAAGCTGCGACTCCAATTTGCATTTAGCGCAGCTGGTGTCAAAGAAGAACAGTATCGAATATGTGCCGTTCCGGGGTATTGTCACCGTCCCGCCGCATGGTTTTTTGAGGGTTACTTCGGGCGCCTTCATGCCAAGCAGCGTGGACCGGTTGAACGAGGTGAACAGCTCTGCGTCGAAGCGGTCGAACTCGCTGCGCATCTGTATCGTCCCGGGTTTGAACCAGTTATCGTAGATATGAATGGCAACGGCTTCATCGCCCATAAGTGGCGAGTCCTTATAGTGATCGTATAACCACAGAGCAATGTGCTGCGTGGTTGTGGAATCGCTGACGGAACTGATGAGGAAGTCGCTTTCGGCCTTTTTTACATCGAAGCTTTCTCTTTCAATTGCGGCAGTGTACTTTTCAAGCATCACATCGAGTTTGGCAAACGTCAGGCTGTCGGGAGCCTGACGTGAATTGCCTGCAAATGCGCTCGATATGCCTGTAAGGCACATGCAAAGCAGAAGGATAATGTGTCGTTTGCCCATAACAAGACAAATATAAGGATTATTTTTTCATCCTTCTACTTATAGCTTCCTATAAACAATATCGCTCCTGTTATGGCGAATATAAAAAACTACAGAAAAACCAAAAAAGTGGCATAAAAGTTATTCTACGGGGGGTAGAACTACGCCTTCAGGTACGAAAAGGGTGGTGTCGCCATGGTGGCGGAGAATGTCGCGGACTGCGCTGGACGAAATGTGTGCAAACTCCTGGGCGGTAGGGATGATGATGGTCTCGATCTCCGGAGCCAGCCTGCGGTTGGCATCCGCAATCGCCCTTTCGTTCTCGAAGTCCAGCATGTTGCGTACACCCCTGACAATGTGGCGTATGCCGAGGTCGCGGCACACGTCAACGGTGAGCCCGTCATATTCAATTATCTGAACATTGTCCAGCCCGGCAGTGGCCTGGCTTATAATGCCTTTCTTCTGCTCATTGGAGTAGAAGCCCGTTTTGTCTTGGTTGACGCCTATTGCGACCACTACATTGTCGAACATGGTGAGGGCGCGGCGCAAAATATTCAAGTGGCCGGCCGTAAAGGGATCGAAAGATCCAGGGAAAAGTGCTGTTTTGTGCATAGCACACAAATATAGCGTTTTTTTCATATCTTTGTAGATATGAGAAATGTCAAGATAGAGGAATCCTGGAAGGAGGCTCTAAGGGAAGAGTTTGAAAAGCCTTATTTTGAAGCTCTTGTAGAACGTCTTCATGAAGAAAAAGCGGAAGGCCGGACCATTTTCCCTCCCGGCGGCCAGATTTTCCGGGCGTTCGAGCTTTGCCCCCTGCCGGAAGTGAAGGTGGTAATACTCGGGCAGGACCCTTACCACGGTTACGGGCAAGCTATGGGTCTTTCTTTTTCGGTACCTGATAATGTGCCGGCCCCTCCGTCGCTTAAGAACATATTCAAAGAAATAGAAGACGACCTTGGTGTCAAAATGTCAGGGCGTCCGAATCTTGAACCCTGGGCCAGGCAGGGAGTGCTCCTGCTGAACGCGGTACTGACCGTAAGGGCAGGGGAGCCCACATCCCATGCCGGGTTAGGCTGGCAGCAATTCACGGATGCTGTGATAAGATGCATCTCCGACAAGCGTGAGGGCGTGATTTTCATGCTTTGGGGCAATTATGCCCGCTCCAAAGCTCCGCTTATCGACACCTCCAGGCACTTTGTGCTGCAGGCGGCGCATCCTTCTCCGCTGGCCAGGGGAGCGTTCTTCGGCTGCCGTCATTTTTCGCAAGCCAATGCCATTCTGAAGTCCGAAGGACAAACGCCGATAAACTGGCAACTATAGGTATATTATTTGCACCCGGTAAGATAAATTTCGGAAAGTGTCGATTTGGTTAATACTGATTGCTGTCATGGTGGCCTCGTTCATCGTGCAGCGCAAACTTCAGAGTAAGTTTGACAAATATTCGGATGTGCCGTCGCCAGGCGGTATGACCGGCGCCGAAGTGGCGCGCCTCATGCTTGAACGCAACGGCATACACGGAGTCGAAGTGTTGTCGGTGGACGGACGTCTTACCGATCATTACAATCCGAAAGACTCTACCATCAACCTTAGCCGGGACGTTTATTCAGGCAGGAGCGTGGCTGCATGCGCCGTTGCCGCCCATGAAACCGGGCACGCCATACAGCACGCCAAGGGCTATGGCCCGCTGAAGTTCCGCACGGCCATGGTGCCGGTGGTCAACTTTGCCAACAATACCGTGCAATGGGTGCTTCTTGCCGGTGTGCTGTTCATCAACATCAGTCCCGCCTTGCTGTGGGTAGGTATCGGCCTCTTTGCTTTTACAACGCTTTTCAGCCTCGTGACCCTGCCCGTAGAGATAGATGCCAGCTCACGTGCCGTTGCATGGCTCAGCTCCGAAGGCGTGGTGGACGAATACACCCGGCCGATGGCTGCTGACGCCCTCAAATGGGCCGCCTATACCTATGTAATTGCAGCCGTTGGCTCATTGGCCACGCTTTTATATTACATAGCCATGGCAAGCGGACGTCGTTAAAATAACCGAGCAAGTTTTTATTTGGACAGGTAGCTGTCTTTCTCTTCCCTTGGAGCGACGGTTGTCTCGAGGATGCGTGTGTCGCGGTCGGTCGGCACCAGCAGGAAATCGGGACATTCCGCCGGCACAAGCATGGTCTGTCCGGCAGTCAGCGGGAAGCGGGCGGTCTGGCCGAGAATCTCCAGCTGCACAGAGGCTTCTCCCTGAAGGCAGCTGTACAGAATGAATGATTCGAAGCGCTCGCTGTAGATATGAAGAGGGTCGGAGAGCTTGAGCATGGTGACGGTAAACTCCGGAATGTCAACAAGTTTGCGGACCGGATCGCCAGCGTGGAAATGGGGTGCCTCCGGGGCCTTCCAAGCCTTGTAGTCGATAAAGTCCAGAGCCTCCACCAGACCCAATGAGGGGTCGAATTCTTCCGGACTCACTTCTTCGCCCCAGCTGCAAAGACAGAAATCGAGGGGAGAAGATTCGCTTATCTCTATGAGCTCAATATCGCCCTTGGCGGCGTGCGGCACTCCCGGACGTATATGAATGAACTGCCCTTCATAGGGGGCAACAATGTTCATCATTTTATCTATGCTGCCGTCGGTGCAGGATGAAAAAACCTCGGCCGCATCGGTGTCTTGCTTGAAACCGAGCATCAGGCTGGCGTTTTTGCCTGCCCGCAGCACGTACCACAGCTTTTCCCTGCCCAGGAAATCGTACCTTTGAACTGCGGTTTCCGCATCGGGGTGAACGCGCAGCGGCATCTTGCCTTTGACGCGTATATGTTTGACCTGCACCGGGAACTGGCGCCCCCAGAAGTTGAATACGTTCTCTCCCACGACCCTGTCCATGTAGGTGTCCATGACCTCGCTGAGAGCATTGCCGGCAAGCCAGCCATCGCGTATAAGAGAGTCTCTGTAACCAAGGTCTGCCAAACAGAACTCATCGGTGCCCCAGGTGTATTCGTCCTGGAGGCTGCAAAAGCGCATGGGGTACAATTTCTTTTCTTCCATAGGGTGCAAAAATACGGAAAATTCAGTATATTGCCGAAACTTATTATCGTTTATGAAAGGCATCAACATTTTTCTTGCCGACGGCTTCGAGGATATGGAAGCCCTGGCCACAAACGACGTTCTCCGCAGGGGAGGGCTCGACGTCAACTTGGTTTCTATCTACGACGACACCCCGGTTTCCAGCTCTCACGGAGTGATTGTCGATGCTGCTTTTACTCTGGACGAAGTGGATCTTGGAGCAAAAGGCACTGGTCCCGAGGATATTATGATTTTTCCGGGCGGTATGCCCGGCACCAAGAACCTGGCTGCTTGTGAGCCTCTGATCGACGCCATGAAAGCGCACTACGCCGCCGGAGGAACGCTTGCCGCGATTTGTGCAGCTCCCGGGCTTGTGCTCGGCCAGCTGGATTCGCTCGAAGGTATAGAGTTCACATGCTTCGACGGCTTCGAGGAGCTCCCGCAGAGCAAGGGCGGAAAGTTTGTAGCTCGCAGCGCAGTACGCAGCGGACGCATAATCACCGGGCGCAGCGCAGGCCATGCCGTAAGCTTCGGCCTGGAGATTCTGAATCTGCTGCACCCCGAAAAAGTTGAGGACGTCAAGCATTCATTGTACTTATGGACAGCGTAAGGGCCGATAAATATCTTTGGGCCATAAGGGTTTACAAAACCCGCAGCGAGGCTACCGACGCCTGCAGCGGTAACAAGGTGAGGGTGAACTCCGTAGTCGCCAAGCCCAGCCGGGCAGTAAAGATTGGCGATACGGTCGAAGTGCACAAAGGACCTGCCACCTTGACATATAAGGTGCTGCAGCTCAGCGAAAACCGTATGGGGGCGCAATTAGTGCCCGACTATGCGCAAGATCTTACGCCCGAGTCCGAGAGGGCCAAGTTCCATGCACCCAAGGAAACGATAGTGATGAGGCGCGACAAAGGGACGGGACGCCCGACTAAGAAAGACCGCCGGACGCTTGACGCTTTGATGGACCAGCTTGACTGACCGACAGCAGTGCTATCAAAAGCCCGGTCAAGGCTACACCTGCGGACGTCAGCAGCACATCGCTCCATTTGAGCACCACAGGGTAAGCGCTTACCAGGAAATTCCCGGGCATCTTTACCAGACCGAAATGCTGTTGGAGCAGTGCAAGGGCTATTCCAGCCACTAGCCCGACGGCAAGTCCACATATCGAAATAAGCCATCCCTCCAGCAGGAAGATGCGCCTGACGAGCCTGTCGTTGGCGCCCATGGCTTTTAGTGTAGAAATATCGTTCTTCTTTTCGATGATAAGCATCGAGAGGGAACCGTATATATTGAAGGCGACTATGATGACGACGAAGAGCAGAATGAAGAACACAGCGGCTTTTTCGTATTTCATCATCCTGAAAAGTGTGGGATGCTGCTCGTAGCTGTCCAGCATTTCACACCTGGCCGAATAGTCCTTCTTGAATTTTCTGACCGAGGCGGGACTGCTGTCGTGCAGCCGTATCTCCACGCCGCTGAATTCTCCCTTACGGCAGCCCGTAAGGCTTTTCATTATGTGCAGGGGCACTATTAGAAGCTCGGCATCGGTGTCGCTGCTTATGCTCATGAGACCCGCCGGAAAAACCTTTTCGCACCTTGCGCTGGCTGTCGGATTGCTTACCGACAGGGGGACATTACGGTCCGGGTAGTATAGCTCAATGGGATTTACAAACCGCGGATGAATACCTAGCTTGGTCGCAAGCCCGGCTCCTGCGATGGCAGTTGGTATTTCGCCACGCTGCAGCTTGAGCTCTCCTTCGTAGATGTGGGCCCCAAGCTTGCTGTTTGAGTCGTATCCGTCTTCCACCCCCTTTGCACGGGCTATGCTCTGGTGCTCATCATAGACTAAAAACACATTGTCCTCGATGGTGCGGGACAAGGAGGCCACCCTGGCATCTGATTTTATGTCTTCGAGCAGGAGACTGTCGGGAACAAATCTGGCGGCCCCGTCTCCGGAGACAATCAAAAGGTCCGGATCGAGGTCGCCGAGATTTTGTTTTATCAAAGAATCGAAGCCGTTATAAACGCTCAGAATCAGAATGAGGGCAGCGGTACCCACCGCCATTCCAATGGCGCTGATCGCCGAAATTACATTTATTACATTATGCGATTTACGGGCGAACAGATATCTGCGCGCTATGAACAGCGGCAGGTTCATTTGCGAAGCAACTCTTCGATGTGCTGGGCATAATCCAGGGAAGTATCGAGCATGAAATCGATCTCAGGGACTATCCTCAGCTGGGAAGAGACCTGGCGTCCAAGCTCTCCGCGTATGGCCTTCTTGTTGTCTTCCAAGATGTTCATCACTTGGCCCTGCTTGTCGGAGGGGAAAATGCTGACGAAGACCTTGGCAATGCTCAGGTCGGGGCTTATACGCACTTCGCTTACGGTGACCATGGCGCCGCCGAACGTGGCCATGCCCTTGCTGCGTATGATTTCGGCAAGGTCGCGCTGAATTTCACGCGCCACCTTGAGCTGTCTTGTTCCTGCCGGTTTATTATCCATTGATCTTTATCAGGTAATAGTCTTTCTTTCCTTTCTGGGCAAGGATATACTTACCGTCGATGACGTCGCTTTCGCTCAGCGAAGCCGCCGGGTCGGTGAACTTTTCCTTGTTGATACTGAATCCGTTGCTCTGTATCATCTTGCGGGCCTCTCCCTTGGACGGGAAAATGGACGTCTCGACGGCCAGTGCGTCCAGGATGCCGAGAGGCAGTTTGTCGCGGCTTATCTCGAAGGTCGGCACGCCGTCAAAAACGTCGAGGAACGTCTTCTCGTCAAGCTTGCGGAGGTCTTCTGATGAGGCTTTGCCGAACAGGATTCCGGAGGCCGCCACTGCGTTGTTGTATTCGGCCTCTCCGTGCACCATGACAGTCACCTCACGGGCAAGGAGCTTCTGAAGCTCGCGGCGCTCGGGGCTTTCGCGGTGGGCGGCTATCGCAGAGTCTATGGTCTCTTTGTCCAGCATGGTAAATATCTTGATGTAGCGTTCTGCGTCGGCGTCGCTGACATTGAGCCAGAACTGATAGAACTGATAGGGGCTCGTGCGCGATGCGTCCAGCCAGATGTTGCCCTTCTCGGTCTTGCCGAATTTGCCGCCGTCGGCCTTGGTGATGAGGGGGCAGGTGAGCGCAAATGCCTCTCCGGCGCACTTGCGGCGTATCATTTCGGTGCCTGTGGTGATGTTGCCCCACTGATCGGCTCCGCCGAGCTGCAGCTTCACGCCCTTGTGCTGATACAAGTACAGGAAGTCGTAGCCCTGCAGCAGCTGGTACGAGAATTCGGTAAAGGACATGCCCTCGGAAGAGTCGCGGCTGAGGCGCTTCTTCACGGAGTCCTTGCTCATCATGTAGTTGACTGTGATCATCTTGCCTATGTCACGGGTGAAATCGATGAATGAATAATCTTTCATCCAGTCATAGTTGTTCACCAGTTCTGCCTTGTTGGGGGCGTCGGAATTGAAATCCAGGAACTTTCCGAGCTGGGCTTTGATGCATTCTACATTGTGGGCAAGCGTGGCTTCGTCGAGCAGATTCCTCTCCTGGCTTTTCATGGACGGGTCTCCGATCATGCCGGTAGCTCCTCCGACCAGCGCGTAGGGCTTATGGCCGCAAGCCTGGAAGTGCTTGAGTATCATAATGCTCACAAGGTGCCCTATATGGAGGGAATCACCTGTGGGGTCTATTCCTACGTATGCAGATGCCGGGCCTTTCATCAATTCCTCTTCGGTTCCGGGCATAATATCGTGGATCATTCCTCTCCACTTTAACTCCTGTACAAAATTTTTCATGTTACATATTAATTACATCCTGCAAATTTGGACAATTATTAGTAAATTTGCAATCCCAAAGACAAATTAGACAAAAGTATGAGAAAGAAAATCGTTGCTGGAAACTGGAAAATGAATACCACAGTTCCCGAAGGCGTGGAACTCGCCAAGGCGGTTGTCGCCGCTTCCGCTGAAGTTAGCGCCGATGTCAAACTTATCGTAGCCACTCCTTTTACCCACCTGTGCCCCGTCGCAGAAGTTCTTAAAGGAAGTAAGGTTAGCCTGTCTGCAGAAAACTGCGCAGACAAAGAGAAGGGAGCTTATACCGGTGAAGTATCTGCAGCCATGCTTGCATCTGCTGGCTGTCAGTACACTATTCTTGGTCATTCCGAGCGCCGCCAGTATTATGGCGAGACCGATGAGAAACTAGTAGAGAAGACCCGCCTGGCACTTGCCAATGGCCTGGACGTGATACTTTGCGTCGGTGAAAACCTCGAAGAGCGCGAGGCCGGACGTCATTTTGAAGTTTGCGAGGCTCAGATCAAGAACGTGCTTTACAATTTCAGCGCTGAGGACCTGAAGCATATTATCGTGGCTTATGAGCCTGTGTGGGCTATCGGAACCGGCAAAACTGCTACTGCAGAGCAGGCTGAAGAGATTCACGCTTTCATCCGCAAGACCATTGCCGACAAGTTTGGCGCCGAGGCTGCCGAGGAGACATCCATCCTGTACGGTGGTTCCTGCAAACCTTCAAACGCCAAGGAACTGTTTGCCCAGAAAGATATCGACGGCGGACTTATCGGTGGCGCCGCCCTCAAGGCTGCCGATTTCATCGGCATCGCCCAATCATTTTAAAGTTCTGACAACTAGTGCTGTACGCTGACTGGCGTCGCACATCCAAATGATATCACCCCTGATGCGCTTGACATTGAGGGTGATATTTTTTCTGTTCCTCTCGCCGTTGGGCGTACTCCAGTAGATGCTGCCGGTCACGTCATTGCCCATGGCCTTGGGAATGCGGTCTATTGTAAGTTCGAAGTAGTCCAGCATGGTGTCGGAGTTGACGCGGAACAACCCGCGTTGCTCATTATATGCCATCTGGCACTTCTGCGGATCGAAGACTAAGACCTTGTCTCCGTCTATCTCCAGCCGCACCGTATCGTCGAGAATGAAGGACTGCAGGGGAGTCTGCTTGCTCTCGCACGCTTGGAGTATTGCCAAAACAGAAAAGCAGACAATTATTTTTAGGAAACGTCTCATCGTACTTCCATTTGTCTTGTGATTATTTCTACCGATCCGTCGTTGTACCAAATTTCTGCGCTGAGAGTGCCGCTCCGGGTCAACTGCCAATAGCCGTCGGATTCAGGTCTTATGAGCATGTTGTCGAAATACCAAAGTACTTTTGCTTCTTCGGCGAGATTGTAGATGCGCATGGGGACCTTGTCTCCGGCGTAGAAACTGCCGTCTTCGCGCCTGGAGAGCGAGTTAAGATAAATGAACGGGCGCACTCCTTTTTGACGTCCTTTTGTGCTCAATTTTGCCGTGCTGGAGAAGGTCTGGCCGCTTTCTGCAACCGCCCTGATGCGTATTACATACTCCGTAGATGGCTCAAGGCCTTCTATGATGGAGAAGAACTTATCATCCGACTGTGACGATGATACGGATGTTCCGATGAGATGTCCGCCTGCGTACCATGAGACATAACACCAGTCTGCTTTAAGCGACGGTGACGTCTGCCAGTTCACTATTATGGCATCTTGGAAAACATGTGTCGTGATGATGCTTATCGGAGCTATCACATTGAATGATACGCTGCCGTCGGGCTGGAGTGTTATTTCGTCTATGGCAACTGTGCTGGTGTTGCCGTTCCAGAAACGGAATGCCGGGTCGGTGTCGGAACCGAAGGTGCGGCGCCCTTCCTGGGGATAAAATACCTTGGAGATGTCGTCTGCTCCCGGAGTGGCGCTTATGACCTGGGCGCAGCTCCGGTCCGGCCTGCAATTTATCTGGTTAAGGTCCCAACGTTCCCTCGCGGTGAGGTTCCGTCTGTACAGGTCCGAATACCAGCTGTCGCTGTCCGATTTGTCGATGTGATAGATGACCAGCCCGCCACCGCCAAGGTCGGAGTCCCATCCTTCGGCTTTACGGCACTCTAGCAGGTAATACTCACCGTCTGTGTCGGAGTCGATACGGAAATACTCCTTGTACTGGCTTACGGGTCTGAGCTGGACAGGACCTCTGGTGTATGGGATCTTGCTGCCAAGCCCGAGCTGCTCCAACTCGACGGCACTGAAGTTCGGCGGCAGGCTGGCGGAGTCGTTGAAACAGCTCATGTCCATAGGACTCAGGCGGCCCCAGAGCCCAATGGAAGTTCCACCGCTTCCGCTTCCGTCTGTATCGTACATGTCCTGAAGACCGAAGACATGGCACAACTCGTGGCAGAAAACACCGACAGACGAATCTTCGGTGCAGATGGTGAAACTGTCAACGGTCCGGCCGTCTGCCTGGAAAGACTCGCCCCGCTGGCTTAGGAATGCCTGTTGGGGCCAGATACAGTCCGCGCCGTGCCCCATAGCCTCGTTGTTGCCTGCCGCAATAATATAGATATTGTCTATTTTACCGTCGGAATCGTTGTCGTAAACAGAAAAATCTGCGTTGCTCCTGCCGACGGCCTCCCTTACCAGATTCCCAATGTTTGCATCTTTAAGAGTGGAGGAGTTTGCACCATACCAAGAGCAAGGCTTGGAAAGCTTTATGCACGGGAACACATCGAAAGTAAATGTGCGGACGGGTGAGAACTGATGGTTGAAATAAGATGTTGCCGACGAAATTTTATCATTTACGGCGGCATTTTTGTCTTTGAATGAAATATCGCTGAATTCTACAGGTATAACCACGAATCTATAACCCGTCGCCGGAAGAGCAAAGGGCATGATTATCAGGGCTAAAAAGCAGATTAAGCGTTTCATAGGGAAAAGTTCAGATGCAAAAGGCCGGTAACCTCTCGGCTCCCGACCTTTAAACGTGTACTAAAACCTAAACCTGCTATATAGATGCAAAAGGTTTTAGAAACGTTGCATCAAAAACGCAAAAAAATTATTTTTTTGCTTCGTTAACGGAAATCTTGCGGAATTCCTTGAGATCTTTCATGAGCTCGAGAGCTGCTTTACGGGCGCGTGCGCCAGCAGCCTTATTGCCCTTAACTACCTGAGCCTCTGCGTTTGCCTTGAATGCCTCGATGTTGGCATTGATTTTTTCTACAAGTGCTTTCATAAGAAATTTTTATTTAAAATTGTTTTGGTGTTAATTTCCGTAAAAACAGTGGCAAGTTAAAAATTTTTTTTGAATTAGCAATGTATTTGAAAAAAATAACTTATTGACTTGGTGCGTCTTCCGTATTCCGAGGCTTGGTGTTTAGTTCGGTCATTGCCCACTGTGGGCCAGCCAGTGCCCATGTTTTGATGCCGGACACCACTCTGGAAGCTATCAAAGGCAGTTCTGTTATTTGTCGGGGTGAAAAATGTCCAAGAACAAAATCCACTTGTGCGCCTTCGTCGAAATCGTGACCAACACCGAGCCGGATTCTTGCATACTGCCTCGTCTCTAAAGTGTGCTCAATATCTTTCAGGCCGTTGTGCCCGCCGTCGCTGCCGCTCATCCTCATCCTTATGGTGCCGAAAGGCAGATTGATGTCGTCGCATACCACGATTAGGTTTTCCGGCAAAATATCGAGTTCATTCATCCAGAAACGAACGGCAGATCCGCTGAGATTCATATATGTGGACGGCTTCAGGAGGTGAAATGTGCGTCCTTTGACGCTGTCGGTGGCAATGGCTCCGTAGCGTTTATTTTCAAACGTAAGATTGGACGCCTGTGCCCAGGCGTCCAATACTATAAATCCGATGTTATGTCTGGTAGCCTCATATTCCGGGCCTATATTGCCCAGGCCGGCCACCAGGTAACTCTTATCGGCCACGGTTTATGCCTCCTCGGTAGCTACCACGGTGTTACGTGTGGTCTTGACTCCGCAGATGATGGCATCTTTGTCAGTGGTGACGACGATATTGTCGAGTTTGATGTCACCAGCCTTGATTCGCTTGTCGAGACCGAGCTTGGTGATATCCACGGAAACCTCGTCGGGAAGGTTGGCCATGGTGGCGCAAACGCGGATCTTACGGGCGTTCTGGTAGAATTTACCACCCTGCTGTACGCCGATAGCGTGTCCAGTGATAACGATAGGAACCTCGATGTTGATGGGCTTGCTGTCGTTTACTGCAAGGAAGTCAACATGCAGGCAGTTGTCGGTGACGGGGTGCCACTGGAGCTCGTGGAGAACGGCGGTGAATTTCTTGCTGCCGTCGAGAACGAGGTCGATGATGTGGGCCTTGGGCGTGTCGGTGACTGCCTTGAGCTCTTTTGCGTTAACAGTGAAGAGGATGTTCTCCATACCGCAACCATAGAGGTTGCAAGGAACGAGACCCTGCTTGCGGAATGCCTTGAGGGCTGCTTTGCCAGCCACTTCGCGGGTCTGGCCATTCAGTTCAAAATGCTGCATTACTTTGTTTTTAAAATGTGTTACTCATCCCGGATAAACCGGTACCCATTGCACCAAAACCTAAACGGTTTTACAAATGCGGGCGCAAATATAAGCAGAAAAATTGATTTTTAAATACTTAACCAAGCAATTTTTCGCTCCTCGCAATGAAGTCGGAAAGGGCTTTGCCTTTGAGCATACCCTTGCCGAGCAAGGCCAGGTCCACAACTTGCCTCAGCAGTTCCTTTGTGCCTTCACGGTCGGCCCATATTCGAGCGATCACGGGGTTCTCCATGTTTACCTTTACATCGTATGCTTCGGGCATGGATCCGTAGAAATTCATGCCTCCGCCCAGGGCGCTCATCTCTCTCCAACGGCGCATGAACTCACTTTGTGTGAGTACCACCGGGGCCGCATCCGCTCCGAGATTCTCCGGCTCCACGTGGTAGTCGTTGCCCTCCGGCAGGGCAGTTTTGAACAATTCCTCCAGGGCTTTCTTGTCGTCGTCGCTCATCTGCGGCTTAACCTTCTCTTCCTTTGGAATCAGATTGTCCGCAGTGTCGCTATCAACCCTTGCAAAGCGGGCGTCTTTCAACTTCTGCTCGAGCATGTTCACAAAGTGGCTGTCGAGTTCGCAGTCCATAAGGAGTACGTCGTAGCCCATGTTCTTTGCCGCTTCGATGCTGCTGTACTGCGAATCGGTGTCTGTTGCGTACAGATAAACGGTTTTCTTGTCTTTGTCTGTCTGACTGCCTTCGATCGCTTTCCTGTAATCTTCGAATGCGAAGTATTTGCCGTCTGTATTCTTGAACAGGGCGAAGTTCATTGCCCGTTCGCAGAATTTCTCGTCGGAAAGCATGCCGTATTCTATGAACAGCTTAATGTTGTCCCACTTTTCTTCGTACTGGCTGCGCTGCTCCTTAAATATTTCTTCCAGCCTGTCGGCCACTTTCTTGGTGATGTATGTGCTGATTTTCTTCACGTTGGCATCACTCTGCAAGTAGCTGCGGCTCACGTTCAGCGGAATGTCGGGGGAGTCTATTACGCCGTGCAGGAGAGTCAGGAACTCCGGAACGATGTTATCGACATGGTCGGTAACGAACATTTGGTTGCAGTATAGTTGAATCTTGTTCTTGTCTATGGCCATGCGCTCCTTGATCTTGGGGAAGTACAGCACGCCTGTAAGGGTGAACGGATAATCAACGTTGAGGTGTATCCAGAACATGGGGTCTTCTTCCTTGGGATACAGGGCCTTGTAGAATTTGATGTAGTCCTCGTCTTTGAGCTCGGACGGCGCCTTGGTCCATATGGGATCTATATTGTTTATGATGTCGTCCTCATCTGTCTCTACGCTCTTTCCGTCTTTCCATTCAGTCTTTTTGCCGAAAACCACCGGCACGGGCATGAATTTGCAGTACTTTTCCAGCAGACTGCGGATTTTGCCCTTGGTTCCGAATTCTTGTGCGCTGTCGTCGTCGAGATACAGCGTTACGGTGGTTCCCCTGTCCTCTTTTTTGCTTTCACCCATGCTGAATTCGGGAGAGCCGTCACAAGTCCATTTTACGGCTTTGGCGCCTTCCTGCCAGCTGAGGGTGTCGATAGTGACCTTCTTGGCCACCATGAAAGCCGAGTAAAAGCCAAGTCCGAAATGGCCGATGATATTGGTCTGGTCTTTATACTTCTCCAAAAACTCTCCGGCGCTGGAAAAAGCTATCTGGTTGATGTAGCGGTCCACCTCGTCGGCGGTCATGCCTATACCGTTGTCGATTATCTGCAGCGTTTTCTTCTTCTCGTCGAGCTCGATTTTCACTTTGAGGTCACCGGTCTCTCCCTTGAAACTGCCGGTGGAGGCCATTGCCTTGAGCTTCTGTTCAGCATCTACGGCGTTTGCCACCAGTTCGCGCAAGAAAATCTCGTGGTCGCTGTAAAGAAACTGTTTGATTACCGGAAATATGTTCTCGGTAGTTACTCCGATTTGTCCTTTTGTATTTGCCATATCAATAAAAATTTACCGGCCCCTCGTTGGAGCCGGTAAAAGAATCTCAAAATATATTCCAGTGACAAAATGTCATCACTATTTGTACAGGAAGCGCTTGATGCTCATCTTAGGAGTCTTCTCGAACGGGGTAAGAACCGTTTCTACCTTGGAAATCTGGCTGTACCCGGGCAGCTGGCGGTTGGCGCCGAGCCTGATCTTCTCGGGAATGTCGGAGACTGCCTCGCTGTCGAGTTTGTCGCGCTTGATGGCGTCGTTGTCGAGATAAACGAGAGCAACGATTTTGCCGGACCTGTCCACAACGACGGACTCGCCGACGTAGGGCTGGTTGTTGATGATGGCTTCAAGCTCTTCGGGATAGATGTTCTGTCCGTTTGCGGAAAGGATCATGCTCTTGGAGCGTCCCTTGATGAAGATGTTGCCGTCTTTGTCCATGATACCGAGGTCACCGGTGCGGAGGTAACCGTCTTCGGTAAAGGCGTTGGCGGAAGCTTCAGGATTCTTGAAGTAACCGATGGTAATGTTCTCGCCCTTGGCCTGAATTTCTCCTGCAATGTGCTGGGGATCTTCGGAATCGATGCGCACTGTGGCTACGTCAACAGCCTTTCCGCAGGATCCGGCCACGTATTTGGTCCAATGCTCATATGCCAGAAGGGGACATGCTTCGGTCATGCCGTATCCCACCAGGTAAGGGAACTTGATGCGCTTGAACAGTTTCTCCACCTCGGGATTGAGAGCGGCACCGCCCATTATGAATTCCTGAACCTCGCCGCCGAAAGCGTTCACGAGACCGTCCTTGACCTTCTTATATATAATATTGTTAAGTCCGGGTATCTTGATAAGGAACTTGATAAGAGGCTTGTCCAGGGTGGGCTTGACCTTGGATTTGTAGATTTTCTCCATCACCAGAGGGACGGTGATGAGCAGGTAAGGCTTGACCTCGGCGAAGGCCTTGAGAAGGGTTGCAGGGGTCGGAGCTTTGCCGAGCCAGTAAATTGCGGTTCCGTTGCAGAGGGGATAGATGAACTCTATTACCAGACCGTACATGTGGGCCATAGGCAGCATGGATACCATCCTTTCGCCGGCGGGAACGTTGCGCTGGCTGTAGTCAACGTTGGCGCTGAAGTTGCGATAAGTCAGCATGACTCCCTTGGGATCGCCAGTGGATCCGGAGGTGTAGCTGATCGTGCTCAGGTCTTCCCAGTTGTCGGTAGGGAACACAACCTGATCCGGGCCGTAGCCGTCCTGCCACTTAGCGTCGAAGAGATCGTCCATGGAGTCATAGACCGCTTTGGTCTGCTCGTCTTTGGCCCAGAGGCAGCCCCATGTGTCTATATCTATAGCCAGGCGCAGGTCGGGCATCTTGCTCAGGTCCATCTTCTCCCATTTGTCGGCATTCGTGAAGAGTGCGATGCTTTCGGAGTGGTTGACCAGGAAAGATGCGCTGTCGGGAGTGAAATCGGCCAGCAGCGGGACAATTACTGTCTCGTAAGTGTTGACCGCCAGATAGGACATGCCCCAGCGGGCTCCGTTTCGGGCGTAGAGGGCTATCTTCTCACCTTTCTTGAATCCGAGTTTTTCGAATACCAGGTGGAATTTTTCGATTTGAGTGGCCATCTGGCCATAGGTGAAGGAGTCGCCCCCGATGCTGTTGAGTGCTGCTTTGTCCCAATACTTTCGGGTTGCATTCTGAAGACGCTCCAGATAATGAGGATAATTTGCCATTATTAGATTAATTTTGTTTGGTTCTCCAAAAGTAGGTCGCCCAGCCTTTTTTTGCAATCATGTGTGAGTGTATGTGGCGAAATATTACGATATTTGTGGCGAAATCTTTTAATGTGTGGTGAATTTTATGAAGAAAAAACCTATAGTTGCCCTGATTTATGACTTCGACGGAACCCTTTCTCCCGGTAACATGCAGGAGTTCGGTTTCATCCAGGCCGTCGGTTCCACACCTGAAGAATTCTGGCGCATGAGCGACAATATCGCCATCGGGCAGGATGCCTCGAATGTGCTGTCGTACATGAAGTTGATGTTCGATGAAGCGCATAAGCAGGGGATACGCCTGCGTCGTGAGGAACTCAAGCGTTTCGGCGCTCATATCGAACTTTTCGACGGTGTACGGGAATGGTTTTCCATGGTTAACGAGTACGGCAGGAGCCGCGGTGTGAAGGTGGAACATTATATCAACTCCAGCGGGCTCAAGGAGATCATAGAAGGAAGCCCTATAGCATCGGAATTCAAGCATATCTTTGCCGGTTCCTTCATATATAATTCCGAGGGAGAGGCCGAGTGGCCGGGTATAGCAGTGGATTACACTGCCAAGACTCAGTTCTTGTTCAAGATTTCAAAAGGTATATTCAGTTCGAGGGACAACAAGCGTGTCAATGCGTCCATAGCGGACGACAAGAAGCGAATCCCTTTCTCTCACATGATTTATTTCGGCGACGGAGAAACCGACGTGCCTTGCATGAAGATAGTCGGTATGTTCGGTGGCAATTCAATCGCCGTGTACAATCCTCTTTCCGACAAAAAGAAGGCTTCGGCCCTTAAACTCAAGCGTCAGGGCAGGGTGGCGTTCGCTACTCCCGCAGTATATACGCGCGAGTCCCGCACTTTCCATGTGGTTTGCGCAATAATAAACAAGATAAAGGCGGACGACGAACTGGACCGCTTATCTAGGCTGTCGGATTAAGTTGAGGAATTCGTTGCGTGTGCGTGACGAGCTCAGGAATATTCCGCTGAATGCAGAAGTGGTGGTAATGGCGTTAGATTTCTGGACGCCGCGGATTTGCATGCATGTGTGATTGGCCTCGATGACCACTGCCACACCGAGTGGATGCAGGGCTTCCTGGATGCAGTCGCGTATTTGAACGGTCAGGCGTTCCTGCACCTGGAGCCGGCGGGCGAAAGTCTCGACCACACGTGCGATCTTGCTCAATCCGGTTATTTTTCCGTTGGGGATGTAAGCCACGTGGCATTTGCCGATGAAGGGCATCATGTGGTGCTCACATGTGCTGTATAATTCTATATCTTTCACCAAAACCATCTGCTGGTACTTCTCGTCGAAGATAGCCTGGCGGATAATCTCGATGCCGTCTTCGTTATAGCCTTTTGTGGTGAACTGCAATGCTTTAGCTACCCTTTCCGGGGTTTTCAGAAGCCCTTCACGTGTGGGATCCTCTCCAAGAAGGGACAGGATTTCCTTAACATGGGCGGCTATTTTTTCGGTGGTTTCCGGCGAGTATATTTCTTCTTTTGTGTAGCTCATATTGCAAAAGTACTTAAAATTATTTGCACTTAAGAATATTTTTCTATATTTGCGGCCTAAATGCTAATTGATAGAGATTATGTATTGGACACTTGAATTAGCCAGCAGCCTGGACGATGCTCCATGGCCGGCAACAAAAGACGAATTGATTGACTACGCCAATCGCTCCGGAGCTCCCGAAGAAGTCATTGAAAACCTTCAGGAACTCGAAGAAGAAGGTGAGATATACGAAACCATCGAAGACATTTGGCCGGACTATCCTACCAAAGAAGACTTTTTCTTTAACGAGGAAGAATATTAGGGGCTTAACTACCTGATAATAAGCAATTTAACGCGGATGGGTGCCATTTTGACGAATGGCGCCCATCCTCATTTTAGCGCATTCTATCGCATCCTGTCGAAATGAAAGTTAACACAAAACTTAACACAAAACTTAACACAATTTTGTTAGAGGAATAGTAACGTTAACTTTTAAAAACAAAGCTATGGGTTCAGTAAAACCAAGAATCCCGACAGGAAAGTTCGTCATCCTGAACCGGATTAACACAAAGGGCGAAACAGTCATTCATTTACGCTACTTCCTTGGAAGTTACGTTAAACGTTCTACAGGTATATCCATTCCCCCTTCAGCGTGGGATGAGAACAGGTGCTGCGTGAAATCTTCCTACAAGGATTCTGCGCGTATCAACGCAAAACTACAGAACCTTAAATGTGAGATTGACAACAAACTCCTCGCCTATGAAGGTGAGATGAATAAGACAGTCCTGAATTTCATACTCAACGGCGGGGACCCTGTCAATGAGGGCGACTTGCCAGATGAATCTCCAACGCAGGCTGTCACCAAACGGACAAGCTTCGTGGAATACGCCAAGCGGGTCAATGATCTGAACTATGGCAAGAAAGAGTATGGGTATTCTCTTTGGTACAACAAGCAAAAGCTAATCGAGCAGTTTGAGACCTTCCTGGTCCACTGGAGGAAAACGCCAAAATTTGCGCTCAAGGACCTCCGGCAGGATGTCTTTGATGAGTATGTCCAGTACCGGTTTACGGTGAGAAAGAACACCAACAAGGAGGCCATTAACAAGTCACTGGTACCGCTTTTTGTAGCTATCAAGGCTGCAATTACTAACGGCATTCTGGAGCAGGGAACATACGGTCCCATCGCGGAAAGCTACATTGAGACGCGGGAAACTGAATACAACCCCGATCTGGAGGACCGGGTCGTGGAAAAGGTGCGTTTCCTTACGCCGGAACAGATTGAAAAACTGAAGGATTACTACGAAAAATGCAAGAACCCCCGGTCAAAGGAGATTCTGGACATCTGGTTCTTTGCTTACTATGCGTGCGGAATGCGCCTGTCGGACGTGATGACACTGGAATGGAAGCACATTGACTGGGAGGCCAAGGTCATCAAGAAAGTCCAGTTCAAGACCAAGCGGCTCGCTGATGTACTGCCTCCGCTTGGCAATTCCGCTCTGGAGATACTGGAACGGTGGAAGGCTAAGGAAAGAAACAACCGATTTGTATTTGACCTCCTGCCCGAAGATTACGACATGACGGACCAGAAACGACTCTTTATGGACCGCAATTCCAAGGACAAGACATTCAATACATCGCTGAATGTCGCCAGGATGACGCTGCGTTTTGAATTTCCCCTGACCATGCACGTTGCCCGGCACTCGTTCGCCGTCATGTGCATCAAGGAAGGGATGAATGTATTCCTGCTGAGCAAGCTTTTGGGGCATTCGACCATTGCATCCACACAGCGCACCTATGCCCAGTTCCTGAAGGAGACAGTTGAAAGTGAAACCAAATTCATCCGGAACCTTTAACGCCTGCTCTTGCACTGAGTCAATGAATTATGGTGGATGCCGAGGAGGAATTCCTCGACATCCTCTTTTCTGTAAAGGTAGGTGTCCCCGACCTGCGAGTAGCCCAGCAGGCCGGCGTCGCGCCATTTTTTGAGCGTGGCCGTGGAGATATCCAGGAGTTTCATCAGCTCCGCGTTCGTGTACACGGGCTTATGGGCGTTCAGGCCCATCTTCAGGTCTTTCACTTCGTCGGCCAATCTTTCCAGCTGGCGGGCGATGTCGAGTCTTTCGCTTGGAGTCATATGCTTGGCGTTAGTTTCATGTCTGCGGTATAGCCCCGGGAGGCCTGGAGCATTTCATTGAGGTCTTTGTACTTTCCATAAAGGTCCGACATGTCCGTGACCTTTCCCGGAAACATCCCCTCCAGCGCGCTCTGGCATTTCTGTCCTGCAGCGTCATTGTCCAGAAAGCCCATTATCTTGTCATGAGCGCCGATGTAGGCCGACGCCTTCTGAAGGTTGTTCACGGAGTTCAGGACCACCACGTCGCAGCTGGGCGTCTTGCTCGACTGCATCACCTGCCAGGAAAGGAAGTCGAAGAATCCTTCAAACACTGCGACACCCTTTGCACTGGGCGTTACGGATATCTTCCCCTCTGTATTGATGGTAGTAATGGCGGCCTTCGTCGTTGACTTGAATCCGGACGGGGCATTGAGCGCGTATCCGCCCATATTGTTGGGAAATCCCAGCAGCGTGAAGTTCATTCCCTTTTGCGGGTTCCTGACGATGACTTCCTTGCAGTACATCCGGGCCAGTTCCAGCGGAATCTTCCGCTTCTGGAGGTAGTTAGTAAGATACTCTTGCCTAATCTCTCGCACAGCCTTGATTTCGCTCTTCGGCGCACTCGGCTCCGGCTGCTTATATGTATAAGGAGCAAGAGACGCGACGAAAGCCTCCGCATCCTTGCAGTTGCAACGCTTTGTGAGCATCACAAGCTGGATGATGCTGCCGCCCTGCCCTAGGCCAAAGTCGTTCCAGAGGTTTTTCTCCCTGTCCACATGCAGCGATGCACGGGTTTCTTCTCGGAAGGGTGAAAACCACATGTCCTTCCCGGGCCCCTTTCGCGCTCCAAGGGCCTCCAGCACCTTCTCAATCGGGTAATTATAGATCTCTTTCTGGAACATTGGTCAAAAGTTTCCTAACATTTTGTCGCATTTTATCGTATTTTGTCAAAAATTTGCTTACCTTTGTGAAAGATTTAGTGCTTTAAGGCTGCAAGTGATTGCGGAAAAGCAATAATATTTTTATTATCGTAAACAAATAGTTTACGCAAAATAAGCTATTTATTTTTGAATTTGCAAGAAAACCGATAGAATTATGGCTAAAAAGACCGAAATAGAAACTCCTGCAGCAGAGCAGAAAACCCCTAAGAAGCGCCCCAATTACAAGCGCAAGATGCCCATCCAGTACGGTCCCAAGCGCGGCCAGCGTCTGGCTCCTGTGCTGCTGTACCTCTTTCAGGAGGGCATCTCCATCTCCAACCTGGCAGACCGCCTGGGCCTCTCCCGTCAGGGAATCAGCACCCGTTTCGTGCGCGACAACTGCTCCATGAAAGATATGGAAGAGATGGCCGCTGCGGCCGGGTACAAGTTTGTCTGGAGCTGGGAAAAGATAGAAAAGGAAGACTAACCGGCATTGTTCTGTTCCTTGAAGAGCAGATTGGCAATGTCCACCCGGATCTTCCGGTAGTTTTTCTCCACTTCTTCTTCCATCTCCTTCTCGCTCAAGTTGACGATTTTCGGAACGGCTTCCCTGTGCACGGGAGGCTGTTCCGCTTTTATCTCCCCGCAGAATATTTTCGGATGGACCTTTTGCGCAAATGTGTCGGCTACATATCCGCAGAAGGAGCCCTGAGAAAGGGCCTCTATCCTGTCGGGCGGAAGGACATCGCGGAGCTGGTACGAGTATGTGATGTGGTCATTCGACGCGCCTTCCTGATAAGAGCGCATCTCCCGTTCCACCTTCCCGAAGGATTTGCTGAGGCCTTCTGCCGTGTCGCCCTTTACGGCGCCGGCAAACACGTTTCCCACGGTGTTGAAGATGACATCCGATTCCTTCTGGTCGTAGTCCTTCACAAGCTGGCTCTTGTCCTGGGCGCCGATGACAACGGCCACCTTGTTCTCGCGCGCGGTATTGATAAGGTTGTCCAGGCCCTTGAGGTAAATCGTGGGCAGCTCGTCAATGAGAACGGCCGAGTGCTGCCGGCCGGGGACATTGATGACCTTGAACAGCTGGCTCATCAGCATGGCCAGCGTGGTGCCATAGACCGACTGGCGCCTGGGATTGTTGCCTACGCAGATAATCTTGGGCTGCTCCGGGTTATTGATGTCCAGCGAGAAATCGTCCCCGGAAAGCGTCCAGTACAGGGTTTTGGAGGCAAAGCGGTTGAGAGGCACGCGAGCCGATGCAATCTGCCCCTGGAGCTGTTCGAACGCCTGGTCCTTGATGGCATCGGCAAATGTGTTCCGCTTCACCTCAAGCTCGTCGAAATTCTTCATCACGTTGAACACCTCACGGTAATCCTGCCCCATCAGCTCAATCAGATGCGGGAAGGTGCAGTAGATGCCGCCTTTATAGATTTTCAGGAACCAGATGAGAAGGTCCACATAGCAACGGGCCGACAGCGAAAAGAAGTCATCGCCCTTGGCCTGCTCCCTGTTGGCATTTTTGAGGATGACTTCCGCAATCTCGGTGGCATCAACCGGGTCGGTGAGATACCTCGGATGGATGGGATTGAAACGGTGCGAGTGCAGCGGGTCGTCGAAATTCACGATATACATCTTCGGTTTCACCGGATAGCAGCCGTAATTGTCCAGCAGCTCGTTCAGCACCCGCGTCGTAAGGCTCGGGTACTTGAAGTCATAGATAAACATCGAGTACCCCTTTCGCATCATCTGCTTGATAAAGGCCGCATAGATACTCGCCGTTTTTCCGGAACCCGGCGTGCCAATGACCATGCATCCGCGCTGCGGAGACACGCAGTTGATGTACCCTTGATGCAGTTTTCCATCATACTGATAGGTCATCGGGATATTGACGCTGTACTCGTTCTCAATCTTCTCCCCGCACTGCGGAAAAGTATCCCAATAGTCCGGCAGGTGTGCATCAAAACTCCGGAACTTGCGCCCCAGCAGGATGGCTCCTACGAGGTACAGGCTGAAACCGGCCAGCGTCGCAAAGACAAAGCCCCATCCGCTGCCCAGCAGTTCCGAAGCAAAAAACAGCACCAGCCCCGACAGCAGCGGTGCCAGCACCTTCACCCAGCCGGAATCCTTGGAACTCCCGCTCCGGACTATGACGGAAACCGTGGCAAAGAACAAGCACACAAACTTTACGGATGCCTGCGAAGAAAATGTCCCGGAACGGTATATCTCCAGCATCAGCGAATCCGTCAGGGCTGAGCGCAGCCCTACCGCCGACCAGAACGGATAGGCATAGTAATATACGATAAGCCCCAGAATTCCTCCTGCCAGCAGCAGGAACATCGAGTACACTGGTTTTGTCCTTGCATCCATATCAATTCGGCCCCTTGCGGCCCCTCCGCATGATCTCTTCATCCTCTCCCCGGCGGCTCCGCTCGGCACCGACGGCCGAAATCAGCACATCCGCTGCCTCGGAGGCGGTGTCTTTTTCTTTTTCAGCGCTTTCTTTTTCCGGCTCTGCCGGCCACTTCTCCAGACGTGCCTTCTCAAAATCACCTGCCGTTATTCCATTCAGCTCGCTCACCTTGAAGCAGCTTCGTGTCTGATGGTCAATCAGCGTAACGCCGAAAATCCGGCCCTCCTTCGTCTTGGAAAATTTCACCCCTATATTGAACTTCCTCAGGATTCTTCGGGTATGCAATTCCGAGGTACCATACTCTAGACTAACTCTTGCCAGATTGGCCACACGCTTTTTCTCCCTGGTCCTCCAGACCTCCTCCGATTCGTTGATATGGCGGTTGATATCCTCGATTCCCGCCGCATTCAAGTCCTTGCCGATGATTGGCGAAGTGCATTTGTGCTGTGTCTTGGGGTCAATGCCGGTAAAGGTCATATAGATTCGGCGTCCTACCTTGACGTGTCCCACTTCCACGCCAAACTCCCGCATAATCATCTTGAACTGTTCCGCCGTAGTGAAATAGTACCGCATAGCCTGCGCAATCAGTTCCTCCATCTGCTTCATATATTCACCACGCGAAGGATCGAAGCGCTGATACTCGACCTTCTTCGGTGCATCATCCTTCTCTTTGGCCTCCCCATGGTCTTCGACTGAAATCCCTTCTGATTCAAGAGTCTTTTTCTCCGGCTTGTCGGCCAGCCCTACGGTGAAACCGTACTTCTGCTCCAGTTCTTTCATGATTTCGTTGCAGCGCTTGCCTTCCCTGTAGTCGGGAATCTTCTTCCCGTTTTTATCCACACGGACTGATACCAGGTGATAATGGACACGCTCAATATCATTGTGCCGGTACAGGATATAAGGCTGATTCCCGTAGCCGAGCCGCTCCATCAGTTCCTTTGTGAACGCGATGACCTTCTCATCCGACATATTGTCCTGCTTCGCCGGGTTGATGGAAGCATGGAAAGACATCTTTTCGCAGCGCAGGCTGCCCCTTTCATAGACCGAAAACGTATCCATGGGCTTTCTCGGGTCGGCAATGTTTGAAGAGAAGATCGCCTCGGCCTTTCCCTCGGCGACCTTCTTCTCATTGTACTGCACCGCTGACGAGCAGCTGGGTGCAGGGGCCTTGATCTTGACTACCACTGAAGCAGAGAAACATCAAGTGAGAATTCCCGGAGGATTCAGTCTTTCCCCGCGGGTGCCAGGTCGATGTTGGACACCCACACGTCCAGGTTGACAAAGGTCTTGTCGTCTTTGACATTGGTGCTGATACGTAGTCTTCCGGACAGCGATACGAAACGTCCTTTCTTCAAGTACTCGGCAATACCCGTCTTAGACATCCGGCAAGTGTAGAAAGTGGGCTTTTCCTCACTGCCTGCCTTCAGGTCATTGACTGCCACAGTGAAGCGGACGAGTTCCGAACTGTCTTTCCCGGCCACAATCTCACAGTCTGCGGTGAGATTGCCTGTAATGAAAATGATTTGCATAATGGTTTGGATTAAGATTTAATGGTTTGATGATTATAGACTGTCCTCTTCCGAGGATTCAGATTCTCCAGTAACGTCTTCCTTGACGATGCGTACCTTATCCAGGATTTCGCTCATCATGGATTTCATGTCGGCAAGGTCCGTACGCACCATCCCGGCAGTCACGACCGGGCGGCCGTTGCGATCACGGAGTTTGGCGAGAGTATTCAGCGCCCTTACCTTCTGGTTGTAGTTGTTGCCGATACGGCTGATCTCGGCCTTGAGCAGGGCCAGCTGTTTGGTGATGTTGGCTTCCGTCCGGTGAAAGTTCCTGCGCTGGATGCGCCTCACCAGGACGGTTTCACGAATGTACTTGGAACGGTTCCGATACCCTTCCAGCTGCATCTGCATGGAAAGTTTCTCGAACTCTGCATCCGAAAAGCGGATGGCGATGACGTGTTTTCTAACCTTACTCACAATTCATTCTCCTCATAAACACGGTTAAGCAGACACCCAAAAAAGCGAGCGACTCCGGAGCGAGCCATGCCCGCCGCAGGCGCACGAGATGGGGCCCCGACCCCGCGTTCGTAATACGAACGCCCATCTCGCAGTTTGCCCCTAAGGTCAAACATCTTCTCCCCAGGGTCTGCGATGCAAAGTTAGTAAAATATTATTTACTTATGCAAAGTAATTGTTTACGAAATACGAAAATATTATTACATTTGCGCAGAATTATAAATGAGCAATTGCGTAAATGAGCAGAAGCGCATATGCACAAATGAGCAAAACTGCAAAAGAACAAATGCACAAAAACACAATCACACAAAAGCACAAAAGAATATGTCTACACAACTGGAAGATTTCAAACGCGCCCTCGGACTGGACGACAACTACCAGGAGGCCGTAACCCCGCAACCTGCGGCACCTGCTCAGGAAATGGTATCGGTGAAAAAGGAAAGCAAAGGCCTCCCCAGAAGGACCATTTGCATCCCCGGACCGCTACATACCCGCATCAGCCTGCTCGGGCTCTGGATGGACCGGGAAGGTATTATGGACAACCCAAAACTGTACGAAGTAATAACCGCCGCCATCGATGAATATGTTAATCATCATCCGGCAGCGGCCAGCTATGTGAATAAGGTTTAGTTACAGGCCCAATTGAGCCAGAAAGTGCCCGAAGATATCCGGACGGCAGATAAGCGGGAACACCAATCCATAGACGGCGCCCCAGAAGTGGGCGCTATGGCCGATGTTGTCCATGTTGCGCTTGGCCATATACCAGCAGTACAGCAGATAAAGCGGCGCAAAGATGTAACCGGGCACCGGAATGGGAATCAGGTAGATGTAAATGCCCATCTTAGGCTCAAAAAGAATCGACGCAAAAAGAATGGCCGACACGGCTCCGGATGCTCCCACAGCGTTGTAGTTCCAATCATCCCTATACTTCAAAAGGTCCCAAATACTGGATACGGCAAGAGCACTGACATATAGCACCACGTACAACACGATGCCGAGCGTATTGCCGAACGCCAGAGCGAAATACTGCTCCACGACCCTTCCAAAGAAATAGAGCGTGAGCATATTGAAAAAAAGATGCCCCCAACCGCCGTGGACCACGCCATACGAAAACAAACGGTACCATTCCTTCCGATGCCACACGGAATGTGCATTGAACAGAAGCTTGTTCCCGTTCAACGTGCCGGTGAAACAAAGAATGCTCACCAGGCAGGTGATAGCTATGAGGATAATGGTCAGCATCCTCTTCCGTCAATACTGCATGCTGCGCCCAGGTTTTCCGGACGCTGCTCCAGACCTACGTCTTTGGAATAGAGCGTGACGGAACCGTCTTCCCGCACATAGCACGGAATGCCTACATCTCCGATGGCCTTCGCTTCATCGAAAGCAGGGTTGGAGTCCCTGAGGTCAAGGAATTGTTTGAGATTGCGGACGTGCTTGCCGATATCGATGATTTCGAAATCGGGATTGCCTTCCACCTGCTTCTTCACGTATTCACAGTCCGGGCAGGTGTGCATGACAAACATCTTGATCATAGTACGAATTATTAGCCCCCAAATTTACACTTTTTCTGTGAGATGGATAGCCGGGCAGGCGGCTTTTGCCGCCTGCCGGGCGGTGCGATGCGCGGCGGTGGAGCAGTCTCTGGCGCTTGGGACCGAGCGAAAAGGCCGACAACGTTGGCCGTTCGCCGGGCACAAACGACAGAGTCTGCGGAGCCGTGAGACTTCGGCGACGGTTTACCGGCGTCGAGGTCTCAAGCGCCGTCGGAGCGGAAATGGGCTTGACAGCCCCGCTGGCAAGCCGATTGGAGCGACAGTCAGTTGCTTATCTGTCGAAATATCAGTATCTTCGTGCCAATATAAATTGAGCTATGACAGAGTTAGAAGCCATCAGAGCACGGCATTCCGTGCGAAAATACACCGACAAGCCCATAGAGACCACCAAAGTGGCGACCATCAGGGTCGCTATTGAGAATATAAATGCCGAAAGTGGTCTGAACATTCAGTTGGTACTAGATGAGCCGAAGGCCTTTTCTTCCGGCATGTGGAAGTACGGCCAGTTCTCCGGCGTAAAGAATTACTTCGTGATGGCAGGGCCGAAGTGCAATGAAGCCGAAGAGAAAATCGGCTATTACGGCGAGAAACTGGTACTGCTGGCGCAGACGCTGGGCCTGAACACCTGCTGGGTGGGCCTTACCTACAAGAAGATCCCCGGCACTTTCACGCTCAGGGACGGAGATATCGTCCACTGCGTCATCGCGCTTGGCTATGGCACCATTCCAGGCGTGCAGCATCCCCAAAAGCCTATGGAAAACTTCTACGAGGCCGACGGTATTCCTCCCCAGTGGTTCAAGGACGGCATGGAGGCTGCTCTTCTGGCTCCTACCGCCATCAACCAGCAGAAATTCAAGTTCATTTTGCACGATGGAAACAAGGTTGAAACAAAGACGCTATTCTCCATGGCAGGATACACCAACATTGACCTTGGCATTGTGAAGTACCATTTCGAGGTGGCTGCCGGAAAAGAAAACTTTACCTGGTTGTAAAGAAACCAGCCAAATAATCACCAAGTTTTTGCCAGTTCAAGGCCTTCCTCTATCGTGGAATTGATTTGCTGGTTCAGCTCTTCCTCGGACATGTAATCGGTGTTGTGAACATCCAGGACGGTCATTTCTCCTAGATTCCATAATGCTCCCAGAGCTCTCAGGTACGGCGAGCCTTGATCAAGAAAACTTCCTGTGGGAATATCCATTCCACGTGTGGTGATATAGAGGACCTTTGGGGCCTTACAGAGACCTACGCAGGTTTTTCCGTTATCCGTAAAGGTGATGTCAAAGAGCGAAACTTGCTCGAAGAAGCACTTCAGAACCGCCGGAAAACTCATGTCCCAGAAAGGTGCAGCAATGAGAATGCGGTCGGCCTTGGCAATGGCCGTTGCCGCTTCTTTTGCCCAGGACGGGATTTCACCAAGGCCGCGCTCCTCAAAAAGGCCGGGATTGAGAGGGACGATGTCCATCTCCGGCAGGTC
>CAMJBH010000013.1 GCA_946403855.1 uncultured Bacteroidales bacterium
CGTGACCAAAGTCACAGTTTACTCCGGTTCCGCCTACGCCATAGGACCAGGCTATAACGGCTCCTGTGGCACTGTGAACATAGGCGGCAAATCTGGCGGCGTCGCCGGCGCCCCTTACATCTATCAGCCTTAAACTGAGTTTTTATGACCTACCGCGGAATTGCTGTCTGAGTGGTTGACACCGCCGATGACGGCTTCGATCCCTCCGCCCGTCGCTACCGGTCCACCGGCATGGCAGGGTAAGCTCATTTCAGGCCGATTTTGACTCTACCGGTCCAAAAACAATGCAGGGTATGATCAGTGCAGACCGTTTTCGAATTGCTTTTCCGCCAATAAATAGTTATATTGGCAAAAAGTAGATAATTATGAGAAATTTTATCCTTACCCTAGCAATGTCTGTCATGGCCTGCACATTCGGCCTTTGTGCTTTTGCCCAGCCTGAAGGTTGCCCGGTGATCCCTCAGGTGTCTTCTTATTCCCCGCAGGGGTGTCAGAGCCTTCCTCTGCCGGCGGGGAGCACCTACAAACTGGATGTCCAGAAAGGAACGGAAGGGTTGCAGGTCTTTGAAGAGTATCTTGCCGAATCAGGTCTGGGACTTGTCCCCGCTCCCCGCAAGGGAGCAAAGGCTCTTGTGCGGTTTAAGGTTGGTCCCAAAGCTCTCAAAGCCAAGGACGGAGCATATACAATCGAAGTAGGCCGCAAGGGCGTGGTCGTTACGGCAGGAGGTTTCAAAGGAGCCTTCTACGCTGTGCAGACTCTCAAGCAGCTTGCCGCCGCCAGTTCGGACAGAAGCATTCCATATTGCAAAATACAAGATGAGCCTCGTTTTGCATATCGTGGACTTTTATTCGACCTGGTTCGGCACTTCCATGGCAAGGAATTCATATTTAGGCAGCTAGATCTGATGTCATCGCTCAAGATGAGCGTTCTGCATCTCCATCTCACCGACAATGAGGGCTGGCGCCTGGAACTGGATTGCGCCCCTGAAATGACCCGTGAGGCGGCTTTTGGCGACAGCCTTTTCTTCCATACAATACTGTCACGCTCGCCGCTGCGCTTCGCTACAGAGCCGGAAGGATATGTAAGCGGGACCGTGTATGACAGAAATTCCGTCTATGGCGGGTACTTTTCCAAACAGGATATACGTGAAATCATAGATTATGCTGCTGCGCGCCACATTGAAATTATTCCGGAAATAGAATTCCCGGGGCACAACAAAGCCCTTCTTCACGTTCATCCGGAATTCTTCTGCCGTGGCGAGCATGGAGTGGACAATGTAATCTGCGCCGGCGACGACGCCGTGTTTGATTTCTTCTTCAAGGTGCTGGAAGAGGTCATGGACCTGTTCCCGTCTCAATACCTGCACATCGGAGGCGACGAAGCATCCAAAGCCAACTGGCTCAAATGCAGCCATTGCCAGGAAAGGATGCGCGCCGAAGGGCTCAAAGATGTGTATGAACTTCAGAGCTACTGCATACGCCGCATGGACAGTTTCATTTCTGCGCACGGCAAAAAAATGATAGGCTGGGATGAGATTCTCGAAGGAGGCCTGTCCGAGAATGCCACCGTCATGTCCTGGAGGGGAACTGAAGGCGGACTGGAGTCTATCAAGAAAGGACACGACGTAATAATGACCCCGAATACCTATTACTATTTGGACTATGGTCAGGATTCGCCGTTCAAGGAGCCGGTGGCTTTCAATACCTACCTGCCTCTGGAGAGGGTGTATTCCTATGAGCCTGAGGCGGAAATCGAAAGCGGCGCATCGCATCTGCTCGGCGTCCAGGGCAACCTGTGGTCGGAATGCGTAATAACCGACGGGCACTTTGAGTACATGCTTTACCCGCGCGCATTTGCCATAGCCGAGACGGGCTGGTCTCCCAAGGGAAGCAAAGATTACGCTTCTTTCCGAGAGCGCGCAGTGGCTCTGTGTAAGCAGCTCAAGGGGCAGTATAATTGCTTCGATCTGGACAATGAGGCCGGAGACAGGCCGGAAGCCTCGGTTAAAAGGCCTTGTATAACCCAAAATGCCAAGGCGGTACTTTATTCTGCAGGCAAGTCCTCGATACCTGCAGAGGGAAAAGATGTGTCCGGACTGGTTGACGGTTATCTTGGCGGCTGGGCGATGAAAGGAAGCGACGACTGGATTGACGCAGGCCGTTATGCCACTACTGTGGATATAGACCTGGGCGAGATTAAGGACATACACTATGTCGGAGCCGAATTCGTGGATTACAACCTTAGGGGCATGGGAGCTCCGCAGGATACGGAGTTCTATTTCTCCGCCGACGGCGTGCAATATGAACTTGCGCCGGTGCCGCAGCTCAAACTTAACTCCGACCGCAAATACTATTCAATAGTCACTGCCGGCGGAACCGTCGAGGCTAAGGCGCGCTACGTGCGTCTGCGCTTCAATACCGGAAAGGCAAAGAACCGCGTCTATCTGGGCGAAATCATTATAAACTAATATCCCAGCCGCTCAAGCGTGGCTTCTGCTTCGGGCACTGAGCTCGGAGCAGAAGGGCTGCGCAGTCCCTTGTCTAAAAGGTACTGGAGGGTGAGCTCTGAACGGTTGGTGAAGAATCCGTCGGCCCTTGGCGTTTGTTCTTCCATCTGCTGGAGCGAGTCGAAGGAGTAGGGGTGGTTGAGCATTCCGGCCTCACGCACCAGTTCGCTCTGCCACTGCTGATTTAGTTCGGTGTAGTTATTGGGCTCACCGGCAATGGACGGCCCGCTGATGGATGCTCCGTTGGCTTTTGCCCAGTCGAGAATTGCTTTGAAACCTTCGGGGGTGTCCAGATTGCCGCCCGGAATGTCGTCGGGGCAAGGCGGCCAGAGCAGAAAGCACATGGGAAGGCGTCCTTTAAATACCGCGTTGGCCCTTTTCAGAGAAGCTGGAGAGAAAGTCTGGAGTATCACTTTGCCTGCTGTCTTTCCGACCTGCACCAGGCCGTCTTTGTAGAATTCTGTCTGGGTCGCAGGCGCCGTTATAATGTTCCAACCGCATTTGTCGAGTATGTCATAAACCCTCTGCTCCATGTCGGCTGGATTGACCTCTGGCTCCTTGAATTCAATATATATTCCCGGACGATGCCCGCTGTCCTGAGGGTCGGAAACATAGGCGTTGTCGAAATCGTAATCGACGAATTCCATGTATTTGCCGCTTTCGGAAGCCTCCGAGCGTATTTGGGATAGGCTTTTCCCTTTGCAGGACTCTTTGAGCGTGTACGTAAGGTGCCTCGCTCCGTCTGCGTCCCTGCGGAGCATTTTGCCTTCCGCGTATGCAATCTGGTCCTGGAGCGCCGATACGTATTGGCTGCCTACAAATGAATTACGGGCGCGCTCCGGATTGGCGGCATTGAACCAAGACCCGGCATCGAGCATGAGCAATTCAGCATAGTAGTAGGAGGCCGCATAATATGGTTTGAAAGCGGCCCGGTCGATATCCAGCTGCTCCATGGCATCTTCTTCGCTGAAGCCCAGAGACATGTAAAATTCTTTCCGGCTCGGCGGGACGTCACTTCCGAATACTTCTTCTATATTGGTTGTGCGTGTCAGATTGTCGTCGTGGTTGGCCAGAATGACTCCGTCTTTGGTGCACTGCAAGTCCGATTCCAGATAGTCGGCTCCGGTTTCGCGGGCCCATCGCCATGCGCTTTCGGTCTCTTCGGGTGTCCAGTAGGTAGAACCTCTGTGGGCCATGACCGCGTGGGCGGGTACGTTCTTGTTTACATCGATCGGAGTTGTCTGTGTGCATGCAGTCATGAGGACCGCAGCAAAAAGCAGTTTCAGATTATTCATACTATTTTTTGATACGCCAGCCTTTCGTCTCCGGAAGCCAGGTATATGATGCCGCAGTAGCGGAATCCTGCCTTGGAGATGACGTGCTGCATTATGTGGTTGTCGCGGTGGGTGTCTATGCGGAGGTTCCTGTCCTGCTGCAGGCACCAGTCTATGATTGATTGGAAGACGCCATGCTTGTGAGGGTAGCTTCCTATGCGGTGGATTACGTGGTAGGGGAGTGTGTCATCGGACCATTCTCCGTCGTATATTTCTTTGTATGTCGGCTCCGGAGAAGGGATAAAAGCAAAATAACCGGCGATTTGTCCGTTGTCGCTTACCAAGAAACCGTGTCCGTTGCGAATGTCCTCCAGGATGGTTTCTGCAGACGGGTATCCGCCTACCCACTGTCCTGTGTTGCCGGAAGCGCGCATAATGCCTTTGGCCGCATCCAGAACGTCCATAATCTCGGCTAGGTCGGTCTCTTGTGCTTTTCTAATCTTCATTTTTGAATCTTTAAACCGCCGTGGTATGGGATCGAATGACTTGTTAAAACGAGCAGTAGCACTCCGGGCCCGTAAATCTTGGGTAAAAGGGCCCGGAGTGCTACCGCTCGTTTTTTATGTGTCCTACGGATCCCTTATCTTGACAAAGTTAATAAGGATTCCCGAAAAAAATCAAAAAAATCGAAATATCGCTTGCGATATAAAATTAATGTCTTATATTTGCATCGTGAACGATATAATTTAAAACAAAAAAATATTAACCGCTGTTGTTCTGCTCCTTACAGCGATAACAGCCAATGCGCAAAAAGACATGGCAAAGATTTACGATTTCAAGGCCCTGAACAACAAGGGCGTCGAGGTGGACTTCGCTCAGTACGAAGGCAAAGTCCTCATGATTGTCAACACCGCTTCCAAGTGTGGTTTTACTCCTCAGTACGACGGCCTCGAGGCCCTCTATCAGAAGTATAAGGACCAGGGACTGGTCATCATCGGCTTCCCCTGCGACCAATTCGCACACCAGGAGCCCGGTACCGACGAGGAGATTGCCGAGTTCTGCCGTCTCAACCATGGCGTCACCTTCCCCCTCATGTCCAAGATCGAGGTTAACGGCGACAATGCTCATCCTATCTACAATTATCTGAAGTCCGCTGCCAAAGGCACTTTCGGTAACGCTATCAAGTGGAATTTCACCAAATTCCTCATCTCCAGGGACGGCTCCCGCGTCAAGCGTTTCGCTCCTACCGTGACTCCCGAGAAGATGGAGAAAGATATTCAGGAGATGCTTTAATGAAAGAACAGTTCAAGCTAGAAAATCAGCTCTGTTTCAGGCTGTACACCGCTTCGCGCCTTGTCACGCAGTCTTACCATCCGCTGCTTTCAGTGCATGGGCTCACATATCCGCAGTACCTTGTGCTGCTGGTGCTGTGGGAGAAGGACGCGCAGCCTGTAAACGATGTGGCAAAGCGTCTGGTGCTGGAGACGAACACCGTAACCCCTCTCCTTAAACGTATGGAGGCGGAAGGCTTGCTGGTGAGACGCAAAGGTACAGAAGATGCGCGGCAGATCATAGTCTCGTTGACCCGAAAAGGAAAAGAGTTGCAGGATAAGTTGGACGCGGTGCCTTTGACGATAGCGAGTTCCGTAATTTGCAAAAGCATAACGCAACAGACTGTTCCGGCGCTTTTTGAAATGCTTGACGAGATAATCGAGAAATTCCAGGCCGCCAGGGAATAAACCCCTGGCTGTTTGCTTTTGTTGAGGAAAAAGTGTAATTTTACGCTTAATTATGACAATAGACATGGAAACCAGGCAGGTGCCGGTCCTGCTTTTAACCGGCTATTTGGGGAGCGGCAAGACGACGCTCCTTAACCGTATTTTGTCTAACCGCAAGGGTATCAAATTCGCCGTGATAGTCAACGATATAGGCGAGGTGAACATAGATGCGGACCTGATTCAGAAAGGGGGCGTAGTGGGCCAGGGAGACGACTCGCTGGTGGCTCTGCAGAACGGATGTATTTGCTGTACGCTGAAGATGGACCTGGTGGCCCAGATAGCAGACCTGGTGTCGAGCAAGCAGTTCGATTATATAGTAATAGAAGCCAGCGGCATCTGCGAGCCGGCGCCTATAGCCAACACGATATGTACAATGCCTACTTTTGGGACGCAGTACATGCGTGGAGGATTGCCGTATGTGGATTGCATCGTGACCGTGGTGGATGCGCTCCGCATGAAAGACGAATTCGGAGGCGGCGATGCACTGGAGAGGGAAGATATAGGCGAAGAAGACCTCGCACGCCTGATAATCGAGCAGTTGGAATTCTGCAACATAGTGCTGCTGAACAAGGCCTCCGAAGTGAGCGCCGACGAACTTGGGCGCCTCCGTGCGATAGTCAAAGGCATCAATCCCGGAGCCAAGGTGCTGAGCTGCGATTACGGCGACATAGATCTGGACGAAATTATCTACACCGGCATGTTCGACTTTGAGTCAGTTGCAACTTCCGCAGCCTGGATTGCAGCCATCGAGGGCGAAGACGAAGAAGAGGAGGCTGAAGGGGAAGCCCTTGAATATGGTATAGATACATTTGTCTATACCCGTCGCGAGCCGTTGGATATAAACAAGTTTGATAATTTCATCTTCAAACATTGGCCCGCTGGAATCATACGCGCGAAGGGCATGTGTTATTTCGCATCGGAGCCTGACCAGTGCTATCTATTTGAGCAGGCAGGCAAGGAGAAACTCATCAAAGACGCCGGTCTTTGGTACGCGAGCATGGACGAGTATGAGCTTGAGCAGCAGATGGAACGCGACCCTCAGCTGCGCCGGGACTGGGATCCAGTCTATGGTGACAGGATGCAGAAAATCGTCTTCATAGGGCAGCACTTGGACAAAGATGCCATCAAGGCTTCGCTGGACAGCTGTTTGGCTGAGCAATAAAAAACACGAAAAAGATTTGCAAGTATTAAGAAAAATTCATACTTTTGCAGTCCACTTTTCTGGATGTGGCGCAGTTGGTAGCGCACCTGGTTAGGGACCAGGAGGTCGCTGGTTCAAGTCCAGTCATCCAGACCACTCAAAATCAGGCACTTGCGTTTTCGCAGGTGCTTTTTTGTTAAAATTGTGTATATTTGCGTCTGATATGAAAAAAGCAGTTATTCTTTTGGCCGCTCTTGTATTTTCGGGAGCGTTTGCCCAGGCCCAGAATACGGGCAGTATAGATGAAATGGTTCAGCAGAACCAGATTACGGCGGACCAGGCGGCCCAGAAGTACAAAGATCAGTCCCGGGTTAACAACCGGCGCATTGATTTGCTTGAGAATTCTATTTCTCGTGATCAGCGCGAAATTGATCGGCTTAAGCCTGAACTGAAGTCAGCCAAGGAAAACCTCAAGAATCATCAGGCCCTTCTCAAACTTCAGAAAGAAAAGGCCAAGAACCTCAAAAAGTCCGGTGCAAGTTCCGATCAGCTTAAAGCTGAGAACCTGGAAACCAAGCGCATTCAGACCGACATAAAGAATGCAAAGAAGGAGGTTAAGCGCATCGACGGCCAGATCAAGGAGCGCAAGCGTAACATTTCCGACTCAAGGAAAAACATTTCTTCCCTGAAGAAGGAAACACGTGAAGCCAAGAAAGAAGTCCAGCAGAGCAAGAAGAATCTGCGCGAGAGCCAGAAACTGCAAAAACAAGCGGCGGACAATGCAGCCGCCGCTGCTGCTGCCGAATCTGCGTCAGAGTAATTATTTCCGAACCATTGAATTCACAAGTGCGCGGTAGGGAAAGCTGAATACTTTCCCTGCCGCGTCTGTATTGCTGGGGCAGATAAGTAAATCTTCCCAGAGGTCAAGATCTTCCGGCTCATAGGGCATGACATCGGTAAAGTCGAACCAGCCGTATTTACCATTGTCCAGACCTGCGTAGAACAATTCATTCGGGTGCTTTTCGCTGCCGGTCCCGCAAGGCAGGAACAATACTCCGTCCAAAAGGGCTGCGCCTTGGATTATGGCGTTCTGCGGGCCCCTTACCCCCTCGGGCAGAAGCTCGTCAAAGTTGAAAGAGCGCAGCACGTCTTCGTCGGTAAGGCTGATCAAAAACTTGTCGGAGCTGAAGTTGGGGAAGTCGAACTCTTTTACCACTATGTGGTTGCCTTTGGCTTCGTTTCCCACCGTATTGCCGTAGCAATATATGCGGTTGGCGTGGCGGCTGTCTGCGATCCACAGGCGTGAGTTCCACTCTTTGGGCTGATAGTGAATCAGTTGCACCAGTTCTGAGCCGAACGGGACGCCTGTCTCATCTGTTAGTATCCTTTCCACGAACAGAAGCCTGCACAGAGAGTCGGTCTCGGCGAGACCTATCTCTTCAACGGGTTTCTCTCTGCACTGCGAAAGGTAAAGCAGGGGATAGCGGTCAGAAGAATCATATTTGTCCGGTCCGAAGAAAGCAACATTTGCATGGTTGTTTTTGCCGGCCGATGCTAATGGGAACTGGGCTATAGGTTTGCGTGTGCGCAGGTCGAAGACATTGCACCAACCTTTGTCCTGCATGCTGAAGAGGTAGTCGTCGAATACAGCGCCTCCCTGCATGTTCTTGGTGTGCTCCAGCTCCGGGAAATCCGAAAGCGAAAACAGTAGCTGCGGGCTTGGGCGCCCGGGCCTGTTACACGCCGTCACCAATGTAGCGGCGGCAATCATTATAGCAAGTATTCTTCTCATAGCGATCTGATGACAGCCAGGTTCGTCTCCCTCAGCCTTTTTTCGTCCATCTTTACAATCTCCCTGTCGTAGGTCATGATGCCGTTCACTTCAATTTCTACGTCTGTGGTCTGGGTGTAAACGGCAGAAGCGCAACCGGTGCGGATGAACAGCTTAAGCATTTCTGCAAAGCGGTCGTAAATGTCCTGCAACTGTTTCGGTGACTCCATTACCTTGCCATAGCCCCAGTTCTTGTCCTGCTGCCAGAGGTGGCCTGGTACGGGGTAGCCCAGTCCGCCGTATTCTCCCAGCACATTTATGAATTTGCTGTCGAAGTTGTTCATGGCCGGGCTGGCATAGTGGTGCGTGTCAAGAATGTCCCCGGAAAAGGTGAAATTGCCGCCGGAAGCCTCGTTGATGAGCCTTGTGGGGTCTTGCTTGCGGGTAAACTCCACCACTGCGGGCGTGTCGAACTGCCCCCATGCTTCATTGAAGGGGATCCATACTGTAATGCACTGGAAAACCTTCAGGGCATCGATAATCTCTCCCCATTCCTTATAATAGTTGTCCTTCCATTCCTGCGGTACAATGCAGTCGGAGCCGCCGAGGAAACTGTCGCGCTGCCAATTGTTTCTCTGCATGCGTGCGATTTCAGGGTCTCTGAGGGCATTGGTTTTTGAACTGTGGTCGGCAATACAAGGCATATCCTGCCAAACGCTCGCTCCAATTACATCGCACCACCAATACCAGCGTGCAGGCTCGACTTTGATGTGCTTGCGTATCATGTTCCATCCCCACTGTTTGGTCTTAACTATATCAAATTTAAGAGCTTCGTCGGTAGGGGCGGTATATAGTCCGTCGGGCCACCAACCCTGGTCCAGCGGGCCGAAGAAGAAGGTTCGCTGTCCGTTAAGACCTATACGCTTGTACGAATTGGTGTTGCGGTCCGGCTTAGGGTCAGCGCTTACCGAGACGCTTCTCAGTGCAGTGTATCCGTCAACCGTGTCGATTACTTTCCCGTCCTTGAGCAAGGCGATCTTGAGGCCATAGAGGTTGGGGCTGTCCGGACTCCAGAGTCGGGGCTTGTCGATTTTGAATGAGCACTCGCCGCCTTGGGCTGCAGCCTGCATCAGCGGAGTGCCGGAAGGGGCAGCGCCTTTGTCGCTGATGAGTCCTTCGCTTCCGAAGAGCTGCACGAGGGCTTCGTCGTAAGATCCTTCGGCCTCGACAGATATGCTGAGCGTGGATTCGGCGGCATTCCATACGGGATGATATGAATTAACGTGTGCCGTGCGGCTTACAGGTTCGAGCCAAACCGTCTGCCATATTCCGGTGACCGGCGTGTACCATATACCTTCCGATTGCACTACCTGTTTGCCTCGTGGCTGGAAAAGCTGATCTGAGGCGTCCCAAACCCTCACGCGCACTGTCTGCTTGCCGGAACGTTTGAGATAGGGGCTGATATTGAAGCAGAAAGGAGTATATCCTCCGGTATGTTCACCTACTTTGTTGCCGTTAACCCACACTTCGGCCTTCCAGTCCACGGCCCCGAAGTGGAGCAGGACGTCTCTGCCTTTCCATTTTGCTGGCAGCTTGAAACTGCGTTCGTACCAGAGCGCATTATCAGCTCCTACCTTGCGCTGAACACCGGACAGGGCCGACTCGGCGCAGAAGGGAACCAGGATTTCGCCTTCGGGTGCTGTATATTGGTCATCGGCGGGAATGATTGCATAGTTCCATAGTCCATTGAGGTTCAGCCAGTCGGTACGGACCATTTGAGGACGTGGATATTCGGGAAGAGGGCTGGCCGGATTGATTTCGGCAGCCCAGCGGGTTTTAAGTCCTTCGCCGGGCGTCCATGCCAAGGCAGCGACTGCGGCGAACAGCGCGGCAATCAGTGTGATAGTCTTTTTCATTTATTTTTGTGTTTTCTTGCGTATGCGGGATCGAATATCATATTGAGTTCTTTGGCGAGACGGTAGCCTGCCTTGCGTAACTGAGAGCGCATAAGCGGAAGCTGGTCATAATACCAATCCATGGTGAGTACGTCTCCGGGCTTTACCTGATGCGTAACCCAGCAGCACTTCGCCACATCCCGGCCCCAGTCGTAAGGTCCTCCTTTTATTATTTGGGCTATCTCTTCTTTGCTTGCGGAGTCGAACATGTGGGCAAGGTCGCTGAAACTCCAGGGGTGCTTGATTTCTATGATCATGTCGTCCCAGATGGTGTGATACCGTACCTCTTCTTTGCGGAACTTTACATTGTAGTAGCCGATAGTCATATCATCGGGGTTGTAACGGATATGCTCGGGGCAGTGCATATCTCCGACGAAATGAACCAGCAGCACAAGTTCTGTAAAAGCGGTTGAATCGTCCAGCTCTTTGTAATTCTTAAGATCTTCGGCGTACTGCTCTATGAAGTGTATGCAGTTTTTGACATAACGCCCGTTGTCGTTTATGCCTCTGAACGGTTCGAAGTTCATGTCCGCCTCGAATGTGTGTGGCAGCGTATTTATCCTCGGCCCTCCGCTGGTCGGGTCGAACCCCATGTCCACAAGCAGTTTGGCTTTGTGGTCGTCGGCATAGGAGGCATAACCGCTGATGGGCTCACCATGCATAATCTCGGCAATCCTCTTCTGTGTGGTTTTGGTCAGATGCCGTTCGGCTATGCGGGCAATCGTAGCATGCCCTTTGCGGCCCCAGCCTGAAGCCATGCTGCACATCAGCAATGTGCAGAGGAAGATGGTAACGAATTTTTTCATTGGTTTATTTCCTTCAGAATGTAATCCAGGTGCATATATTCTTTCAAAGTCCACAGAACGAAACGAATGTCTGTGTTGACGCATTTGTTGTACCCTTCCGTCCACGACACGTCGCTGGCAAGGGACTCTTTGTTGCCATCGAACGCCAGTCCTATCAATTGGCCTTCAGCATTAAGTACTGGTGATCCCGAATTGCCTCCGGTTATGTCGTTGTCGGATATAAAATCGACAGGGATAGGGTCGGATGCTTGCAGAAGGGCTCTCCAGCCGTCTTTCAGGCTGAAGTCGTAGGTGTCGTTTTCTTTGGCGAGTATTTCTTTGCTGGTGGTTTGCCAAGGCAACTTGCGTCCGTCTCTTTTATAGGTGCCCACAGTGCCGTAGCTGAGCCGCATGGTGGAATTGGCGTCGGGATACTGCAGTTCGCCTCTTTGTTCGCGCCAACTGTACAGGGCTCTGGTGAATTCGCTTCCGGCAGCGCTCACGCCGACTTCACCTTGTTTCTTGTCCACCTCGCGGTTGTAGGTTGCAATGCTGGAGTCTGTAAGGAAGCGGCACAGCGGCGAGGCCGCAGTCATGGGCTCTTCTGTCCAGATGGCATTTAGGAGAGCATCATAATCGGTGCCTCCGTCCTTACTGAAATGTGTGTGCAATTCCCTTTGGAACGGCCCCCACATTGAGGAATCAACGTTTTCGTAGAAAGTCTCGATGCCGTAACGGAGCAGTTCTTTTTCTACCCTGAGGTCCAATGTCGCGTAGTCCCGGCCGGTATGTGCCGGCCTTCCTGGCCTTGCGTTTTTTACCCTGAGGGCTATGGTCCCGAGGCGTGTGCCGCGGACAAGGGACTCACGGAAGTAGATGAGGTTCTTTTCGGCGTCGCGGATGTCGGTGTATTTGCGGTCGAGTTCGTTGATGATGGCTTTGTGCTCCTTCATCTTACGCTCTTTGGCGCGCATCTTTTTGAGCACTTTGAAACGCTGGCAGCACTGTGCCATGCCTTCGTTGTTCTCCTGGATGTTGCTCAGCATGAAGTACTGGTCCGAGTACTTGAGCCTGATCTGCGGGTCGGAGTTCATCCAGCGGTTCATGATTGCCATTTGGTCCGCCCTGATCTTGTTGGTAATGGGAAGAGACGTATCGAGCCTGTATGCGAGCTTGGCCGCGCTGGTGTAGCGGTCTGTGCGGCCGGGATAGCCGAGGATCATGGTGAAGTCTCCGGGCTTATAGCCTTCAGTGCTTATTTCCAGCCATTTGCGAGGGCTCAGAGGGACGTTCCCCATTCCATGCGGAGCGGGGGAGCCGTCCTTGGCGCCATACACCCTGTACAGGGCGAAGTCGCATTTGTGCTGGGGCCATTCCCAATTGTCGATGTCTCCTCCGAATGCAGCAATGCTCACTGGCGGGGCGGCTACCAGCCTTACATCTGTGTACACTCTGTACAGGGCCAGGTAATACTTGGACCCGGCCCACATGGAACTTAGCGATGCCATGTAGCCTGTGGCGTCCTGGTAGCGGCGTTCGATGAGGAAGGAGATTCGTCTCATGCCGCTCGGACGTCCCATGTCCTTTTCCTTCTGTATCAGGGCGTTAACTTCGTCGGTCACGTCTAAGATACGCTCCAGGAGCTGCACGCTTTTGCCCGGGATGTATATCTCTTCCTCAATGCTGCCTGCCTGGAAGCCGTCTTCCAGGTAGTTGTGCTCGGGAGTGCTGAGCCTGTGCACGTCGGAGTAGGCGCAGTGATGGTTGGTAATGAGAAGTCCTTGGGAAGAGACGAACGATCCGGTGCAGCCGAAGTCCAGGGAAACTATCGCATCTTTGAGCGAAACCGCCCCTGCGTCGTAGATTTCGTTCGCGTTGAGTTTCAGCCCTTTGTCCTGCATCTTATCGACCAGGGCCCTGGATATGGCATTCACCATCCACATACCCTCGTCTGCCCGAGCGGGGGAACTAAATAACAGAGCAATGAGTATAAGGCAGGACGGGACTTTGAAACTATTGGTATTCATAACAGGTTCCCTTTTTGTCGAACTTCATCTTGGCATCCACATCCCTGACATCGTCGGGCGCATAGGTTATCTGCCACACAGGCATGTTCATGAGCTCCCATATACGGTCGGCCGTCATCGGCTCGGCAAAACGTATCTGGATGCTTGGCTCCAGGTCTTTGTTCAGTTTGAGGTAAGTGCCGATCACACCCTCTTCCTTGGACAGATGGTTGCTCAGGAAGGGGAGGGCCCGCTTGATGATGGGCTTTTCGTAGTTCCTGTCCTGAATCTCGTAGATGAACTGCGGCTTGCCTTCGTACACCTCGGTGCGCTTGCGTACAACCGTAGAATCACCCGAAGGATAGCGTCCGTTGTATTCGGCGGAGAAAGGATCGAACATGCGTTCCAAGTATTCTTTGATTCCTATGGTGCTCTCTCCTTTTTCCAGACGCACGAAGGTGAAGTCCACCGGAGTTTCTTTCACACCGCCTCCGTGTATCGGCATGGCGAGCACCTTCTTCTCTACGATTTCTCTGAACCAGGCCTCGTCCAGCTCTTCTGCCGGATCGGAATAGACCCTCACAATCAGCGGACAGTCGTATTCGGACTCGATGCCGAAGACCTTGCGTCCGCTCAGACGCATCTGGAGCCCCAGGTAGTTGAGGTCGGTGCGGTTGGGCATATGCTCGGTGCGAATGGTCTGGACCTTCAGTTCTTTATATGCCGTGGGCTCGGGAGAGTTCACGCGGAAATGCGAGGGTTCGTACACCTCTTCGAGCAGCTTCTCTTCGCTGGTCTGGGCAGGGTCGTAGGTAAGCACCACTGCATGTGAGTTGGCGTAGGTCTTGACTCCGTACACACCCTTGACCCTTTCCATCTTGCCCTTGAAGGCCATGGAGCTGCCGTAGCAGTGAATGCTCGTGAGGTTGTCTATGCGCATGGTCTGCAGCTGCATGCCCTCTTCGATGCCCCATTTTTCGTCGATGGTGGGCACTTCGAAGCGGCTGCCGAAAATGATTCCGAGCGCGGTGAGCGCTACTGCAACAAAAGCGGGAACCAGGCGTCCGGCCTTGCTTTCCATGGGTTTGGTGACGACTCCGAAATTGATAGCCTTCCTGGGACAAGATGCAATACATTCTCCGCAGAGCGTGCAGTCAACGTCGGTCACAATGCCACCGCTGCCGGGAATGTCAATGTTGTAGGGACAGTTTTTCTGGCAGCTGTAGCAGCGCATTGTGCAACTGTCATCGTCGTAAATCACATGCAGCAGCTGGAGCTTTGGCTTGCGGTAGAATATTTCGAGCAGGTAGCCCAGGACGCAGAAGGCGGCAAGCAGCATCCACCATTGCAGCGGAAGGCCGACGGCGCTGAGTCCCCACCACGCCAGGGCGAGCAGAAGCAGAGGCAGCCAGAAACGGAAACTGTTGGCGGCAGCGCCCAGCGGGCATATGTAGCGGCAGAAGAAACGCTTGATGAAAAAGCCGCCGATAACCAGGACTGCGAGGGCGACGAGGCTCATCCAGAGCACGATCTCGCCCTTGAAACCGGTGGCCACGGCGTAGTACGGGTCGAACTTGCGGCACAGTAGCTCGCTGGCGGTGGCAGTGGAGTAGAAAATCCAGAACAGCAGGCCATATTTGACTGCGCGCAGGATTTTGTCCGCAGCGCCGCCGCTCTTAAGCTCTAGGCCTCCTATACCCAGTGACTTGCGGAACTTGGTGAGCAGGTCTTCAAGGGTGCCTATTGGGCAGAGGTAGGCGCAGAACAACTTGCCGAAAAGGATTACGGCTGCTGCCAGCAGCACGCCCATGACTATCTGCGAAGAGCTCATGGAACAGGGCAGAGACCCTCTTGTCACATATGTGGTGAGTGCTTCGAGCCCTCCCATGGGGCACAGGGCCTCCGGATCTGAAGGCGCAAGTTTAGGGAATATTTTTGCGGCAAGGCCGCTGAGAAAGAAGATCAGTGCGGCCAATACACCCAATTGCAGGACATATTTAGGCCAGTTGCTGCGAATAGTCGATTTCATAACCACAAATATAGTAATTTGAATCATTTGTTCAAATACAAAATATTGCCTAAATTTGCCGCCCGAAGAGCATGGGGCCTTCGGCCCCGTTTAATGCTTTTATTGACAGATAAAAAGTTTTAGATATGTCAAACAGTAAGTTTTCCGTGAAGTATTGTGTGCTTCTGCCTTTAGTGCTGATAATCACTATCCTTCTTTGGGCCCTCCCTACCTCCGTCTTCGGTATCGCGGACCTTACTCCCGTCCAGCAGCGTATGATTGCCATCTTTGTGTTCGCTGCACTTATGTGGATGTTTGAAATTATCCCCAACTGGACCACCTCGCTTCTGGTCATCGTGATCATGCTGCTCACTGTGTCCAACAAGGGCCTGGCTTTTATTTGCAAGCCCGAATTCGGCACCCTGGTGGATTACAAGAGCATCATGGCCTCTTTCGCCGACCCCGTGGTGATGCTGTTCCTGGGAGGTTTCGTACTGGCTATCATTGCTTCAAAGTATGGCATGGATGCCGTTATTGCCAAGGGCCTTCTCAGCCTGTTCGGCAAGAAGCCCAAAATGGTTCTCCTCGGATTCCTCATCATCATCTCCATATTCTCGATGTTCATGAGCAACACAGCCACCGCCGCCATGATGCTGGCGTTCCTGGCTCCTGTGCTCAAGGCTTTGCCCGAAGATGAGACCGGAAAGGTAGGTCTGGCCCTGTCAATACCTGTAGCAGCCAACCTCGGCGGCATCGGTACCCCCATCGGCACTCCTCCAAACGCCATCGCCATCGGTGCGCTTGAGAATGCCGGCTATCAGATAGGATTCGCCACCTGGATGTCCAGGATGGTGCCCTATGTGGCGGTGATGATCCTTATCGCATGGCTGCTTCTGCAGCTGTTCTTCCCCTTCAAGTCCGACAAGATCGAGCTCAAGATTGAGGCAAAGTCTCACAAGTGGGGTTGGAAGGACTATGTGGCATGGATTACTTTCTTCGTGACTATCCTGCTCTGGGTTACCGAATCGATTACCGGAATCAATTCCAACATTGTCGCCCTCATACCTCTGGCAGTCTATACCTGCACCGGCGTGTTTGGAAAGGAAGACATCAAGGAGATTAACTGGAGCGTGCTTTGGCTTGTCGCGGGCGGCTTTGCCCTCGGCTCCGGACTTAACAAGACCGGTCTTGCAGCAACGCTCATCAACGCAATACCTTTCAGCGCCATGAACGTGGTTGTGGTGATGATCATCGCAGGCCTCATCTGCTACCTGCTCAGCAACTTCATCAGCAACTCCGCAACTGCGGCCCTGCTGGTTCCTATCCTTGTGGTGGTCGGTACCGCCATGGCCGATCCTTCCGCTGCCAACAATGCGCAGTTCATGGCCCTCGGCGGCATGAACGCAATGATTCCTTTCATCGCAGTCTGTGCGTCCATAGCCATGCTCTTCCCTATATCTACACCTCCGAATGCCATCGCTTCTTCTACCGGTCTGGTGAAGACTTCGCAGATGGCCAAAGTGGGTATAATAATCGGCGTGATTGGCTTCGTGCTTGGTTACTTCCTGCTCACCAAGCTTTTCCCTTTCCCCATGGTTTAACGGTTAATTAAAATGAAAAAAATAATTCTTGTCGCATCAGCGTTGCTGTTTGCATTCAGCTTCGGAGCTGCCGCCCAGGAGGAGGAAACTCCCAATTACGGCTACAAAGAAGGTGCTTTTGCCAGCGTCCCCAAGGTGGGCGCCTACATCATAGGATCATACAAATACAGCGACCTTGAGGGTGCTCACGGCGGCCCCGGATTCAACGCCCGCCTCATCCGTGCCTACGTGGACGGAAGCATCTACCATCAGTTCAATTACAGGGTGCAGCTGCAGTTCAACGGCGGCCCGCACGTTAAAGACTTCTATGTGGAGTGGGCCAAGTATAAGTTCTTCTCCGTCAAAGTGGGTCAGTTCAAGAGGGCTTTCACTTTCGAAAACCCCATGAATCCATGGGACGTGGGCGCAGGCGACTTCTCTTTCCTTGTGCAGAAAATGGCAGGAATGGGCGACCGTCTGGGCGAGGCCAATATGGGCGGACGTGACCAGGGTATTCAGATTCAGGGTGACTTCCTGCCCGTCGGCAAGGATCAGCACAATTTGTTCCACTATCAGCTGGGCGTGTATAACGGACAGGGAATCAATCTGGTAGATGCAGACGGCAAGAAGGATATCATAGGTACCTTCCAGGTGCAGCCCATCAAGGGACTCAAGCTTGGCGTCTTTGGGTGGAAAGGCAACTGGATCGACTCCAAAGGCAACAGCCTCAAGCGCGAGCGAATCAGCGCCGGCGTGGCGTTTGACCGCAACAACTGGACTTTCCGCAGTGAGTATGCAACCGCAATCGGGGGCGAGAAAGAGCAGAGCGGCCCCGCCGACGCCTTTTACGTGACCGCCGGCGTGCCTGTCACCGACTGGTTCAAAGTGTATCTGAAGTGGGACGAGTTCCGTTCCGCAGCCACCGCAGCCACCAGCCATGACATGTATTCCTGCATCGCTAATTTCAGGCTCCACAAAAACCTCAATTTCCAGCTGGAATACCGCCGTCACAACAACAGCCTGCTGCCTAATCCCGGTTATAACGAGATCTGGGTAGAGACTTACATCCGCTGGTAAATTTCCGGGTCATACTTTCAAATATTCTGAGTATATTTGTAAAGTATGGTTCCGTTTCTTAAGCAAGTTGCAAAACATTATTATAACGGAAGCAGAGACATAAGCAGTCTCTGCTTCGTTTTTCCTAACCGCAGGGCCCTGCGCTTTTTCGAGCATTACCTGGGGCAGGAGATAGCAGCCGCAGGCACCGGCCCGGTGATATGTCCTCAGTTGTTCACCATGAACGACTTCTTCTACTATGCCACGGCTCAGACGCCTTCGGACCGTATCCCCCTGCTTTTGGAACTCTACAGCTGCTACAAAGCCCTGAATCCTGCAGCTGAACCCCTGGACGATTTTATCTTCTGGGGCGATACCCTTCTGGGCGATTTCGACGACATAGATAAGTACCTTGTGAATCCGGAGCATCTATTTGCCAACATTACGGATTTCAAGGAAATGCAGGACGACTACTCCTACCTGACCGATGCGCAGCGCGAGGCGGTTCAGCGTTTTGTGAACCAGTTCCGGCAGTCCGGGGCAATCAAACAAGGTTTCCTGCGCATCTGGCGCATACTTTTGCCGCTGTACAACTCATTCCGCGCTTCCCTCAAGTCGAAAGGCATGTCGTACGAGGGCATGGTGTACCGTGAACTTGCCGAAAGCCAGGAGGCCGCTTTCGGGTGGGCGGACAAATTCGTATTCGTGGGCCTGAATGCACTCAATGAGTGCGAGAAGGTGCTGCTCCGGCGCCTGCACCGGGCCGGCCTTGCAGAGTTCTGCTGGGACTACCGTTCAGAGGCCATACGCAATCCGCACAATAAATCTTCGCTATTTCTGAGCGACTTCGTCATTGAGTTCCCCAACGCCTTCGAACCCGATCCTGAAGGGCTCCCTCAAACAGAATTCAACGTTCTGAGTGTGCCGGGAGGTATTGCCCAGGCCAAGCAGCTTCCGGAAATCCTTGCCCGATGCACGGCGTCTCCCGGCATCGAGACTGCCATTGTCCTCCCCGACGAGCAAATGCTCATTCCGGTGCTGAACTCTATCCCTGAGCATGTGCAGAAGCTCAATGTCACAATGGGTTATCCCATAGCCGGCAGCCAGATGTGGACTTTGCTGGCCGACCTTGGGGCCCTCCAGCTCCACCTCAGGCAGCAAGGGGGAGAGTGGCATTTCTACTATCGCCAGCTTTGGGCTGTAGCGTCGAATTCCATAGTCAAGTCGGTGCTCTCAGACGAAGGGCGGGGGCGTTTGGACGAGTGCCGCAAGGCCCGAAAGTATTATATCCCTCAGTCCGATCTGCAGGGAGACCCGGTGCTGGAGTCTATTTTCCGTCCGGTGGTCACTGGCACCGGTGCTGCTCCCGTAGCCCCTTTGTGTGCGTGGCTGCAGGATGTATTGTCGGTTGTGGGCACAAGGCTCAAGGTGCTGGATGACATGCAGTTCGAGCTGGACTTCGCTAAGCTCTGCTATGAGTCGGTGGGCCGTCTGGCCACCTACGGTCTGGAACTTCAGCCCGCGTCATTCTTCCGCCTGCTCTCTCAGCTGCTCTCCGGCGCCACAGTGCCGTTTGAGGGGGAACCCCTTGAAGGTCTGCAGATTATGGGGCCTCTGGAGTTGAGGGCCATGGATTTTGACAATCTCATTGTGCTCAGCTGCAACGAGGGCGTGTTCCCGCGGCGCTCGGTCAGTTCATCTTTTGTGCCGCCTGAGCTGCGAAAGGGCTTCGGACTCCCTACGTATGAATATCAAGATGCAGTCTGGGCCTATTATTTCTACCGCTCCATTCAGCGTTGTTCCAGGTTGTGGCTTGTGTATGATTCACGTGCCGAGGGCTTGAAAGGCGGCGAGCCGAGCCGCTACTTGCGGCAACTGGAGATGCACTTCGGCGTAAAGTTCAACCATTTCGAAGCACAGGCCGCCCTCGGACGCGGCGAGGAAGAAGTGCAGATCCCCAAGACTCCGGCCCAGCTGGAGAAGCTGCGAGGGGCTAATCTGTCGGCAAGTTCAGTCAAGAATTATCTCAACTGCCCGGTGCAGTTCTATTACTCAAAGGTTGAGGCTCTTGAGGCCGAGAAGGAAGTCAGCGAGTCGCTCGATGCGGGAATGCTGGGCAATGTGCTCCACAAAACCATGCAGGAGCTTTATCCCCGCGGAACCGTCGCCGACGCCCAGTTCATAAGCGCGCTGCTCAAGTCGGAGGCCCGTATCAAGTCGATAGTTGACGCCAATATCTGCAAGGAACTTAAGACATTCGAGGTGACCGGTCGCAACCTGGTGTTTGCCGATGTGATTTGCAGCTACGTCGAGGCTGTGCTCAAAGCCGATCTGGAACAGGCCCGTTCCGGCGGCCCCATCCATATCCTTGGCGCCGAACGCTTTGTGCGGCAGACCATAAGGGGCTTTAATTTCGTTGGCTACATAGACCGTCTGGACAGCCAGGCTGCGGGCACACTTCGCGTTGTTGACTACAAGACGGGCCGCGTCAATCCAGAGGATCTCGACTTCGCTTCCGCTGAAGACGTGCCGCAAATCGGTCTGCAACTATATATGTACAAGCGTCTTCTGACTCCGAACCATAAGAGTGCGGACATTTCGGGCGCCATATATCAGCCGGCGGCTCTTATTGCAGGGGAGGGTGTCTATTCCCATGCACTCGACCCCGAATTCTGCGCCCACATGGATACCGTGATCGATACCGTACTGGACGAAATCTGTGATCTTTCGGTTCCTTGGCAGAGGACCGAAAAGCGGGAAGAATGTGCTTATTGTGACTTTAGAGCTATCTGCGGACGATGAAGATAATCAAGGCAAGTGCAGGGTCGGGCAAGACTTACACCCTGTCGCACACATATTTGGACTTCCTTTTGCAATCGGGGGATCCCTATGCCTACAGGCACCTTCTGGCGGTAACCTTCACCAACAAGGCTACGGCCGAGATGAAAGAGCGCATACTCAAGGACCTGGCCATCGCTGCCAGCGGAGACGGTGAAAAAGCGGCCCGGGCGGCGCACTATCTTATCAGCATACTTCACGACTACGGAGCCTTTGGTGTGAGCACCATCGACCGGTTTTTCCAGCAGACCTTGCGCTCGTTTGCAAGGGAGCTCGGCCAATTCTCGTCATATCAGGTAGAACTGGACAAAGACAGCCTGATTGCCGAGGCCATGGACAGGGTGCTGGACGGAGTGTCAGAAGATAAGAAAGAGCTGATAGGCTGGCTGAGGCAGGGCGCCATGGACCAGATACGGCGAAGCGGTCGTTTCCGCTTGGACGAAGGCCTTCTGGATATGGGCCGCAGGCTCAAGAGCGAGGAATATCTCAGGCTGATTGAGACCACAGGAATTGATACTCAGAAAGATTATTCCAAACAACGCCTTGCTGACATCAAGAAGCTCTGCTCCGGAATAATCAGGGACTTTGAAAAAGAAGCCAAAGCTCTTGGCTTCGAGCCGGAAAAGGGCGGCCGGATTAAGTATCCCACCACCAAAAAGGCCCTTGCAGACCCGGCCGTGGCCGATTTCTTCGAAAAGAAGTATCCAGTTTATGCCACGGCTGTCATAGTGGACCGCCAGCTCTACGGGCTTGGCATGGCAAGGGAGTTCGAGGCTGAGTTCGATGCCTTGCTCCAAGAGAAGAACGTCATGCCGCTGGACGAGTCCAACGCCCTGCTGAAAAAGATAATCGACGGCTCCGACGCTCCCTTCGTGTACGAAAAAACCGGCACCCGCTATGCGCATTACATGCTGGACGAGTTTCAGGACACCTCGCGCCTGCAGTGGGACAATTTCCTGCCACTGCTCATTGATGCCGACGCTTCCGGGCAGAACCTCATAGTGGGCGATGTGAAGCAGAGTATTTACCGCTGGCGCGACTCTGACTGGCGCCTGCTTGGAAGCGAGGTGCAGAAGGCGTTCCCGGAGGCTTCGCTGGAAGTGAAGGAAGACAACTGGAGGAGTACCCGTACCGTGGTGAACGTCAATGGGGATTTCTTTGAATATGCATCCGCTGCCGTGGGGCTTCAGGCGATGTACGACAAAGTCCGGCAGCATGTTAAGGCAGATGACAGTCAGGCCGGCTGCGTACGTGTAAGCTTTACTTCCGATCAGATCGAGGCCGTGCTAGAATCCATAGCAGACGTGCGTTCGCGCGGGGCCCGCCTTAGCGACATTGCTATATTGGTTCGCGGCAACGCGGACGGTGCGGCCGTGGCTGAGGCTCTGCGAGAGGAGGGCATTGGTTTTATTTCCGACGATACCCTGGACCTCAAAGGCGCAGTTACGGTGCGCCGGCTGGTGTCGCTGCTGAGTTTCTACGACGACCCTTCCAACACGGTAGGCAGCTTCCTGGCGCGGTCGGTGGGCGTCGATTTCCCGGACAACTATCACTCTCTGGTAGATTTCTGCGAGTTCCTGCTTAGGGAGCTGAAGGCTTACGACACACAGACTTACGCTGCCGAGACCTTGTTCGTGGGAGCTTTTATGGACATGCTGCAGGACTGGGTGACGGTGAACGGCAACAATGTCAAGGCATTCATCCGCCAGTGGCAGGAAAAGGAGACATGTTATATAGGCTCACCGTCCAATTCTGATGCAGTGAGGATCATGACCATACACAAGTCCAAGGGACTGGAGTTCCCCCATGTCATCTTCCCGTTTGCCAATAAGGTGGGGCTGTTCAAGTCGGTAACCCGCTGGTGCGCTCTGGATGGTGGCGGAACAGCGCTTGGCCACGGTGCCGACGGAATTTATCCCGTAGAGTTGAGCGGCAGCTCGCTGCGGACGCTTTTTGCCGATGCCTACAAGCAGGAGAGGGAGCTGCAGACCGTGGATAATCTGAACATTTTCTATGTTGCCATGACCCGCGCTTCCAAGAGCCTGCATGTGATTGCCAAATGTCCCGCCAAGAACAAGGCGGAAGCTTTGAAGAAGAAACGTGATATCGAATGGTCTAACTTCTCCGAGATGCTCTATGCATGGTGCGGCTGCTCCGAGGAATGGACGGCAGGAGAACCGTACGATTTCAGCGTCATGAAGCGCGAGGCAAAAAGCACCGGCATGGCGTTCCCCGCTTCATTCGACTCCATACCTCTGGGCGGACGCCTTAAGGCGTCGCAGGATGCGTCTGACTTTTTTGGCGACGAAGGGCTCACCGGAGCCTCAGCCTCGGGCCGCCTCAAGGGCATTCAGCTGCACGCTATTCTGTCTTCTGCGGAATCTGCAGACAGCCTGCCGAAGGATCTTGGGACCGCAGATTTTTGCATGCTGCGGGAGCGACTCTTGGCGCATCCCGAGTGGTTCGGCTCGGGCCTTCATGTCCAAAATGAGCTGACCATTTTTGGGTCTGACGGCTTGCGCAACCGTCCCGACAGGGTGGTGGAACACCCCGACGGAAGTATTGATATCATCGACTACAAGTTCGGCGCTCAGCGACAGTCATACCTTCGCCAGGTTCGCCGCTACATGGATCTCTACCTCGCCATGGGCTATGGGCCGGTGCGCGGTTATGTATGGTATGTCCCTGAAGACAAAGTAGTTGAAGTTTAATGTCCTGCTTTTGCTGAACTGCAACAGGATAGGCGAGTTTGCTTTTCTGCGGCCGATTCACTACTTTTGCGGATCAATGAAAGAATTCGAAATCACGTGTCCGCTCACCCGCGAACCGCGGCTCAAAGAAATAGAAGCAAAGGCCGGAGGGCTTAAGTGGGTGCTCAAGAAGCGCTCTATCGATGCGCGTAAAGAGCCTGTATGGCGCTATCAATATGAGGCTTACGGCCCTGGTGAAGAGCCCGGTACGTATGTTCAGGCGCCCTACGGAGATGTACACAACGCCCCTGCAGTGCTGATAGCGGGTGCCGGCCCGGCCGGGATGTTCGCGGCTCTCAAACTGCTCACTCTGGGTCTGAAACCCATAGTGCTTGAGCGCGGCAAGAACGTGCACGAACGAAAGTTCGACATGGCACGTCTGTCACGCGAGGGCGTGGTTGATCCCGATTCCAACTACTGCTATGGAGAGGGAGGCGCAGGTGCGTTCTCCGACGGCAAATTGTACACCCGCTCCTCCAAGCGGGGCGACATACGCGAAGTCCTCTCTCAGCTGGTGGCATTCGGCGCTTCCAAGGACATACTTATTGATGCCCACCCCCATATAGGCTCCGACAAGCTGCCGTCAATCGTTGAGAATATACGGAAATGTGTGACTGAACACGGCGGAGAATATCATTTCGGGGCAAAAGTCTGCGGCATTGAAAGCGCCGCTGACGGAGTGACTGCTGTGTGTACCGATGGCCGCAGATTCAACGGACGCCGGCTTATACTGGCCACCGGCCACTCCGCGCGGGATGTTTACGAGATGCTTTCCAATGCCGGCGGAGCCCTGGAGGCAAAAGGCTTTGCCCTGGGTGTGCGGGTTGAGCACCCCCAGGAAAAAATCAACTACCACCAGTACCACGGACTGTGGAAACCCGGCGTACCCGCGGCTGAGTATTCCTTTGTGGAACAAGTGGACGGCAGGGGAGTATTCTCGTTCTGCATGTGTCCCGGTGGCATCTTGGTCCCTTCTTCCACGGAACCCCGGACGGTGGTGCTGAACGGCATGTCCAATTCGGGCCGCAGCGGAAAGTTTGCCAATGCCGGAGTGGTGGTGCAGATAGAGCCCGAGGACGTCCCGGGTGAGGGCCCCTTCAAACTTATGGATTTCCAACAATCCGTAGAACGGCGCATGTTCGACTGGTGTGAGCAGCAGCGCTGCTCCGGAGCCAAGGACATAGCTCAGAATCCGATGGCGGCCCCGGCGCAGAGAATGGAAGATTTCTGCCTCGGAAAACTCAGCAAGAAGATGCCCCCCACATCGTATTTCCCTGGAGTAATCAGCGCTCCGCTCCATGAATTGCTGCCCCCTATTGTGGCGCAGCGTCTCCAAAAAGCCTTTCCGAGAGTGCGCATGAAGGGCTATTATACCAATGCTGCGCTGCTGCTGGGAGTCGAATCGCGCACATCGTCCCCTATAAGGATACCAAGGGATCCGGAGACGCTTGTATATGTGTCGGCCCCGCTTATCTACCCTTGCGGAGAAGGAGCCGGATATTCGGGAGGAATAGTGTCCAGCGCCATAGACGGCATTCGTTGCGCCCAGGCTGCTGCAGCCTCGATTTAGCGCCTTAGAACGTCCCGGGACGAGGAATCGTGATGGAGTAAGTCTTCATCTCTTTATTGACGAGCTTGTTGTCGCGGAGCCAGAGGTTGGCCCTTTTGAGCTCGGCGTAGCTCAAGCCGTAGTCGCGGGCGAAAACTGCCAGGTCCGGAATGCTCCCGGATATTGTGACCGTGTGCAGAGGCTCATGATAGGGATAACGCTCCGTCGCCTCGAATCCAAATGCGGACGGGTTCTCAAACAACATCTTGGCTGCAAGGATGCGGTAAACGTATCTTGATGTCTCTTCGGGAAGCCACAGGTCGGCAAAAGACTTCTGCATCTGCTCTGTGATGCGCCGGCTGATTCCTCCCATGCCGCAATTGTAGCTGGCGGCAACGTTGAACCAGTCTTTGAACTGCGAATAGGCCTTTTTGATGTACTGGCAGGCCGCCTCGGTTTCTTTGGCTATGTTGTAGCGCTCGTCCACTTCGGCGTTGACCATCAGGCCATATTCCCGGGCTGTGGCCTTGGTGAATTGCCACAGGCCTGCGGCTCCGGCTGACGACAGAGCCTTGGGGTCGAGGTTACTCTCGATTACCATGAGATATTTGAAGTCGTCCGGGATGCCTTTCTCTTTGAGAATGCGCTCCACAAGCGGGAAATACTTGCCCGAGCGTTTGAGCATGAGGGTCGATGTGGTGTGCATGTATGTGAAATTCATCAGCTCACGGTCCATGCGTTCGTATTTGTCTTCGGTGTCGAAGCGGAGAGTGTCTCCGCAGAATACGCAATATGCGGGCACTGCCGGCGGGACGGGGTGCCTGTCACCGGACGGTGGCGCATATATCCCCTGCGCCGATACTGAAGCAGGTACGGTCAGCAACACTGTCAAAGTTAGACCCAGTAAAAAATTATTCATTATGTTCAGGCGGGCGGTACAGGCTCTGCCGCCCTTTTCCCATGTTTTATGGGCGGCAGAGCCTGTACCGCCCGCCTAGTCTATTGCTGAATGACTCCGCTGCCGAGAAGCTCCGGAGCATCATAGGGGTCGTTCGCGTCGGGCAGCGCATAAAAAGCAGCGAACTGCCCCGGAGTGATACTGCGCTGAGCTGTGTCAAACACCACGAACAGCCCGTTACCCCGCATCAACAACACAGCATCCTGCAACTCCTGACGATAGCGAATACGCACCCGGCACCGGCGCTCCTCTCCCTCAGCCATCTCAAGAGCGGGGCGCATCCAGTGCACTTCGTCGGCAGCTATGCGCAACACCCTTCGCCACAGACCCTTGTGATCCTCTCCCTCGCCCACGTAAATCTTGTTGGCCTCGATATCCGTGGCTATCACGAAGGTGGGCCTGGCATGGCCGCCAATCGAAAGGCCCTTGCGCTGTCCGTTAGTATAGAACTGTGCTCCCTCATGCTTCCCGATAATCTTGCCCCAAGGATTGTCTTTCCAACGTGTCTTCTTGATATGGTGCTTGCCGCTGCGGTAAGTCTCCTGGGTAAACTGGATATTGGAATAGTCAAACGGTCTGGAAAGTTCAAGCAACTGCCCGTCGCTCAGCTTTGCAGGACTGTCCCCGCAAGATTGCAGCAGGGCCTCATCGGCCGCGTATTTGGCAGAATCGGCGTACCATGCATCGTACACCTCCACCACATCGCCTTCCACACTCTTAAGCTTTTGCTGCAGGAACACCGGCAGGTCCACCTTTCCCACGAAACAAATTCCTTGCGAATCCTTTTTGTCGGCGGAGGGAAGATCGGCCGCGGCTGCCATTGCCCGCACCTCGGACTTAAGCATCCCGCCTATCGGAAAAACGGCCCTGGCTAACTGCTCCTGGCTCAACTGGCACAGGAAGTAGCTTTGGTCTTTGCCCGGATCGATGCCCTCCAGAAGGCGGTACGAAACTGAACCGTCCGGAGCTGTGAATTCATCTTTCCGGCAGTAGTGGCCAGTGGCCACCATGTCTGCCCCCATGGCCATGGCCTTGCGCAGGAAGGCCTCGAACTTTATTTCCCTGTTGCAAAGCACGTCGGGGTTTGGGGTGCGGCCCTTGGAGTACTCGTCGAACATGTAGTCAACGACCCTCTGGCGGTACTCTTCCGACAGGTCCACAAAGTAGAAAGGAATACCTATCTTACGGGCCACAAGCTCTGCCACGAACTTGTCTTCTTCCCACTCGCAGTCTCCATGCAATGTTCCTTCTGTGTCGTGCCAGTTCTGCATAAACATACCGAACACATCAAAACCCTGCTGCTTGAGCAACAGGGCGGCTACACTGGAATCGACACCTCCAGAAAGGCCTACGCAAATTTTCATCTCAGATCGGTTATTACCCAGGGGGCTTTGAGGGAGGACGTCTTGAATGTAAATTCTTCTATATCACCACGCGGTTCGCTTGCCGTGATGGATGTGAGCACAAATGTGGCACCCTTGCCGGGGCCCTCGCCTGTGTACTGGCCGCTTGCACTTGTGCTTCCAGTGACAAGATTCTTCACGTTCGATAACAGTTTGGCGGGCGATACGAGCAGTTCTGATTCATCTCCCGGAGCCTCGATATAAACTTCTTTGGCTTGTTTGTCTATTGTCCAGCGTGCTTTCCCGTTGCACCACATTTCCATGCCGTTGTCGTCGATGCGGTAGCAGGCCCCTTCGATGACAGCAGTGCCGCTGTGCTTTACGGGAACCTTGTCGGCAGTGGTGAGACTGTAACTGAACGTGACCCTCTTGCCCTCGATTTTTTTGAGGAGGGCTTGAGAACTGTTCTGAGCTGCAGCGCTTAGGAAAGCGCTTACACAGACGATTATGAGTGCGAATCTTTTCATTTTACAAAAGCGTCAAGCAGGCTCTGGAGGCTGTTCAGGTCAGGTATGAGGACCTGACGGGGCTTGGCTCCGTCCTGCGGTCCCACCACTCCTGCTGCTTCCAGCTGTCCCATTACTCTTGCTGCTTTCGCAAATCCCATACCGAGACGGGTCTGAAGATACGAAGTGGAAGCCTTTTGGGTTGTGACCACAAGCTCTGCGGCTTCCTTGAAACGCTCATCCACGTCGCCCATGTCGGTGGCGCCGCCTCCGCTTTCGCCCTCCGCTTCTTCTACGCTAGGCAGGTAGTAGGGAGTGTTGTAGCTCTTGGCATAGCCCTGCTGGGAGCTTATGTAGGATGTGATTTCTTCAATCTCGTCGCCGCTTACATAGCCGCACTGTATTCGCTCGGTGTCTATGCCGGCAGAAAAAAGCATGTCTCCCTTTCCAATCAGTTTCTCGGCGCCAGGAGCATCAAGTATAGTGGTGGAATCCACTCTGGATGCAACCCTGAACGCGATACGCATAGGGAAGTTGCTCTTGATCAGGCCCGAGATGACGTCCACCGAAGGTCTCTGCGTTGCGAGTATCACGTGAATTCCGGCCGCGCGTCCTTTCTGCGCCAGGCGGACAATGGACCCGGTGATGCTGCGTCCGGCGGCTTTGGCCTCGGGGCCCCCGCCGCTGGTCATTGTGAGGTCGGCATATTCGTCCACAACCACTACCAGATATGGCAGGAAACGGTGTCCCTGATCGCTGCGCAGGTGATGCTGGCGGAATTTTTCGTTGTAAAGGGTGATTTTGTTGACCCCGGCTTTGGACAGCAGTTCGTAACGCTCGTCCATTTCTATGCAAACGGAGCGCAGTATCTTTTCTGCGTCCTTCGGCTTCTTGACTATAGCCGCGTTCATCTCGTCCTCTTCCGACACCGCATCGGGCAGGACAGCAAGGTAGTGGTGCAGAAGCTTAGCATAGGCAGAGAATTCCACCATCTTGGGGTCGATAAACACGAACTTGAGTTCGGAAGGATGCCGGCTGTACAGCAGAGAACTTACTATCACATTGAGTCCCACCGACTTGCCCTGTTTGGTGGCGCCTGCGACAAGCAGGTGAGGCGCGTCGGCCAAATCGAACACCTTCACCTTCTGGGTGATGGTGTAGCCTATGGCGACGGGAAGTTCCGCCTTGCTGTTGCGGAAAGCGTCGTCGTTGAGCAGGGCCTTCAGCGGCACTATGGAGGAGAAGTCGTTGGCAACTTCGATGCCCACGGAATCTTCCAGGGTCACTACGCGTACGCCCTTGGCTCTCAGCGACATGGCAATGTCTTCCTGTAACTTTTTGATGTCGGCTATCTTGACTCCCGGAGCAGGATACACCTTGTAGAGCGTGACGGTTGGACCTACGATGGCAGTTACGTCGTTGACCTGGATACGGTAGTTGGCCAGCGCTGCGCGGATCTTGTTCCGGTTGCGCACCAGTTCCTCGGTGGACACTTCGTGCCTGTTGCTTTCATGCGCCTCTAGGAGGTCCAGGGAAGGCGGGAAGTTGAATTTGGGCAGGCCGTCCGGCGGATCGAGGCGGTTGTCTATAGGCTTGAGCTCCTTTTTGATGTCGGTATCCAGCCCTTCACCGAATTCCGCATTGATCGGGTCATCCGGGCTGGGCTCCGGATTGGGCTCCGGCTTAGGCTCCGGTTTAAGTGCCGCCACGGGCTGACGTACCGGTTCTGGTTCCGGAACAGGCTCGGGCTCGGGCTCCGGATCTTCGGGGCCGTCGTCATCAATGTCGATTTCTACCTTCCTGGGCTTGCGGACAGGCTCCGGATCGGTTTTGCCGCCTCGTTTCCCGAGGCTCGCCACCCATTTGTTGAAGCGGCTCGAGAAGAAGAACAGCCACAGGGCTATCAGCAGCAAAATGCCAATGGCCGTGGGTACATGCCCCAGGGTCCTGATGGCGCCCTCTACTATCGAGCTGCCGCAGACTCCGCCTAGACCTCCTCCGAAAGCGTTCCCGAGACCTGCCAGGCTCCCTGCGAATGCAAGGAAAAGAGACGTGACAAAGGCCCCGGTGAGAGTGAGGAAAAGGGTCTTCAGGAAAGATGCTATCCATTTGCCCGTCAGGAGTTTGACGGCAATGACAACCAAGATGAACAGAAGCGCGAAGCTACCCAGCCCCAGAAAATCGCACACAAAGAATTTCCCCGTTTTGTAGCCCAAGGTGCCGGCGGCATTGGCCACTTCCTCCCCGGGAACATAGCTCATATCCTGCTTCCAGTGAACGAGGTATGAGACTGTGGAAATGAATATGAACAGGGCGAGGGCCGCAACGCACATTCCCAGTATCCTGACTGCGGAGGCGCGCTGGTTCTCGTCCCAGTTGCGTATGATCGAGGGAAGCTTCATTACTTTCTCTTGCCTTTGTTGTTTTTACGGAAATTGCGGTTCTTGCCACCGCCCTGGCCCACGTTGATGCTGAGTCCGGGACGGCTGAAATTTGTATCCTGGCTTATCTGGTGGAGTTTGATCCCTTCGGGCACTTTGAGCTTGTAGTCCGAAAGCTTTTCGATGTCCTGGAAAATCGTTTCGTCGGAGACGCTGTCCTTGTTCCAGATGAGATACTGCTGGCGCATGTAGATGGCCAGGGAACGTATCATTTCGGTCTTAATCTCACTTTCAGGCTCTTCGCACAGCAAACCGATGATTTTCTCTATGTTGCGGCCGTAGTGGGTGGCCTTTATCTTTTCGCCCTTCATGGGAATGGGCACGGGCCTGGTCTTCATCTCGGACTCGACCGGGGCAGGGTAGGGGGAATCTACGTCCAGGTCGTAGCCTGCGATCATGTACAGATGGTCCCAGAGTTTGTGGTCGAAATTGTCGAGGGTACGGACCTGCGGATTCAGAAGTTCCATGACCTTGATGATGGCCCTGGCCTGGCGGCTTCGTTTTTCACGGTCCGGAACAGCCTTCATAAGTTCCACCATTTTGAGTACGTTACGCCCGTATTCCGGCATATCGAGCTTCTCCCGCTCCGTGTTGTAATCCAGCCCGATGTTATTGTAGGTTTGTTCCATATTTGTTCAAATAATGTCAGATAGCAAATATAATACTTTTTTTTATCTTTGTAAGCTCAAACAAAACTGAGAATATGACGAAACGCTATAAAGTTGCGGGACACATTTTTGCACTGTCGCTCCCTGACACTTGTTCAATATGGCCCAGGCTCACTCAATATGATCCTTTTGAAGTCCCGGAAGACGGCACGGAACCGCTTTTCGAGCTGGAACTTGTGAAGGATGAATACGCTCCTGTGCCGGAGGCCGAGCTTGTGTACGATGTGCCCACAGAGGAGGGCGAAACGGTGATACGTCTGTGGCGTCACGCTTCTGGCTGGGACTTTGACATGTCCCCGGACAAGAGGATACCTTGCCGCTCCCACATGCGCAGCAACAAGGATTTCAGCAAGGGCATCCTTATGCTTGACACCCGCAAGGTTTCCGATGCCATGTTCGGCATAAATAACTCCCTCATGCTTTTGTTCGCTTTCCGCACCGCACCCCTCGGCACCTTGGAGATGCATGCCTCAATGGTGGGCAATTCGGGCAAGGCCTATCTTTTCCTGGCGCGCAGCGGCACGGGCAAAAGCACCCACAGCAGCCTGTGGCTGGAGCATATTCCCGGCACCGAGCTCATGAACGACGACAACCCTATAGTGAGGGTGTGGCCAGACGGAAGAATCATCGCTTACGGATCTCCATGGAGCGGCAAAACGCCCTGCTACCGCAATGTAGAGGCACCTGCCGGCGCTTTTGTGCGCATACGCCGCTGCGCGGAGAACAAGATCACGCCCCTGAGCCTGCTTGAGTCGTATGCCTTGCTGTATTCGTCGTGCTCGGGTTTCAAGGCGGACAAAACAATCGCCGACGGACTGCATGCTACGTTGGAAAAAATAGTCACAACCGCTCCCTGCTATGTGCTGGACTGCCGTCCTGACGAGGAGGCAGCAAGAGTGTGTGCCGCCGAGGTCCTGAAATGAAGACGTCCAAGGTTATATTGCCCAATGCAGTAATGCTTGGGGAGGTGACTCGTTTTCTGGCGGAAGGCAAGACCGTTATTATAGCCACCAAAGGCTCCAGCATGTCACCCTTCATACGTGGGGAACGCGACAGCGTGGAGCTGCTGAAGATGCCTTCCGTAGCAGTGGGAGACATAGTTTTGTGCCAGCTGAGTCCCGGACACTATGTGCTTCACAGGGTGAACGCCATAAGTGGGGAGTTGCTGCAGCTTAAAGGAGACGGCAACCTGGACGGTACCGAGCGCTGCACCAAGGCAGATGTGTGCGGAACGGTAATTGCCATACTCCGGAACGGAGAGAAACGGATAGACTGCAGGACGGCCCGGTTTGAACGCAGAAGCCGTCGCTGGGTCAATGCTCCGCGAATCGTAAGGCGTTATGTATTAGGAATATACAGAAGAATCAAGATATTATGAAAACAGTTGAAGGTTTTACCCTCCGTCCGCTAGGGAAGGAGTTCATAATTACAGCCGAAAGCATCCAGAAAATCAATTTCAACAAGATGATTTCGCTGAACGAATCTGCGGCTTATTTGTGGAAGTCGGTTGACGGCAAAGAGTTCACGGCCGAAGATTTGGCGGACCTCCTGGTGGAGCGCTACGATGTTGACAGGCAGACTGCGCTGAAGGATTCTGAGGCGATTGCTGCCAAGTGGATTGAGGCCGGTATAGCCACAGAATAGCCATGAGACCGTTCCGCTCGTGTTTCAAGGGGCTTATGCACATGCTGCGTCCTCATTTGGCGCGTGTGCTTTTGAGCGTGTTTATAGGCGTGGTGGGTGTCGCTGCGTCCCTTGGATTCGTGTGGACCTCGAAAAAAGTGGTGGATGTGGCCACAGGGGCCGCTTCTGGCGACCTGATGGCCTATGTGTACCTGCTGCTCGGGATCATGCTGCTCCAGGTAGTGTGCCGCGTGGGCGCCCGCTACTGGGAAGGCCTGATAGTGGTCAAGGCCCAGAACGAGCTGCGCGAGTCGGCATTCCGCAAGGTCATGTTTAGCACCTGGAGCGGAAAAGACCGCATGCACAGCGGCGACACCGTGAGCCGTCTGGAAGAGGATATCAGGGTCGTTGTAGATTTTATATGCGTCACCCTGCCTGATGCCCTCATAACGCTCATACAGCTGGTCGCCGCGTCGGCCTATGTCTTTGTGCTTTCTCCCAACCTGGCCTGGATACTGCTGCTGATAATGCCGGTGGCCGTTGTGTTCAGCCGCCTGTTCTTCAAGAAGTTGAGGACCATTACCGGGGAAATCAGGGCCGGCGATGCCAAGGTGCAGGGACATATCCAGGAGAATACTCAGCGCCGCGTCCTCGTGCGCATGCTGGGAGCCACCGGAGGAGTGATGGAGAAGCTGGGCAGCCTGCAGGAATACGTTTACGGCAAGACGGTGTCGCGTTTGAACTTCAATGCCGTGTCCCGCGGCTTTATGCAGCTTGGTTTTGCCGCCGGCTATGCTCTGGTGTTCCTTTGGGGCGTATTCGGCCTCAAGGACGGCACCCTCGGCTATGGCACGATGGTGGCCTTCCTGCAACTTGTCGGGCAGGTGCAGCGTCCGGTGGCGGGGATAGCCCTTCAGATACCTGCTTTCATACGTGCCCTCTCTTCTGAGGACCGTCTGCTTGACCTGGTGGAAGCCCCGCAGGAAGAGGAAGGGCAGGATATAGTGCTGCAGGGAGCTCCCGGTGTGAAAGTGGAGAATCTGTCATTCACCTACGAAGGGGTTAACAGCCCGGTAGTTAAGAATCTGAATTTCAATTTTACCCCCGGTTCCATGACTGCCATCATTGGTTCCACGGGTGCCGGAAAATCAACTCTCGTGCGGGTCATCATGGCCCTGCTGCCTCCGGACAGCGGTTCTGTGCTGCTCTACGACACCGCGGGGACTTCTGTAGAGTCAGGGGTCCGTACCCGCTGCAATTTTATGTACGTGCCTCAGGGTAACTCTCTTATGAGCGGCACGATACGCGAGAACCTGCTGCTGGCGCGTCCCGGCGCGAGCGAGGAGGAGTTGAGGGAAGTGCTGCATCTTGCAGCCGCCGATTTTGTGTATGAACTGCAGGACGGACTCGATACGGTCTGTGCCGAAATAGGCGCAGGACTCAGTGAGGGGCAGGCTCAGCGTATCGCAATTGCGCGTGCTCTGCTGCGTCCCGGCGGCATACTTGTGTTGGACGAGGCTACTTCGGCCCTGGACGCCGATACGGAGCTGGAACTGCTCGAGAGGCTCGGCGCCAAGTACCGCGGCAGCAAGACCATTTTGTGCATAACGCACCGTCCTGCCGCTACCAGCTATGCCGACAAGGTTCTTAAACTCTAGTTTAGAATCCGGCGGAAATAATGAACCACAGTGCTCCGGGCCCGTTAAATTGGGAGAAAGGGCCCGGAGCACTGCGGTTTATTATTCAAAAGAGGCAGGAAGATCAGAAATTCGGGGAGGTCCAGGTCGTGCTGTCGGTGATCAGGCAGGCTTCTATCCCATCATGCGATTCCACATACTGCCGCGCCTCATCGAAACCAATGACCATGAAGAATGTCGCAAGAGCGTCCGCTTCCGTGGCGCTAGGTGCAATAACGGTAGCACTCAGTAAGTTATGCTCGACCGGACGGCCGCTGCGCGGGTCGATGGTGTGTGCATATTTCTTTCCGTCCTTGATATAGAATTTGCGGTAGTTACCTGAAGTGACGACTCCGTATGCCCCTCCGTCGGAATGCCATATCCCTGATATAGACGCACCTGGAGTATTGTTCCCGTCGCTCGGAGTGTCGATGGCTATGGTCCAGCCCCGCCCGTCCGGATTCTTGCCTTCGCAATAGATTTCGCCTATGTCCACCAGCATGTCCTTGACTCCGATGGAGTGCAGGTATGCCGCCACTTTGTCGCAGCTGTATCCTTGAGCTATAGCATTGAAGTTGAGTACTTCGCGTCTGGCGCACCGCTCTTTGGCGGCATCGATTTCAGCCTCCGTGGGGATGGTCCCGGACGTGAATCCGAATCCCCATATGTCGAACAGCGGTCCGGCGGCCACATCGAAAGCGCCTCCGCTTATCTCCTTGTAGTGTTCCGATATGGCCTCGATGTCCCGGAACATGTCGTTAAGTTCCACCTTCTCTCCGGCATTCCTCCTGCTCAAAAGAGACTTGTGGTTGTATCCCGAGAGGGTCGTGTCTATATCCTCAAGTATCCTGTCAACCGCGAGCTGCACTTCGCCTTTTTGGACTTTTACCCCGGCGGTATTGTACTTCACGCTGTACATTCCGCCCTGGGCGTAACCGCTTAGGGTGACATATTTGTCGGTGCAAGAGCACAGAAACACGGCAGAAATGGCCAAAAGTATGGATTTGATGTTCATTTTCGGCAAACTATTTGCACAAAGGTAGCGGAAATTCCCGTAAAATTGACCATATTTGCAGTTCATAACCCGAAGAAGATGAAATTCAAATCATATTTTATCGTAGTGGCGTCGTTCTTTGCGCTTGTCTTCTCTTCCTGCAAGAAAGAGGAGAAGACAATGGCTTATATGGACGGCCCTATGAATCTTAAATGCGAGATTCCGTCTTTCGTAACCCCGGGAGACCGTTATGAGATCAAGGCGGACGGCGTGACCGCTCCGGACGGTACGGCAGTGGCTTATTACTTCTCATCCACCGCGACCGGCAGCAAGAAAGATACTGTCATGAGCTCGTCGCCGACATATGTTTTTGAGGTCCCTGACACTTTGGGCTCGTTCAGCTTCACGGTGTCGGCATTCCCCGTGGAGTCGTCTGACAAGTATTATGTCACCACGGCATCTATTTATTTCGACATTGTGAAGGACGATCCGGAGAACGGGTCGCTCACGGACATTCCGGCCCATGAGGACGACATGATTTACACCCTGCACGGGCGCAATTACAATGTATGCTCAAAAGGCGGGAATGAGTGGATCCGTGCCAACCTGTCATATATCGAGCGCGATGCTGCCGGGAAAGAGGTCTTCGGCCGTTCTTTTGCCGGAAGCCCTGCCATGCAGAATCTATTCGGCGCATTTTATACCTGGGAAGAAGCCCAAAAGGCGTGCCCGGAGGGGTGGCGTCTCCCCAGCGAATCCGACTGGGTGAACCTGCTCAAGGCTTCGGGAGCTCCCGACAGCCTTAAGCCTTTCCAGGATTCGCCCTCCGGAGCCGGCAGCCTGATGGTGAAGGCCCGTTTCAACGGCGAGCTTTTGTGGCTGTACTACAGAGGTGTGAACATTACCGACAAATCCATCAGCGTGTTGCCTGTGGGATATGCGGTGCAGGATAATGTCGGCTGGACCTATATAGGCAGTCAGGCTTATGCCGCCATTTGGACTTCGGATGAGTACGAAGGCAAGGGCGTGTACAGGTACATTTACAAGGAGAACGACAATGTGTATGTCGGAACGGCAGATAAAAGCACTTTTGCCGCTAGCGTAAGGTGTATTCGCTGATATGGAAGAAGAGAGGATTCAGCGTGCTGCGGAACACGTATTCGAAGTAATGGCGGGGCGTGTAGGTCCGGAAGACCTGCAGCGCATCAAGGATGCCTATGCCATGGCGGCCGAGGCGCACAAGGGCCAGAAACGCAATACAGGTGAGCCTTATATCGTTCATCCCATTGCAGTTGCCAATATAGCGGCAGAGGAACTGGAACTTGACGCCAACACTGTCATAGCCGCATTCCTGCACGATGTAGCCGAAGATACCCCCTATACAGTAGAAGATATACGTGCACGGTTCGGGGACGATGTGGCGTTCCTTGTGGACGTTGTGACTAAGCGCAAAAAGCACAACTACGAGTTCACCAAGCAGGTGGACAACTATCGCCAGATCCTGGAGTCTGTGCACTATGATATCCGTGCGTTGCTGGTCAAACTCTCCGACCGTCTGCATAATATGCGTACCCTGGACAGCATGCGTCCCGACAAGCAAATGAAGATAGCGGGAGAGACGGATTTCTTTTATGCTCCGCTTGCCGGACGTCTCGGACTGTACCATGTCAAGACCGAGCTGGAGAACCTTTCGTTCCGTTTCCGCTGTCCGCGGGAGTATGAGGTGATAGCTCGTCAGCTGGAGGAAGACAAACTGCGTACGCAGGGCGCACTGAAGGAGTTTACCGATGAGATAAATGAGATTTTCCGCACCGTCGGTATTCCTGCCAGGACCCAGATCCGCTATCGCAAACCATACAGCATCTGGCGCACCATGCGTGAGGAGGGCTGTGACTTCTCTCATGTGAATTTCAAGCATTTCGTCCGCATTATATATACTCCTATAGATGAGTGGTCTCGTTCGCAGTGCCCTGAGAAAGATACCACTCTTTTTATATATTCCTGTCTGTCAGGACATTTCAAGGAGCGCCCGGGCAGTGTGGTGAATTATATCGACAACCCCAAGGATAACGGCTACCAGAGTTTCCATGTGCAGATGCTTAACCGTGCCGGCTCTTGGGAAGAACTTCACATCGCCTCTGAGCGTATGCATCGCAACTCCAAGCTTGGCTGCATTGTCGAGCGCGGAGAGACCTGGCTTGAGCGTTTTAAGACCGTGCTGCAGAATATAGCAGAAAGCGGCGACGGATATATCTTCATGGACGGGGTGAGTTCATCTCTGTATAATGAAGACATACTGGCGTTTACGCCCAAGGGAAAGGGCGTGATACTGCCCAAGGGCGCAACGGCTCTGGATTTTGCGTTCGAGGTCCATTCCGAGATCGGTGAACATGCCAAGTATGCCCGCATCAACGGAGCACTCAGCCCCATTAAGACAGAGCTTCACCGCGGAGACTGCGTCGAGATAGGTACATCGGAAGATGTGGTGCCCAAGCCGGAATGGCTGGAGTATGCCAAAACTTACAAGGCGCGCCGCCGTCTGCATGACCTGCTCAAGGACAGGAATATGCCCGACTATAAGATTTGCCCCAAGTGCAAACCTCTTCCGGGCGAGGAGGTCATTGGTTTCAAGGGCGCTGACGGGGTGATAACCGTTCACAGCCGCCACTGTCCCGAGGCCATCAAACTCGCTTCGGAGAACGGCAACAGTCTCGTGTCCGTGGCCTTCGATCCGGTTCCGGACCGTCTCTATCCCGTACGCATCCGCATTGTCGCAATAGACCGCTATCACCTTCTGAGAGACATTATAGATTGCTTCGTGGAACGGCAGCATCTGTCTATGAACAAGTTGCTTACGCATACGGAAGACGAGATAGTGGAGTGCATCATCGACTTCCCTGTGCATTCGGTTGACGAACTGCATCTTACCATGGAAAGCATCTCCGAAATCAACGGTGTCGATGAGGTGCAGCGCGTCATATAGACGCTATAGCCTCCAGACTGTATTCCAATCCTTGAATCAAATATCCGCAGATCTGAATCAGCAGTTGCGGCCTTATTCCTATTGAGTCCAGAAGCAGCGCGGCGGCAGCGCAGGTGATTATCATCTCGGTCAGCGGCATGGCTATCAGGTTGGTAATAAGGAAGTATTGTGGGAAGCTGTGAAAATGGATCCACGCTGCGGGAGCGGTAAATAACTGGCAGGAAATTGAAAGTGCCGCGCATTTCCAAATGTACCTCATGGGCGAAGGTCTCCTCGTTGACGGGTACCAGGCTTCGAGTTTCGGGAATACCGTAGTGATGCCGAGCATGGCGAGGTAGGACAGCTGGAATCCTGCTGAACTGATGTAGTCCGGCCTGAGCGCCAACTGCAAGGTGAGTGCTGTGCAGAATGTGCCGAGAGGGGAGCGTCTGCGTCCGGTGCAGAAGCGTCCGGCCTCGTTAATCATAATGAAAAGCAGTGCCCGGACGATGGAAGGGGATGCTCCCGTGGCCATGGCGTAGAATAAACTTGTGGCTATGGTTATCAGGCTCTTGCATATCTCTGCGAGCCTTGAGTTGCCGAGCACTGCCAGCAGTCTTCTGATGAAAACATACAGCACTCCCAGATGCAGCCCCGATAACGCCAGGATGTGGGATGCTCCGCTGCTGCGGAACGCCCGGACAGTGGCCGGGTCTAGCAGACTCCGCCTTCCCGTCAGAAGGGCTTTAAGTATGGCTGCGCTGTGCCCGCCGGGGAATCCGGCCGCATCGATCCTTGCTTCCAGTGCGTCCATTGCGGCCGACGGGGCGGGTGCCGGGAAAGAGGGGCAGAGAGCTTTTGTGCACCAGCACATGAATCCTATGCAGAAAAACAGAGCCGCCATGGTGGCGGAGTGCCTTCTGCCGTCTTTTGCGCACAAGTAGATTAAAAGCACGGCGGCAATGCTGCTGCACAGCGCGCCTGCGTACGGGACACGGGCGATGGCGGCGGCGACTATGCCCGTTGTGAAAGGAAGAGAGATTGTTACAATTCCGCTTTTGTTTTCCATAGTTTGAAGTTTAAGCGATGCAATTTAGACATAATTTGTTAAATTTGCACCCGTTATGATAATACTAGTAATCAATTGCGGCAGCTCTTCCGTAAAATACCAGCTTCTGGACATGAAGAGCGACGATGTATATAACATCCTTGCCAAAGGTCTTGTAGAAAAAATAGGTCTTCCCGAAGGTACAATCACCCATAAACCAACCGGCAAAGAGGGTTTCGTGCGCGACCTTCCCATTCCTGACCACAAGGTGGGAATGAAGTTGGTCCTCGACGCCCTTGTGGATCCGGAATTTGGGGTGCTGTCTTCTTTCGATGACATCGAGGCTGTCGGTCACCGTATAGTTCAGGGTGCCGATTTCTTCAGCGGAAGCGCGCTGGTGGATGAAGACGTGCTCAAGAAGATTGAGATATGCTGCGATTTCGCACCGCTGCACAATCCCGCCCATCTGCTTGGTATTCATGCGGTCAGCGCCGTGCTGCCCGATGTGCCTCAGGTGGTGACATTCGATACCGCCTTCCATCAGACCATGGAACCGTACGCGTATATGTACGCTTTGCCTTGGGAGTACTATGAGAAGTATCACGTCCGCCGTTACGGCGCCCACGGAACCAGCCACCAGTATGTATCCCAGAGGGGAGCCAAGCTGGCCGGCATAGACCTGGAGCATTCCAAGATCATCACTTGCCACATCGGCAACGGCAGTTCCGTCACGGCGATACGCGACGGCAAGTGCATCGATACATCCATGGGCTTCACCCCTCTCGAAGGTATGATCATGGGCACTCGCTGCGGCATCATCGACGCCAACATTGTCCCTTACATCATGAAGAAAGAGAACCTTACTCCGGATCAGATGACAGAGATAATGAACAAGAAGAGCGGTTTCCTGGGGCTCAGCGGCGTGAGTTCCGACGCCCGTGACATGAATACCCTTGCCCTTCAGGGCGATCCCAAGGCCAAGATAGTGCTCAAGAAGCTCACCTTCGATATCGTTAAGCTGGTGGGCGGTTACATAGCGGAAATGAACGGCGTGGACCTTATCGTCTTCACGGCCGGCATCGGCGAGCACAATCCGCGCTTGCGCCGCCGTATCTGCGAGCAGCTTGCATATATGGGCGTCAAGATAGATTCCGAGGTCAACGAGAACGCTCATTCCGAGACCATTATATCGGCTCCAGATTCAAGCGTAAAGGTGGCTCTGATACCTACTGACGAGGAACTTGTCATAGCAAGAGACACAATGAAGATAGTATCAACAATTGAAGAATAGAGTATATGATCAAGAATTTCAACGACGTTTTTGAGACCCTTAAGGCCAAGGGAATATGTAAGAGAATGGTTGTAGCATGGGGAGTGGATGAACACTCCATCGAAGCCGCTTATAAGGCTGTCGAGAAGGGCTTCGTGACTGTTACCCTGGTCGGCGACGCTGCCAAGATTGCACAGGTTTGTGCAGACAACGGCTTGGATATCAACCGTTTCACTGTGGTTGACAATCCTGTGGAACTCAAAGCTGTGGCCCAGGCGGTGCAGATGGTCCACGACGGAGAGGCCGACGTGCTTATGAAGGGCCTCTGCTCAACCGACAAATTCCTTCGCGCCATCCTCAACAAGGAGACCGGTCTGCTTCCTCCCAAGGGCTTGCTGAGCCATGTCAGCGTGGTGGAGAATCCTCAGTATCACAAACTTATATTCTTCAGTGATATGGCTGTAGTTCCTCTGCCGGATTTCCGCCAGAAGATTAAGATTTCCGGGTTCCTGCTTGGCGTTGCCAGGTCTTTCGGCATCGAGAAACCCAAGATCGCTTTCGTTGCAGCTTCCGAGCAGATGCTGGATTCCATGCCCGCCTGCATCGAGGCGGCTATGCTTGCCAAGATGTGCGACCGCGGCCAGATTGCCTCCTGCATCGGTGACGGTCCTTTGGCCCTCGACGTCTGTATCGACCAGGAGTCCGTGGAAATCAAGAAGCTTCGCAGCGAGGTTGCGGGCGACGCGGACTGCCTCCTGTTCCCCAACATCGAGTCTGCCAATGTGTTCTGGAAGACCAACAGCAAACTCTGCCAGGGCGTGCGCCAGGCCGGTATGCTGGTCGGAACGACGGCTCCTTGTATCCTTGCCAGCCGTGCTGACAGTGTCGATACCAAGCTGAACTCCATTGCCGAGGCAGTGATGTTCGTTAGCAAATAGTCAACCATGCACACAAGAGAAGAAAAGATAGCCGCCTTCGGGCGGCTTCTTGATATAATGGACGCCCTGAGGGAGCAGTGTCCCTGGAATGCCGAGCAGACCATGGAAAGCATACGCCGCCTCACTGAGGAAGAAGTGTATGAACTCAGCGATGCTATCCTCAAGGGTAATCCTTCTGCGGTCTCCAAGGAGATTGGCGACCTTCTGTACCATATGGTTTTTTATGCCCGCATAGGCCAGGAGCAGGGGAGTTTCGATATAGCCGACTGCCTGGATAAAGTGTGCGAGAAGATGATTTTCCGCCATCCGCATGTATTCGGAGACAAAAAGGGGGAGACGACTTCCGCTAAAGAGATTGCCGACACATGGGAACTTGTGAAGGCCAAGGAGAAAGGCGGCAACAAAACTGTCATGGAAGGCATTCCGGATGCTATGCCGGCCCTTCTGAAAGCTCTTGCGATGCAGGAAAAGGCCCGTGGATGCGGCTTCGACTGGGAAAAGCGGGAGGATGTATGGGACAAGGTGAGCGAAGAACTGTCTGAAGTACGCGAGGCCTGTGCGTCCGCGGAAGCCCCTTCCGGACAGACATCGCATCCCGAGCCAACCGCAGAAATGGCGGGAGAATTCGGCGACCTTCTCTTCGCTGTGCTCAACGCTTCGCGCCTGTACGGTGTAGATGCCGAGGCCGCTCTCAATGCCACTTGCTCCAAGTTCAGGCGCCGTTTTTCCTATGTAGAGTCCGGCATCCGCTCTCAGGGCCTTACTCTCGCCCAGGCCACCCTCGCTCAGATGGATGCCCTGTGGGACGAAGCCAAGGCAAAGGGCCTGTAGATTTTCTGCCGTAAATTCTAACCGCCTCTGCATCAGCCACTTCCTCTTTCCAAGTGCGGGTTTTTCCCCGCACTTGAAAGTGCTATCTATCGGATAATCACCGATTTGCATTTTATGCTTGGCAATGTGCAAAACAATTGCTATAATTGCACAACTTAAACTTATGAAAATGCCAAGCAAGGTACGTAAATTCTATAGTGGAATCGTCATCCACTGCTATCAGAGAATGAAGGATGGTTTCCTTCAGTTTTACAATTTTATAGATTATCTGGTCTTTTTCACTATCTTGTGTGTTCTGGCCCCAAGGTACGGAATCATAATCCTGTCTTTTTGCGAGATGCCTGATCATACTCATGGCTCGTTCATTGCTACAAGGCTAAGAGACTTGTCGAGATGCTTAGGAGAATTGTCACGATATTTTTGCCGTTATGGTCAGGCAGCGCCTTGCAGAGGTGGAAGGCTATTCACTAGCCGATACGGGAGTGCTGTTAAATATGGTGATAAAAAAGCTCGTACCAATCTGGTTTACATAGGAAATAATCCAGTTGAGCGCCATCTTGTCGAGCATGCTGAAGAGTATCGATGGAATTATCTGGCATATGCTAAATCGAATCATCCTTTTTCTGAAGAATATATCGTCAGGAAGGCTTCTATTAGCATGAAAAAAGCGATGGCTGAGGTTGAATATAGCCATGATTGCGGTAAACCTTTGTCGTACGTTATGCTCAGGCGTCTTTTCTGTCCGCTGGATAAAAAAGAAAGGCAACAATTGATAGATTATATCATAACAACCTATTCTGTAATAGATTATGATGCTGCCATACGGTTTTTTGATAGTTATGATGACATGATAGGAGCCATGCATTATAATACCGGCAGTGAATACGACATAAATGAGATATTTATAGGGCGTTCCGATACTTGCTATTCCCAAATAACGGATTGGCTTATGAAAAATCTGGCTCTGAAGGATGTTCACGATGTATTTCTATTATCTGAAGATGAAAGGACGGATATCCTGATGAGAATCCACAAAGCCCTAGGAATAGATCCTGTGCAAATCGCCAAATACTTGAGGCTAAAGATAGACAAAGCGAAGTAAATATTTATTGATATTCAATATAATTCGACTATATTTGTAAAAACTGATAGTTGCTCACCCCAATGAAAGCTATAATTCGTTTCTTGACCATAGCGTCTTTGTGCGCCATTTCAATGGCATGTGCTGACAATTCATTAGTCCCTGATAATATGCGGGGCGTTTGGAGCGGAGAAATCGACGGCCTGGGTCTTGCCATTGTTGTACACTTGGGGGATACATGTACCTTCGATTCACCCGACCAAGGCGCTTACGGTCTGGCTGCTGAATACAAGAATCTGCGAGGCGGGGCGTTGAAACTGAAGTTCAAGGGCATCCCCGGCAACATCAAAGGCAGGCTCGAGGGAGACTCGCTCATATGCACATTCTCTCAGGTGGGGATAAAAAAGCGCCTTGCCATGGGACGCGGCCCCTTGGTCCGCAACCGCCCGCAGACGCCATGCCCTCCCTTTCCTTATGATATAGAAGAAGTTAGCTTTGGACATGACAGCTTGGCTCTGAGCGGCACCCTCACATCCCCGGCGGGGTGTGATCCCGGTAAAACAACGGCAGTGGTGTTTGTCAGCGGCAGCGGAAAACAGGATAGGGACGAAACCTTAATGGACCATAGGCCCTTTGCCGTTCTTTCCGATGCGCTCGCCCGCAACAGTATTGCGTCCCTGCGTTATGACGACCGCGGATGCGGGAAATCGGGAGGTGTCTTCGAAGAGTGCACTACTTTCGATTTTGCCGATGATGCGCGCGCTGCGCTTAACTTCTTGCGCAACAGAGGATTCTCTTCGGTCGGTGTCATCGGCCACAGCGAAGGCGGCACGATTGCATTCATTATGGCTGCAGATGAAAGTAATGCTCCGGATTTTATCGTCAGCCTTGCCGGAATGGCAGACCGAGGCGACAGCACTTTGGTCCGGCAGATGACGCGTATGTTCGAGCTGCAGGGCGTTCCAGGAAAGATGGCTGCTTTCGCTGCTAAGACATCAATGCGGAAAATGGTGAAACAGAAGAATATATGGCTTGATTGCTTCCTCTCTCTCGACCCTGCGCCTTACATATCCGCTATAAAGTGCCCGTGCCTGGCTCTAAATGGAGAGAAGGACTGCCAGGTCATACCGGAATTCAACCTTTCCAAAATCCAGGCCCTTTGCAAGGATGCAGAGACAAAGCTTTATCCGGATTTGAATCATCTTTTCCAGCATTGCACCACCGGTCTGTCCGATGAATATTCCCGGATAGAAGAGACATTCTCTCCCGAGGTGGCTTCGGATATCATTGCTTGGATCCAGAAGCGTTAGCTCTAAGCTTTTGAGGGACCGATGGTTACGGTTTGCTGAAGAAGCTGAAGTGAACGCGGCCATAGCTGCGCTCTTTTACGAAGCACGGATGATCTTTGAAGGAATACTCGCCGCCGTGCTCCAGTATGAAGTAGCAGTCCGGGTGCAGAATGTCAAGCGACAGCACCTTATCTGGAATGCCGTCCAGGCCTTCCAGCGCATATGGCGGATCGGCGAAAATGATATCGAACTTCTCTCGGCAGATTGGGAGAAAATCGAAGACATTGGAGTGGACTGCAGTAACGTTGGATAACCCGAGCCGCGCAGCCTCCCGTTTGATGAATGCGGCATTGTCCCGGGACATTTCGACCGTCCAGATGTGTCCCGCGCCCCTGGAAGCAAATTCAAAAGTAACTATTCCTGTGCCTCCGAAAAGATCCAGGACCTTGAGGTCGTCGAATTCGTACTCGTTGTCAAGGATATTGAACAAACCTTCGCGGGCAAAGTCGGTAGTGGGACGGGCCTTGTAGCCCATGGGCGGCAGTATGGTTTTGCCTTTCAGTTTACCTCCGATTATTCTCATGTCATTTGTTACCCTCGGCGGCGGGCTGGCATTCGACCGATTTAAAGTAACGGTAGAGCAACATTTGCTCATCCTCCGGGAGATGGTGCCTGAAATGAATTGTGGTTACTTCCGGGTTGAGCTGCAGCGACTTAAGAGCAAGAAATATATAGTATAGGGCGGTCGTGAAATCCGGAGCCGGATAAACGTTAGCCAGCAGCAGACTCTTGCCCTGTGCCAAGGCAAGCCATATCCGGCCGTCTTTCCAGCTGCAGAGCAATTTATTGTATTCCGGACACTTGGGAAGGTCTTCAAGAATAAAAAAGATTTCCGGCGGGACTCCTGCCCCGTCGGAAATATATATCAGCTCCGCGCCATACTGCGGGATTGCTTTATGGTCAACTTTGTCCCCGTCTTTCAAACTCACAATCTCGGACAATGCTTCTCGCGCAGTTTCCGGATTGAAAAAGTTTACAGGAACAAGGGTAAACACTGCCGCTACTCCCAGTTACCTGCGTTGTTGTTAGGAGCGGTAATGCTTCCAACCTGGAGACCTTCGTACTTGTTCTGGTCCCTGCGGTCGGCGTCGAGGTTGATCCTGAGCTGGTTGTCCATGCCCTTAAGCAGGAGCTTGTAAGGCATCTTGGCCTCGAAGAGGGGAACGGGAACTCCGGACACCATGTGTGTTTCTGCAGTCATTTCCACAGGAGCGCCGCCGGAGAAAGGAATGGTAGCGAGGGAATCGATGCAGAAATCGTCTCTGTGGAGGAAGAGGGTATCCTTGACGGGAATCTGGGTGGCCACGGAGAACACCAGGTTCTTGTCACCGGCATTGTACATTTCGAGAAGCTTCTCAGGAGTGATTTTGCGGTTGGCTTTCTTTACTTTCTCTGTGTGGGCCCATGCGATAGAGTCGTCGGCGGAACCAATCTGCATGACAACGGACATTTTGCCGTTCTCATAGAAGTTCTTGAGGGAGTCGATGGTGGATACGAACTTGCCGTTGACGCTCTTGTATGCAACCTGGAGCGTACGGATGTCTTTTAGGCGCTGGATAGCGACAGCTTCCCTTTTATCTTTCTGCTTGTTGAAGTTAACAGGCTTCATGATGCTGCTGTAAATCGCATACACCAGACCGACAATTCCGATGAAGAGGATAACCTCAAGAATGATCTTTAATGCTTTGTTCATTTTATGTGTTCTTATTTATTTCCAAAGTCGGACAAAGTTATAAAAATGATTTATGAAATGCAATATTATTGTTAAATTTGCAACGTGAATATAAGCGAAAAGGCCCTGCTATTAAGCGGCTGGATAGATGAGGCGCAGTGTATTACATGCGTCTGCCATGCTCGTCCGGACGGTGATGCGGCGGGCAGTTGTACGGCCATGACCGGATACCTCAGAAAGTGCCGGTTCAAGGATGCTGTGTCGGTTTATCCCGACGCGGCGCCTGACTCTTTGGGCTTTGTGACCTCGCTCTCTCCGCATATCACGGCAGATACCGATCTGTCCCGGGCGAAGGCCCGCATTGGCAGTACCGATTTACTTATATGCCTGGATTTTAACACTTTGTCCCGTGCCGAAGGGCTCGAGGAAGACCTGCGCTCCGCCCATTGCAGAAAGGTCCTCATCGATCATCATCAGTCTCCGGTCCTAAGCGACTTTGACCTGTGCTTCAGCAACACGGACGTGTCATCTGCCTGCGAACTGCTTTATTCGGTGCTCATGCTGATGCCGGACGTGAATGCCGATGCGTCCCGTCTTCCCTCGGAATCGGCCGAAGCGCTCATGACCGGCATGACCACGGATACCAATAATTTTGCGAACTCCGTATTCCCCGGAACGTTCCGCATGGCGTCCGATCTGCTAGCCTGCGGCGTGGACCGTAATGCGCTGATAGACAAGCTGTATTTCTGCGAACGCCCCAACCGGCTTGCGGCCCAGGGAGAGATGCTTTCCACACACATGAAGATCCTTCCCTGCGGAGCGGCGGTCACTGTGCTGCACAAGGATTTCTATGAGCGTCATGCGCTGATGGACGGAGAGACGGAAGGTTTCGTAAACTTGCCCCTTGCCGTCAAGGATGTGCGCCTGAGCATATTAGTAAAAGAGGAGGAGTCCGGGAAAATGCGCGTTTCGCTCCGCTCCAAGGCAGGCGTTTCCGCCAGGCGTCTTGCCGCCGAATGTTTCCACGGTGGCGGGCACGAGCAGGCCTCCGGAGGCAAAATTCTTATCCCCGAGGATATTAAGTCCCCCGGCGAGGCTGATGCGTATGTGGCTGACGTGGCGGCACGGTTCATGCAGGACAATTATACAGAAGATTGAAAATGAAGAAAAACACCATACTTATCGCCGCCGTTGCGGCTCTTTTGGCGACCGCTTGCGCCCAGACTCCCAAGTCTTATGATACGGACGCGACCAAGCGCTATCTCGAAGCCTGGGTGCATGTGCAGAAGCAAAAGCATCCGGACTACCTTTGGAAACAAACCGAACTGGGATCTTGGATACTCGAGGATGTTCCCGGGACAGGGGACCCTATAACAGAGCTTGAAGATTCCTTCTATGTGAGGGTCAACTATACTTATACCGATCTTTCAGGGACCGTGTCCGGAACCACGTATGAGCGTGTGGCCCAGCAGGTTGGCACTTATGCCGAAACCCACTACTACGGGCCGGTTATCTGGTATGCGAAGGGCCTGTATGCCGGTCTGGAGGAATTAATCATGGGCATGAAGCCAGGCGGGAAACGCAAGGCCATGATCCCTTCCTGGCTGATGAATTACAACCGCTTCGACACTCCCGAAGGGTATCTTACGGCAGACCAGTCAAAGAACGGCGATACCGGCATATATGAAGTGGAGCTCGTAGAGTACTTCAATTACGTGAACGAGTGGGAGCTCGACTCTATCAGCCGCTACCTGACTCACAATTATGCAAAACAATTCGGTACCGATGCCAAAAAGGCCAAAGCCGACTCGACTGGCACTTACGGACTATACTACATTCAGGAAAAAGCTCCTTCGGACACCACTAGCCTGAGGGATACGACGGTTTATATCAATTATATAGGCCGCTTGCTCGACGGACGCGTATTCGATACGTCCATACGCGACACCGCTATATTCCACGGAATATACAGCGACGCCAGAGAGTATGAACCCGTGTCCATAGAATTCGGAAGCAACTGGTCCGACACCAAGATGGGCAGTTCGAGCAGCAGCGTAATACAAGGCTTCGCCCGGACGCTTTGGAACATGAAGTCGTTCGAAAAGGGCACCGGCATCTTCTACTCCGTGCTTGGCTATGGATACAGGGGCTCCGGCTCTTCTATCCCCAGCTATGCTCCGCTGCGCTTCGATATTGAACTTGTAGCAGAACCCAACTGATATGGCGGACGCATCTGCCGCTCCGCTTGAGCTGGGAACCGAAAAAATCGGTACATTACTGCGAAAGTACGCCGTCCCGGGCATTATCGCCCAGACGGCTGCGTCGCTTTACAATATGGTGGACAGCATCTACATCGGACATATTCCCGATGTAGGTCCCTATGCTATCTCAGGTCTTGCGGTGACCTTCCCGCTGATGAACATCAGCATAGCCCTGGGTACGCTCGTAGGCGTGGGAGCCATGACCTTGATCTCTATCCTGCTGGGGCAAAAGAACTACCAGGCTGCCAATAAGGTGTTATCCAACACGCTCACGCTCAATACGATAATAGGTATCCTTTATACCATCGTAGCGATGCTTTTCCTGGATCCGATTCTATACTTTTTCGGAGCCAGCGAAAAAACTATACCTTATGCGCGGGACTACATGACCATTATCATCCTGGGCAATACATTTGCCCATCTGATGCATGGTTTCAACGGAATAATACGCTGCTCCGGCCACCCTAAGACGGCGATGGGACTCACTCTTTTCACGGTGATTTTCAACGCCATACTCGACCCCATACTTATCTTCGGATTCGGAATGGGCATAAGCGGAGCTGCTCTGGCTACGGTAATTTGCCAGCTTCTTGCCCTTGCATATACTTTCAAATTCCTGTCGGACAAGAAACACTTCCTGCACTTCGGCAAGCCTCTGTTCAGGCTCGACGGCAGAATTGCCAGGCAGTCCCTGGCCATCGGGGTGGGGCCTTTCCTCATGAATTGCGCCGCAAGCCTGGTCGCGTTGTTCGTCAATCAGCAGTTGCGCAAATATGGCGGCGACCTGGCCATCGGAGCCTACGGCATCGTGAATCGCATCACAATGCTTTTCGCCATGATCTGCATGGGTTTCAACCAGGGGCTCCAGCCTATTGCAGGCTATAATTACGGCGCCCGTCAGTACCATAGGGTGAAAGAGATTTTCGTCCTTACCGCCAAGTGGGAAGTACTGGTTACAACGCTCTGCTGCCTCATTTCGGTGCTCATTCCGCAGTATGCCGTGAGGCTGTTTACCAATGACCCCGAACTCATCGCCATGTCGGCCAAAGGCCTCAGGGTGATGAACTGCGGATTTGCCCTGGTGGGCTTCGGTATGGTGTCGTCCAATTTGTTCCAGTGCCTTGGGATGGTCAAGATTTCCATTTTCTTGTCGCTTTCCCGCCAGCTTATTTTCCTTCTGCCTCTCATTTATACTTTACCGATCTGGTTCAAGGAAACAGGAGTGTGGATGAGTTTCCCGATATCAGACATCCTCAATATAATCGTGTCGGCGTTTTTTATTGTCCGGCTTTTCAGAAAGTTTAATCGTCTCCAGGACGGCGAAGACTCCTCGTCCCTGGGCGGAGCGGTATAGCCTATGTTTAAGCGTATTTTAATTACAGTCGGGCGGCAGACCGGTAGCGGGGGCAAACGCATTGCAAATGCCCTCGGAGAGCGGCTCGGAATAGCGGTTTACGATAACGAACTGCTCATAAAAGCGGCCGAGAAAAGCGGCCTGAGCGAAGACTTTTTCAAGAAGTCCGACGAGCGTAGGAACTTTTTGAACCTCGGAAGCCTGTTCGGGGCTCCCCGCTATGGCGACTTTGGGCGCAACGTGCTGAACGAAAGCGAGTTGTTCCGTATCCAAAGCGAAACCATAAGGGAAATAGCCACCCAGGGCAGCGCGATATTCGTGGGCCGGGCGTCCGATTATGTCCTGCGTGACCTTAACTCGCTCGATATTTTTATCAGCGCTCCTATTGCGAACCGAATAGATGCGGTGGCCCTCCGGGAAGGCATAAGCAAGGAACAGGCGGAGGAGCTGATACGCAAAAAAGACCGTAACCGCAAAGATTATTATGACCTTATCACGATGGGAGACAACTGGGGCGTGGCGTCCCACTACGATTTATGTGTGGATTCTTCCATCCTCGGTATCGACGGCACCGCCGACTTCATAGTGAGCTTCGGAAAGGCGGCCGGACGTATCTGATTTTTCACTATATTTGTGAGATTTAACAATTCTTCGAAATGATAAACCAGGAACAGGTCAAGGAACTCGAACTTCGCGTTGATGCGCTTTACAAATATCTGAAGATTGAGGCCAGGCGCAGTGAAGTAGCCGAGAAGGAAGCTCACAGCCAGGAGCCTGGTTTCTGGGACGATCCCAAGGAGGCTGAGCTCTTCCTGAAAGGGATGAATTCCGTAAAAGCCTGGGTCACAGCATATGACAAGCTCAGAAGCGAACTGGACGATCTTGGCGTGCTGCTTGAACTCGACCCCGAGGGACCCGATACCGATGCCGCATACGCATCCGTGCTGTCCGGCATCGAAGACCTCGAGCTCAAGAATATGCTGGGAGCGGAAGGCGACAATCTGGGCGCCGTTCTGACCATAAACTCCGGAGCCGGCGGCACCGAAGCTAATGACTGGAGCGCCATGCTCATGCGCATGTACATCCGCTGGGGCGAGCGCAACGGATACAAAATGACTACTACCGAACTGATTGAGGGAGACGAAGCCGGTATTAAATCCTGCACGATTCAGTTCGAAGGCGACTTTGCTTACGGATATCTTAAGTCCGAGTCGGGAGTTCACCGGCTGGTGCGTATTTCTCCCTTCAATGCCCAGGGCAAGCGCCAGACAACCTTCAGCAGCGTGTTCGTCTATCCTCTGGTGGACGACAGCATCAACATCGAAATAAACCCTTCAGACATAGAATGGGATACTTTCCGAAGCGGCGGTCACGGCGGCCAGAACGTCAATAAAGTCGAGACCGGCGTGCGCGTGCGCCACATTCCCACGGGCATCACGGTAGAAAACACCGAGACCCGTTCCCAGCAGGACAACCGCCAGCGCGCGTTGCTCATCCTGAAGTCCCGCCTCTATGACATAGAGCTCAAAAAGCGTCAGGAAAAGCAGGCGGAGCTTGAAGGTCAGAAGAAGAAAATCGAATGGGGCAGCCAGATACGTTCGTATGTGCTTCACCCCTACCGTATGGTCAAAGACCTGCGGACAGGCTACGAGACAGCCGACACCCAAGGCGTGCTGGACGGCGACCTGAACGCATTTATGAAAGCATTTTTAATGAATCAATAGATATGGCAGAATTCAAGTATGCGCCCATGTTCCAGCTTGGGCCTGACACAACAGAGTATTACAAAATTCCCGGTTCCGAGAAGCTCGTAAAAAAATCTAAGCTCGGCGGTCAATGCGGTTGCGGAGGCAAGACAATCCTCGAGGTCTCTCCCGAAGCCCTCACGTTGGTCGCCCAGCAGTCCTTCCATGACTGCCAGTTCATGCTGCGCCGTGCCCACAACGAGCAGGTGGCCGAGATCCTCAAGGATCCTGAGGCTTCCGACAACGACAAATACGTGGCCCTGCAGTTCCTGCGCAATGCCGAAACTGCCGTCAAAGGTGTGCTTCCGTTCTGCCAGGACACAGGTACAGCCATTATCCATGGCGAAAAAGGCCAGCACGTGTGGACGGACTTCGAAGACGAAGAGGCCCTGAGCCGTGGCGTTTTCAACACCTACACACAGGAGAATCTGCGTTATAGCCAGAACGCTCCGCTTGACATGTACAACGAGGTCAACACCAAGTGCAACCTCCCCGCCCAGATAGACATAGAAGCCACTCAGGGAGACGAGTATCGTTTCGTCATGGTGGCAAAAGGTGGCGGAAGCGCCAACAAGACCTACTTCTATCCCATGACCAAGGCCACCATCCAGAACGAAGGCACCCTTATCCCGTTCCTTGTGGAGAAGATGCGCTCGCTCGGTACGGCCGCATGCCCGCCCTACCATATAGCGTTCGTGATCGGCGGAACTTCTGCGGAGAAGAACCTTCTTACCGTGAAGCTTGCGAGCATCAAATTCTATGACTCCCTGCCCACTACGGGAGATGAAACGGGCCGTGCCTTCCGTGATATAGACCTGGAGCAAAAACTCCTGAAGGAAGCTCAGAAGATAGGCCTCGGAGCCCAGTTCGGCGGTAAATATATGGCCCACGATATCCGTGTGGTACGTCTTCCCCGGCATGGCGCCAGCTGCCCCATCGGTATGGGCGTGAGCTGCAGTGCAGACCGTAACATCAAGTCCAAGATCAACGCCGACGGCGTGTGGATTGAGAAGTTGGACACCAACCCCACGGAACTTATTCCCGAAGAGCTCCGCCGTCCCGGCGAAGGCCCCAAGGGCATAGAGATAAATCTGGACAACGGAATAGACGCAGTGCGCGCGGAGCTTACCAAATATACAGTTGGAACCCGTGTCAATCTGAACGGCACGATCATCGTGGCCCGCGATATAGCCCACGCCAAACTCAAGGCCCGTCTGGACGCCGGAGAAGGCATGCCCGCCTATTTCAAGGACCATCCCATTCTGTACGCCGGTCCCGCCAAGACTCCGGAAGGCTATCCTTGCGGTTCCATGGGACCTACTACAGCTAACCGTATGGACCCGTATGTGGATGAATTCCAGGATCATGGCGCATCTCTGGTCATGATTGCCAAGGGCAACCGTTCCAAGGCTGTCACCGATGCCTGCCAGAAACACGGCGGCTTCTATCTGGGCACCATAGGCGGTGTGGCAGCAGTGCTTTCGCAGAGCAGCATTCGCAGCATCGAATGTGTTGAATATCCGGAACTTGGAATGGAAGCGATATGGAAAATACGTGTCGAGGATTTTCCTGCATTCATCCTTGTTGACGATAAAGGCAACGACTTTTTCAAGACCATAGGACTGTAGCCCATGGTAGAAATTATTCAAGTAAACATATCTGGGGACGACAAGCCCGGCTTGACCGCTGCGCTGATGGGTGTCCTGGCCAGGTACGATGCCTTTGTGCTCGATATAGGCCAGTCCAACATCCACAAGTCGTTGGTGCTCGGCATATTGTTTAAAACGACAACGGAACGCTCCGGCTTCATTATGAAGGACCTCCTTTTCGAGGCTTCACGGCTCGGAGTCCAGATTCGCTTTACCCCCATCGAGCGTGAGCAGTATGACGCCTGGGTTGCCAGGCAGGGGAGGAACCGGTACATCGTTACCCTGCTTGGCAGGGAAGTCACTGCCAGCGAGATAGCTGAGGTGTCGTCTGTCATTACCAAGCATGGTCTCAATATCGATGCTATAAAGCGCCTTACGGGACGCATGCCGCTGGACAATCCCGGCGGAAAGTCATGTATAGAGCTGTCCATCCGCGGCCAGCTTGGTCAGGAGGAAAGGTTGTCTTTCCAGAAAGAACTTATGTCCAGGGCCGGTTCGAGCCTTGACATCTCGTTTCAGAAAGATGATATCTACCGCCGTTCGCGCCGTCTGATATGCTTCGATATGGACTCCACCCTCATCGGTACCGAATGTATCGATGAACTGGCCGAAAGGCATGGTGTGGGTGAGCAGGTGAAGGCCATCACGGCTTCGGCTATGCGCGGCGAGATTGATTTCAAAGAGAGTTTCCGCCGGAGGGTAGCACTTCTGGAGGGCCTCAGCGAAGATGTGATGGAAGATATTGCCCGCAACTTGCCATACAACGAGGGTCTTGAGAGGATGATGCGTATCCTCAAGATGGTGGGATACAAGACCGCAATCCTTTCCGGAGGCTTTACCTACTTTGGCAATTACCTTAAGATGAAGTTTGGCTTCGATTATGTGTATGCCAATGAGTTAGAGGTGGTGGACGGGAAACTCACCGGCCGCTATGTGGGAGAGGTAGTTGACGGTGCCCGTAAGGCCGAGCTTCTTAAATTGCTTTGTCAGGTGGAGAACATCCATCTGGACCAGGTGGTTGCAGTCGGCGATGGCGCCAACGACCTGCCTATGCTGGGGCTTGCAGGTCTGGGCATTGCCTACCATGCCAAGCCCAAGGTCAAGGCCACGGCAGACCAGAACCTTTCTACCATCGGTCTTGACGGCATCTTGTATTTCCTTGGACTTAAGGATTCTCAAATCGACCCGTAACTGCCTGGGGCAGTAGAGGCGTAACAGCAGCAGAGCCTGTGCCCTCCGGGCCCCGTAAAACATGGGAAAAGGGGTCCGGAGGGCACAGGCTCTGCTGCTGTTTTAGTTTACTGTCTTTGCGCTCCGATATGACGGTAGTAATAAAGTTACTTCGGTTAGCAGACCGTCTGCGCCCACGCAGCCGTGAGTGGGAGGGGCCCATCGCTTGCGATGGGAGGGATAGGCCGAAGGCCGTAGTCTGCAAACCGAAGCAACTTTTTTACGGTCGCTTCGTGACGCGCCGCTCGGCGGTGGCGGTGAAGAACACGTCGCCGCTGGAATTGACGGCAGTCTCTACGGAATCCTGAATAACACCGATTATGAAGCCTATGGCGACAGTCTGCATGGCAACGTCGTTACTAATGCCGAAGAATGAGCAAGCCATAGGGATCAGCAGCAGGGAACCTCCCGCAACCCCGGAAGCGCCGCAGGCGCCCAAGGTGGCGATGACGCTGAGCAGCAGGGCAGAGGCAAACGTGACCTCTATCCCCAGTGTGTTCGCTGTCGCCAGCGTCATGACGGTTATGGTGACGGCCGCCCCGTTCATGTTGATAGTCGCTCCCAGGGGAATGCTCACGGAGTAGAAATCCTCTTCAATGCCGAGCTTCCTGCAAAGCTCCATGTTTATGGGGATATTGGCAGCGGAAGAACGGGTGAAAAAGGCATTGAGACCGCTTTCTTTGAGGCAAGTGAACAGCAGCGGATAGGGATTTCGCCCAGTGGTGATGAATGAAATCAAAGGGTTGAATATCAGCACGCTGACTAGCATGCATCCAACCAGGAGCAACAGCAGCTTGCCGTAAACCGTAAAAATGTCGAGACCGCTCTCGGAGACTGCGCTGAACACAAGTCCCAGCACTCCGAAGGGGGCGAACTGGATAATCCACTTCACTGCCAGCGTGATGACGTCGGCGATGTCCGAGATGACCTGTATGGTCTTTTCTCCGGCGGCAAGTTTAAGCCCAAGGCCGATTATCACCGCCCAGAACAGGATTCCTATGTAATTGGCTTTGGCAACAGCTTCCACAGGGTTCATTACCATGTTGGTGAGAAGATTCTTGAAGATGTCGGTGAGCCCTCCCGGCGCGGCGCCTTCGGCCCCTTCCTGGAAACTCAAGGTGAGCGGAAACAGGAAACTGCCTGCGACGGCCACCGTGGCGGCTACCAGCGTTGCGGAAAGGTAGAGCAGAATCACCGTCCTGAACCTTGGCCCAAGCCCGCCCTGGGCCTTGGATATGGACGACGCCACAAGAAACGCCACGAGCACCGGCGCTATCGCCTTCAGCGCGCTGACAAAAATATGTCCGAGTATGCCAATGCCCGTCCACCCTGGCACGACCAGCCCGAGAGCCGCTCCAATGACGAGCCCGATAAGGATGCGTAGCACCAGACTGCTGCCGGTCCACCATTTCAGCACCGACGCCATCAGCCTACTGCGTTTGTGAGCGTTACCCTGGCGACTGTGGCTTCGGGCTTTGTGAAGTAGTCGGCCATGACGGATTTGAAGAGTTTTTTCATTTCCAGATTGTTTTATGTACAAAACTATAAAAAAACATCGAAATACCAATGCGGCCGTAAGCCCATAAAGAATATTTATTCATATATTTGCAACCAATGGATGAGCTTCAGTGGTATGCGATAAGGGTCTTCTGGAACCGGACGGAAGCGGTGAAGGATATGCTTGACGAGCGTGGAATCGAGTATTACGCGCAGACCGTCATGCCTGCCTATATCTTCGTGCATACCACCCAGAAAGCCATTGTCCTTCTCAGGCAGACCGAGTATAACCGTTTCTATGTTTATGTGGATATGGTTACCAGAGCTCCTCTTCCTATCCCCGAACGGGAAATAGAGATTTTCAAGATTGTCACGTCGGCGGCTTCATCAGGGTTCGAATTCCTTGGGGACGATCCTTCCGTTTACCGTAAAGGCGACCTTGTCCGTGTTACGGACGGTCCTTTCAAGGGCGCCGAGGGCTACATCAAACGCATACGCAAAGATCGCAGGCTGGTGGTCACGATTTCAGGCGTGGCGGCTATAGCCACCGCCCATATCCCCATGGAATTACTGGAAAAGGTTCAGCAGTAAGCCCAATCCTCCCAGCAGGCTGAAGCCGAAAGTGCTCAGTACCAGCAGGGGGAGCATAGGGTCGAGTGCGCGCCCTTCGCGCGTCCAGACGCCTTTCAGATGAAGGATGTAGAGCGGAAGGGTGAGGACGTAGAACCAGCGTAGCGGGCCGGCGCCGGCGGTGTTGACGATTGAGAAACAGAGCATCAGGCACCAGCCGAGGGTGAGCAGTACGGTGTGGTAGATACGTGCCCTTCGACCGCCCAGAAGTATGGCGGTGGTGGTGCGGGTGGCAGCATCTGTTGCGGCATCCCTTATGTTGTTGACATTCAGCACGCCTACGCTGAAAAGACCTATGGCGCAGGCAGGCAGCGCCGAGGCTTTGAGCACCTCTGCCAGTCCGGCCGTGTGTGCGCTCACATAGCAGGCGCCGCAGCAGGAAACAAGCCCGAAGAAGATGAAAACGAACACGTCGCCAAGGCCCCGGTATCCATAGGGATTCTTGCCCAGGGTGTAGTGCATGGCCGCCCATATGGCCGCGGCGCCGAGCAGCAACAGCAGCAGAGGCTCCGCCGCCAGCAACGTGCCGAACGCAAGCCACACCATGGCGAGGCCGCTGAAGCAGCACAGGAAGGCGGTGGCAGCGATGAGGTATTTCATTTCTTTTATGGTCATCTCTCCGTCCTGGAGCGAATAGCGTATGCCCTGGCGGTCGGCCGTGTCGGTGCCGTGCAGGGTGTCGCCGAGTTCGTTGCTGAGGTTGGACAGCACCTGCAGCAGGGCTGTGGTGAGGAAGATGAGCCAAGTGCCGCGGGACAGCTGAGGTACGACGGTGGCGGCGATGCAGACGCCCATCACCGTGCCCGCAAGGGACAGCGGCAGGGTGCGCAGTCGCATGGATCGGAGGCCGGCTTTTGCGTTCATTTTGTTCCTGTGTACATGCGGCAGATGCCGAAAGTGAATGCCTTGTGGGTTACGTTGCTATAGCCGCAGCTCTGCATGGTGGCGCACCATTCTTCCGGTCCCGGAAAATTGAGGACGGATGCGGGAAGGTAACGGTAGGCGCCTTTGTTGCCGGACACAAGGCCGCCTATGATGGGCAGTATCTTGCTGAAATAGAAATTATAAAGGCTCCTGAGCCATGGCTTTGACGGTACCGACAGCTCGAGGATTACGAGCTTCCCGCCGCTCTTGAGTACGCGTGCGAATTCTTTCAGTGCCGCTTCCCTGTGTTCGAAGTTGCGGATTCCGAAAGCTATTGTCACCCGGTCGAACGAGGCCTCCTCGAAAGGAAGGTTCTCACAGTTGCACTGGATGGTGGAAATCTGTTTCTGAAGGCCTTCTCGGGCGGTTTTTTCGCGCATTATGTCGAGCATGCCCTGAGACAGGTCGGCGCCGGTGATCCGCGAGTGGATGTGAGCCGCCTTGGCAATGGCTATGCTGAAGTCGCCGGTGCCGCAGGCTGCATCCAGTATCTTCTGGGGAGCTGAAGGCGTGACTATTTGCTTGAGCGCACGCTTGCGCCATGACCTGTCGGTGCCCAGCGAGAGGATGTGGTTGAGGCGGTCGTAGTCGGTGGCGATGGAGTCGAACATCTGTTCCACCTTTTGTGCTTTCGGTGTTTGCATATGGCTGCAAATATAGCTTTGATTTGCCTTTCTCGCAAATAATAAGTACCTTTCCTCTATAAATCAGAGAGAAGACCGTTGTCTTATGTAGGCGAGCGGC
>CAMJBH010000014.1 GCA_946403855.1 uncultured Bacteroidales bacterium
GAGATTACAAATCACACGCTCTGGCCATCTGAGCTACATCGGCAGTATGTCAATGCCCCTTATTAAGGGACTGCAAAGGTAAGCATTATTTTCAAATCTCCAAACACTTTTGCAAGATTTTTTCTATACCTGCAGTGTCGATTTTCCACTCGGCCCGTTGCGAGGACTGGCTGGCCTGCGCCACGAAGCTGTCACCTATTCCGAGGGCCTCTACCCGCACTCCCGGAGCGTTGGATGCCATGTATTCGCTCACCGCGCCGAAGAGGCCTCCGCTGACGGCACCGTCTTCGGCAGTTATAACTGTCTCATAGCGTTCTGCGATGGCCCGGAGCATGCAGGTGTCGAGCGGTTTAATGAAGCGGAAGTAATACACGCCCACGCTGTCTCCGAATTTCTCTGCGGCCTCCAGTGCCCGGTTGGCCACGGGACCGGTGGCTATCAGCGCCACGCGTGCGCCTTCTTTGAGCACCTCGGCCTTGCCAATCTCGTACTTGCTCAGCGGCAGGCCTTCCCATGCCACGCCCTCGGCGCTCCCTCGCGGGTACCTTATTATAAAGGGACCGCGATCGTGCTGCAGTGCCGTGTACATGAGGTTTCGCAGTTCGGCTTCGTCGCGGGGTGCAGATATTATGGTGCCGGGAATGCAGCGCAGGGCGGGAACGTCAAATGCTCCCTGATGGGTGGGGCCGTCTTCGCCCACCAGGCCGGCGCGGTCCAGGCAAATCGTGACCGGAAGCCCCGGCAGGGCTACGTCATGGATAATCTGATCGTAGGATCGTTGCGAGAACGACGAATATATGTTGCAGAAGGGCTTCATGCCGCCTGCTGCGAGGCCTGCGGAGAAAGTCACCGCGTGTTCTTCTTCAATGCCCACGTCGAAGAAGCGGGACGGGAACTGCCGGGCGAATGCGGTCATGCCGCAGCCCGTCGCCATTGCCGGAGTTATGCCAACAACCCGGCTGTCGGCTTCTGCCAGTTCGCAGAGCACTTTGCCGAACACGTCCTGATAGCGGGGGATGCTGCGCTCCTGCGTGGCCCGCTCGCCCGAGGCCGGATCGAACCTGCCCGGTGCATGCCAAACCACAGGGTCGGCTTCCGCAGGTGCGTATCCTTTGCCTTTGACGGTGAAACTGTGCAGTATGCGCGGTCCTTTGAGGTTACGTAACTTCTGCAGCGTATCAACCACGGAGTCTATGTCGTTGCCGTCGATGGGACCGAAGTATCTGAATCCCAGGGACTCGAACAAGTCGCCGCCGCTCTTTTTGATGAACCATGACTTGATGGTCCTGGTCCAGCGCTGGATCATGGCCCTGAAACGGCTGTCTCCCAGGCTGTGCCAGACTTTGTTCTTCAGTTTGTTATACCCTTGGCTGGTGGTTATTTTCAGAAGGTAGTTGTGCAGTCCGCCCAGGTTGCCGTCTATGGACTGGTTGTTGTCGTTGAGTATTACCAGCAGGTCGGAACGGCTCGCACCGGCGTTGTTAAGTCCTTCGAACGCAAGGCCTCCGGTGAGTGCTCCGTCGCCTATCAGGGCGGCGATCCGGCTGCTCTCGCCGGCAAGTTTGGCAGCCTCGGAAAGACCAAGGGCGGCCGAAACGGAGTTGGATGCGTGGCCGGCCACGAAGGCGTCGTATTCGCTTTCGGCGGGAAGCGGGAAACCGCTGGGGCCTCCCGAAGTGCGAATGTCTTTGAACTGCTCCCTGCGGCCCGTGATGATCTTGTGGGCATAGGCCTGGTGACCTACGTCGAATACTATTTTGTCGCCGGGGGTGTCGAACACATAATGGAACCCCACAATGAGCTCAACGGCGCCCAGGCTTGAGGCCAGGTGCCCGGGGTTTCCAGAGCAGCATTCTATGATATAGCTGCGAATCTCTTCACACAATTCTCCCAGGCGGTCCCGGTCGAGCTTGCGCAGGTCTGCGGGGGAGTTAATTTTGTTCAACAGTTCGTACATTCCGGACGCAAAAATAGTAAGTATTCCCGAAAAAAGTTCTATATTTGGCATAATTAACTCCGTATCGGGCTCCTCCGGGAGCCTTTTGCCCGAGTTTTACGGCTCCCGGAGGAGCCCGCTGCGGAGTTGAGCAACATTAAAACTTTTTTGCTATGCCATCTTTGAATAAAGTAATGCTTATCGGTAACGTTGGAAGAGACCCGGAAGTACGTTACCTCGACCAGGGAGCCGCCCAGAGCGGACAGACAACAAAAGTCGCTACGTTTACCCTTGCCACCACCGACCGCTACCGCGACCGTAACGGCGAGGTGCGCGAGAATACTGAATGGCACAACCTCGTGCTTTGGAGACAGCTCGCAGACCTTGCGGAGAAGTATATCCGCAAAGGCAGCCAGATCTATGTAGAAGGCCACATTCGCACCCGTTCATACACGGATCAGCAGGGAAATAAAAAATATGTGACAGAGGTTGTGGCGGACAACATCCAGCTCCTCGGCCGCCGTGAGGGCGAGGGCGTGCAGCAGAGCGGTGGATATCAGGCCCCTAGCTATCAGGCGCCTTCGTATCAGTCTCCCGCAGCCCCCGCACAGGGCCCTCAGATGGACGGAGGATACCGCAAGCGTGATGTCTCCGCTCCCGTGGCTCCGCAGCCCGACTTCGGAGGAGCATCCCCCGAGGATGACCTGCCCTTCTAGACCTTGCAGTCAAAGGACCGTTCTGATTAGAAGTAAACTTAATAAATTATGAGAAAGTTGTTTTTAGCGGCAGCTGTTGCCTGTCTTGCCCTCTTTGCCTCCTGCGAAAAGCAGGAAACAGAAGAGCCGGCACCGGAAGAAGTGGTGGAAGAACAAAGCGGAAACCTGTACGGAATCTGGGCTCTGGACTCCAAGACAGAGGGGTCCAACACAGTTGACTACAGCAGCTTCCACTTCTACCTGGTCTTGAGCGACGTTGGAATTCCCCATGCCGTAGTCAAGAAGGGAAGTCTGTCGGCCCTGGACCTTGACGACGTAGATGTAGATGCCACCCGCATCATCTATGACGAAGAAAAGAAGCAGATCGACTTCCTCGAAACGATTTGGCTGTCGGAGAAACTGATCTACAACATGCGCTTGTCCGGAACTTTTGATATCCTGGAACTAAGCGATACCAGGCTCTCGATCAGTCAAGTATTTCTGGGAACCAAGACGGTATTTACTTACCACCGGGAGAAGAAGAACGAGTCTTAAACGCTTCTTTGCTGTAGCGGAAGATGGTTCCCATCCTCACGCCGTCGGCTTTCTTGGAGGCGAATCCCAAATAGAGATAGTCTCCGCGCACCTTGACGCCCTCAGGCTCCATGTAACCGATATCGGTTATGCCAGCATCCTTGAGGGCGCCAACGTCTTCCAGGGCGGCTATCTTGGTCAGAGGAAGTATGGTGGAACCGTCTATTCCCCTGATCTGCAGCCATCCGGGTGAAGGTGTGCCGTCTTCGTGGCCGTTCCCCTGAGCCTGGTAGATGAGGCCGTCATGAATGTCGAAGCCTTGCCAGGATACCTGCGTGCCGTCGATATAATTCTCCCTGGGGATCACGAAATGACCGATGGGATTAACCTTGGTGCAGTCTCTGGCCTTGATTGTGTGCCTTGTGGTAGTGAGGGGGTGGGGTGCTTTGTCCTCGCCGCCGTAGGTGACCTCGGGAAGGGTTATGTCCTCTATCGGCAGGGCCTGCAAATCGCTCAGTTTATAGGTGTTGCAGTTGCCGGAGCTGATGCCCAGGGTGGTGAGCATGTCACCCTCGATATCCACGGCTCCTGAGATGTTGTTCTCTCCGAAGTAGTAGTTTTCGGGTGCCTCCCAGGCATTAATAGTAGTGCCGGTAGAGAAGGGAATGCGGGAGATCACGGTGCTGCCCCAGTAGTCGCCGGAGGCATTTTTGCTGGAAAAATTGTCGATCCAGATGTATTTCTTGCCGTCGGCGGCTATCTCCAGCGTAAAATTGGATGCATGCCCGAAGTAGTTGAGCGTCATCATGGGGGGCTGGGTGGTGCTGTTTATCAAGCCTTCGGAGAGGTATGCCCTGAATTTGTTGTTCAGCTGGGAATAGTAGATGCGTCCGAGCTGCAGGTCCAGGTCGAAGCTTTGCATTACGGCTGACGTGGTTCTCAGGCGTCCGGTGCTGAACACCAGTTCGGCGGAGAAGGGGTCGGTGATGTAAGGCCCGCCCTTATCCGGCTCCGGGCCTGGAGTGTCAGAGGCCCCTTCCTGGAGGAGATACAAGGTCTTGGTATCTTCGCCGCAGGTGAAAACCACATTGGCAGAACGCTTGTCAGTTGTGTTGTTGGCCTCCACCTCGACATCTACGGTAAAGGTCCCGGCGTAACCCCAGCCCTTGCTGAACGATACCCATGAGGCGTCGGAGCTTGCTTCCCATTTGCCTGTGGCGCTGAACTTGACGCTTCTTGCCACCACTGCGGCGGCGGAAACCTTGCAGTCTTCCAGTCCTTCTATGGAAGTGAATCTTTCGACCACTTGGTTTTGGTCGGGGGTCTTCTGGCATGAAAGAGCCAGGAGGAGGGTTGCAAATACCGTAAATAACCTGTAGTTCATCTATTTCTGTGCTTTTCCTTGGTCAAGTTTGAGCTCCGGGTGCAGGCGCGACGAGGTACGAAGCAGACTTGCAATGACCACTGCGATACTACCCAGCGCAATGAAAATGTATTCGGCATGCACTGCCGCGTCCACTCCTTCGCGGGCGTTGAAAATGCGTCCTACGAAGATAGGCACCAGCAGCATGCCCATGTTCTGTATCCAGTAAATCAGCGAATAGGCGGTGCCGAGGTTGCGCTCGGGCACTATTCTGGGAACGCTTGGCCACATGGCCGACGGGACCAGAGAGTAGCCGACACCCAGGATGGAGATTCCCAGATAGCCCCAGAAAGGCACGCCCTGCGGGGCGAAGGCCAGGATGAAGTGGGCGCCGAGCACAAGCAGCGCGCCCAGGCCCATCCAGTAGGTGGCTTTGCCCAGTTTGTCCACCATGGCTCCGAACAAAGGTGTGAAGATCACCGTGAAGAATGGAATCATCGTAATCATCCATTTGGCGCTGTCGATGTCCATGCCGAAACGGGGGATTACTATGGATGTTCCGAACTTCTTGAAGCTGATGATGCAGCAGTAGAAAAACACGCAGAGCAGCGATATCATTATGAACCTGCTGTTGGTGAGCAGGCGGCCGATGTCGGAGAACTTGAATTTGTCTTCTTCTTTCACGGCGCCCCTGCCCGAGGCTATGCCGTGGGCTTTGTCGAAGCGTGCATCCATGGCCACGAAAATGCCCCAGAGCAGCACCCCGATCATTATCAGGGCCAGTCCGAAGCTGGCGGGACGGGCGGTCTCGGCAAGGGTATAAATCTCTCCCGGAGCTTTCTGGGCCACGAGAATGGGCGACAGAATGAATGCGAGGGCGGTTCCGAGCCTGGCCACAGCGACCTGCGCTCCCATGGCGAACGCCACCGGGCCGTCTTTGAACCATTTAGCAATGGAACGGGTCACTGCCACTCCGGCAATTTCGCTGCCCAGTCCGAATATCATGCAGCCGGCGTAGGCCAGGGCGAGTGAGCCCTGGGCGGGCATGCCGCTGCGCAAGGCTATCACCACCAGGGCGGCCCCGAGGGCCATCAGTCCCACGAACACCGAGCCCACGATCCTGACGCCGAAGACATCGAGCAGTATGCCGCATATTATGAGTCCTCCGCAGACGCACAGGAAACTGTAGCCGCCAGCGTAGAAGCCGTAGTCGGCGCTGTTCCAACCCAGTTCCAGACTCTCAGGATGCTGAAAAATCTGCGACAGGGTAGAGAATGCATCGTCGAAGAAGTACGACGCGAACATGGGCACCATCAGGCATATGAGGGCGGCCCAGCGTAGGTTCTTCCAGGACATTATTTCTGGATGTTGGGGAGCTCCAGGCCGTAACCTTTCTTGCGGTCTTCGGCTTTAAGCAGCAGGCTGAAAATGAATGCCAGCACGCCGAAGCTTGAGAATACGATCATAGGAACAGTGTAGCCGCCGGTACCCTGCCTGAGGGATCCGATGAGCATGGGCACGAGGCACAGGCCTATATTCTGTACCCAGAAGATGAGGCAGTATGCACTGCCCAGAATCTTCTCGTCTATGATTTTGGGGACGCTGGGCCAGAGTGCCGCGGGCACCAGTGAGAAGCTCACGCCGAGAATAAGTATCAGAGCTGTTGCAAGCCACTTATAAGGCACGGCAGGAAGCACGAAAGCGAAGCACAGGTGGCATGCTACCATGATCACGGATCCGACCATGAGCATGGTGGCTCCCATGCCCTTGCGGTCAAGGAAACCTCCGAGAACCGGAGTGAGGACCATGGCCAGGATGGGGAAGACGCTGAACATCTGTGCGGCGGAGGCGGCGTCTATGCCGAGGGTCTCCTCAAGGAAGTTGGGGGCAAAGCGCTGGAAGGGGAAAATGGCGCTGTAGTAAAGTACGCACAGCAGTGCGACGATCCAGAACATCTTGCTCTTGAAGATGGCTCCCAGGTCGCTGAGGTGGAACTCGTCTTCGGGCGATTTCTCTTCGGTGGCAAGGCCGGCGGCTATCAGTTGGGAGTCGAACTTGCGGTCCATTACTCCGAAGATTATGAAATTGATGAGGCCGATGCAGAGCAGCGCGCCGCAGAATCCGAGGGGAGCGATAATGCTTCCGCCGGCGGCGTTGGAGATGATGGGTGCGATCCACATGACTGCGAATACGCCCAGGCGGGCGATGGCCATCTCAAGGCCCATTGCAAGAGCCATCTCCTTGCCTTTGAACCACTTGGCGAGAATCTTGGAGACGTTGGTGCCTTCCATTTCACAGCCGCATCCGAAAATCATGAATCCCAGGGAGGCCATCTTGGCACTTGCCGGCATTTCTACCCACCAGCTTCCGAGCCACTGGGCAAAGCCTGTTGTCTGGAACCAGTCGCTTATGCCCACGAATTTGATTGCGGCACCTGCGACCATGAGTCCGGCGGAGAGTACGCCCGAGAAGCGGACTCCGAGTTTGTCGAGTATGACTCCGGCAATGATGAGGAAGCCGCAAACGTTGAGTATGTATTCCGACGCCGCGTATTTTCCGAAGACACTGCTGTTCCAGCCCAGGTCGCTTTCTACGAGCGATTTGAGGGGACTCATCACGTCCACGAACATATACGCGAAGAACATCATCAGTGCCACCAGCACCAGCACGGTCCACCGCGCCAGCGGCGAATCGTTCATCAGTTTTGCAATCTTTTCTGCCATATCAGCTTAATTCAAATTTCCGTTTGAAGTTGCTAATATAGCAAAAAACACGCAAATTGCATTAATGTCTGTGAAACTGCTACTGCCTTTGGCGGACGGCTTCGAAGAGAAGGATGGCGGCGCTGACGGACACGTTGAGGGAGTCGGCGATGCCGAGCATGGGGATGCGTATGTGGGCGGTGGCGGCGTCGCGCCACTGCTGCGAGAGCCCGGTGCTTTCGGTGCCCATGACCAGGGCAGTGCCCTTGCGCATGTCGCAGTCGTAGTAGAGCGATGAATCCTGGAGCTGGGCGGTCAGTATCTGTACTCCGGCTTTCCGAAGCCAGGAAATGGCCTCGGCCGAGCTGCATGCCACGGTGGGAACTGTGAACACGGTGCCGGTAGATGCCCGTACTACGTTCGGATTGAAAATGTCGGCAAGCGGATCGCAGACCAGCAGGGCGTCGGCTCCCGCGGCATCGGCGCTGCGCAGCACCGCACCCAGGTTGCCCGGCTTCTCCACGCTTTCCAGCACCATGATCAGGGGATTCTCGGGCAGCGACAAGTCTTCCAGGCTCAGCTGCTTAGTGAATACCTCGGCAATCATGCCTTCGGTGCCGCCTCTATACGCAATCTTGTCGTACACCTCCTCGCTCACCTCAATCACACGTACGTCTTTAGGAGCAAGTCCGGCAGTCCCGGCCCGGAGGGCTTTCCCCCGGGAAACGTCGCTTCGCGACCCCTCCCACTGCGTGGGCCCCTCCCTCTTATGGAGCCGAGGGTGGCTACAGTTTCCGGGGGGAAAGCCCTCCGGGCCGGGACTGCCGGACAGGGACGGGCAGATAAAGAGTGTGTCCACCCTGAATCCGGCAGCGGTGCAACGCTCGATCTCACGACGCCCCTCGACCACAAAAAGACCGCACTCGCGCCGCAGGGAAGAATCCTTCTGCAACGCGAGCAGGCGCTTGATCTTGGGATTTTGCGCGGAGGTGATAAGCTCCGTAGGCATTATTCGGCGGCTTCTTCGCCTTCCTTCTTGAGCTTCTTCTCAGGACGCATCTGAGGGAAGAACAGCACGTCTTGAATGGTGGTCTGGCCGGTCATGAACATGGTCAGACGGTCGATACCCATGCCGAGACCGGAGGTGGGCGGCATGCCATATTCAAGCGCGCGGACGAAGTCCATGTCTATGTACATAGCCTCGTCGTCGCCCTTGCTCTTGAGGGCCGCCTGTTCTTCGAAACGCTCCAGCTGGTCTATCGGGTCGTTGAGCTCGGAATAAGCGTTGGCCAGCTCCTTGCCGCACACGAAGAGTTCGAAGCGCTCGGTCAGCGAAGGGTCGCTGCGGTGACGCTTGGTCAGCGGAGACATCTCCACGGGGTAATCTATGATAAATGTGGGCTGTATGAGCTTGTCTTCACAGTATGCGCCGAAGATGGCGTCGATAAGCTTGCCTTTGCCCATGGACGGCTCCACAGGCACGTCGAGCTGCTTGCAAGTGGCACGCAACTGCGCTTCATCCATGCCCTTCACGTCCACTCCGGCGTATTCCTTGATGGCGTCGAGAATGGGCAGACGGCGGTAACTTCCGCCGAAGTCAACCTCCTGCTCGCCGATCTTCACCAGGGTGGTGCCGTTGACCTTGAGGGAAATCTTCTCCAGCATCTTCTCCACGAAGCTCATCATCCAGTTGTAGTCCTTGTAGGCCACATAAATCTCCATGCAGGTGAACTCCGGATTGTGCGTCTTGTCCATGCCTTCGTTGCGGAAGTCCTTGGCGAATTCGTACACACCATTGTAGCCGCCCACAATGAGGCGCTTGAGGTACAGCTCGTTAGCTATCCTGAGGTACAGGGGGATGTCCAGCGCATTGTGATGGGTTATGAAGGGGCGTGCGGTAGCTCCTCCGGGGATGCCCTGGAGTATAGGGGTCTCCACTTCCAGGCAGCCCGCGGCGTTGAAATACTCACGCATGGTGGCTATAATCTGCGCCCTCTTGACGAACACATCCTTTACCTGCGGGTTCACTATGAGGTCCACGTAGCGCTGGCGGTAGCGCAGTTCGGGATCGGTGAAAGCGTCGTAAACCTGGCCTTCGGCTTCCTTGACTATCGGAAGCACGCGCAGCGACTTGCTCAGGAGAGTGAGCTCCTTGGCGTGAACGCTCAGCTGGCCGGTCTGGGTTATGAATGCAAACCCTTTGATGCCGATGATGTCGCCAATGTCCAGGAGCTTCTTCCACACGGTGTTGTACATGGTCTTGTCTTCACCGGGGCAGATCTCGTCGCGTTTGACGTAGATCTGAATGCGTCCGCTCTCGTCTTGCAGTTCGCCGAACGACGCTGCGCCCATGATGCGGCGGCTCATAAGCCTTCCCGCTATGCACACTTCGTTGAAATTGCCTTTTTCGGGGTCGTAACCGGCGGTGATTTCAGCTGCGTCGGCGTTGACCGGATATTCTGCTGCCGGATAGGGATCTATGCCCAATTCCCTGAGCTTCGCCAGCGATTCGCGGCGAATTTGCTCCTGTTCGCTAAGTTCTATCATCATAACGGTGCAAAAGTACGAATTATTTTTGTTATCTTTGTGAGTTATGATGAAGGAATGCAAGTGGATTGTTAAGGAACAGGCCGATTCTGCCAAAGTGGACAAGCTGTCCGCCGAGGTTGGAATAGACCGTGTCCTCGCCGATCTGCTGGTCAAGAGAGGGGTAGAAACCTTCGAACAGGCCCGCTCTTTCTTCCGCCCCAGCCTGGACGACCTCCACGATCCTTTCCTCATGAAAGACATGGACGAGGCGGTGGAAAGGCTCCACCAGGCCGTCTCTTCAGGCGAGAAAATACTTGTCTATGGCGATTACGACGTGGACGGCACGACTGCCGTGGCGCTCGTTTATTCCTTCATCAGGCGTTTCACTCCCGACGTGGATTTCTACATCCCCGACCGTTACGACGAAGGCTACGGCGTGTCCTACAAGGGCATAGACTGGGCAATAGAAGGCGGGTTCAAGCTCATCATAACGCTGGACTGCGGCATCAAGGCGATAGACAAGGCCGAGTATGCCGCTTCCCGTGGTGTGGACATGATCATCTGCGACCATCACCTGCCGGAGGAGACGCTCCCCGCAGTGGTGGCCGTGCTCGACCCCAAACGGGAAGACTGCACTTATCCGTTCGACGACCTGTCCGGATGCGGTGTGGGCTTCAAACTGGTGCAGGCCTACAGCCAGCGCTACGGCGTGCCTTTCGAGAGCCTGGTGCCGCTGCTGGACCTGTTGGTGGTGAGCATTGCCTCCGATCTCGTGACCATGGTGGGCGAAAACCGCACCCTGGCCCACTTCGGCCTCAAGCAGCTCAACGAGAACCCCCACAAGGGCCTGCTGGCCATGATCAACCTCTCCAACCTGGAGCCCGGCCACATCACGATTGACGACATAGTCTTCAAGATCGGCCCACGCATCAACGCCGCCGGGCGCATGGAGTCGGGCCGCCTTGCCGTGGAACTCCTTACTTCCGAGGACGTTGACCAGGCGATGTTCATAGGGGAGAAGATCAACGAGAGCAACAACGACCGCAAAAATATCGACCGCGAAGTCACCAAGGAGGCGCTGGAGATGGTGGAGAGCGGAAGCTGTCTTGCCAAGGAGAATGCCACCGTGGTGTATAACCCCAAGTGGAGCAAAGGAATAGTGGGAATTGTGGCGTCCCGTCTCGTGGAGGCCTATTACAAGCCCACCGTGGTGCTCACCAAGTCCAACGGATTCGTGACCGGTTCGGCCCGCAGCGTGCAGGGCTTCGACCTGTATGAGGCCATAGAAAGCTGCGCCGACCTGCTGGAGAACTTCGGCGGACATGTCTATGCAGCCGGCCTTACCCTGAAGGAAGAGAACGTGCAGGAGTTCGCCAGGCGCCTGGACAGCTTCATAGCCGGAAAGATCACGGCGGAAATGCTGGTGCCGGTAGTGGACATCGACGCCCGTCTGGACTTCTCCCAGATCACGCCCAAGTTCTTCCGCATCCTCAAGCAGTTCCAACCCTTCGGACCGGGCAACAACAATCCCGTATTTGTGACCGAAAACGTGTACGACGCCGGCAACGGACGCAAAGTGGGTGCAGGCGGAATGCATCTGAAACTCGACCTTATACAGGAATCGCAGCCCTATCACCAGATCGCCGCCATCGCTTTCAACATGGCGGAATACTACGATTACATTAAATCCGGCAATCCCCTCGACGTGTGCTATTCCATTGTGGAGAACTACTATCGTGGCAACTCCACCATTCAGCTTCGCGTGAAGGATCTCCGGGAAAGAGAAGAAATAATATGAAAAAGATCCTGACTACCTTGTTCGCCGCCCTTGGAGCGGCTTTGTGCGTTTGTGCCCAGCCGGCCCCCGGCAGCTTCCACCAGACTTGGCAGAAAGGCCCGAAATGGCTGGAGAATGCCGTCATCTACCAGGTATATCCGTCTTCTTACAAAGATTCCGACGGCAACGGAATAGGTGATATCCAGGGAGTTATTTCCAAGCTGGACTATATCTCGAGCCTTGGCGTGACTGCAATATGGTTCAATCCTCTTTTTGAGTCCGGCTGGATAGACGGAGGCTACGACGTGCTCGATTTTTATAAGGTCGATCCTCGCTTCGGCACCAACAACGACCTCGTGGAACTTGTGCAGAAGGCCCATGCCAAAGGCATAAAAGTCATGCTGGACCTGGTGGCGGGACACACCTCCGACAAGCATCCTTGGTTCCTCCAGAGCGCCCAGGACACCAACCTGCAGTACTCCGACTATTATATCTGGAGCGACCGTCTTCCCGATGACAAAGCCCGGAAAGACCTGGAGAAAATGCTCAAGGATCCCAACTACATGCAGAATACGACAGGCAAATGGATGAAGAGCGATTACCCGCGTGCCAAGTATTACTACAAGAACTTCTATGCTTGTCAGCCGGCGCTCAACTATGGTTATGCCAACCCCGACCCGTCCCGGCCGTGGGAGCAGGGCGTTGACGCTCCGGGCCCTAAGGCCGTGCGGCAGGAGCTAAAGAACATCCTGGCGTTCTGGTACAGCAAAGGTGTGGACGGATTCCGCGTGGATATGGCCTCGAGCCTGGTCAAGAACGATCGCGACAAGAGGGAGATAATGCGTCTGTGGCGCGAAATGCGTGCTTGGCAGGATGCAAATTACCCCGAACGAGTGCTTATGGCTGAATGGAACGATCCGAAGTACTGCCTTGCCGGCGGCTTCAATGTGGACATGAATCTGAACAGCGTCAAATCGGCCAACAGGCGCATGTACTTCGACACCAAGCACCAGGCCGACGGCGGCAGCTATTTCTCACTCAACGGAGGCGCTCCTTCCCTGAAAGACCTGTACGGAAATCCCTGGCCCGAAGATAAGCTGGACCTCGAAACAACGCCGGGACAGATGCTCAAATCGTACTACGATTACATCACCGATGTCTTCGACTGGACCCGCGACTGGGGCTACTTCGCTTCGATAACCGGCAATCATGATCATCTGCGCTTCAACACCGGAGCCCGCAACGACCCTTCACAGCTAAAAGTCATGATGACCTGGATCATGACCATGCCGCTGCCTATACTGTACTACGGCGATGAAATAGGCCTGCGCAGCCTTGTAGACCTGCCCAATGTCGAAGGAGCCAACCACAACGGAAAAGAAAGGGCCGGCGGACGCAGCCCCATGCAGTGGAATTCGGAGCCTAACGCCGGTTTCAGCACCTGCGCCCCCGAGAATATCTACATCCCCGTGTGCCCAGAGTGGACCCCGGCCACAAGCTACCCGATGTATCTTGAATGGAAGGCCGCAGGAAGCAAGAATCCCACTGCTCCCGGCGCCATAACCGTTGAGTCTCAAGAAGGCGACCCTCAGTCGCTTCTCAACTGGACTCGCGCCCTCATAAAACTGCGCAAAGAGAACAAGGCGTTCTGGGCTTCTTCCCGCTTCGAACCGGTCTTTGACGAAAGCCGCCCTTATCCTATGCTGTTCCTGCGTACCGACGGCCTTGATACTTATCTGATAGCGCTCAATCCGACATCCAAGAAGCAGAAAGCGACTCTGGATCTCAGTTCCCAGGCGCCCTCTACGGTATTGAATTCAGGAAAGTTCTCCTGCAAGACAGGCCGCAAGGGCCTTCAGATCAACATGGGTCCGGTGAGCGCCGCCGTGGTTAAGCTATAGCCACCCGGTACGGACTCCGCTGAGACCTCCGACTATGCCCAGGCCTCCCTGCACATTAGAGTAGGTGAAATTGGGAGGTGTAACCCCAAAGTTGGAAAGGAGGTTGAACCTCATGAGGTACTGGGCTTTGTAATAATTATATAGCTCTTCGGAGAGGCGGTAAAGCTCTACTACATATTCTGCGTTATCGACTAAGACGATAGACGGCACATCAGGCACTTCTCCCGGCATTTCCGGTATTTCCGGCACTGCCGGGATTTCCTGTCCGTCAGGATCGTCCGGAGCGGGCAGTTCAAAGTCTTCTGGCAGCAGAGACTGCCAGTTGAAGCCGGACTTGCTCACGTAGAAAGAATAGATATTGTCTTGGAACTGCTTGTAGGTCAGGAGCATCATGGGTCCGGATGTCGTGTCGGCCTCTTCTGTAAGGGATCCGGCATATTCGGCATTGGCGAATGCGTCGAGGTCGAGCGAATTCAGGTCTTCGCGAGAGGCCACCTGCCCGGGAAGCTTGTAGCTGTAAAAGACAGTCGTATCAAGCGATTTGCCTAAGCTTACTATGGTGTTGCGCTCCAATATCCTTAGGCCGTAGTATTCGCCTTCCTTTATTTCGCCCGCCAGCTTTACATTGACTTTCAGCGTGTTGCCAGTAGTATCTTCGGCCACGGGAATCATCTCTACACCGGCCAGTTCCGGGAGCGGAGGCAAGGTGGTGCATGCATAGGCATCCGGGGCGGAGCCGCCATCTACCTTTACTTCTATGCGGTCTCCACTTTTAAGCTCAGTATTCTCCAGGGTCAGGGTGAGCATATTCCCGTCCGTAGTGAAGTCGGGGGATATCTTTGCGGAGCTTCCGTTTATACTGACGGAAACATCGCCGGGCTTGGGGGCATGCAGGCCTGCAGCTTTGCCGTAGGCCGGGTCTGCATATGCAATGTTGAGCCTGGGCGTACTGTATGGGCAGGAAGGCAGGTATTCTATGTAGATGGCAGGGTCTGACACGTTGTCCAGCGGGAAGGGAAACTCGCAGGAGACGGCAGCCAGGAGCAGGAAGGCGGGCAGAAGTGTGCGGAGCAATTTCATGGCGTCAGAATTTATATCCGACGCTCAAAGTCGGGATGATTGGCACCAGGCCATAAGCCATGCCTATGTATTTGCCGTCGGCATCTGTGTCAAGCATGGCAAAAGAGGCGTTGAGGTGGTTGTAAACGTTGTAGATGCTCAGGTTGAAGTTGAGCGTGCGGCCTTGGTTGAAAAATATCCTGTAATCTACGCCGATGTCGAGCCTGTGATAGTCGGGGAGCTTGGCGTTGTACGGCGCCTGGTAGAGCAGGGCGGAAGTGCCGTCTTCGTATTGGATGACATGGCTCGGCAGGGTGATACGGTTGCCGGAGTGGTAGTTCCAGTTGGCGAAGATGTTCCATTTCTTGCTTGGCCGCCAGGTCGCTACGAGATTGACTTTGTGGCGGTTGTCGTTGTGGTCGGGGAAGCGGAACATGGAGTATGCTTCGAACTCGCGCCAGGACCAGCCGAGAGTATAGTATGCCGACAATTCGATTTTCGGCACCGAATAAGTGGCTTCCAGTTCCAGTCCGTAAGACTCTCCTTTGCCGGTGGTGAACGACTTCTCCCAGTTCACCAGCGGGGGATAGAAGGCATTTGCGCCGTTGTAGGCAAGCATGCCGTTCATGGTCTTGTACCAACCCTCGATGTTGATTTTGAAGTTGCCGGGAGTAAGGTACAATCCGCCTGCTATCTGATCGGATACCATGGGCCCTGCACCCGGTACTGACGGCATCCAGCTGTTGGTGGGGAGGTCTATGTACATGGCCGACACCAGGTGGGCGTACTGGCTCATGCGGGTGTAGGAAAGCTTGACGCAGGCAGCGTTGGTAATGAGCCACTTGAGTGCTGCACGCGGTTCCAGCGACGTCCAGCTCTTGAGCCTGGTACCGAACAGCGAAGCCCTCAGGCCGGCATTCAGGGTGAAATTGTAGCTGATGAAGATTTCATCTTCGATGTAGATGGCCGGCTCCCAGGAAGTGTAGCGGTCGCCTTCTTCGCCGTTGTTCTCTTCGGGCTCGGTGCCGGCGAAGGAATTGCGCTGATCGTACTTCCTGCCTGTATTGTAGCCGTGAAGGGCGGCAGCCGCTCCGAAACGGACGTGGTGGAACGAGTTGGGGTACCAGTCAAGGTCGTACTTCAGGCCTCCGTCGCGCACTGCGCAGATATTGTCGTCGTTCCAGTACATGCTGCTGCGCCCGTTGGTGCCGGGGTAACTGATGTCGAAGGTGTATCCGACGTCGGAGTTGCTGCGGGTGTAGTAGGCGAGCATCTTCCCCTTCAGCTTGGCATTGTATTTCGATTCCCAAGACAGAGAGCCCGCCAGCGTGCCCCAGATGGTCCTTATGCCAAGGTCCATGTAGGCATCGTCTTCTTCCTTGATGCCGGCGCGGAGGTTGTCCTCGCCCCAGTAGATTGTGGCGTTGAGCTTGTTGCGCTCGTCTATTTTGTGCGTGATGCGTCCGTTGAAGTCCCACATGGCGTAGGCCCCACGGGCCGTTGTGCCGTCGCCGTTGCGCCTGTTGGCATAGGCTATTGCGGGTATCGTGATGACGTCCATCCAGGAACGTCTGAGGCCGAAGTTCACGCAGGTGCGGTCTTTCCAGACGGGACCTTCGATGTGGAGTCTGCCGTCGATGAGTCCAAGCGACGCTCCGCCGTGCCAGCGCTCCATATTGCCTTCCGAGGTCTCCACGTCCACTACCGATGACAGCCTGCCGCCGTAACGGGCTGGGAAGCCGCTCTTGTAGAAGTCGAGATTCTCTACCACATCGGTGTTGAAGCTCGAGAAGAAACCTCCGAAATGGCTGATGTTGTACAGGGGAACGCCGTCGAGCAGGAACAGATTGTCGGCTCCGTCGCCGCCGTGGACGTACAGACCGCTCATGAGTTCGTTGCCTGCCGCCACTCCCGGCAGTATCTGGAGCTGTTTTATTATGTCCGGAGTGCCGAATACGGCAACGCCGCTGCGCAGTTTGTCCCCATCCAGGCGCATGAGACCGGTCTGGGTGGTGTTGCGCATCTTTTCCTTCACGGCCGTGACGTACGAAGTGTCAAGGGTGTCGATGCGTTCGATTTCCTGTGCTGCGGCGCTGGCTGTTACGGACAACGCAACGGCTGCCGCCAAAACTATTCTGACTTTTTGCTTCAACGGTTGACCTGGAAACGGGTGTTGCCTGTGGCAAAGAAGTCAGCGATCTGACGTGCGGCGGCAAGTCCGGCATTGATGTTGGCCTCGGCGGTCTGGGCGCCCATCTTCTTGGGCGTAGCGAAAACACGCAGGCCGAACTTCTCCTGAAGGGCTGCGTAATTGTCCGGAGCCACGTCGGTAATGTATTTAAGGTCGGGACGTTCTTCCAGAGCCTTCTCGAGTCCGGCTTCGTCTATCACCTCCTTGCGGGCGGTGTTCACCAGAGTGGCGCCTTTGGGCATGCTGCTGATCAGCTGATAGCCGATGCTCCCTATGGTCTGGGGCGTTGCCGGGATGTGGATGGACACGTAGTCGGAACTGCTGTAGAGTTCTTCGAGAGAAGATGCGGGCTCGGCGCCGCCGGCCTCAATCTGCTCGTCTTTGAGGAAGGGATCGATGGCTTTTACCTTCATGCCCAGGGCTTTGGCCTTGGCTCCCACCAGCCTTCCCACGTTGCCGAAGGCCTGGATGCCAAGGGTCTTGCCGCAGATCTCGCTGCCTGTGGCGGGGGTGAACTGGGTGCGGGCCATGAATATCATCATGGCTATGGCCAATTCGGCCACTGCGTTGGAATTCTGTCCGGGAGTGTTCATGACCACGATCCCGCGGGCAGAGGCTGCTTCAAGGTCCACATTGTCGAAGCCGGCGCCTGCGCGCACCACGATTTTGAGCTTCGGGGCTGCGGCGATGACCTCGGCCGTGACTTTGTCGGAGCGTACGATCATGCCGTCGGCGTCGGCCGCTGCCGCCATGAGTTCGTCCTGTCCGGCATATTTTTCAAGCAGGACGGCATCGTGTCCGGCTGCCTGCAGTATCTCTTTGATGCCGTTCACGGCTGCCGCCGCAAAGGGCTTCTGGGTTGCTATGAGAACTTTCATGATTAATTATATGTGCAGTTTTTCAAATTCTTGCATACAGGCCACCAGAGCCTCGACGTCTTCCTGCGTGCAGGCGTTGTAGAGCGAAGCCCTGAAACCGCCCACGGAACGGTGTCCCTTGATGCCCACCATGCCGCGCTCCTTTGCGAAGCTGAGGAATTCGTCCTGCAGGCCTTCGCAGCCTTCGGCCATGACGAAGCATACGTTCATGATGGAACGGTCTTCTTTGTCTGCGGTGCCGCGGAAAAGGGAGTTGCGGTCAATTTCGGCATAGAGAGTGGCCGCTTTCTTCTCGTCTATGGCATGGATGGCGTCGATTCCGCCGATGCCCTTGAGCCACTTGAGGGTCTCGTTCATCACGAAGATGGAGAATACGGGAGGAGTGTTGAACATGGATCCCTTGTCTATGTGGGTGCGATAGTCCAGCATAGTGGGGATGTAACGGCTCACGCGGCCGAGCATGTCTTTCTTGATAATTGCGAACGTCACACCGGCAGGGCCTGCGTTTTTCTGTGCGCCTCCGTAGATCATTGCATACTTGCTCACATCGACCTTGCGGCTGAGGATGTCGGATGACATGTCGGCGATGAGGGGCACGGGGCAGTCGAAATCGCTTTTTATCTCTGTGCCGTAGATGGTGTTATTCGTGGTAATGTGAAGGTAGTCAAGGTCTTCGGGAATCTCGAAGCCTTTGGGGATATAGCAGTAGTTGCGGTCTTTGGAGCATGCGATAGCATAAGCTTCGCCAAGGCCTTGCGCTTCTTTGAGAGCCTTATGAGCCCAGACGCCGGTATCGAGATATGCCGCTTTCTTCTCCAAGAAGTTCATGGCGACATAGAGGAACTGGAGGCTGGCGCCGCCGCCCAGGAACACCACTTCGTAGCCGTCGGGAATGTTGAGGAGTTCTTTCCAGAGGGCGCGGCACTCGTCCATCACAGACTCCCATTCCTTGGTTCTGTGGGAGATTGAGATGAGTGAAACGCCTGTACCTTTGAAGTCTTTGAGGGCCTCGATGGAGCGGTCGATCGCTACCTGGGGAAGCAGGCAGGGACCTGCATTGAAAACATGAACTTTAGACATTGTATTGGAAATAAGTAAAAGTGTAATAGTTGTCTTGGCAGAAAATCAGACGGCAGTACCCCGGGACCCGTAAAACATGGGGAAAGGGCCCTTGAGTACTGTCGTCTGATTTTCTGCAATGCATTAACATTCTACAAATGTACAGATTGTGCCGATTCTTTCCAAAAAATCTTCTTTGAGCGTGTCCCGGACGCGTACTTCCATGCTGCACTCGATGCCGAAGTCGCGCTCGCGCTGCGGCAGGTCCAGGTCTTTCAGGACTTTCATGACTTGGGGCATGTTCTCGTAGCTGAATGTGAGACGGTACCAGGAGCCGGCGATTTTCTCTGTCACGGAGGCATTCGACAAAGCATCGGCGGTGGATGTCTTGTAGGCTCTTATAAGCCCGGGAATGCCCAGTTTGATTCCGCCGAAGTAGCGTACCACGACCACCAGTATGTCGCTCAGGCCGGCCGAATCGATCTGTCCCAGAATGGGGCGTCCGGCGCTTCCGGAGGGCTCTCCGTCGTCGTTTGCACGCCACTGCGAGCCGTCCTTGCCTATGCGGTAGGCGTAGCAGTGGTGCCTGGCATCATGGTATTCCTTTTTGAACGCATCGACAATAGCTTTCACCTCTTCTTCGGACTCTACGGGCCACGCGGAAGCTATGAAACGGCTGCCGTTGTCTTTATACAAACCGTCCGATCTGGAAGAAATACTTTTATAAATATCGCTCATTTCACTCCAAATTTAGTGATTTATTTTTATCTTCGCATAATGATTTCTTGAAAAGACTATTATGGTGTACAAGTACAGAGTTACCCTTGAGGGGATAAAAGGTTTTTACAGAGTATATAAGGTGGACGGGGACAATTCTCTTTACACTTTCCACAAGCGTCTTCGCGCCGATCTTGAGTTTACCGTGGACCAGCCCATTTTGTTCAAGGCCTTCGATGCCTCGGGAGAGGTTGTGGCCCGCTATGCCCTCCAGGATCTGGGCTGCGGTACCGTAGATGCCGTCTCGCTGGCACAGACTGTGGCTTCAGGTGTTGTGAAGTTTGTGTATTTCTATGATATAGAAGCGCGCAAGAGCGTAACCATTACCCTGGAAGGAGAAGAACAGGGCTCTGTCGCTGTGCCTGTAATAGTGGATTCCAAGGGTCCCGTGCCCATCGAATTCGAGAACGGATATGTTGCCTTTGAGGACCTTCCCCAGCAGCAGCGCAAGATTCCCGGACTCAATATCGGCCCCGCCGCAGGAGATGACGACGATGACGATGATGAGGACGAAGAGGATGAAGTTGACGAGGACAAGGAGGAAGAGGAACTCATCTACGACGAGAAGGAATAAATCTTATCCTTACGGCCTCTGATTTTGTTTTTTTAATAATTATTCGTATCTTGGGAATATAATCTGAAATTCCTATGGTACGAGTAAAGCCCTTTGCGGCGCTGAGACCCCCGAAAAATATCGCGACTGAGGTTGCTGCGCCCCCTTACGATGTTCTTAATTCGCTTGAGGCCAAAAAGATAGCCGGGCCCAAGTCGTTGTTGCACATTACCAAGCCTGAGATAGACTTCGATCCCATTGCGGATGAGCACTCGCAGGCTGTCTATGACAAGGCTGTCGAGAATTTCCGTTTGTGGCGCGAGCGTGGATGGCTTGTCCGTGACCCGTCCGAATGTTATTATGTCTATGCGCAGACCATGGGCGGCCGCACCCAGTACGGCATTGTGCTTTGTGCCCACACGGACGACTATGCCTCCGGAGTCATCAAGAAGCACGAACTCACGCGTAAAGACAAGGAGGACGATCGCATGATCCACGTGCGCATCCAGAACGCCAACATCGAGCCGGTTTTCTTCTCTTACCGCGACAAACCTGAGCTGAACGAAATTGTGGCGAAGGCCGTGTCCGGTCCGTCGGAGTACAAGTTCACGGACGAGAATGGCTTCGGCCATGAATTCTGGGTAATCAGTGATCCCGCCACCGTGGCGCGCATAACGGAGATCTTCACCTCTCAGGTGGATGCGTTTTATGTGGCCGACGGTCACCATCGCACCGCCGCTGCCGCGCGTGTGGGAGCTGAGAAACGCTCCCAGAACCCTGCGCATACCGGGGACGAAGAGTATAACTTCTTCATGGCTGTCTGCTTCCCCGAGAGCCAGCTCAAGATCATAGACTACAACCGCGTGGTCAAAGACCTAAACGGTCTCACCGCTGAGCAGTTCATCCAGGCGCTCGGAGAAGACTTCGATGTGGAACCGGCCGAAGGTTCAGATCCTTACAAGCCGCAGGCGCTCCACAACTTCTCCATGTATCTGGAAGGCCGTTGGTACAGCTTCACCGCCAAGGTCGGCCGCTATGACGATTCCGATCCCATAGGGGTGCTGGATGTCACCATACTGAGCCGTCTGGTGCTGGATAAACTGCTTGGAATAAAGGACTTGCGTACCGACAAACGCATCGACTTCGTGGGCGGTATCAGGGGCCTTGGAGAACTTTCCCGCAGGGTGGACAACGGCGAAATGAAGGTAGCGTTCGCCTTGTATCCCGTGAGCATGAAACAGTTGCTCGACATTGCCGACAGCGGTAATATCATGCCGCCCAAGACCACATGGTTCGAGCCTAAGCTGCGTTCCGGGCTTGCAATTCACACCTTAGACTAAACCAAGATGTCAATAGATTCCGCCACCATCCACAAGACGCTCAAGGAGTTCTTCGGATACGACACGTTCAAGGGAGACCAGGAGCGCGTCATAAGACATCTGATCGACGGAGGCGACGCCTTCGTGCTCATGCCTACAGGCGGAGGTAAATCCCTCTGCTACCAACTTCCAGCCATCTTGACGGAAGGGACGGCTATCGTCATCTCACCCCTTATAGCCCTGATGAAGAATCAGGTGGACTTGCTGCGCGGCTTCGAGGCCGGGACGGGCACTATCGCCCACTTCCTGAACTCCTCGCTGAACCGTGTCCAGATAGAAGAAGTGCGGACCGACCTGCTGAGCGGCAAGACCAAGATACTGTATGTGGCACCTGAATCGCTGACGAAAGAAGAGAACGTGGCGCTGCTGCGCGAAGTCAAGATTTCTTTCTATGCCGTGGACGAGGCACACTGTATCTCGGAGTGGGGACATGACTTCCGCCCGGAGTACCGCCGCATTCGCGCGCTGGTTGAGGATATCGGGCGCCGGCCCATTATCGCCCTCACCGCTACGGCCACGCCCAAGGTGCAGAGCGACATCCTTAAGAATCTCGGCATTCAGGGCGCCGCTGTGTTCAAGTCTTCGTTCAACCGTCCAAACCTCTATTACGAGGTGCGGGACAAGCAGGACGTGGACCGCGACATGATAAAATACATCAAGCAGAACCCGGGCAAATCGGGTATCGTTTACTGTCTGAGCCGCAAGAAAGTGGAGGAAATAGCGCAGCTGCTGTGTATCAACGGCATCAAGGCGCGTCCCTACCATGCCGGGCTCGATGCCAAGACAAGGGCGGAGAACCAGGACGCCTTCCTGTCGGAAGAAATCAACGTCATAGTGGCCACCATAGCCTTCGGTATGGGCATAGATAAGCCCGATGTGCGTTTTGTCATACATTACGACATACCCAAGAGCATTGAAAGCTATTACCAGGAGACCGGACGCGCCGGCCGTGACGGCAAGGAAGGCCGCTGCATAGACTACTATAGCTACAAAGACATTCAAAAGCTGGAGAAGTTCATGCAGGGCAAGCCCGTGGCGGAGCAGGAAATCAGCCGGCAGCTTCTGAGCGAGGTGGTGGCATACGCCGAATCGAACCAGTGCCGCCGCAAGTTGCTGCTCAACTATTTCGGAGAAGATTACCCCAACGATAATTGCGGAGCCTGCGACAACTGCCTCCATCCGAAGCCGGTATTTGACGGACGCAGCCAGATGAAGCTCGTGATAGAGCTCATTGAATCCCTGCCAGAGCATTTCAAGATAGAGCACTTGGCCGGGATACTGACAGGCGCCACGAATTCCATGATAAAGTCCTATAAGCATGACGCCCTGCCGCTTTATGGAAAGGGTTCGGACCACAGCGAAAAATTCTGGTGCACCGTCATCCATCAGGGCCTGATCCTCCATCTGCTCGAGAAAGAAATCGAGAGCTATGGCCTTATAGGAGTTACGGAAAAAGGACGGGAGTTCCTCAAGAACCCCTATGAACTCATGATGGTGGAAGACCGGGTGTTCACCGGCGGTGATGCTCCTGACGACGAGGACGACGAGGAGGCCATGGCGGCCAACGCCGCAATGCGCGGCGGGGGAGCAGGCGATCCTGTGCTTCTGTCCATGCTCAAGGACCTTCGCAAGAGCGTGGCATCCAAGCTCAAACTCCAGCCGTGGATCATCTTCGGCGACCCTGCCCTGGACGACATGTCCATCCTCTATCCCATTACCATAGAGGAACTTAAGGGCTGTCAGGGCGTGGGCGAGGGCAAGGCCCGCAAGTTCGGGACAGAGTTCGTGAACCTCATACGCAAATACGTAGAAGAGAATGAGATATCCCGCCCGGACGATTTTATAGTCAAGTCGGCTCCAAGCAAATCGGCCAACAAGATTTTCATCATCCAGAGTATAGACAAATGCATGTCGCTGGAAGATATCGCTTCTGCGCGCGGCCTCGACATGGATGAACTCATGACGGAAATCGAAGCCATTGTCTCTACCGGAACCTCCCTGAACCTGGATTACTACATCAAAGAGAATCTGGACGAAGACATCGTGGACGAAATTTACGATTATTTCAAAGAGGAAGCGACATCGGATTCGGTTGCAGACGCCATAGCCGCCCTGGGTTCCGATTACGACGAGATGGAAATCCGGCTGGTACGTATCAAATTCTTGTGTGAGATAGCTTCGTGATACCTCAGGAGACAGTAAACCTAATCCTCGACACAGCCCGGATAGAAGATGTAGTAGGGGACTTCGTGACGCTCAAGCGCCGCGGGGCCAACTTTGTGGCATGCTGTCCTTTCCATAACGAGAAGACCCCTTCGTTCTATGTGTCTCCGTCCAAAGGCATTTACAAGTGCTTCGGATGTGGCAAAGCCGGTTCGGCCGTGGGTTTTGTGATGGAACATGAGCATTGCAGCTATGTGGAGGCCTTGCGTTACCTTGCCGCCAAGTATCATATAGAAGTAACCGAGGAGGAAGAGAGTGCCGAAGAAATTGCCCGCAGGCAGAGGAGGGAGAGCCTTTTGCTGGTGTCGGAATTTGCCCAGAAGTTTTATGCCTCGCAACTTCAGACGCCCGAAGGACGCTCCGTGGGCCTTGCCTATTTCCACAAGCGCGGGCTGGAAGATGCTACGATAGAACGTTTCGGGCTTGGCTGGGCGCCGTCGGGCAGGACGGCCCTGGTAGATGCTGCCCTGGCCGCGGGGTACAAGATGGAGTATCTGTTGGCCGCCGGTCTTGCCGTACAGCGCGAAGACGGCAGCGTGGTGGATAAGTTCCGGGAGAGGGTCATGTTCCCCGTCCACTCCGTGAGCGGACGCGTACTGGCATTCAGCGGACGCACGCTCCACGCCGACAATCCTGCCAAATACGTAAACTCTCCGGAAACGGAAATCTATATCAAGAGCCGCAACCTGCTGGGCATCTGGTTCGCCAAGGGCGAGATTGCCCGCAGCGGCAAGTGCATTCTCGTAGAGGGCAATGTGGACATGGTGACGCTGCATCAGCTGGGCATTACCAATGTGGTGGCGTCCTGCGGCACCTCGCTTACCGTGGAGCAGATACGCCTCATCCACAAGTTCACCGACAATGCAACCATCATGTACGACGGGGATTCTGCCGGTATACATGCAGCTCTCAGGGGCATCAACCTGTTCCTCGCCGAAGGCTTGAACGTGAAGGTTGTGCTGCTGCCGGAGGGCGAGGATCCGGATTCCTACGCGCGCAAGCATACTCTGGAGCAGATGCAGAAGTTTATAGCCGAAGGGGAGAGAGATTTCATAGAGTTCAAGACGGACCTTTTGCTGGAGCAGGCCGGGTCCGACCCTCTTAAAAAGGCGGAACTCATCAATGACATCGCCGACACGATAGCCGAGATACCTGACCCTGTAAAGCGCTCTGTATATGTGGATTCTGTGGCTATTCGCTTCGGAATCGAGTCTTCGATCCTGTTCCAGCGCATCGCTTCGGACCGCAAGCGCAAGCAGGAGGAGGCGATAAGGGAAAGGGAGCGCGAGACAAGGCGGGAACAGGACAATACGGCTGCCGACCCCGGCCCGGGCTTCGATATGGTCCAAACGGAAGAGCTGTACCTGGAGAACCGCATTCTTGCTCCGGCCGAAGAAGACCTGCTGTATTATCTGCTCACTTACGGCTGCGAGGAACTGGAATTCGAAAGCGATTCGCCGTATTATTCCGGCTCGGAGGAGGATAAGCCCACCGTGGCTGATTTTATCCGCGAGTCCCTCGAAGCGGACGGAAGCGCTTTTGCCAACACGCATTACAAAGCTCTGTATGACAGATATATAGCCTTGTACGACAAAGGGCTTTCGCAGGAAAATATACTGAAAGAGATAATCAACGGCTCCGACCGCGTCCTGGCCGACCTGGCCACCCGCTTCTCGACGCGCAGGTACCAGCTCACCGTGGGCGCCTTCGAGGCATCCCTCACATCTACATCTACCGTGCTGTCAGCAGGCGTTCCCAAGGCAATCTTGGTGTATGCCGAACGCCGGGTGCATGATAAGCTGGAGAACCTGCGGCGGAAGCTTCCGGGTCTGGATGCGGACGCCCAGATGGAAGTCATGAAGGAAATGCTGCGCCTCCAGGCTGCGCAGCGCCGTATCAACCAAAGAATCGGAAGAGACAAAAAAGAATAAAATATGAACGGAAAGAAAAGAACTTTGGTAACTTGTGCACTGCCGTATGCCAACGGCCCGGTGCATATAGGCCATTTGGCGGGCGTATATGTGCCCGCCGACATTTATGTGCGCTACCTTCGCATGAGGGGGGAAGATGTGTTGTATGTATGCGGCTCCGATGAGCACGGAGTTCCTATAACCATCAAGGCGCGCGAGCAGGGCTGTTCCCCGCAGGACATTGTGGACCGCTACCACAAGCTTATACGCGACTCCTTCAGCGGACTCGGCATCAACTTCGATATCTACGGACGCACTTCTTCGGCCGTACATGCGGAGGGCGCGTCGGAATTCTTCCGCAAACTCTACGATGACGGCAAGTTCGTGACCCGCGAGAGCGAGCAGTACTACGATCCCGAGGCGCAGACCTTCCTTGCCGACCGTTACATTGTGGGAACCTGTCCCAAGTGCGGCAACGAGGGCGCATACGGCGACCAGTGCGAGAAATGCGGCAGCACCCTCAGCCCCGAGGAATTGATCAATCCCCGCTCCAAACTTAGCGGTGCTGCTCCCATCAAAAAGAAAACCACCCATTGGTATCTGCCGCTGCAGGATTACGAGCAGTGGCTGCGCGAATGGATTTTGGATGGCCATAAAGAATGGCGTACCAATGTGTACGGGCAGGTGAAGAGCTGGCTGGACGGCGGACTTCAGCCCCGTGCCGTCACCCGCGACCTGGACTGGGGCGTGCCCGTGCCGGTAGAGGGAGCGGAAGGTAAAGTGCTGTACGTATGGTTCGACGCCCCCATAGGATACATTTCCAATACCCGCGAGCTGCTACCGCAGAGCTGGGAGAAGTGGTGGAAGTCGGAAGACACCAGGCTGGTGCACTTCATCGGCAAGGACAATATCGTGTTCCACTGTATAGTGTTCCCGAGCATGCTCAAGGCATACGGAGACGGATACATCCTGCCCGAGAACGTTCCCGCCAACGAATTCCTGAACCTGGAAGGAGACAAGATATCCACTTCGCGCGGCTGGGCCGTGTGGGCGCATGAGTTCCTGAAAGACTTCCCCGGGAAAGAGGATGTCATGCGTTATGTGCTCACAGCCAATGCTCCTCAGACAGCGGACAACGACTTCAGCTGGAAAGATTTCCAGACGCGCAACAACTCCGAGCTCGTCGCCGTTTTCGGCAATTTCGTGAACAGGGCGGTGGTGCTTACGCACAAATACTTCGGCGGCAAGGTCCCTCCGTGCGGTCCTCTACTGGATGTTGACAAGGAGGTTATCGCCGAAATTCCTGCCCTTAAGGCTTCCATGGAGAAGAATCTGGAGACCTATCGTTTCCGCGAGGCTCTCAAAGATGCCATGGGCATTGCCCGTGCCGGCAATAAGTATATTTCCGATACCGAGCCTTGGAAGGTGGCCAAGACCGACCTGGACCGTACCGCTACTATCCTTAACATATCCATGCAGATCTGTGCCGACCTCGCAGTGGCCTTCGAACCCTTTACTCCCTTCGCAGCCGAGCGCTTGCGCAACATGCTCAAAGTGGGATTTTTTGCCGGGTCCGATCACCGCAAGGGCGAGAGGCAGACAGAGAATACCTACGTCGAAGGTGAAGGCCGCGCCCTCCATACCGGCGTTACTTCAGAGAACGGAATCGTGCTGGACTGGGAACTGCTCGGGCGTCCGCAGATCCTTCCCGCAGGCCACGAGATCGGCGAAGCGGAACTGCTGTTCGCCAAGATAGAGGATGACCAGATTCAGCTGCAGCTGGACAAGCTGGAGGCCATACGCGCCGAGCGGGCGGCCCGCGAGAAAGCTGAAGCGGCAAAGAAAGTCGCTCTTCAGAAGGAAGAATGCACTTTCGAAGACTTTGAAAAGATGGATATACGCACCGCCACCGTGCTTGAGGCGGAGCGCGTACCCAAGACGGACAAGTTGCTCCGGCTCACCATCGATACGGGTATCGACCGCCGCGTCATCGTGTCGGGAATAGCCGAATTCTATTCCCCCGAAGACATGGTTGGAAAGCAGATATGCATACTCGCCAACCTTAAGCCCCGCGTGATCAGGGGCATAGAGAGCCATGGCATGATTCTGATGGCCAAACAGGGCGACGGCAAGATGCGTTTCATTACCCCTCAGGAACTTGTATCCAATGGTGCGCAGGTGGGCTAGTCTGCTGCTGCTTCTGGCACTGTCGTGCGTGACTCTCCGCTCGCAGGATAAGTACGACGAGTGGAAGGGGCTGTACAGTCCTTATGCCGAGCGTCCTGCCGGCCGGACGCCCACACCGCGCGGTTATAAGCCGTTCTATATAAGCCATATAGGACGGCATGGAAGCCGCCTTCCGGTGAATGAGGGCTACGTCGGCAACGGACTTAAGCCACTGGCCAAAGCCGATTCCCTGGGCCTTTTGACAGAGGCAGGGAAGCGCCTGCTCGAGGGTTTTGTTAAGCTTGACAAGGCATCGCAGGGCACTTACGGGCTCATCAATGAGCTTGGAGCGTCGGAGCAGAAGGCCATTGCCCGCCGCATGGCCGCCCGCTACTCCAAGGTGTTCAGACAGAAGGGGCGCGACAGCGTTGCCTGCTACTCCACCCACAAGCAGAGGGCGATCTTGTCCATGACGAATTTTGCCGCAGCTCTGGCCTCCGCCGCCCCCGGTGTTGATATCGGCTTCGTGGCGGGGGAGAAGTATTACGATGTGATCTGCAGGGAAAACCTGGCCGCGCCCGGCCTCAAAGCCGGCTCGCGTCTTGCCGACAAGGCCATGGCCAGGGATTTTGACTACAAGTCCTTCTATTCGCGGATCTTCAACGATCCCGAAAAGGCCCGGTCTTGTTTCAAAAGTGACCGCCTGATAGTGGAAACTTGCGTTACAAACGGGTCTGTGGCCAGTTACATGGGCATTCAGGATATTCTTGAGGGACTTACGCCGCAGGAATTCGAGACGGCGTCCAAGATATACAACGCCAAGCAGTTCTTCCAGCATTGCGGCAGTGCCGAGCAGGGAGAATGGCGCATGCATATCATGGATACCTTGGTGCTGGACTTCGTGTCACGCGCAGATGCAGCGGTCGCCGGCGGCAAGATTGCTGCCGACCTGCGCTTCAGCCACGATGTGGGCATGATGCCGTTTTTCTCGTTGATAGGGCTCGAAGGCTATGAGAAGAGGCTGAGTTTCGATGAGGTGTCCGATAACTGGAACGCCACTAACATGATGCCGATGGGTACCAATCTTCAATTGGTGTTTTTCCGCGGCAGACGGGGGGATGTTCTGGTGAAGGTCCTGTTCAACGAGGGCGAAAGTTCCTTCCCCGCCCTCGGCCCCGGTCCGTTCTACCCCTGGAGCGAGCTGCGTGCCTACCTCCTCTCTACTGTGCGTAATCAGCAAGCTGTTGATAATTAGTTGCTTGTGAAATCCGGGTGCTCCTTCGGGAGCACCCGGATTTCACAAATAGTTGATATATAGTTATTTATTTGTTACGATATGAAAAAGATCCTATTGGTTATGATGAGCCTGGCGCTTCTGAGCGTGGGCTTTGAGGCCGGTGCCGGAAAGCCCGGAAATCTGCGTCTTGTTTACTGGAACATCCAAAATGGCATGTGGGATGGACAGCCGGATGATTATCAGCGGTTTACCGATTGGGTTAAGTCTCAGAAACCTGATGTGTGCGTGTGGTGCGAGGCCCAGCCGATCTATAAGACCGGAACATACACCAAGCTCGACAATGTCGGCGAGTGGCAGAAGGACGAGCTGATGACCCAAATGTGGAAGCGCTTAGGTAAGCGCTATGGCCATAAATATGTGTATATCGGAGGCCACAGGGATAATTATCCGCAGGTTGTCACTTCGCGTTTCCCTCTTGAGGCTGTTGACCGTATTATCGGTAACGCCGATACTCTGGTGTCTCACGGAGCCGGATGGGTGCGCCTGAAGGTGGCCGGGAAGCCGATCAATATTGTTACTCTGCACACCTGGCCTCAGCAGTATGGCTTTAATGTGCCTCAGGCCGACAGGGAAAGGAGTAAGGCTGCTTTTGAAGGCGACAAGTTCCGCCGTGCCGAGATGGAGTATATTTGCAGGCACACTATAGGCACTGACCCTGCCGCCGCTGAAGGTTTGTGGATGATGATGGGAGATTTTAATTCCCGTTCCCGCCTCGATAACTGGGTGTACCGTTATGCCGATGATGATACCAAGTTGCTTGTGCACGATTACATTTTGCAGCACACTCCTTATGTGGATATCATTTACGAGAGCAACCCCAATAATTTTTATTCTTCCACTTGGGGAAGGGCCCGTATAGATTTTGTGTATTGTACGCCGCTGCTGGCTAATTGCGTGGTTAATGCGGTTATGTACACGGATGATTATACCCGTCCTGTGAAGAGTAAGGTGGTGACGAGTTTTTATGAGCCTTCGGATCACAGGCCCATAGTGGTCGATTTCAAGATCAAGTAAACCTTCCTCTGCAATTTCTATCTGTAGCACCCTGCTTCTGGAGCCGTAAAACTTGGGGAAAAGGCTCCAAGAGCAGGGTGCTACAGATTGCTACAGTAGTCGTAAAACTCGGGGAAAAGGTTGCCAAGGCAGCCGATTAGTCCAGGAGCATTATCTTGGGCTGGACAGTTGCGTCCAGGTTCTGGACCGACTGTGTGCGGGGATGATCGAAATGACGGCCGTTGACCTGATGCTCAAGACAGCAAGTCATGCGCAACTTGAAATCTTTTGTCGGAGCGGAAAGCTGTACCTCCGCCTTGATGGGCCGTATCTCTGATGCCGCAAAAGCTATATTGTAGGTAATGGTCTCGCTATAGGGAACATTGGTGTCATAAGTCTTGCCGGAAATAGTCTCGGTCTTGACTCCGAATCCAGGCACTGCCTTCCATTCATCCCCGTCGAGGTACTCCAGCAGCCAGTACTTCGAACCATATTTATTTGTGTTCCAGGCAAATTCGGCATATAACCGGGCGCCGGCGGGGAATTGTTCTCCGGTGGTCGTCTCGAACAAGAAGTAGTCTCCGGGCAACGCTGCGCAAACCGAAGGAAGGCCCGTGGCGCTGATCATGGTTCCGGCCCTTTCGTTGCCAGAAGTGGCGCTCCACTTACTCTTGTCGAGCTGGACGAAAGAAATACGCCCGCCGGCCTGTTTGTTCGACGACACATGGCCCAGAACGCCTGCGGCATTGCTGTAATGATAGGTTCCCAGGCTGGATTTCTGGTCGGGCAGGGTGGTGAAAGAAGAAATGTAAGCGTCTTCTACCGCGTTGGTGGCGCTGAATTCCCATTCTGCGAGCGTCTTGCCGCTCTGCGGCTGCTCAGGATTCGGATCCTTGAACCTCGAAAGGTCAGTGACCTGATAGGGATGCAGACAGGCCTCGTGGGCGGCTGTCTGGCAGATCTCGGCAACGTAAGCGTCTATCGAAGCAGGGTAGTAGGGATTGCCAAGCACGCTCTGCCCCATGATTTTTTCGAACCAGATGCAGCCTGCCGTGTAGCGGCCGTAACTCTTGTTGAGGTGCCAGCCGTCCCTGTCGAAAGTATCTCCCAGGTAGGAACTGCGTCCGTTCTGGATGGCATCGACTGTGTTGATGATAATATCGACTGGATAAGTTTCGGCAACCTTTTTCGTGGTCTCGGTGATCATGGAGTACATCTTGGCCGTGTCGTAGTCGTAGTTGCCGAACTTGGCGTTGGTGGAATGTGCCGGAGCCACCCATGGCACATGGTAAACCAGCTTGAATTTCCGGTAGGAGGCATTCTCGCGGCAATAGTTTATCATGTTGGTCATCCAGGGCTCGAAAGTTTCTAACTGGCCGTGGTGCCCTGCGCCCTGCTGCAGGCTGATGTAATCCCAGCGCTCATCCAGCAGACCCTCCTTGAAAGTAGCATCGGATTTGGTGACCACGGTTCCGCCAGATTCGTCGCTTATCTTGCGGTAGCTGTAGGCCTTGGTCTCCTTGCTGGTCCTGTCCCAATGAGTTTCCAGGTCGCAGCCGGCAATGTACAGCTCGCCGATTATGACCTTCTGTCCGACAGCATGGAAAAGTGGCCAGAGCTCCTGCTCTACTGCATCTGCGCTGAAACTGTTGCCAACCGCCAGTACGCGTATAATTCCGTCGTTATTGGGAACATCGCGCGGGTCGGCAGGCACCTCCGGCTCCGGTTCCGGCTGGGGCTCCGGTTTCGGTTCGGGGTTGACTATAGGCTGAGGCTCCGGTTTGGGCTCGGGTTTCTCACATCCGGCGCTTAGGAAAGCAGCAAGCAGTGCTGCAGTAAACAAATTCATTTTGGTCATAATCTTAATGTTATTCAGCACAGGGACCTTGCATGGCGGCCCGTAAAACATGGGGGAAAGGGCCGCCATGCAAGGCCCCTGTGCTGAAGTACAAATATAATAATTATATTATTCTATATTATTTGCTATCTTAGCGACATGCTTAAGAAACTCTTTTTGTTTATCGCGTTCGCATCATGCTGCGCTCTCGCCTCTGCCCAGGACTGGGGCGGGCGTTATGTCTATGAATACCTTGACGAAGACAAGACTCTTGCCCTGGGTGACCTTTATCTCATCCCCGTAGGCCCCGACAAGGCAGAGTTCCTCCTGACTGTCACCATGAAGGACGACGGCTACACCATGGTATATGACAGCGCCGGCGAGCCCGTGCAGCTGACAGGCAGCCAGTTCGTGTACAAGTTCCCAGAATTCGACTATACGCTTACCTTCGACCTTGCTCCCGAGGTGGACGAAGGCGTACCCATGGAGAATACGGTCATGATAAGCGAGCATCTGGGAGAAGGTGCACCGCCGTATCCTGTGGATATTATGATAGACGCTTACTATCGCCGCGACCCCGACTACTTTGTGGCGCCCAACGGATATATGTATCATGTGTCCGGCGAGACTTGTGCTCTTGCTTGCGGCGGTATTTACAGGGGCAGGGTAGATCTGCCGTCAACTGTAGTGGGTCCCTTCGGCAGGGTGTACAAAGTCAGCGGGATTGAAACAGATGCCTTTGCCTTTTCGCAGAAGCTAACCCAGGTGACCATCTCCGATGCCGGCCAGAGAGTGGCCCCCGGAGCGCTTACCTATACCGAGATCCCTTACGACTGGGACAAGATTGCAAAGCCTTTCTTCGCTTATCCGGGGCCTGAACGTGACTGCTTCGTGATTCCCTGGGAAGAGGGCTATGTGCGTCCTGAGATCGGCTTGCCATGGGTGATTTTCAAACAGAATGTGGCTCCTGCGCAGAAATGCGGCGACACAACTGCCAAAGAAGGCGCTATGGCGGGACGCGTGGACCAGGACTTCAGGCTTACCAAAGGCGTGTTCTATCAACTCCAGGCGTCGAAAGACGAAGTGAACAAAATGTTCCGAGGCTACGATGCCATGGAGATTGAGGCCTTGGTGGCGGATGCCGATTTTGTGGCATTCCACACCTTCCCTGCATTCGGACGATGGAAATTCCCGGAGGCAGAGCGTTCCGCCTCTTCCGACGTGGAAGAGCAAGTGGCCAAGATGTACGGCCGCGAAGTGATGTACAGCAGGCGGGCCGCCTGGCTGCGCAACGGATATGGTGAGCTTGACATCGTTGAATTTACCCACAAGGACCATCAGGCAATGGTTGTCTTTGCCTGGGTCAACGGCGGGGAAGTCGAAGCCACCGCATGCCTGACTACTGACATTGAATCAGAGTTTGAAGACAGTGGCGTTTGGAACGTCGATGACGAAGGAACTTATGGCATACCCGATGTGGTGACCATAGCCCAGGATCCCGACGGAGCCGTCACGATTTTCCTTGCCAAGAATGCAGCGGAGAGCATAACATGCTTCGCCCTGCATCAGAAAGGCGACAAACTGGAACTGATCGAAATTGACCAGTGGTATCGCTTTGTGGATGTCCTGTAGGCTCTTGCCTCAGAAGTTGAGCTCCTTGCCCCGGTAGAAGTCCAGAAGTTTGGTCTGGTAGAGGCATTGGAAACGGGCCTGTATGTGCTCCGATTCCGCCCGCAGCCATGAATTCCTGGCGTCGTTGTAGTCGGCGATCCCGGCTTTGCCCACTTTGTACTTCTCTTCGGTCATTTCGTAATGCTCCTTTGCGCTCAGGGCTGTCTGGGCGCTTCCGCTGTAACGTGCCTGAGAGTTGAGGGCATTGTAGTAGGCCTGCTGGATTTCCTTGTAAAGCGACTTTTTGACGTTTTCCAGATTGAGTTGCTGGCCCTGAAGACTGACCTGCGCCCCGCGCACCTGGTTCCGCACCGAGAAGCGCTGGAAAATGGGAATGTTGAGAGACAGTCCCACATACTGGCTGAAGTTATTCCTGAGCTGTTCTCCGAAGCTTACAGACTGCACCTTCGAATTGGTGTAGAAATTGGTCCCCAGGCCGCCGCTGAGCGAAAGCGAAGGCAGGTATCCGCCTTTGGCCCGGTCAACTGCCAACTTGGCCGACTCTACCCCTATCTTGGCCGATTCCACGGCCGGCTTGATTTCTACTGCTTCTGCAAAAATGGCCTCCGGACGCATCAGGAGCGCATTCCCTGCTTCGCTCACATCGGGAGTGACGATTGCAAACCCCTCGGGGGAGCTGAGCTCCAGAAGCTGCGTTAATTCCAGCACGGAAATACTCAGGTTGCCTTGGGCCTGGATTTCACTCTGACGGCTCTGGGCAAGGGTGGCTTGCTGGGCAGATACTTCGGCAGAACTGACCTTGCCGGCGTTGTAACGCTCCTTAATCTGATCGAGCAGCTGGGCATCGTGTTCGCATTGCTGCGACGCGACTTTCAGGAGCTCCTGATTGTAGAGTATCTGCACATAGGCCTGGGCCACGGCCACGCGTATGTCGTCGCGCGCCTTTTCGAGGTCTGCAGTGGCAGCTTCAAGGTTGAGGCGGCTTATTTTGATGCCGTTGTTGATATCAAAACCCTGAAAAATGGGGATCTCACCGCCGAGGCTGAACGAAGTGGATGTGGTGTTGGAATTGGAATAAGTGTTATCTGCCGTGAGGCCTCGTCCGAACGACAGGTTCTCGCCGGCGGAAGCGCTTAGCCCGGGAAGCCGCCTGCTCTTGGCGTTGTCCAGTTCTATTTCCCTTTGTTCCACGGCAAGGCCGCTTTGCTTGACCGTGAGGTTATGGTCCAAAGCATAGTTGATGCAGTCTGCAAGGCTCCAGGGGACATTCTGGGCGTAGGCGGCGGTGGCCGCCAGCAGCAGGGCCAGGCTTATTATAATCTTTCTCATGCTACTTGCCTAAATTGATTATACGGGTGCCACGCACTTTGTCGCCGGCGCTCAGCCCGCTTTTGATTTCTATGTTCAGGCCGTCGGACAGTCCGGTAGTGACCTGAGTCTTGGTGTATTCGCCCTCGGCATTTTTGACGTGTACAAATGTATCCGCACCTTCAAACTCAAGGGCACTCTCGGGTATCACCAGCACGCTGTCGGCTTTCTCCAGCACAATCTCGGCGTTTGCGCTGTAGCCCGAACGTATCATGTGGCTGTCGCTGCCCGGGACGGCGGCCTTTATCTCAAACTGGTTGGCTCCGTTGTTTTCTACCGCTTTGGGCGATATGTACTCCAGAGAGGCTTCAGACTTGTAGTCGGGGAGAGCTCCTATGCTTATCAACATGGGCATTCCTTCTACCAGCGAACCGACTTCCGTCTCATCTATGTTGCCGTCGAAAATGAGGTCGGACATGTTGGCCACGGTCGCGACGGTTGTACCGTCGTTCATGGTGTTGGCCTGGATGACGGAATTGCCCACCTTCACCGGGATGTCCAGGATGAGGCCGGTTATGGTCGAGCGCACGAGGGTGGAACTCCCGGTTGCGTTGCTTTTTGACACACCGTCTCGTATGACTTCCAGTGATTCCTGGGCAGCATTCTTTTCCTCTTTGGCCTGATTGTATGCCTGAAGCACTTGGTCGTACTCTTCGTCGCTCACCAAATGTTTGTCGTAGAGAGCCTTTTCGCGGTCATAATTGGTCTTTGCCTGCTTGAGATTTATCTCTGAGAGACGAACCCTGGACTGGGCGGAACTGAGTGAATTCATGTCCGGGATCACGCGCAGCTTGGCAATTACTTCGCCTTCTTTCACCTGCTGTCCGGCTTCTTTGTAAAGCTCCGCGATGATGCCGTTTATCTGCGGCTTTACGTTCACTTCGTTACGCGGTTCAATCTTGCCTGTAACTACGGTGCTGCGGCTTATGCTTGAATATACCGCTTCGTGCTCCATGTAGCTTACTTGCTCGGGGCGGGAGTTCTTGAGCAGGAATACGAAAGTTCCGATGAACAATACTCCGATGAGTGCAAAGATGATGTACTTGACTGCTTTTTTCATATCTGACGCTTTGTTTATTCTTCTCTCATTGCATCCACCGGTTTAATGCTCATCGCCCTGGATGCGGGGGCGAGTCCTGCTATCACTCCCAGCATGGAAAGCAGCACAACTGCTGCCACAGCGGTCCAGAAACTTATCTGAAAATTGCCGGACATGTCGGGAATGTGATTTACTATAGTCTGCGTGAGCCGCAGCATCTGCACGGCGAAAACGATGCCCAGCGAGCCGGCTACCAGCGTGAGGGCTATGCTTTCGAGGATAATCTGGCTTAGTATGTCACGGGGCGTCGCACCAATGGCACGCCGGATTCCGATTTCCGTCGTGCGTTCTTTGACCGTGACCATCATGATGTTGCTGACGCCAATGATGCCGGCCAGTATGGTGCCCAGTCCCACAAGCCAGATAAGGAAATTAAGGCCCGTGAAAAGGTTGTCCATGAGGGCGAACATTTGTTCGGTATTCACCATGAACACCGCCTGCTTGTCGGTGGGGTCGAAATTGTGCGAACGGGCGAGAATCTGTCTCATCCTGTCTTCCAGCGAGCTCATCCTGACGCCGCTCTTGCCGGTGACGCAAAGCAGGTCGATGTTGGTGCCCTTGTGGAATATCTTCTGCCCGAGCGAAAGAGGTATAACGACAGCCTGGTCGGCGCTTCCGTTGATGCTTATGTTGCCGGAATTGTAATCTACGCCGATAACCTGGTAATAGACAGCTCCCACCTTGATAAAGGTGCCGCAGGGGTCGCCTCCTTCGGGGAAAATGCCTTCGTAAATACGTCTTCCTATGACGCAGACCTTGCGTTCCTGAGCCACGTCGGACTCATTGATGAAACGCCCGAAACGGAGCTTAGGCTCTTCGATCTTGCTGTAGTCGGCAGCAACGCATTTGACGTTGGCGTTCACGCTGTTGGTGCCGTTGACTGCGGTCTGTCCCCACGATGAAATGACGGGAGTCACGGTCTCCAGTTCGGGGACCATCTGCTTCATGCGCTCCACGTCGGTATAGTTCAGATCCCACGCGCGGCCCTGTTTGTACCCCTGCCAGGGCTTGGAGGTATTGTTGGCGAACATAATGGTCGTGTTCGTCGCAAAACCTTCGAAGTTGCTGGTGACCAATTGCTTGAGTCCGGCGCCGCCGCCTATCAGGAAGAGCAGCATGAAGATGCCCCAGAACACCCCGAAACCTGTGAGCAGGCTTCGGCTGCGGTTGCGGACCAGAGAATCGGCGATCTCGCGGTATGAATCTATATCGAACCTCATTCTGCGCGCAGTGCTTCTATCGGTCTTACTCTGGCTGCTTTGCGGGCTGGGAACAGCCCGGCGATGGAGCCGGCTACTATCAGTACTATTGTTGCTTCAATTGCTACGTCCAAGCCCACTGAAGGGTTGACGAGCATTGCTATCTGGTCGTCCATTATGGACACGGTGGACTGCCCGAGCGTCTTGTCCAGGAGCCTGCAGGTGAGCATACCCAGGAACATGCCTATGTAACCGAATACGGCCGTTATGGTAACGCTCTCTGCTAAAATGAGTTTGGTGATATCCCAGGGCTTGGCTCCTATGGCCTTGCGTATGCCGAATTCATGCGTGCGCTCCTTGACGGTGATGAGCATGATATTGCTCACGCCCACTATTCCTCCGAGCAGTGTGAACAGTCCTATGATCCACAGGGCCACGTTTATGATAGCCCCCACTTTGTTCATCTGAAGGTTCTGGGAGAAGCGGTTCCAGATCCATATTGCACGCTTGTCGTCTGGAGCGGCGCGGTGGCGGAGGTTAACGGCTGCCCTGAGCTGCTCCTCGAACTCTTCGTTGGCTTTCTCAGTTTTGAGCCCGTGGAAGGTGAATGTTATGTCGTCGAGGTCTTCGCCTTTGTTGTAGATGGTTTTGATGGTGCTGAATGGAGCGGCGGCCATGTTGTTGCCCATCATGCGGTCCGACTTCGTGATGCCGACCACCAAATACGAGAACTGTCCTATTTTGATGTGTCTGCCCAGCAGGTCCTGCGCCTGCGAGAATGCGGGGAGGAGGGCTTCGGCGGTATTCTGCGGCAGGACCACCACCTTGCGCTTGGCGGCAATATCCTTGGAATTGATGTATCGCCCTGCCACCAGCTCTATCTTCTCCATCTGCTGGCGTTCAGGGTAATTGCCTTCCAGGGTGAGGGACGTGCTTTTTTTGCCGTAAGAAGCCGTCTCTCCGGTGCTTACAGTGGCAATTACTTGCTCTACATTAGTAGCGAAGGCATCTCCTTCTATGAGCTTGACGTCCTTGTCGTCGATACTGATCCGGCGCCCTTCCTTGAGCCCGTCATAGGCTTTGGATGTGTACCCGCCTCCGATCATCATGGTGTTGCTTGCAAACTGGTCGCCTCCTTTGAAGAATGCATTCTGCAGGCCGTTGCCTGCGCCGAGCAGCACTATGAGCATGAAAATGCCCCAGGATACTGCAAACCCGGTGAGGCTTGTCCGCAGCTTGTTACGCCGGACACTTTCCCATATTTCTGTGAAAATGTCTCTCATTTCATTATGGTATCGGCGCCGAATACAGAGGCGCGGTGCATGCGGTTGTCTTCGATGCGGCCTATCAAGCCGTCCTTTATGTGTACGATTTTGTCTGTGCAGTTGGCCACGCCGCTCTCGTGCGTAACCACTATGATAGTGACTCCTTCTTCGCGGTTGAGGCGGCCCAGGAGCTGCATCACTTCTTCTGAAGTCTTGGAGTCGAGTGCTCCTGTGGGCTCGTCGGCGAGTATGATCTTGGGCTTGGTTATCAGCGCCCTGGCAATTGCAACCCTCTGTTTCTGTCCGCCGGACATTTCGTTGGGGTAGTGGGTGGCCCAGTCGGCCAGCCCCAGTCGGTCCAGGTATTCCATTGCCATTTCGTGCCGCTTGCTACGGCTCACGCCTTGATAAAACAGGGGAAGCTCCACGTTCTCAACTGCTGTCTTGAATCCTATGATGTTGAAGGATTGGAAGATGAACCCGATGAGACGGTTGCGGTAGTCTGCCGCCTGCTTCTCGCTGAGCCCCTTTATGAGTCGTCCGTCTATGTAGTATTCGCCGGTGTCGTAATTGTCCAGTATCCCCAGGATGTTGAGGAGCGTGGATTTGCCGGAGCCTGAAGCCCCCATTATGGACACGAACTCTCCCTTGTCGATGCTGAGGTCTATGCCCTTCAGGACATGGAGCGGCTGTCCGTTGTTGTATGTTTTGTTGACGTCCTTTAATTCTATAAGCATAGCTCGGTTCTTACTACAATTATTACGCCATATCAGGCTTTGCAAAAATAATAAATAATTATTGAAAAACAATAAATATTTTATCTTTTTCGGTTTGCAATAAAACTTTTCGTCCGACCGCTGTACTGCTGCCCCGAGGATCCTCCCCACTTCGTGGGTCCCCTCCCTTTTCGGGAGCCAATGTCCTCGGGGCAGCAGTACAGCGGCCGGACGAATGATTTACATCAAGAATAATCAGATCCTGTCGCGGACAAGGAAGTAGTAAACCAAAAGTCCTATCCAGCTGAATGACAGCACTGCGATAGACAGGACGATCTTCCAGAGGATATTGAGCTTTGGCTTTTTGAAAATGTCGATAACACACCAGATGGCGGCAATCAAACCGACGATGTAAACGATTTTTGCAAGCATAATTATTATAAATTAAAACAATGTTGGCTCTTCAAAAAGAAGTTCTATAGGTTCGTCGTCGGTTTCGGGTATCCGGATCTCGGCTCCGGGCTTGATGGAAGGCTGAGCGGGCTTTGTCTCCACAGTCTCAACTGTCTCCTCGACCTCTTCTGCGGTCTCTTCGGGCTCTGGAAGGTCATCTTCCGGCAGGTGCAGAGGTTCGCCGAAGCGTACGCTCTTTACCTCTCCTCTCTCTACCACCTTCTTTCCCTTTGCACCTATGCCTTTCTTGGCGATCCACTGCTCTGCGTCCACGAGCTCCGAAGGTTTGTCGCTCTGTTTCCAGATGACTTCGTACTGAGGATGTTTGTCATCTGAAAGCTCCACGAGGTAGGACTTGCTCCCTTCGGCAATGAAGCTGATGGGAGTATTGTCGCTGATTACGAAGGAGAAACGCTTGACATAGAAGGACTTGACTCCGGCATCCCAGTACAGGGCGGTGAAGGTCTTGTCCGGATCGAATTTTTCTATCCTGAGCACATCTCCCTGGTAACGGTTCACCAGGTCGAAAGAAGTAGTGTAGAATGTTCCGTTCTTGAACACTGCCAGCACTTTGTCGTTCTCGCTGAACTCGCCCAGGTACAGACCGTGCCCTTCGTCGTTGAGCTTCTGTATGTCGGTGTCGTACCAAATCTGCTTGCCGGCAATGGTGGAAACACCCTTGCTCTTCAGGCTGACGGTGCGTATCACATTCTTGCTCACCAGGTTGCCGCGGGCGGTCTTGCTCTTGATGGCAAGGGTGGAGAAGTCGTACTCGAACGATGTTCTCTTGAGCTTCGGCTTCGGCCTCAGCTGGACCTTAACCGTCTCGGCTTCGCCGTTATGGTTTGCAGTGAACCATATTATCTGCGAACCTTCTGCTCCGGTGGTGATGTCGTATTCCTTGTCGCGGGTGACCGAGGTCACGGCGAAGCGCTTGGCATAGTAGATGGAGGTCTTGCCTTCGCGGTAGATCACGTTGTAGATGGTGCGGGTATCGCCACGGTTGAATACGCCTACATATATGAGGTCTTTGCCGAAGAAAGCCTTGTCGCTGACCTTAGTCACTATGTATTTGCCGTCTCTGCGTATTACGATGATCTCGGAGAGGTCGGAACAGTCGCAGATGTATTCTCCGCCGTCGTCGCGCTTGAGTCCGATGCCCACAAAGCCTTCGGCAAGGTTGGCACTCAGCTTGGCGTTGTTGTTCACCACGCGGGTGGCGGCTATGGTCTCGAAGCCGGTGAGCTCTGTTCGGCGCGGGAAGTCCTTGCCGTACTTTTTCTTGAGCTGCTTGAACCAGTCTATCGTGTACCTGTCTATGTTGGCCATGTTGTCGCGCACCTTCTCCATCTCTTCTTCTACGGCCTTGATGTGCTCATCGACAGCCTTGACGTCGAACTTCGAGATCTTGCGCACAGGCTTATCTACCAGACGGTCGATGTCTTCCATGACCACCGGCTTGCGCAGCATACCCTCGTAGCTTTTCATCTTCTCCAGGGTGTCCTGCTTCTGTTCTTCCCAGCTGGACTGGTCCTGTTCGAGTATTTTGTAGATGCGGTTTTCGAAGTAAATCCTTTCCAGGCTGCTGTAATGCCAGTCGCGCTCAAGCTCTTCGAGCCGTATGCCCAACTGCTTCAGGAGTATTTCCCTGGTGTGGCGGGTGCTGTATTCGAGAATTTCGTTTACGGACAGGAACTGAGGCTTGTTGTCCACAATCACGCAGGCGTTCGGCGCCAGATTGCATTCGCAGTCGGTGAACGCATACAGCGCGTCGATGGTTTTGTCCGGCGAGACGTCTCCCGGCAGATGAATGAGGATTTCCACTTTGTCCGTGGTCATGTCCTCAATCTTCTTGATTTTTATCTTGCCTTTTTCCTTGGCCTTTAGGATGGACTCTATCAGGTCCTTGGTGTACTTACCGAAGGGGATTTCGGTGATGGCTATTGTGCTCTTGTCTATCTTTTCGATCTTGGCCCTCACCTTTACGCGGCCGCCGCGCCTGCCTTCCATGTACTTGGAGCAGTCGGCTGATCCGCCGGTGGGGAAGTCGGGATAAATCTCGTACGGCTTGCCCTCAAGAATGGCTATAGAAGCGTCTATCAGCTCGTTGAAGTTGTGCGGGAGAATTTTCGATGCCAGTCCCACACCGATGCCGTCGGTGCCTTGGGCGAGAAGGAGGGGGAAGCGGACGGGGAGTTCGATGGGTTCGTCGTTGCGGCCGTCGTAGGACTTCATGGTCTGGGTGACCTTGGGGTCGAAGACCACTTCTTTTGCAAATTTGCTCAGGCGGGCCTCGATGTAACGGGGGGCTGCATTGGCGTCGCCAGTGAGTATGTTACCCCAGTTTCCCTGGCAGTCCACGGTAAAGCCTTTCTGCCCCAGTGTCACCAGGGCTCCGAGTATCGACTGGTCTCCGTGCGGGTGGAACATCATGGCCTGGCCGACTATATTGGCGACCTTGGTGAAGGACCCGTCGTCTATCCTGTACATGGCATGGAGAACCCTTCGCTGGACTGGTTTAAGGCCGTCGGCAATGTGTGGCACGGCACGATGCAGGATTACGTATGAGGCATAATCCAGATACCAGTCCTTGAACATGCCCGAAAGTTTGAATTTACGGGCGTCGCTTTCAAGCAATCTGTCGTATTTACCGCTGGATTCCGCGTCCTCAGCGACTTCAATATCATCGTCTTCGATGACTTCTTCTGTTACCTTGTTCTCGTCTTCCATCTCTTAATCTTCGTAGCCGAAGCGGCGTAATTCTCTTTTGTTTTCCCTCCAGTCGGGATCGACCTTCACAAAAATGGACAGGAAGACTTTCTTTTGGAAGAAATCTTCCATATCCAGGCGGGCCTGAGTGCCGACCTTCTTAAGGGCGGCTCCTTTCTTGCCTATTATGATGCCCTTCTGCGACTCACGCATGACATAGATGACAGCGTCGATGTCGTACCTTTCTTCTCCTTCCTTGAAGGACTCAATGCCCACTTCGCAGCAGTAGGGAATCTCTTCCTTATAGTTGAGCAGAATCTTTTCCCGAATGATTTCGGATGCAAAGAAGCGCAGGTTCTTGTCGGTAAAAGCGTCTTTGTCGAACCAAGGCGGACAAACCGGGAGCTTGGAGACGACGGCGTCCAGGATGTTTTCGAGGTTAAAACGTTCCTGGGCGCTTGCGGGTATCACCTCCGCCTGCGGAATCTGCTCTTTCCACCATGCAGCCAGCTCCAGAACTTTCTCCTGGGTGCTGATGTCTATTTTGTTTATCACTATAATCACCGGACACTGGATGCGCTGCAGCTTGCCCACATACTCTTCGTTCTTGTCCGGCGTCTCTATGGTGTCGGTGACATAAAGTATGATGTCAGCGTCTCCGAGGGCGCCGTCCACGAAATTCATCATGTTCTGCTGAAGCCTGTAGGAGGGCCTCAGGATGCCGGGCGTGTCGGAATAGACAATCTGCCAATCGTCACCGTTCACTATACCCATGATACGGTGGCGTGTGGTCTGGGCTTTGGCTGTAACTATGGAGAGCTTTTCGCCCACCAACGCATTCATCAACGTGGATTTGCCCACGTTGGGATTGCCGATGATATTTACGAATCCTGAGCGGTGGTCCATTATACGTAGGCCCCCATTTTGAGCATGTTGACTTCGCTGTCCGAGAGGTAGCGCCATGCGCCTTTCTTGAGGCCCTTCTTGGTGAGGCCTGCGAAATAGACCCTGTCCAGAGCCTTGACCGTGTAGCCGAGGGATTCGAAGATGCGGCGGACGATACGGTTCTTGCCAGAATGAATCTCGATGCCCAGCTTGCTGTGGTCGCGCTCGTCCACATATTCCAGTTCGTCGGCCTGCACGAAGCCGTCGCTCAGGTTGATACCCTCGACTATCTTGTCAAAGTCTTCCTGCGAGAGGCTGCGGTCGAGCGATACCTGGTAGATCTTCTTCTTGTCATATGACGGATGGGTAAGGCGCTCTGCTATTTCACCGTCGTTGGTGAACATCAGCACACCTGTGGTGGCCTTGTCCAGGCGACCGACGGGATAAACTCTTGTGGGACAGTTCTTCAGGAGGTCCATGACGGTCTTGTCGGCATGAGGGTCGGAGGCCGAAGTCACATAGCCCTTGGGCTTGTTCATGACAATGTAAACCTTGTTCTCTCCCTTGAGGCGTTCACCGTTGAAGCGTACGTCGTCATCGAAGATGTTCACTTTCGTGCCAAGTTCCGTGACAACGTTTCCGTTGACTGTTACGCATCCTGCCTGGATGAAGGTGTCGGCTTCGCGGCGTGAGCACACGCCGGAATTGGCCATGAATCGGTTGAGCCTTATTTCGTTCTTCACCACCTCGGGCTCGTATGCGGGGCCGTCGTAGTTCTTGTCAACCTGGGGCCTGCGGCTGATCATCCGCTTTATGCCTTCGCTTGCGCCCTTGGGAGCGGGACGTTTGGGACCTGCCTTCCTGGGCCTGGGATCACCGTAAGGCCTCTGGGGGCGATCGCCGTAGGGCTTGCTTTCGCCGTAGGGCTTGCTTTCACCGTAAGCTCTGCGTTCGCCGTAAGGTTTGCTTTCGCCGTAAGGTCTTTGGGGGCGGTCACCGTACGGGCGTCTCTCACCATAGGGCTTGCTTTCGCCGTAGGACCTGCTTTCTCCGTAAGGCCTCTGCGGACGCTCGCCATAAGGCTTGCGTTCGCCGTACGGGCGTCGTTCACCATAAGGGCGCCTCTCACCGTAGGGGTGGGAGCTGCCGGTTTCTGATTGAAAATCTACTTTTTCGGAACGCACTGCGTTTCCTGCAGTTTTCCGTGGTCTAAGTTTTCGGCCGTCTTTTGAAAAACCATCCATCATTTTAGGTTGAATATATAAGTTATTGTGCCCTCTTGAAGCGCCGGGGCACTGGAGCTCATGTTGAAACCTGTTTCCAGGGCGGCATTGCGGGCCGCTGTCCACAGGGCTTTGTCGGTGACTGTGGTGCCGTCGGCACCCGGAACTGCTTTCTGGACTTTTCCGTACTGGTCAACCCATATTTTCACCACCACCTTGCCGCTTTCCTGCGATGCGTAAATCGGCTTCTTGAGACCGGCTTTATCTACCGTGCGGCCCTCCAAATGGGCGTTGGGCTTGCCGTCCGTCTCGCCGGATTTCACGTTTCCCTTGGGCTGGCCGGGTTTGAAGGTCGTGCCTGGCTCGGAGGCTCCGTGCTGGGCGGTGAGAGTGGTGTCTTTCTTGGCCATGCCGGGGAAGGCTGCCCTGGGGTCGAGTTCGGGCTCTTTCTCCCTCTCGGGCTCAGGGACTTCCACGTCTCCGTGGGGGTCCGGTTTTGTGGCCGGGGTGAGGTTCGGCTTGGTGGACTGGTGCGGCGATTCGCTGCGCTGAACCAGCTCAATCTTCTCCTCGCGGTTCACATCTTCGCCTTTGGGGTCGCGGCCTGGATTCTGCTTGACCTCTACCTGCTCTTCTTCTTCGAAATCCAGCAGGAAAGTGTTCTCCGGAGGCGGCGGGTACAGGTATTTGATGCCGGTAAACGAAACCAGAAGGGCTGCACACACGTGTACGACCAGCGTCATCACGATGCCGGTCATCACGGAGTTGCGCTCCCTCTCGCCTCGTTCACGGAGATACTGTTTCATTCGGGTTGGGTGGCCAGGATTACTTTATAATGATTGCGTTTGGCGATATTCATCACCTGCACTATTTCTTTGATGGGCACACTCTCGTCTGAATAGATGGAGAATGTGGGATCTTCTTCGGTCTGGAGCAGCTCCACCAGTTCGTCTTCCACTTGCTCCAGGGGAACGGGTGTCTCGTCGCCGTTGATGTGGAATGTGTACTGGTCATCGCCCCAGTCTTTGATGGACACGCTCACGGTGGCTTTTGCACCTACCTGTCCAGTGCTCTTGGGGAGCAGGAGCTTGAGGGCGTTGGGGTTCACCAGCGTGGAAGTCACCAGGAAGAAGATGAGCAGCAGGAACACTATGTCGGTCATACTCGACATAGACATGTTCGGGTCAGCCTTGGTGATTCGCTTGAGTGCCATTATTCTTCAACGTTTGCGGCCTGGGGTTCGTCCAGCAGGTCCATGAATTCGATTGTGCTGCTCTCCATCTGGAACACCACGTCGGACACTTTCGAGGAGAGCCAGTTGTATCCGAAGTAAGCTATGATACCCACGATCAGACCTCCCACGGTGGTGATCATGGCGGTGTAGATACCGCTGGAGAGAAGGGTAATGTCTATGTTGTTACCTGCCTGAGACATGTTGAAGAAAGCCTGCACCATGCCTATGACGGTGCCGAGGAATCCAATCATGGGGGCGCCGCCGGCTATCATGGCGAGGTAGGGGAGACCCCTTTCCAGCCTGGCGACTTCCACGTTGCCCACATTTTCGATTGCGGTCTGGATGTCTCCCAGGGGCTTACCGATGCGGTCTATTCCGCTTTCGACCATGCGTGCCACAGGGGTGTCGTACTTCGAACAGAGAGTCTTTGCAGATTTGATCTTGCCGTCATGGATGTAGTCCCTGATGTCCATCATGAAATCCTTGTCGATCTTTGACGCCTGACGGATCATCCACCATTTCTTGCCAAAAATGTAGATGGCTACGATGGAAAGGGCCAGCAGTACAATCATCAGCCAGCCGCCCTTGACGGCCATATCGATGAGAGAGAAGGACATTTCCTGCTGAACCGGAGCGGCCTGTACCGCATCTACGATGTCGGCCTGAAGTAAGTAATTGAGCATATCTTAATAATTCAGAATTATCTTTAACTTACAAAGGTAGAAAAATATGTGGAAAAAGACTATTTGTTGTGGTTTAAAAGAATAAATAAACCCTATGATTTTGTTTATCTCTTGCCTATGGCAGGAGAATCGACGAGCGCCTTGAGTTGATCCACGGCCTCAGTTAAGTTGCAAAGCGACTCTTCCATAATTAGTTTGTTGTAATTACGAGAAGACAGTGACCGTTTGTTTTTGCGGCTCCATAATATGAATCTTTTTTCTTCCGGGCTCAGAGCCATTGTTTCGTATTTGCTGGGATGTCCTTCTCCCGAGACAAGAAATCTCTCATTAAGGTCGAATTCTCTAGCCCATTTCTGGGCGGCTTTTGTGCTGAATCTTCTTCCAGAAAAATAAACGGACACTCCTGCCGGTGAGACACCGAGTCTTTTGGCTGCCATTTTGGTGTTGATTCCCCTGTTGAGGAGGTCCTGTTTAATCGCAAGCCCTACGCGAGCGGCTGCATCATTTTGTTCCATAAGTGACCTTTAATTTTCAGGATGCATCCTGAATTGTTTGTTTATTTTTTGAAATATACCATATATACGGTTTACAAACGAAAAAAGTTTCATTTCTTCAAGGTATTTTGATATATTCCAGTTTTTAGACAAGCGTTAATCGGCGGATGTAAATATGTTTTACAAAAAATTAAAAAAACTCTTGTTAATGTCATAAATATGGTTACCTTTGTATTCAGAACTATCACCCAGGCAAGCACAGAAGACGCCGACCACCGAGGCAGCCAGCGTCCGAGTGTAATGAAAGAATGAAGATTAGGACCCTGCATTATTTCATTGATTCGCAAATGTAGTGAATCTGCCGCAGAAAAACAAGCGCTGCCCCGGGGGCATTCTCTCAGCCCCGAGGAGAGAACAGACTTTTTAACAGATTCACTATTATGAAAAAGATTTATTCACGCGTAGCAGTTGCGCTCTGGTCGCTGGCCTTGATACTGGCTCCGGCCGTAAAGCTGCACGCCGATGAAGGCTCCCCGTCGTTCTTCACCGAAGCCTACTTCACCAAGCCTCAGAGCCCTGAGGCATGGGCGATGACGCGTTACGGCGAGGCTTCGCTCGATCTCTTCCACGGCACGGTCGGTCTGACCGTTCCGGTTTACTCCTATCAGGATAAGGACTTTTCCATTCCGGTGAGCCTGTCCTACGCCTCCACCGGCTTTATGCCAGGTGCTTCCGTAGGTGCGGCAGGGCTTGGATGGAATCTCTGCACCGGAGGCGTTATAACGCGCGAGGTGCGAGGCATGCCGGATGACGAGAGTAATGATTATTCCTGGAAATGGCTGGGAAATCCTTCATATGATCCCTTGCAATTAACTCTGCCTCCTACTCTAGCGGGGCCGTACGTGAATGTCCGTCATTACTCCGAACAACTGTACGGCGCCAGGAGCAGTGTCACCGTATTCGGTTTCGCAAAAGCTTACGACACGCAGTCGGCAAACCTGAGCGACATTATCGACTTCGTGTATTCCGGCGTCTTTGGCGAAGAGTATATGGCCGTGCGGCTGGACACCCTGTCAAACGCAATGCACTATTTTGCCATCGAAACACAGCCGGACGTCTTTCACTTCAATTTCCTTGGAAAGAGCGGTTCCTTTATCCTTGGTCCTGACGGCACAGCACACGTATTCGACACCAACTTCCCCGCCGGGGACCTGTCCGTCGAGTTCGTCTGGGCTTGGGAGGCACCGGGCAACTCGTCCTTTATCCTGCGCACCAACGACGGCTTCCGTTACGACTTCGCACTGCATGAAAACACCTCATCCGTCAACCAGGGTTATGACGATTCTGAAATCACCTCCACTTCTGCCTGGAAACTCACCAAAGTTACGGCTCCATCAGGACGCACAGCCGTGTTAACTTACAACAGCCCTCATGACCGTGTATCGCATGGCGTGAGCGTGAACATCGACCATCGCCACACTTTTGACGGAACTACGCATTCCCGGCCTTGGCAGGACGCCCAGTACATGATAGACCACCCTGAGGTAAGCGACACCTACACCACAGTGCAGGAAAAGAGCATTTCCTCAATATCAATATCAGGTTGCTGTACGATATCATTCAGCTATGGAAACGCATCAAGCGAGTTCGCCCTGCAGTCTATAACAGTCAAGAACGCGGCAAACACCACCGTGCGCTCCTGTTCCCTCACACAGTCAGGCAGCGGAACCCACCGTTTTCTCAAGAGCATAACCATTCCCGGAGAGGGAACACACTCTTTTTCTTATTATAACGAGAACGATTCTTTCCCGGATTATCATACGAAGGCTGTTGACCTTTACGGCTATTACAACGGAAGCTCCAGCTGGCTGAACATTACCCACACCGAAAACTCTTTGCCACAGTATGCAGAGTCTGTTCTTTCTTCCCGTTCCTTTAACCTGAACTATGCGCTCATGGGAATGCTGAAGAAGGTCTCCTGGCCCTCAGGAGGCAGCACGTCCATCGCATACGAGCAGAACCGCTATTCGGCAATCATGCGTCCGGACAATATGCTCGCTTCCGATGAAAACGCAGCCGGCCTGCGTGTATCAACCCTTACCAGTTACGACACCAACGGGACAACGGTACTGCAGAAGAAGAGCTATATTTATGAAATCACCTCCGGACGCAGTTCTGGTGTACTCCTCAGCGAACCGGAACTCTACTGGAAATACAGCTACGACATGAGCTGGAATTACCATGTTGACAGGGAGGGCGTGCGCAGCGCGAATCCACTCGGATTCGGGCTGTCTTCACACATTGAGTATCCTAGAGTAAAGGAGCGCATCACCGACGGAGGGTCGTCCGGCCCTGTGACGGTGCGCGAATTCTCCTCCACCTACGGCAGCACAGGCAACGTGACCTGCCGAGAGAGGTTTGCCGAGCAGGCTTCCCCGCTCGTGGAGACGACATTCGACGGATGGTATTTCGACTTTACGCCCAATATCATCCATATCCCGGAATCGATGTTCCTCTCCGGTGGCATACACGCCGGCGAATGCACGCTCTCGCAGACCATCTCCCAGCAGAACAAGACTACATCAAAGTCTGTGGCCGTCCCGGGGGAATATCCTTCCGGAAGCGGCAACCTCTTCACCACGCCCATGGTGTACATAGGAAAGATGTTCGACCACGAATACCATTACCGCAACGGCTATACCGCCTCGCAGACCGATTCAATGTACGACCTCTCCGGATCGGAGGCGATGTCACAGACATTCACTACCGGCGTCGACTCCGGAGGACACGTCATCTACACGCAGACAACTGACAGCAAGGGAAACACCTTGCGTTCCGAAATTACTTACCATTCTGTCTGCACCGGAACGCCTGTTCGCATATCCAAGAAGAGGGGAAACTATTACGTGGGTGGCACCAAAATTAACTATACCACCTGCTACAATCAGGACGGTGACCCCTATCTCCGTCCCGCAAAGACCTATAGGGCATACTCAAGTCCGGGAGTAACATCGGAGAGTTCTATCTCATACCATGAGGTCATGTCGTACGACGTCTACGACTCCAACGGCAACCTGTGCCAGATGACCGACTCCACCGGACTGGTGACGGGCATCGCCTGGGATTCTTCCGGCATGTATCCCGTCAAGGTAGGAGAGAACATGACGTACAGCCAGACTTCATCGGCATCGTCATCATCTGCCGGGCGCATGCTTACCAAGTATGCATGGACACCGCTCATAGGGCTCACTTCCCTTACAGACCCTTCCGGAAGGGTGACATCATTCTCCTACGATTCGGCGGGCAGGCTCACCGGTGTATCCGCCCCAGACGGCAGTCTCAGCGCAGCATACGCGTACAACACCGCCACGGACCATACCGGATACCATTCCTCGGGCATGTACAACGGTGCAGCCCTCCAGCTCCCGCAGGGACGCAACTGGACACTGGCCCAGACATTTGACTCCAGCGGTGCGGCAGCAAGCTCTGTTTCCTATTTCAACGCTCTCGGCTATCCCGAGCAGGATGTGGCCGTACGCGCGTCGGGAGACCTTTCAAAAGACCTTGTGGTTCCTCACTCGCCCGATTACCTCTTCCGTGAGAGTAAAACATACCTGCCTTATCCCGTATCCGTTTCCGGCAGCCATGGGGCGGGGGCTTTCGTGAGCGGCGCCGTGAGCGCGCAGAACTCGTACTACTGTTCCCGCTATTCGCTCTCGGGAGACGCCTGCGCATACGCGTTCAGCAAGACCGAAGACGCGCCTTCAGGGAGGCCAGTTTGGTCTCGGCGTCCCGGGAAAGACTATTACTCGGCCGGCAAGACCGTGGACTTTGACTACGATTCCAACAGTTCGTCAGATGCCGTGTTCAGGCTCAATGTCGGAAGTGGGGGCGGATATATCTATGTCAACGGGACATACGGCGCGGGGACTCTAATGAAGACCGAGGTGGAAGATGAGGACGGACGATCCACAGTCATGTTCCGGGACCTGGAGGGGCACACGGTACTGGAAAGGCGCCTTTCCTCTTCCGGAAGCATCATTGCCGACACCTATTACGCCTGGGACGATTTTGGACGCCTGTCGTGGGTCGTCCAGCCCGAAGGCTCGGCACTTCTCTCTTCCGGGCACACTTACTATCGCTATCCTTCCGCATCCGACAGTTCCTCCAAGGCCGTCAAGCGTTTCTCTTTCATCTACGGTTACTCAAGCGATGACAAGGTGATTGAAAAAGATCTTGCTGGGACAAAAAGCCTTGAAATGACTTATGACAGCAGCACCGGCTTGCTGGAAAGCCTCGTCGACGGCAATCTTTCCTCCGACAGCAGCCAGCTGGTTTACTGGTACGACAGCCTCAACCGCATGACGGAAGAGAGGCTGAACAGCACTACAATACGAGAGTATCGCTTTGATTCCTATCCTTCTGACATGCCTTCGTCGCTGTCCTTCTCCGACGTGAGCGGGGTCACAACTTCTGGAAATACCAGCCTGCATCAGGGAAGCACTTACGGCATGCTGACTTATGAGCGCCTTGCCGAGCTCGACGCTGACGGCGTAACAGGCAGCTACGCCAAGAGGGCGCATTACTACGATATTCTCGGTAACCGCATACAGACGGTGACGCTTTATCCCGACGGGGTTGTGCTACGCGAGAGCATGAGGTACGATCTGCGCGGCAACGTGGTGGCTTCCTGCATCACCAAAGGCACGGGGTCCGGTGCCAAAAGCCTGGTGACTTCCAACACCTATGACGCCCAGGGGCGCATTACCCTTTGCTCCACCACCCTGAACGGCTCGCCTCTTTCTTATGTAGAATACGGCTATGACGCCCTTGGCATGTTGACGGACAAGGTCTATGGTAACGGAGTGGAGGAGACCCTCACGTACGATATCCGCGGTCAGCTTACCGGGCAGGAAGCGGTAAAGGACTCCGAGACGGTATTCTCTTCCGTGCTTCGCTATTCCGATGCATTCAATTCCTCCTGCTCTCCTTCATGGGCGGGGAACATATCATCGTGGACGTGGACGCAGGACGGACAGGACCAGAGGACTTATGTGTTCGGCTACGACGGCCTTGACAGGCTCGTGTCCACCGCCCAGTACAAGAACGCCACCCTGGAGGACAAGTACGGCGAAGACCTGTCTTACGACCGTAACGGCAACATTACCTCCATCACCCGCCGCAACGGCAGCACTACGCCTTCCGTCACTTCCTACACCTACTCCGGCAACAAGAGGAACGAGTGGGAGTATGACTCCAACGGCAACGTCACTTCAGCGAATCCGGACGACAACTATCCGGTAACAGTGGAATACAACATACTCAACCTGCCGGCTACAGTGACTCTGGATGATGATTACTCTTACAGTAATTTTTATCTCGCCGACGGGACCAAACTGTCGGTTATCGACAACTACAACACCGAAGGAATACTCTGCTACGGGCCTTTCCGGTACGATATGAACAATGGTATCGTGATTGACATTTCCGCGCCCGGCGGACGGGCCGTGCCCTCCGGCAGCGGCTATGCCATGCACTACTTCACCGCCGACCACCTGGGTTCCAC
>CAMJBH010000015.1 GCA_946403855.1 uncultured Bacteroidales bacterium
TTTTTGCTCCCGAGGTACCATAAAAATGGCCTCCGGCAGCAAATTCATACCTTTTTTGCTGCCGAGGTACCATAAAAATGGCGTCCGGCAGCATTTTAGTACTGTTTTTGCTCCCGAGGTGACATAAAAATAGCGTCCGGCAGCAAATTCATACCTTTTTTGCTGCCGAGAATGCTGGCGATTTGTGGAGGTCATGGGAGGTTGATGGCCAGGGCAAGAGGGACGGAGGAACGTAGAGACTGAGAATCAGAGGACTGAGGGTCAGAGTTGGTGGGCCTAAAGCGCTGCTACTTCTTCGACCGACAGACCGGAGGCTTCGGCGATGGCTTCTGTCTGAATCCCAAGCTCTTTCAGCTTTCGGGCTATGCTCTCCCTTGCTCGCGCCTCCCCGCGCGCCTCGCCGCGGGCCTCCCCACGGGCCTCTCCTTCAGCGACGGCCGTGCGAAGCCGACTCCGCTCATCAACCTGAGCCATCCATTCGCGGATGTATTCCATCTGAAGATCGCTTTCCATAGCCGCGAAGTTACATATTCTGAACATCTTTTCCAACTTCGTGCCTTCCCTAGTCATTCTGAACGAAGTGAAGAATCTCACCGGCAGCATTTTAGTACTGTTTTTGCTCCCGAAGTGACATAAAAATGGCCTCCGGCAGCAAATTCATACCTTTTTTGCTGCCGGGAATACTGGTAATCAGGGAGGTCATGGGAGGTTGATGGCCAGGGCAAGAGGGACGGAGGAACGTAGAGACTGAGAATCAGAGGACTGAGGGTCAGAGTTGGTGGGCCTAAAGCGCTGCTACTTCTTCTACCGACAGACCGGAGGCTTCGGCGATGGCCTCTGTCGGAATCCCAAGTTCTTTCAGCTTTCGGGCTATGCTCTCCCTTGCTCGCGCCTCCCCGCGCGCTTCCCCACGGGCTTCACCTCGGGCCTCACCTCGGGCCTCCCCACGGGCTTCTCCGCGGGCTTCTCCTTCAGCGACGGCCGTGCGAAGCCGACTCCGCTCATCAACCTGAGCCATCCATTCGCGGATGTATTCCATCTGAAGATCGCTTTCCATAGCCGCGAAGTTACATATTCTGAACATCTTTTCCAACTTCGTGCCTTCGAATTCTTTCGGCATACTTTTCATAGAGCCGATATGCTTTATCACGTAGAACAGCCGCTCCGCATCCGTGCTTAACTCCGACAGCTTCTTATTGAATTTCGGGAGCTCTACTGTTATGTAGCTGACGCTATCGGTAAATACGATTCCCGAATCGTTATCGTTCTTAATATGATAGCTGTTTATGAAGTACTCATTCTCTTTGATTCTCCGGAGGATATAGTTAGTGATGCCAATCATGCACAGGGGTTCTGGGTCAAAAGTGTTGGTGTCGGTGCTTCCAGGCGCAACGCTGTTGTATATCGGAAAAGTGGAGTAAAAGAGCATTCGGTTATTGAAATCATCCTGAGCCTTATACTGCATTTCGATGTTCAGGATTGTACCCGTGGAGGTGGTGCATGAGATGTCGAAAACCGACCTTCGGGAATCCGGTCGAAGCCCGACGTTTTCTTTATTGTTCAGCTCCACGGACGTGATGTTCCGGTGCGGGAGAATAGATTGGACGAGCAGAAGTAGCATGTCTTCGTTGCCATGGGTGCCGAAAATCAGCTTGAAGGCGTAGTCGAGTCTGAGGTCGATGTATTTGATTTTGGTCCTCTTGGCAAGGGTCTGAAGATTATTGGTGTCTTTCATAGTCATTAGTTGTTTTCCTGCAAAGATTGAGATTCTTCGGCGGAATTCAATGGAATCGAAAAAATCAGCAACGAGTTTTTGCTGATTTTTAAAGATCGCCGAGAGTTTTCCGGGCTAGCATCTTTCGGATCGGGCGCCGTTGAAGAGCAAGCGTCGGTTGTCCTCGCCACCGGCACCATTTGAGGACAAAATGCCGGGAAACTGCTGTTTGTCCGCAAAAAGGGTCTCTTTTGAGGACAAACTGTCGAAATATGTTGGGCGAGGGTCGGTCTTGGGGGCAGTGAGAGAATTCTCGGCAGCATTTTAGTACTGTTTTTGCTCCCGAGGCGCCATAAAAATGGCCTCCGGCAGCATTTCAGTACTGTTTTTGCTCCCGAGGTACCATAAAAATAGCGTCCGGCAGCATTTCAGTACTATTTTTGCTCCCGAGGTACCATAAAAATAGCGTCCGGTAGCATTTTAGTACTGTTTTTGCTCCCGAGGTACCATAATAATAGCGTCCGGCAGCATTTTAGTACTGTTTTTGCTCCCGAGATACCATAAAAATGGCTTCCGGCAGCAAATCCATACCATTTTTGCTGCCGAGAATGCTAGCGATCAGTGAAGTTCATGGGAGGTTGATGGCCAGGGCAAGAGGAACAGAGGAACTGAGGAACTGAGGAACTGAGGAACTGAGGAGCTGAGGAACCGAGGAGTTGAGGGCTGAGAGATTGAGGGGCAGAGAAACAGAAGTGCAGAGGAACGGAGAGACGGAGAAGCAGAGAAACGGAGAAGCAAGAGGGACGGAGAGGCAAGAGAGACGGAGAAGCAGAGAAACGGAGAGGCAAGAGGGACGAAGAAGCAAGAGGGACGGAGGAGCAAGAGGGACGGAGCATGAGGGGCATAGTTGGCGGGTGGTCATCCTCCGGCGGTGCTTACAGGGGTCCACAGAGCCACAGAGCCTGAGAGCCTGAGATACTGATGATTACGGAGGCGGCAGCGTCTATGTGTTACAGCGCCTCCACGTCTTCTGCCGGGTAGTGTCGTTGCGTGAGTCTGGGACCGACCGGCCGGATGCCTGCCCGCTGCATGCTGGATGCAACAAAACGAAAGTAACAGCAACTCACCGAAACTTCGGAAAAGTTGCTGCTACTTTCATTTAAAGACTAGAAGTGTCAAAAACTCTTGAACGTTGTCCAGCTGGTATTTGCCTCAGCCGTTTTCTCTATGCCGGAGGTGTCGTCTCCGGGGAGGTTAGTAAAGAGGTCAAGGCCCGTCATCTGTTCGATATAGTCAACACTCACCGCGTAGTTGGTGTAGCTGTCGTTGGTGTACGTCTTATGTTCGAACCAGAAGCCTATTGCAGATGCTGACGTGACCGTACTCCCGCTCCACTTAACCTTCAGGAATGCTTTCCAATAGTAGTTCGGGATGGGAAGCTGAGTTGGATTCGCATTCTTTCCGGTAGCTCCTGTCAAATAGTTGATTGTTTCGCTGCCGCCAACCGTCTTATAGGCCGGACCAGTGACGACATATACGACCTCGCTAGCGTTGCTGCTGACAAGTGCCCTCTCTGCGTCCTCCAGCGAACTCCAGATTCCCTGATTGAAGTTCTGCTGTATCTGGGGTGTCTGGTTAGTCGCGTAGTAGGTCTGCAGATTCATCGTGTCATCAGACTTTCGGTCTGCGTTGGGGCATTGATGTCCACGGGAGTAGGTGTCGTTTCCGTACATCGTCCCGTAGCTGTTCTTGGTGATGCTCACCTGCTTGCTTTGGTCGATGTTCGGGTTGAAACGCCAGCTGCTAGTCGAGGCGGAACCCATTGTCATGGCCTTGGTCAGCGGATAGGCCGTCCAGAGGGAGGCGTAGTAGGTATAACTGTAGTTGTAGCTATAATTCCTGTACTCCTCCGAGGTGCCGCCTGAGCCATAGAACACGCCCACATAGTCCTCGCGCCCCGTCGTTGCCGGGAGTTCCAACCATCCGGACGGAGTATCCGGAACGTTGTCCGTAGTGGTGAAACTGCCGATGGTGTCGCTTACAATCTCTGTATAACCGCCATTCCCGTCGCTTACGGTCATGAAGGCCTGATAGTAGTAGGTGGTTGATGGAGACAGACTATTTACGTCGGCAGTGAATTCACCGGAAGCGCTGTCCAGAAGGTCGTTGGTATAGACAGTCTGAAGTGTCAAAGAACTGCGGCTTGTGCCTATCCGGAATCCCGCTTCCTGCGGGGCCGGAGAGGTTCTCACTCCTGTAAACGAAGCGGTCAGGGTTGCCCCTGACGCGCTTTTGTTAAAGGAAGAGACGGCGGTGATGTTTCCATCCCCGGAGGTTCCGCCCCCGGATGGGAGTCAGTTGTAACTTAAAGCAATATCATCGATAGTTCTCACGGCTGAAGTTCCGTCATACCTTACACGAACATAAACGTTGGTATACGAGGACAAATCTCTAGTAACTTCTGTCCATTCGCCTCGAGTAATCCCTGCGGATGCACTCTGGCTATCCCCTACCTTGGTCCAACTTGAGCCATTGGAAGAGACTTCGACAATCCAACTTGATGCGGTATTATTATTAGAGGTCTTAGATACAAAGAATGATATTGAACTAGGATATTCTATCTTATTCTTTGTTTGAATATTCCCTGAAGTCTTTCCGTTGGTTGAGCCAAAATAAGTGCCTCCATGTGCGGCATTATCGTTGGTTTGTCGAGTTACAATAGTAGTAAACGTCCAGTCTGAATATGTTGCTTGATCAGACTCAAAATCGATTGTCATAGTGCCACCGATGCTTTCTGTGAAAGAGGCTGTGATACTCACAGCATGATCTGGCATAGTGAATGACTTGGTTGCCTTGATATCGTGGTCAGAGCCATCATTGTAAACAAGAGTTGAAAGAACATAACCACTGGAAGGTGTTGTTGTAATAGTTATAGTCTCACCTACAGCCACTGTTGCCCCAGATGTCAGCGTGGTTTCACCATGCTTTACGACGATAGTTCCATTTGAAGGAGTTTCAAATTGAACAGGATAGGAAGGTATAAAAGTGAAGTCCTTAGACGCAATTCCCGTTACAAGGCCATCCTTCACAGCAATTGCCTTGACTGTCGTTGTAGCAGAAATGCTTATCGGTCCAGAATACACAGATGAGTTAGTAGTGGGATTGGTGCCGTCAATGGTGTAATAAATAGTGGAACCTTCTGCCGCGGTGAGAGTCACAGAAGTACTTTCCGTAGTAAAACTATCTTCACCAGAGATAACAGGTTTGGCAAGCAAACTCTGAATGGCATTGTCAGCCTGGAATTCGGGCGTTGTGGACTTATAATAAATGATTGTTCCCTTAACAACTACAGCATCCCCGGCAGCAACAGAACTAGAGTAACTTGATTTTTCTCTATATGCCTCAAACTGGTCGCTGGTCGTCAAGCCATCATCAGAGATGTTGAACGTCACATTGTTAAAACTTGTAGAGTATTCTGTAGTTATTTCACTGACAATTCCTTTCACATATACTTCATTAGAAGATGCCTCGCCGGCAAGAGCAATTGCTGCGGCACGAGCCTCAGAAGCCGTGTAAGGATTGTCGACACTTCCCTTATTGGCTGGAGCTCCTGTCACAGTAATTTGATACTGAGCACTACCAGCTTTGTATTCCTTTGTTCTGGGAGAAGAAGCAGTTATTGTAGTTGTACCATTTCCGATGAAAGTTATATCACCAGTGGATTCATTAACTGTTGCTACAGTTTTATCGGAAGATGAATACGTTACAGTCAGAGCGTTAGGGTTAGAAAGAGTTGGCTTTACGAAGCCATCTTTATCATCCCATGACACTTCTATCGGAGATGTAACATCATACGCAAGGCCCGATTCCTCGGGTTCAACGCATGTGGTCTTATCAACATAAAGAGCAAGATTAGAAGTTCCACCATTAGGAATTGTTCCATAGGCAGCAAATAACGGGCTACCATTGTTTGGATTATATCCCATTATACCACGGATCTCAGTGTTGACATTAGTAATATGTGCAATACCATTATTGACACTTATGGTCCATGAAGTAAATGTGTCTTTAGATTCTTTATTCCTTAGATTGTTCTTACTGCCTGAATCGTTATACAAATAACCGTTGTTCGTAATGTCTAGGATTGCATAGCCATCTTCAACGGATTCAATAATTACTGGATAAACTGCTAATGTGTTATCGATAGTAATCTCGCTACCTATAGCGCTTACTTCAACTACACCACGATTGTTTGCCTTCTGCTCTCCAAGAACATATCCATTGCAATATATAAGGTATGTAGCACCGTCATATAAGTCGCCCTCACTCTGAACAAGAGTATAGACGGTGCCATCAGAGATCTCCTCTCCATAACCAGCCATAGCCATGGTGAAACGCTTCATAGTGCCAACGGCAAAGGTGATGGTCTTGCCGGTGAAGGCATCGCTGGGTTTGGTGTAGACATGCTTGTCGGTGGTAACAACCACGCTTTCAATAGCGGCTGCCTCCACGGGGAAAGCAACAAAGTAAACCGGGAATTGGCCGTTTGCAGGAACAGTTCCAAGATTCCCTTCATAATTCAAGATGAGCTTTTTACCGTGGTTGGCAACAATCTCGTAAGCTGAACTCTCTTGATCAAACTGGGCGTTACCAGCCACATTTTTGTCAAGCGTAAATTCCACTTTGCTGATGATTTCGCCTTCCTCAAGACCGGTGAGCGTCATCTTGTTGATTGTGGCAATACGCCCCATGGTAAACGAGAACTCAGTAGCACGTTCATCAAGGTTTGTAACATCAGTTGTTGCCTTAGACACGAGAACGTCTGCTGCAGGATCGAAGGATGTGGTTCCAGGATTCTGCTCATTCGGAATAAGAGGATTTTTGCTACCGGAGAGTGTTTTCGCGTACTTTGCCGTATAAGTATATGGAGCAGAAGGAGTTCCCGTGAAAGAAACTGTCAGCGTCGCTTCTGTCTTATCGGAATTCAGGGAGAATTCGGTAATTGTGCCCTCTACGCCATTTTCATAGACATGCAAATACTGTTGGTCACCGTCAAGCCACTTGTAAGTAGCTTCGGTTTCGCCTTCAATAACTTCGGTCTTTGTATCAATAGCTTTACCAAGGGAAATGGTTGCAACGTGAGTGATTTCTTCGGGATATGAAAACTCGACCTCTTTGTTACAAGCAATGAATGCGAGCGCAGCTGCTGCGAGCATCCCAATATGATAAAAAGTCTTTTTCATTGCAATCTTCAATTAAAAACTTTCACCATCTTCATAACTATCGCTCCCACTTACTCCGCCGCGCGTATTAGAATAATTTGCGCCACCAGAGACCACCAGAATACAGCCCTCGAATCGTACCACGAGGACTTTTGTGTTTGGTTGTTGATAAAGTTCTTTTTTCATTTTGCTGAACTGTTATTTTTATTGTTAAACTTAAAATATCCTTTTAGGACGCCTTAAACTGGCAATTTAATTCGCTATAGGCCTATTCTTCACATTCTTTGCCTAAAGGCAACTTGCAAATTTAGCATTTCTCCCCTTTATTAGCAACATTGATTCTATGTATTTTTTCTTTTTTTTCAACATTTTTCAAACAGACGGATTATAGTGTCTTTATTCCAATTTTCCCGCGAATCTGCCGCACGCCACCTCAGGCACCGAGAATCACGCCACCACTTGCACCAACAAGCCGCCCACACACGCCCCCACGCACATTCCTGGCGGCCAAACCTTGCATTTACCCAAAATAATCCCTAACTTCGGGCCCCGAACAAACATCCCTACTTTTATGATGAAAAAGCAAAAAGCTCCTTACGAAGCTCCTGAGGCTGAACAACTGTTCATGGCCCAGGAAGGCATGATCTGCGCATCCGGCGTACAAGATGAATATGAAGGTATTGTCTGGTAAATGATTATGAAGATGAAAAAGTTTTTCGCAATTATATCGGCAGCCGTCCTCGCATGTTCGGTCTGCATTGTTTCCTGCAGCAAAATCGAACCCGCCGAGCAAGTGAGCACCAAAGGATGGACTGTCTCCATCTCCGCCACAGCAAGCGACGAAGCCTCCAGCAAGGCTGTGATCGAGGACAACAACAACTTCAAAATGGTCACTACATTCAAATTGACCGACAATATCTACGTCTATAATAAGACCCAGAAGCGCGCCGACCCCACTCCCCTGCATCCCGACAGGGAGGGTACAAGGGTTAATTTCGTCGGCACTTTGTCCCAAGAGTATTCCGAAGGAGACGAGCTTGTGCTTTGCTACAACCCGCAATACGTAGAAGGTAAAGGGCTGTTGTTCAACTACGACCGCCAGAAGGGCGACCTCGGTTCCGTGGCCGACTATGCCAAGGCATACAAAACCGTTTCGGCTGCCGAGGCATCTGCGAAAGAGCTCTCCGGCACCGTTGAATTCGAAAAAATGCAGAGCATATTCCGCTTTACGTTCCCCTACTTCGACGCTCCAATCAAGCGATTAGTCATCACGACGAAAAGACACAGACTGGTGCAGACAGACCGCTCTTGCCATGAGATTGGCGGTTTTGTCTCTGCTCCCCTTATCGTAAACATGGGAAATCCTACCCAAGCACCGGTTTACGTTGCCATGCGTAACGAAAGCAAAGATGAGGACAAATACTTTTTCTTGATAGAAACTACGGATGGTTTCATCTACCAAGGAGAAAAAGAAGCTCCCGTCGGAAAGATTGTCAATGGCAAACTATACGATTCTGAGGTCGCTTTGTTTTCGCAATCTAAGTTTAAAGTCACTGAAGCGGGCAAAAAGGTCGAACCGAATGATGGTTCTTACGGCTACAAAGACTATAATGATATCGAAGCTAACGGCACCGGCTTCGGTCAGTATATTTGGTGGTACTATAATAAGTTTTGCACGATTACTCTAGACAACGTCCATCTTATCTGCTACGACCATATTCCTATCATGAGCGAGAATGCGCCCATGAGCATTGTACTCAAAGGAGACAGTTCAATTGAAACAAGTGCCCGGTTCCCGGCAATCTGTTTCTGCTCATTCTATGCTCTCAGCAAACCACGTAATCGTTCAATGACTATCTCTGGCATTGGCCACCTGACCCTTACGGCAAAGAATTCCGACCGCATGATCGACCGGGGCATTCTGAACAACTACGGAACAGGCGCCTGGCTCAAGGCCGCAGAGGGGTATTATTTCACTGTCGAGGACTTGGGCGACAACGGAGACGGCACCTCCTCCTGGCTCTATAAGGTTCGCAAGTCACAATAATAATTGCTATATTTGCTGGTAATGAAACTCAGCCACATATTATTAGCCCTCGGGGCCGCCATAGCCTGCTCCTGCAGTGCCGACCAGATAGATGTCGCCACATCCCCTATTGTTGTGCGCGAATTCACCGCCACCATTGGCGACGGCACCAAGACCAGCCTGGAAGATGGCGGCAAGGTTTTGTGGGACGCCACCGGCGAGACCATCACCATCCTCGATTCCCAGGGCAATGCATATGATTTCACGCAGAAAAGCGTCAGCTCCGACCGCCGTACAGCCACTTTCACCGGCTCTGCCCCGGAGACTGGCCTTGTGATGGCAGTTTACCCCGCAAGCAACACCCTCAGCTACGACGACGGCACCATTTCCCTGACCATACCCCGCGAACAGCAGGCCCTTCAAGGCGGATTCCCTGCCACAAACCTCACCATGGCAAAGGTCACCGACGGTTCCAACTCGCTCTCATTCAAGAACGTCTGCAGCATGATTGGCATTCAGGTCAATGCCTCCGACGTGACTTCAGTGAGCCTGCGTGCAACCGAAACTTCGGGCGGAGCCCTGGCAGGCAAAGCTATTGTGGACTTCGACGGCGACGAACCCTTCGCTGTTTCCGACATCGCAACGGGCAGCAACTCCGTCACCTTAGGCGGCCCCCTGACCAGCGGCAATATCTACTACCTCATGGCATGGCCCGGCACCTACAGCGGCCTCAGCATCACATTCACCGACTCTAAAGGACGCACCGTCACCAGGTCAAAAGATGCTGAATTCACCCTCAGGCGCAGCAAGATCCTCCCCATGAGCACCTTCACCATAAACGATTCCGACTGGTCCGGCGGCGCTTCTGCGGGCGGCACGGCCATGCTCACCTACAGCGAGCTCAACACCCCTTCCAATTACGTCAAAGGTTATGACAAACCGGCAGTCTATACCAACAGCTACGGCAGCTGGGACATCTGTGCCTACAATGAAAGCAAAGCCAAAGCCTTCCAGCTCAACAGCGGCAGGGTCGCATACATAGGCACGCCGAAGTTTGAAGGAACCATAAGCTCCGTAACCGTCAATAACATAGCGGCGGACCGCAGCGGCAATTTCATCATCTGCACCGAGCACGGCACCACCTCTGCACCATCTTCCGGCACCGTCACCGGCGCCTTCAAAGGAGAGTGCTCCGTAACCATAGACGTCAGCTCACTTGCAGCCGACAAACTGTACATCCGCTCCTCCGTTATGTCGCACATAACTGAAGTAACGGTAGTTTGGGGATCCGGCACTCCCACCCCTTCCGAGCCCACCGTCACTACCCTGCCGGCCGACGAGATTGGCATGGCCGACGCTACCCTGCACGCTTCGTTCTCCGGCATACCCACGAGCCCTGACCCCACCGCGGCATTTTTCCGCTGGGGCACCTCTGCAAGCAGCATGAACAATGTCGTTTATGACAATGAGACGCTGCTGAACACATCCGCCGGCAGCTTCAGCGCACCTCTCACCGGACTTGACGAAAGCACCACCTATTACTACCAGGCAGTGATAACCCTTGCCGACGGCAGCGACGTGGAAGGCGCAGTGATGAGTTTCCGCACCAAGAGCTCCCAGCAAACGACCGACCTGGGATACCTCAACTGCTACGAGGTTCCCGCGGTTGAGGTGACCGGCAACATGGTGAGCGGCAACGAGGCTTCCGGACGCGGCTACAGGTGGTACCGTTTCGACACTCCTTCGTCTATGCGCAAGGTCGTCACCCACACATTCAAGGACCCCGGAAAACAGACCCGCAACTATACGGTACTCGTTGACGGCAATAACAAGGCACCGCTGTGGGATGCTTTTATCATGCACAAAGATGTCTTCTTTGATTCCAATCTGGGCCGCGGCTCTTGGACCACCGACCCCGCCGTTCCTTCCAGCTGGCAGAACAGCCAGTCCCTGGGCGACTATCACAAGGGGCATTTGGTAGCCTCCAACTACCGTCAGAACTATACATCGGCCCGCAACCAAACTTTCTACTACACCAACCAGGCCCCGCAGTACCAGACCAAATTCAACGACGGTATATGGAACTCCATGGAACAGCGTATAGCCTCCATTGCACCCAGCGACAGGGATACCCTGTATGTCGTGGTAGGTGTACTGTATGAAGGTTCGGTGCAGAATATCAGCGGAGTCCCCATCCCCAGCCACTTCTACACATGCCTCATGAAGTGCTCGTTCAACACAAGCAAGCTCATGACCGGAGCACAGGGCTGCGCCTATCTGTTCGAGAACAGGCCATACGATGGCAGTTCATACAACAGCTACAAATGCACCATTAAATCGGTGGAGCAGCGCGCCGGCTTCGACTTCTTCCACAACGTCCCCGACGAGTACGAAAGCACAGCTGAGAATCAAACCGCCGCGATACTCTAGAGCCCGCGGCGGCGAGCCTGGAGTTCCCAGGTGCGGATGCGGTCTTTGTAGAGGTTGTTGCGGTTGACGGCCTCGATGTCCAGGGCCCCGTCGGAATTGCCTCCCCAGCGGCGGCAGTTATACATGACGTCATAAATCCTGCCTATGCGGTACTCTCGGCTCACGCGAAGTGCCACCGCATAGTCTTCGCCATACTTGGTGGTGGGGAAATTGATCTGCCTCAGAAGCGGAGTCCAGAACCCGCGGGGAGCACCCAGACCATTGATCCTCAAGGCATTGTTCCTGCCGTTGTCTGGGGTCCACTCACGGTGGTCGATAACTCCCGGAGGCAGAGGGTTAAGGTCGAAATCCGTCAATTGGTACGTCCCTACTACCATCGCGCAGCCTTGCTCGCGGAAAGCGTCCACGAACTTTTGGACCGTATGGCTGTCGGAATACATGTCGTCCGAATCGAGCTGCAGAGCGAAACGTCCGCACTGCGGGTGATGCAGGGCGGCGTTCCAGTTGCCGCCAATGGCATGGTAGGTCTTGTCCTGAGGGATATAGATCAGCTTGGGGTCGTCCAGGAACGACTTTATCACATCCACGGTGCCGTCGGTGCTGTTGTCGTCCACAACAATCACATTGTAGGGGAAATCCGTTTCCTGAGAGAGCGCAGACTTCAAGGCGTCGCCAATTGTGCGGACCCTGTTGCGGCAGGGTATCACCACCGAGGCCTCCACATCGAACGGGACGCTGTCCAGATCTACCTCCTTGAAAACCGGCTCAAGATAGCCGCCGGTGCGCTTCAAATATGCGGTGCAAGCCTGCTCCATCTCCACCTGGACGGCGCGGTTGCGCGGATCTACATAGTCGAAGAGTTTCTCTCCGGAGGAGCGACGGTCGGTTTCTATCTCATAGTAAAGGAATTCGTTGACGTGCACCAGCTGCCCCAGTTCCGAAACGCGCAGCCTGAGGTCGTACAGACCTGCATACTGATAGTCCGCATCCATGGCAGCTACAGCCTTGCGAAGGCACTCGGTCCGATAAACCTGCACACCGCCGAAGTCGAAATCGTCGCGAAGGGACCCCTCCTGGTAGTCGATTGCCGGTGCGGGGGCCTCGCCGTCAAAGTGGTCGGCATAAACAAAAGCGGCGCCGGTGTCGGCCGCAATCTGCAGCAGACGTTCAAGCCCGAACTTGACCCAGTCCAGGCGCGTCTCCCTCGTATAAATCAAGGTATATTCTGTATCAGCAGAAGCAGCGACCTGCCTTATTCTTTCTGTCGATGCCCTCAACGGCACGTCAAAACGTTTGATATTCATAATATTATACCTTCTCGTTCTCCAGTTGGTATATCCCTTGGAAACGTCGCTGCGCGACCCCTCCCACTTCGTGGGCCCCTCCCTCTTATGTTGCCGAGGGTGGCACAGTTTCCAAGGGATTATACCACTGGAGAACGTACTTATAGTTTCTTTCTGGTGTGTATTATAAAAGCGATCAGGATTCCGGCGGCTACGGCAGCCCACAGAGGGCCGAGCCAGGCAGTCCACTGCATGGGAAGCCCGAGGCAGGTCTTGTCCACGCAGAAGAAAGTAAGGCACACCGAGAACATGAAGATAGCAGGAAGCCCGGCAATGAGGAACTGCCAGCCCCTCGGATACTTACGCACAAGCCACACCGTGATGGTGGCCAGGAAGCACACCGCCAAGGTCTGATTGGACAGGCCGAAGTAACGCCAAATGATATTGAATCCATCCTCGTTGCTAATGTTGAACCACAGCAACAAGCCCACCCCGATAAAGATGGGGATGCTGATAACCAGGCGGTTCCAGATCTTATCCTGCTTCACATGGAAGAACTCCGCAATGTTCAGGCGGGCGCCGCGAAGGGCCGTGTCGCCCGAAGTGATGGGCGCAGCAACCACACCGAGTATGGCCAGCATGCTGCCCACGATTCCCAGCCAGTGCTTGCTGATGGCCGTCACCACCTGAGGCGCCGAAGCGCTCTGGAGACCGCACTCCTGCATGCCGCCGTCGAAGAAGAAATAGGAGCTCACAGCCGCCCACACAAGGGCCACGACGCCCTCGGTGATCATGGCGCCGAAGAATATCGGACGTCCCATCTTCTCGTTCTTGAGGCACCTCGCCATCATGGGGCTCTGGGTGGCATGGAAGCCGCTGACGGCCCCGCAGGCCACGGTTATGAACAGGCAGGGGAAGATATTCTGTCCCTTCACGCCAACGGAAGGAGCCCTGTTCTGCAGACCGTCCCAGAATTCCGGTATCCCTGGCCATTTGACAAAGAGGCAAACCATCATGGACACGGCCATGAACAGCAGCGCGATTGCAAACAGCGGATAGATGCGTCCGATCAGTTTGTCGATGGGGACCAGCGTGGCGATGATATAATAGCCGAGGATAATCAAAGTCCAGATGAGCACGGCCTTGCTTGTGCCGTCGCCGGCAATGTCGCCCAGGATGAGGGCGGGGCTGTAAACGAACACCGTACCCACCATGAGCAGCAGCACAGTGGCGAAAATCATGATTACCGTGCGGCTACCCTTAATCTCCGAGCCAATGATCTCGGGATAGGTGGCGCCTCCCTTGCGTATGGAAAGCATGCCGGAGAAATAATCGTGCACGGCTCCCGCAAAGATACTGCCCAGCACTATCCAAAGATAGCATGACGGGCCGAATTTGGCGCCCATGATGGCGCCGAAGATGGGACCGGTGCCTGCAATGTTCAGGAACTGAATCATGTAAACCTTCCATGAGGGCATGGGCACATAGTCCACACCGTCACTCATGGAGATGGCAGGAGTGACCTTTGCCGGGTCGGCGCCGAAAATCTTTTCGACCACCTTTCCATAAATCAGGTAGCCGATAATGAGCGCTACAATGCTGATTACAAATGAAAACATATGCTATTCTACTCCAAATGCAAAAACAATGGCTTCATGGAAAGTCTTTCCGGGCCTCAGGACCACAGGCGGATAGTCCGGGTGGTTGGGGCTGTCGGGGTAATGCTGGCACTCGATGGCCACGCCGTCATAATCGTGGTAGATGCGGCCTCTCTTGCCCTTGGGGCAACCGGAGAGCCAGTTGCCGGTATAGACCTGCACGCCGGGCTGGGTGGTGAACACCTTGAGGGTGCGGCCGCTGCGGGGTGCGGTCAGCAAGGCTGCCTCCTGCAGCTGGCCGGGCATGTAACCGTCCACAAGCCAGCATGCGTCATAGCCCTTGCCGTAACGCAGAGCCGGGAAATCCTTGCGTATGTCGCGCCCGAGACGCTTGGGCGTGAGAAAATCCATAGGCGTACCGGCCACGGGCTCGGACTCACCCAGAGGAATGAGTGTATCGTCTGTGGGCAGATACTCCGAAGCGTTAAGACGCAGGCGGTGGCCAAGCACCGAGCCGCGGCCTTCGAGGTTGAAGTATGCGTGGTTGGTGAGATTGATGACGGTGGCCTTGTCCGACTTGGCGGAGAATGTGAGACTCAGCACATTATCCTCGCTCCACTCATAATGGGCCACCACCACGAGGCGGCCGGGATAGCCCATCTCGCCGTCTTCCGCTACATATTTAAATTCGACAGCGCCCTTGCGCTTACGCGACTCCCAGACCTGGTTCTGAAAACCTTCCGGGCCGCCGTGAAGATGATTAGGACCGTTGTTTACAGGCAGTTCGTAGATCTTCCCGTCCAAAGCGAAACGGCCGCCGGCTATACGGTTTGCATAGCGCCCGGGGCACTTTCCGAAGCAGGGCCCGTCGTGAAAATAACTCTCAGCCTTGCCATACCCGAGAACCACATCGCCCAACTTTCCGCTTTTGTCCGGCACATTCACTGCCACAATGGCAGCTCCGTAGTTGCTCAAGACCACAGACGCACCCGAGTTGTTTGTCAAAGTGTAACGGTAAATCGCCTTCCCGTCCGCGGTTCTGGCCCAAATCTTTCTTGAAATAGTCATGGTTATAGTATTTAGTTTCAGATCAATGCTCCCATCTGCCTGAGCTCTTCGACCAGAGCGGCAGTGTCTATATCCTGCACCGTACCGGCCCCGCTCAGACTGAGCGCAGCCGCCACGCCGGCGGCCTGGCCCAAACCCATGCAACTTGCCTGCACCCGCAGCGACGCAAGCGCCTTGCGGTCCGCAGATATGCAGCGCCCGGCCACGATCAGATTCGGGAATTCCTTGGCTATCAATGCCCTGTAAGGAACATAGGCAGCCTGCTCCAGCTTAATCAACACCTGGCCTGTCCCCTTGCCCGAATGCATGTCAATCTGATGGGCGCCCCTGGATATACTGTCGGGATAGCGCACTCCGGCCACGTATTCTTCGGCGGTCACGGTGTGCACTCCAAGTATGCGGCGGCTCTCCCGGATTCCGGCCTGCGGGGCAGTAGAAGCCACATAGCAGTCTCGGAACTCGGGTGCAATCTTCCTCAATGCCTCCGTAAAAGTAAAGATATCCTCACGCAGCTTGCATTCGGCTGCGGTGAATGCCCTGTTGTCGGTGGAATCCACCGCCGCCCTGGTGATATTCACGGCCACGCTGCCCTTGTGCATGACACTGTTGAACCACGGGCCTCCGAAATCGGGCAGCGGAGCACCTTCTGCCTTGAGCTTGAGCAGCTTTTCCCTGATGGGCTTGCACTCGCTGGAGCCCTTCTTGCCGCTGTGGTACATGTAGCGCTGCAAGAGGGCGCTTTCGGTATCCACGCCGGAAAGCACGAAGCAGAACGACGAAGGCTGCACTTCTGAGCCATAATCGGGCTGCATGGGCACTCCGGCCAGATATGCCAGGTCCCCGTCTCCGGTGGCATCGATGAAGCGCTTTGCCTCAAGAGACTCAAGGCCATTTTTGTTCTGCACGATGACGCGGGTGATCCGCCCCTCTTCAAGTTCGCATCCTATCAGCGAGCTGTGCATGTACAGATCGACTCCGGCTTCGAGCACCATGCGCTGGGCGCACAACTTATATAGTTCTATATCAAAGTCCACGTTCCCCTTGGGCCACTCCACAAACGCTCCGCCCATCTGCTCCAGGCGGCCTACGAACTCCCAAGGAATGCCGCCTATGACCCTCTTGCCGCCGAAGGCGAACTCGCTGATGGGGGCAACATAACCCATGGTGGCCATTCCTCCCAGGAAACCGTAGCGTTCTACGATTGCTGTGCGGGCGCCCTTGCGGGCAGCGGCAATGGCGGCGATGAAACCAGCAGGGCCGCCGCCGCATACGACAACGTCGTAACGGCCGGCAGAAGGAGCTGATTTGCTGAAGTTTGATGCATCCACGGCCACCCTGCCGCGAGATGCCGAATATACTTTTCCGGAAGCAAGCCCCAGGGCTATAAGCCCTGCCGCACCTTCCTTTAAAAATAATCTTCTATCCATACTCACAAATATAATCATTTTCGCTTGCATTATAAAAATAATGTTTATATTTGTGGTTGTATGCGTTTGAGAGCAAACATATCGAACTCCAAATTCTGGTGGCGCCTGCAGGATATTTCCGGTCAGGCCCGTTAGTGCGTATATACGTCCGGCAGTGTGCCGGACAATACATAATAGAGGCTGTCCGGAACTGGGCGGCCTCTTTTTTTTTGCAGTTAAACCAATTTAATCATACAATTATGAAACAGAAAAAATTCATCCTTCCGGAATCTGAGATTCCTACCCATTTCTTCAACATCCAGGCGGTCATGCCCAACAAGCCCATGCCGTTCCTGAATCCTGCCACCAAGCAGCCGTTGAAAAGCGAAGACCTCTACCCCATCTTCTGCAAGGCATGCGCCGACCAGGAACTCAACCAAACCGATGAATGGATTCCCATCCCCGAGGAAGTGAGGCAGCAATATGCATCCTACCGCTGCACTCCCCTTGTGCGTGCATACGAACTGGAGGCCGCTCTGGGCACACCTGCGCACATCTACTACAAAAACGAGAGCGTAAGCCCCGCCGGAAGCCACAAACTCAATTCTGCAATAGCCCAGGCATACTATGCCAAGGAGCAGGGCGTCACCAACCTCACCACCGAGACCGGAGCAGGACAATGGGGAGGAGCTCTCAGCTACGCCACAAAGAAGTTCGGGATCGACTGCGCCGTGTATATGGTGAAGGTCAGCTACGAGCAGAAGCCTTTCCGCCGCAGCATCATGCAGGCCTTCGGCGCTGCAGTGACCCCATCTCCTTCGATGTCAACACGTGCCGGTAAAGACATTCTGACGGCAAATCCCAACGACCGCGGTTCGCTCGGATGTGCAATTTCCGAGGCCATTGAACTGGCTCTCTCCACCCCTAACTGCAAATACGCCCTGGGCTCCGTGCTCAACCATGTCTGCCTGCACCAGACCATCATAGGCCTGGAGGCCGAGAAGCAGATGGCCCTCGCAGGAGAATACCCCGACATTGTGATCGCATGCTTCGGCGGCGGCTCCAACTTCTCCGGACTTGCTTTCCCGTTCATGAGGCACAACATCCAGGAAGGCAAAAAGACCAGGTTCATTGCTGCAGAACCCTTCTCCTGCCCCAAGCTCACAAAGGGTAAATTCGAATACGATTTCGGCGACGAAGCCGGCATGACTCCCCTTCTGCCCATGTACACCCTGGGCCACACATTCAAGCCCGCATCGATCCATGCCGGCGGCCTGCGTTACCACGGAGCCGGAGTCATTCTCTCCCAGCTGATGAAGGACGGATTCATGGAAGCCGTTGACATTGAACAACTTGACTCATTCAAAGCTGGTGTACTCTTCGCTCGCACCGAGGGTATAATCCCCGCTCCGGAGTCCTGCCACGCCATTGCAGCCACCATCAACGAGGCTCTCAAATGCAAAGAGACAGGAGAAGCCAAGACCATTCTTTTCAACCTTTCTGGTCACGGCATGGTGGACATGGCGGCATACGACAGCTACTTCTCCGGAGAAATGCAAAACTACCACGTCTCCGAGGAAGAGCTGAGCCGCTTCATAGCCAGCGCAGACGCCCTCAACGATTAAAGGAGATCGGCAAGATCGAGGATAAGACGTTCGGTCTTTTCCCAGCCAAGACAAGGGTCGGTGATAGAACAGCCATAGCGGTTCTCACCGGCCTTTTGCGATCCGTCCTCTATGTATGACTCGATCATGAGTCCCTTGACCAAACGGGCGATTTCGTCTGAGTGCCTGGCGCTGTGCAGGACCTCTTTGGCTATACGTCCTTGCTCAAAATAGCGTTTCCCGGAATTAGAGTGATTGCAGTCCACGATCACGGCTGGATTCTTATAGTCGCCGGCTGCATACAGGTCTGCCAGACGTCTCAGGTCTTCGTAATGGTAATTGGGATGGCTGGTGCCGTGGCTGTCCACATAGCCCCTGAGGATAGTGTGGGCATAGGGATTCCCGCTGCTCTCGACATCCCAGTTGCGATATACGAAGGAATGTCCGTGCTGGGCCGCAGACACCGAATTCATCATCACCGAAAGGTCGCCTCCGGTGGGGTTTTTCATGCCCACAGGTATATCCAGGCCGCTTGCCACGAGCCTGTGCTGCTGATTCTCCACGCTTCTTGCCCCCACGGCCACATACGAAAGCAGGTCGGACAGGAACTGATGATTCTCGGGATACAACATTTCGTCGGCACAGGAAAAGCCGGTCTGCTCCAGTGCATGGAGATGCAGGCGCCTTATGGACACCAGGCCCTTGAACAAATCAGGGTCGGCAATGGGGTCGGGCTGATGAAGCATGCCCTTGTAGCCTGCCCCGGTGGTGCGCGGCTTGTTGGTATATATGCGCGGCACTATCACTATTTTGTCGGCCACTTTGTCCTGTAGCGGGCGAAGCCTGGAGATATAATCCAGCACGGCATCTTCCCTGTCGGCAGAGCAAGGCCCCACCACCAGAAGAAACTTCGACGAGGTGCCGTCGATGACCGCCTTTATCTCACTGTCGTTCTGAGCTTTGCGCTGGGCGGCAGCTTCGCTCACCCCATACATTCGTTTTAATTCCTGCGGACTGAAAAGTTCGCGGTTGAATCGCATATTCATAATTCGTTCATTTATCAAACAACGCCCTGCGGGAAGTGGACAGCTTCATGAGTTCGCGCAACTTTTCAACATCCCCGCATGCCACTGCATCACGTATGCCGAGCATTTGAGACACAAAAATATCTATCTGATTCACAAGCACATCGCTATTGAGCAAGAAGAGCTCGCTCCACATGTCTTCATTGATTCGGGCGATGCGTGTAAGGTCGCGGAAAGAGTCCCCGCTGTAGGCGGACATATGTTCCACATCGCGGCATGTCATCAGCGCAACTGCTATACAGTGCGTCAGCTGGCTCAGGAATCCGATCATTTCGTCGTGCCGCTCCGGAGACAGACGGGATATACGCGCAAAGCCCAGAACCCGCCCCAGTTCTTCAATGTCGGCAATGGCCGCCGGAGTATTGGCGTCGGTGGGCGTCACTATATAATTGGCGCCACGGAAGATGCTGCAGTCGGCATTACGCACGCCATAGACCTCGCGCCCCGCCATGGGATGCGCTCCCACGAATTCCAGGTCGCTCCGGAGCATGGCCTGCACCTTATAAACGACGCAGGATTTGACTCCAGTCACATCTGTCAGCAACGCTCCCTGCTTAAGAAGGCCCTGATTTGTCTCCAGCCACTTAAGCAGCACATTGGGATAGAGAGCGAAGACCACAAGATCATAGCCTCCTACAGACTCTGCGGACACTTCGGTACTTCCGGTATCTATGAAGCCATGCGAGAGCGCATAATCGATACTGCTCTGCGAACGGGTGACGGCACCGACATAGAAGCCCTCACGCTTAAGGGCCTGAGCATAACTGCCGCCTATGAGTCCAAGGCCGACTATGAGTATCTTCTTATCTTTATTCAACATAATCCAGTAATTGAGAAACGGCCTGCTCGAGCGTGGTATTATTCTCCACCGTCACTTCTGCGGCAGCCGAATATATCGGCATGCGCTTTTCGTAGAGCGAGCGCAGGGCCGCGCGGTCCGGAGCCAAGGGACGGCCGGTTCCCGGATCCAGAAGCTCCAGATCCCGTTTGAGGAAACAGATGAGCCCGTTGTGGCGCAGCATACGCACGTTTCCGGCATTGAGCACTGAACCGCCGCCAGTGGCTATTATCAAGCCCTGCTCGGCCGACACGGACTCAATGGCAATGCTCTCACGCTTACGGAACCCTTTCTCCCCTTCCAGGGCGAATATATCGGGAATCTCCATGCCCGCCTGCAGCGAAGTTATGTCATCAATATCCACAAAACGGCGTCCGGTCTTGTCGGCCAGAGCCTTTCCCACAGCAGACTTGCCGCTGGAAGGCATACCGCAGAGCACTATATTGCGTTTTGACTTCAGGAGATGCTCATATTCCCTGTCTATTACTTCGTCGGGGATGGCTTCTCCCGTGAAAAGTTCTCTCGCCTTAACCGCCTGGGCAACAAGCATCATGAGGCCTCCTGCGGAACAGATGTCCTCGGCATCGAGCACAAGGGATGTACGCAGCGGATTATATATACAGTCGAGAACGGCCCGCAGCTGCATGCGGGGCATTAATTCTGCCAAGTTTATCGGAGCATCCTGCCAATTCGGAAACATGCCCACAGGGGTGGCATTCACTATAATGTTGCAGCCGTCGAAGGTTGCCGGATCGTTTATGGGGAACTGCCCTTCGGAGCGGGGCGTGCGCACTGCGTTCACGACCGAAGCCGCGCCCATTTTCATGGAGGCTGCCCTCACGCCCTTGGCGGCGCCGCCTGCGCCGAGTATCACGACCCGGGCTCCGGAGAAATCGGCGCCGGCGAGCCTGGACAGGGCTATAAACCCATCATAGTCAGTGTTATAGCCATACAGCTTCCCTCCCCTGTTCACTATCGTGTTCACGGCTCCCGCTCCGGCTGCAGACTCTCCGAGTTCATCCAGATGAGGCATTACGGCCTGTTTGTACGGGATGGTGACATTGATGCCGGAGAAGTCGCGCCGCTCCAGAAAAGCAGCCAGCTCGTCTGGGCGCAACTCGCAGAGATCATATGAATCGTCCGAAAGCCGCTCATGTATAAACTTGGAAAAACTATGTCCCAAGTGCTCACCTATAAGTCCGTACTGCATTTTATTTCAGATAATCGGTTCCGAAACGCAAGGCCAGCACGTCGCACAGTACCACAGCCACCAAGCTGCTCACCACTATGCTCACGCGCCGGACAATTGCCGGATCGTGGCGTCCCTTGATGGACAGTTCCGCACTACGGCCGCTGGAAAGGTCCACGGAGTCCTGGACTTTGCCGATAGACGGCGTAGGCTTGACCACGGCATTGAAAATCAAAGGCATGCCGTTGGAAATACCGCCGTTTATGCCTCCGCTCCTGTTTGTTTTGGTGGCCACGTGCCCGTCGCAGATGCAGAATGCATCGTTTGCCTCCGAGCCGCGCATGCCGGCCAGCGAAAAGCCGGCGCCGAATTCCACGCCCTTGATGCCGCCGATGGAGAACAAGGCATTGGAGAGCACTCCCTCCACCGATCCGAACCATGGCTCGCCCACTCCGGCCGGGAAACCGCATACGGCAGTCTGGATTATTCCTCCCACCGAATCCTGTTCCGCCTTGGCTGCCAGAATCTTAGCCTCCATGGCTTCGCGCACGTCGGAGATGACCGGGAAGTCCATTCTCTTGACTTTCTCTATCTGGGCGGACGGGTCTATGTCACTGAAAGGCAGGTCACGGACGCCTGCGCACTCCAGAATATGGGTTCCGACGGTTATGCCTTTGCGTTCGAGAGCGCTTAGGGCTATGGCTCCTGCAGCCACGATGCAGGCAGTGATGCGCCCGCTGAAATGGCCGCCGCCCCGAGGATCTTCAAATCCGCCGTACTTGACATGCGCTGCGTAATCGGCATGGGACGGACGGGGGATGCTTGCCATGGCCTCATAATCGGCGCTCCGGACATCTTCGTTCGGTATCAGAATGGTGATGGGGGCTCCTGTCGTGACTCCTCCGGCCACCCCGCTCACGATGCTGAAGCGGTCTTGTTCACGTCTTGCCGTATCCGCAGGACCTCCCGGACGGCGGAGCGACAGTTGCGATGCGATGAATGCTTCATCGACAGGGATGCCGGGGGCCATGCCGTCGAGTATGGCGCAAAGCATGGCGCCGTGGGATTCTCCGGCAAGGGTAAGAATGACGCTGGTACCTATGCTATTTTTCATTTTTGCGGTTGTTTATGAGTGTAAAGAGCTGTGTATCATCAAGATTACGGAACGAATAGGAGCCGATCGCATCTACCCACACTATTTTGGTGCCAGCTTCGCCGCGCTTTTTGTCCTTCAGGGCAAGGCGCATGAGGTCCTGGGGGTCGAAGGGATCGGAAACGGGGAGTCCGTATTTCAGCAAAAGTTTCTCTATCCGCTCTCTGGCTTCACCTTCCGACGTATAGGTCATTCCAATGGCCACTCCCTCGCCGTGAAAGTACCCGGCGCCCTTAGGCCGGAGGGGGGCCATGGACGTAGCCACCCTCGGCTCCGTAAGAGGGAGGGGCCCTTCAGGGAGGGGTCGCGAAGCGACGCCATGGCCCTCCTCCGGCCTAAGGGCGCCTGCAGCTTCGACGGCATGGCCGATGGTGTGGCCGAAATTGAGCACGGCACGAAGCCCCTTCTCCGAAGGATCCTGCGCCACCACATCGAGCTTAAGCTTGAGCGCCCTGTAGATGACCTCTGGCAGCAGCGGATGAACATCGTCGGTCGATTCAAGCAGCTCGAACAGAGATGCGTCCAGAGTCGCCGCCATCTTTATCACTTCCGCCATGCCCTCGGCAAACAGCCGCGGGCTCAAAGTCTCCAGCACGGAGGTATCGGCAATCACTCCCGAAGGATGGTGGAAAGCACCGACTATATTCTTGATACCGTGGAAATTAACCGCAGTTTTACCGCCCACGGAAGAGTCCACCTGCGAAAGCAGCGTCGTGGGCACGTTGTAGTAATCTATGCCGCGCTGCCAGCAAGCCGCCGCAAAGCCCGACACATCGCCTACGACTCCCCCGCCCACAGCCACTATTGCATCTTTCCGGGTAAATCCTGCCCGGAGAAGCTCGTCGAATATTCTCTCCAGCGTCGCTATACTCTTCGACCCTTCACCCTGCGGCAGCACCAGCAGATAAGGCTCCCGGCACTGGCGCAGCACGGTGGCAGCATACTCTTCGGGCACGCCTTCATCGGTTATTACCAACACTTTGCGCTCCAGGTCGAACAAACGCCCGGCCTGGGAAAGCAAACCGCTGCCCACGGAGATGTCGTAGCGAACACCTGATGAATCGAAGCGGAGAGTCATAAGACTATACTTTCAGGCTGTGATAAGAACCCACCATACGAAGCCGGTCACACACCGTGCTCAACTGGCGGAGCAAGTCTTGGCCGTTGTCGGTGCCCACGCAGCCCTCAAGTTCGGCAAAGAAATAATGGTTCCATAGCGGACCGGCAACCGGGCGGCTGTGGAGGCTGCTCATGTTGAATCCGTGCGAACCAATGATATTCAAGATTTTGGCAAGGGCGCCGGCCTCGTTGCGGACAGTGAACACAAGCACGAAATGCTCGCCGGAGGTCCGAGGAAGAGAAGCCTTGTTCAAAGCCCTCGAGAACACTCCGAAGCGGGTGGTATTCATGATGGAAGAGTTGATGTTGGACTCGAGGATCTCGAGGCCGTACATCTGAGCCGTATCCCTGGACGCGATGGCAGCAAGGGAACTGTCTCCCGATTCCGCCACGAACTTGGCAGCTTCGGCGGTGTTGGAGCACTCCCTCACCTCGAAGCCGCGGGCGCTGATGAACTTGGCGCATTGGGCCAGGGCCTGCGGATGGCTGATGACTGTACGTATCTGGCTTGCGCTCACCCCCGGAAGGGCCAGAAGGTTCTGGGACACGTCCATTTCCAGCATCAGGTTGATGTACAGGCTGCCGCTGAACGTCAGGTCCATGACACCGCCCACATCGCCGGCAAAGCTGTTCTCTACAGGCAAGATAGCGGTGTCCGCCTCCCCTGTCTCACAGGCCTTGTAGGCACTCTCGAAATCGGGATAGGACTTAATCTCGGCCTGCGGGAAGGCGTGCCTTGCCGCTATATGGGCAAAGGCTCCCGGCACTCCGCAATAAGCGATTTTCATCCCGTCCATCAAACGGCCCTGATAGAGCTTGGAAATCTTCATCAAGTCCCTCAAGAAGAGCACATAGTACTCCTGTATGGCGGGGTCGGAGATATAGCCTATGTTGTTGGCTATTACGCGCGCCTCCTGGGCTGCGTCCAGAATGGGCAGCCCGTTGCCTTTTTTGTAATCTAAAATTCTGCCGGCCAGACGCATCCTCTTTTCGAAGAGCGAGGCAATCTCCTTATCTACGCTGCCTATCTCCAGCCTGGCCTGTTCCAAATCATTCATCGGGTTCGAACAATTCCTTGCCTACTCCGCAAAGGGGGCACACCCAATCTTCGGGGAGCTGCTCAAAAGGTACTCCCTCAACGGCCTCGTCATACACATGGCCGCAAACAGTGCAAATATACTTCATGTCAAATAAGTTTATTAATTCACAAATATAACAATTTCGCGTAAGAATCCCAACCGCATCAGCCTATACTGTGACCGGCCAGATAGTCTTTAAGCTCCTGGCGGTAATTTTCGCCCACCGGAAGCCTCGTACCGTCGTCCAGCGTCAGTTCCGCCTTGCCTACCTCCTTGATACGGCCCAGGGGGATTATGTACGAACGGTGAATACGCATAAAGCGCTCCGCGGGGAGCTTCTCTATGAGATACTTCAAGCTCAGAAGCACAATGAGAGGCGCTTCCTGAGTGTCCAGATAGACCTTCACGTACTCGCTCATGCTCTCCACATAGCGTATGTCCTGCAGCTTGACCCTGACCGTCTTGTAATCGGTACGAAAGAAGAAAGAATCCTCTTCAGGGACTGCGCCGAACACTGCCGGAGCCTTGTCGTGCATCAATTCCAGACGCGACTTCAGCCTTTCCGAGGCCGCCAGAAAATCCCCGAAGCCGAAGGGCTTGAGCAAATAGTCCACGGCCTCAACCTTAAAGCCTTCGATGGCATATTCTGAATACGCCGTGGTGAACACGACCAGGGGCGGGTTATCCAGCGAGCGCACGAATTCCAGGCCTGAAAGGTCGGGCATGTTGATGTCCAGAAACATGGCATCCACCACCTTCTCTTCGAGCAGGGAACGCGCTTCCAGCGCATTCAGGCACGCACCTACCAGCTCCAGATAAGGAACTTTGGAGATATATGACTCCATCTGCTTGAGGGCCAGAGGTTCATCGTCAACAGCCAAAACTTTTATCATATCTTGACAGGTTTACAAGGCAGGACAAGCACCACTGCATACACGTCCGCCGACTCATCTATATGTAATGTATATGCGTCACCATAAAGCAGGTCGAAACGCTGCCTGGCATTCTTCATACCCACGCCTCCTCCGGCCGTTGCGGGAGCGGACGGGCGGCTGTTGATGCATTTAAAAATGATTTTACCGTTCTCCAGCGCGACTCCTATTCGTATAAAACTGTCTTTTCCGCCATTGAGTCCATGCTTGAAGGCATTTTCCACAAAAGATGCGAACGACAAAGGAGGCACCTCCGCGTCGTCTGCCTGCGCAGGAGCCGAAAATTCTATATTCACATGCTCCGGATACCTCAGGCGCATAAGAGACACGTAGTTGGCCAGATAATCCAGTTCCTGGGACAGCGGAATGGTGGGCTTGTCGGAATCGTACAGCACATGCCTCATGAGCTTTGACAGCTCAACAATACTTTCCTTGGCCTTTTCGGGATCGAAGTCCACAAGGGCGTGGATATTGTTGAGCGTATTCATAAAGAAGTGAGGGTTAATCTGATAGCGCAGATACTCCAACTGATACTTCAGGTTTTCCCTCTCCAGGCGCTGCAGTTCCTGCTTCTGGAACTCATCTCGGAAGTATATTTTAATGCCGAGGTTCCCGCCTACCATCAAAATGCCCATCAGCGCTTTCAGCGAAGCCGGGTGCATAGGGCGGGATCCCATCCGCGGCTGCATTTGGCCCAAGTCCATGTCAGGATCCCATGGCTCAGGCACCGGAGGCATAAGAGAATGCTCCGGACGCTCTTCCCACAGCACTATCCAGGCAATGAAAGCCGCCAAAAGCAAGAGCGTCAGAACCACATATAGCGCCGTCTGTTTCTTTTCCACGAACAGCGGAGCCACAAGGTAATTATGCACGGCAAAAAGAAGGATAAAAGGCACCAAGCGCAGCCAGGACTCAAGGATTGCTGCGAAATCTATCGCGCCTTCACCGTGGTAGATACACTCCACCACAATGCGCAAGGCAAAAAACGCCAGAGCCGCTCCCCAGATTATCAAATACAGCCGGTTTTCTTTCATATCTGCAAATTTAATCATTCACAATTAAAGCAGTTACGGCTTCGCTGAAAAAAAAGGGGCGTTCGCTGAAACTTTTCTTTTATGGCCAAAATCTTGCTTAACTTCGGCATAAAGAATTTGTGCTATGAAACGTGTACTTTTACTATTGGCAGCAGCGGCGATACTGTCCGCAGGATGCTCCAAGGACAGCATCATCTCCACAGACGACCCCGTGGACACATCTTATATCGATAACGACGACCCCGAGGAAGAGTACGGCAGCGACGACGACATTGCCTCGGTCGATTTCGACCGCACCATCAGCATAGACTGGTCGGGCAGCTCCGTCAACGTGAGCGGCGACGAGAACGGCATCGTGAGCGTGAGCGGCGACAATGTTACCGTCAACAACACCGACACCCTCGAAGTTATACGTTATGAACTTTCGGGAACTTGCTCCGACGGTTCCTTCAAGCTCTACAGCTCGCGCAAACAAGCCCTTGTGCTTCAGGGACTTGACCTCAGCAGCAAAAGCGGAGCCGCCATCAACAACCAGAGCAAAAAACGCACTTTCGTGGTGCTCCAGGGCAGCAGCAAACTGGCCGACGGCGAGCTTTCTTCGAGCGGCGACTATAAAAATGCCGTAAGCGCCGAAGACTGCAAGGCGGCATTCTTCAGCGAAGGTCAGCTGGTGTTCAGCGGCAGCGGTTCACTCACCGTCACCGCCACAGGCAAGGCCGGAATCACTTCCGACGACTACCTGCGCTTCATGGGCAGCCAGACCGTAAGCGTCAGCTCCACGGCCGGACACGCTCTCAGGGGCAAGGACGCCATTGTCATAGACGACGGCACCATCAGCGCCAAGACCAGCGCAGCGGGCAAGAAAGGCCTCACTTCCGACGGCACGGTGACCATCAACGGCGGCACCATCGACATCAACGTCAGCGGCGGCACCGTTTACGAAGACAGCGACTACACCGGATCTGCCGGAGTCAAGGCAGACTCTACCTTCTGCATCACCGGAGGCGTACTTACTATAGCCAACTCCGGCCAGGGCGGCAAAGGCATCAGCGGCGACACAGACGCCCTGTTCAAAGGCGGCAGCGTGAGCGTGAGCGTCACTGGAGCCAATCTGTCTTCGTCCGGCGGCACCAGGGCTGAAGCCACGGCATGGGGTCCCGGCAGCGGCATGGGAGGCGGTGGCGGCAGGCCCGGCGGCGAAAGCAGCAACCTCAAATCTGCCAAAGGCATTAAATTCGACGGCAACATAACCATCAGCGGCGGTTCCATAAACGTCACCGCGGCAAGCCACGAGGCAATAGAATCCAAGGGCAAGCTGACTGTCAGCGGCGGCAGCCTCTACGCCTACTCCAAGTCAGACGACGCCATAAACTCTGCAGGTGACATGAACCTAACCGGAGGCTACGTGTACGGCATTTCCAACGGCAACGACGCCATCGACGCCAACGGCAACCTGTACATCAAAGGTGCCAGCGTATTTGCAGTCTGCACCGCCGGCGGAGCCGAAGTGGCCGTTGACGCCAACACCGAGGGCGGCAAGAAACTCTACCTCCAGAGCGGCTCGCTGGTGGCGATAGGAGGCATAGAATCCGGCAGCAGCATCACCGGCACGGCCTACAGCTGCAGCGGATGGACCAAGAGCGGCTGGAACGCTTTGTACGACGCATCCGGAAACCTGGCATTCGCATTCAAGGCCCCCTCTTCGGGAAGCAACATGGTAGTCTATTGCAACGGCAAGGAGCCCAACGTCAAGAGCGGAGTCACCGTGAGCGGAGAAACCATCTGGGACGGCAACGGAGCCACATCTTCGGTGAGCGGCGGCAAGGACGCTTCCATAGGCACATACAATTCTTCCAACAGACGATAATGACTCGCAATATGAAAAAGATACTCACCCTTGCGGCGGCGCTGCTGCTGGCCGTGCCGCTGCTCCGGGCCCAGGAAGAGCAGCCCAAGATAAACAAAAAGAACCTGGTCATCAAAGAGTGGAACACAGATGCCCGGACCAACAACCGAGTGCTCGACCACATAACTACTTACAATCCCGACGGCAAGAAGGTCGAAGAGATTGAGTACACCGGCAGCCGCCAGAAATGGCGCAAGCGCTACGAATATGGCACCGACGGCAAGGTATCCCGCGAGCTGATCTACGACGAGCACAACCGTCTGAACAACATCAAGAAATTCCAGTACAACGAATTCGGGCGCAAGAAAACCCAGTACACCTACGATGCCAAGGGCAAGTTGCTTACCGTCAAAGTGTACGAATACATCACCGAAGATGCTTGAGACTAAGCACATAAGTCCGGTGCCGGAACTCCGGGCGTTCGCCCCGGTGACGCTGGAGGAAATGGATTCCGTTAAGCTGATGAACCGAATAGACAGCAAGTATCTCACCGACGAGGCCACCCTGCTGCCGGTGCTGCGCGACGCAGCCCGGGCCGGATACAGGGCGCTTGTGACCGAAGGTTCAATGATCGCAGCCTACGACACCATGTACTTCGACACCCCGGCCCGCAACATGTTCCTGGATCACCACAACCGGAGGCTCACAAGGCAGAAAGTGCGCACCCGCATATATCTGAACTCAGGCATATCGTTCCTTGAAATAAAGCGCAAGAACAACCACGGGCGCACCAAGAAGAAGCGCATCCAGATCCCGCAGCAAGAATTCAAAGCCTTCGCGGCCGACCTTGAAGCCAGCGAGTTCCTTAAGGCAAAATCGAATTACACCGCCACGGAGCTGACCCCTTCGCTCGAGACCATATTCAAGCGCATCACCCTGGTCAATCCGGCCATGACGGAGAGGCTGACGATAGACAGCTGCCTGTGCTTCAACAACCCGCGCAACGGTTCCGAGTCCAGCCTGCGCAACGGAGTCATCATAGAGCTCAAGCAAGACGGACACGCCGACAGCGAGATGAAGCGTATCTTCCTGAAGTACAGGATAAAGCCCATCAAAGTGAGCAAGTACTGCATGGGCATCACGCTGACCGACAAAGACATAAAGTCCAACCGATTCAAGATAAAGATACGAAAGATAGAAAAACAAATAAACAATAAATTAATATGATTCAGAACGACATTCCTTCCGCGATCGACCTTGCCGACGACAACCTCATCGGCGTACAGACCATCACCGACGCCATGATGACCACGTCGCAGAGCCTCACCGAGCTTGGCATCCGCTTTTTTCTCAACCTCTTGGTTTGCTGGGTTCTGGTACGGTTCTTCTACTATCCCAAGAGCCAGAGGCGCGACTACTACTTCACCTTCATGGTGTTCTCTTCCGCCATGCTGCTGCTGTTGTTCATGATGGGCAACGCCGAGGTGGGAGTGGGCCTGACCCTTGGTCTGTTCGCCATTTTCGGAGTCATCCGCTATCGCACGGAGACGGTGCCCATCAGGGAGATGACCTACCTTTTCATCATCATCGCCGTGGCTGCAGTAAACGGCCTGTCTCCTCTGTACAAGATTGTCGGTCTCACCGGCACGACTCCCCACTATGAACTAGCCACGGGCCACCTGGCGGTGCTGACAGTATCCAACTTGCTCGCAGTTGCCCTCGTCGGCATCCTCGAGAGCGGCAAAAAGCACCAGACGGCCACCAGGCTCATCCTCTACGACCGCATCGACCTCATTGTGCCCGAAAGGCGCGTAGAACTCAAGGCAGACCTCGAAAAGCGCGTGGGCGTTAGCATCGACAAACTCGAAGTGGGACATGTCGATTTCCTGCGCGACGCCGCCTTCATCAAGATTTACTACAATCCGGTTAACGGCGAAACGGCCACGATCGGAGAAATCACCCGAGCTAAAGACTACACAGCATGAAACGCCTCATCTACTTGACAGCAGCCGCGCTTGCACTGGCGGCATTCTCCCCTGCCGCTTCGGCGCAGGGAACCACGAACGACCTCACCAGCGAACTTCGCACCCGCACATCCCTGGAGGCCGACTGGAAAATCGCCAAAGGACTGCACCTGAGCGCCGGATATGAGCTCAGGACCGAAGACAACCTGGGCAGCATCGACAGGCACCAGGCAGAACTGGGCCTCAGCTATAAAGTGAACAAATGGCTCAAAACAGGCGTGTCCTACACCTTCATGTACCACAACCGCGGAGCGAACGGATGGACGCCCCGCCACCGCCTCAGCGCCGACGTTACTTTGGGATGGAAAACGGGAGACTGGCGTTTCTCGCTCAAGGAGCAGCTGCGCTTTACGCACAAGACCGAAAGCATGAACTACTGCCAGGAAGTACGCAATCCGTTGATGCTCAAGTCCAGGGCAAAAGTTCAATACAAGGGTTTCTCCAGAATCGAGCCTTACGCCTATTTTGAAGTCAGGAATATCTTCAACGACCCTTCGTGCAGTGCCACTTGGAGCACCAGCAGCCAGGCCTACTCTAACTATAGCTTCGGAGGCTACAACGACGCATACATCAACAGGCTCAGAGGAGCGCTGGGTCTGGAATGGTCCGTCTCCAAGCACTCATCCATCGACTTCTACGCCATGCTGGACTATTGCTACGACAAGAATATAGATGTCGATAAAAGCTACACCTACCTCAAATCCCTCACCTGGGACCAAAGTCTGAACGGAATCATCGGCGTGGCCTACAAGTTCTCGTTCTAATACGTGAACTCCAGTTCATCGACATACAGCACACTGCCAGACGCCCCTGTATTGTAAGGTCCTAAACGACTGCTCGTTATGGCCACCGACACATACCGGGGCGTCTTGCCGTTGCGGTACACGAAAGGCACCTCGAAGGGCACATACCCGGTAGTTCCGCGCTTTATAATCAGCTGCGCCCTTCCTATGATGTGGGGGTCGGTGTCGGAGTTGATGAAGCCGTCGATATGGCTTATCTGATGACGGGGCTTCTCCCAGTCCATAAGCAGAATCTCTATCAGGCCCTCATCGGTCTTGCCTTTCATGTCGTCGTAAGGCTCCTCGGTGTAGTTGATCTTGCGCGGGGAATAATGATAATAGCCTTTGAGCGACTTGGGACGGGCAGTGAACTTTGCACCGAGTTCGGTTTCCACGCCGGCCAGATCTACCAGACGTATGTAGCGGCCGGTAAACACATTGCCGGCCACGAAAGCGAAGGGAACCTTCTTGCTCTCGATACGGACCGCGGCCTTGCCCTCACCCTTCACAGCCACATGCTCATAGTCCGGAGTACTGCTGTTGATTCCGAATTTACCCATGCCGGGATTAGCCGAATCCCAAATCCGCTTAGAAGCAGGAGCATCTTTGGAGTAGATACGCCAGACGCCACCTGACTTGTTCCATTCGTCAAATCCCATATTGTATAGCTGAGGCCCGCTCTGGGCGTGAAGCAATGCCGGAACGGCAAGCATAAGCAGCACAAGTAACTTGCGGTAATTTTTCATGTCGCAAAATTACATAAAAATCTTGTATATTTGCGTATGCTTACTCTCCTGCTGTATCTTGCGCTCCTGAATCCGGTGCGCTTCGCATTCATCACCGACACTCATCTCGCCCTGGGTTCGCACTCCTTCGCCGACCTCAGGCACTGCATAAAAGACATCAACGCCCAGGACAGCCTCGATTTCGTGATACTGGGAGGCGACATTACCGACTTTGGCACCGACGAAGAGATTCGCGCCGCCAAGAGCCTTCTGGACTCGATAGGCAAGCCATGGTATGTTGTTGCCGGCAACCATGACGCCAAATGGTCCGAGAGCGGATGCAATACCTTCAAGAACGTTTTCGGCTACGAGCATTTCGAGTTCGAAGCCGGGGGCTGGAGGTTCCTTGGATGCAACTGCGGTCCGGACATGCGCATGGCCCCGGCCCTGCTTCCGAGAGAAAGCATGGAATGGCTCCAGGGGCTCGAAGAAGGGGTCCCAAGCATATTCATAAACCATTATCCGCAAGACACTTCCGTCTTGAATTACTTCGACGTCACAAGGGTCCTCAAGAAGGCCGGAGTGCGGTTCGAAATCGGGGGTCACTGGCACCGCAACACAGTGCTGAACTACGACGGCATCCCGGCCGTGCTCGGCCGTTCGTCGCTTGCCGACCGCCAGGGCTGCACCGGCTACAACATCTTCCGCCTGTGGCCCGACAGGGTGAGCGTGAGCGAGAGACGCCTGCACCCCGACGGAAAAGCCGAAGACCTGCCGTGGTACGCAGCGCAGCTGCCTCCGGTAGTGGACACGGTGAGCTATGACAGCCACGGCCTGCCGGCTTCTTATCCCTGGCTGCGTTACGAGGTAAACGATCTCTACCCGCAGGTGAAGGAGCGGTGGAAAATGCAGGAAGACAGCAATATAGCTTCGGGCTTCGCACGCAAGGGCGGCCGGGCGTGGTATGCAACCGCAACGGGCAGCGTGCGCTGCATCCGCGTGCGTGACGGCAAGCGCCTGTGGTCCAAGGACTTTCCCGGCAAGATATTCTCCACTCCGGCTGTCTGCGGCAATACTCTGGTGTTCGGATGCACCGACGGGGGCATTTATGCCCTCAATGCGCGCAACGGGCGCATTCGCTGGCGCGCGAGCGCCGGCAAGTCGGTGCTTGGCTCACCGGCCATACTGAACGGGGTGGTGTTCATAGGGGCCTCGGACGGAGTGTTCCGGGCGTTGAACCTTAGGAACGGTGCGCGCGTCTGGCAGTTCGAGTCGGTGGAAGGGTTCGTGGAGTGCCGGCCCTATGTCGATGCCGACCAGGTGGTCTTCGGCAGCTGGGCAGGAAAGCTGTGGTCGCTCGACACACGCACCGGAGCCCTCCAGTGGACATGGCGCTGCAGCAAGTCCTCGCGCATGTACTCCCCTGCCGCATGCTGGCCCGTGAAGGCTGCCGGACGCATCTTCTTCGCCAATCCCGACCGCAAAATATACGCCCTCGACGCAGCCACGGGCAAGGAACTCTTCACCGTGGACGGAGGGCGCGAAGCAATTGGCCTGTCGGCCGACGGCAGCACCGTGCTGGCCAAGACCATGTTCAACAGCTCTTTCGCATTCAGGGCGGACGTCAGCGTTCCGGAAAGCGGGACCCTGCCAGAGTCAGGTCAGTTATGGCGCGTCACCAACGGCACGCACTACGAGATCGGTCCCACGTTTCTGACCGAAATTCAAGGCCAGGTACTCACTCCTACCGACAAAGGGAATCTGTTCGCACTGTCGCTGCAAGACGGGTCCGTGCAATGGGTCCACAAGCTGTCCGTGGCCCTTATCAATCCGCTGGAAGTGTGGACAGAACGCGGCCGCACCTGCATCCTGGCTTCTGCCATGGACGGCACGCTAGCCCTGCTGGAACTAAGCTCAGAGTAACTTCAACGCAGACTTTATGCGTCCGGCAGCCTCTTCGATCCTGTCTTCCGACGTAGCATAAGAAAGGCGCAGGTGGCCAGGAGCGCCGAAGGCTCTTCCGTTTACCGTCGCCACATGGGCCTGTTCGAGCAGATACATGGCAAGATCGGGCACCTTGGCGCTGTACGACGAGCAGTCCGGAAAAATATAGAAAGCTCCTTCCGGCTCGTTGACTACTAGCCCCGGGATGCCGCGCAGCAGCCTGACCATGAGGTTGCGCCTTCTGCGGAAGCTCTCGCGCATGCTTTCGACGCACTCCTGAGGGCCGTTCCATGCAGCTTCGGCCGCCTTCTGGCTCACCGAGCAGGGGCCGCTGGTATATTGTCCCTGGAGCAGGCCGCAGGCCGAAACGATCCAACGCGGCGCCGCCATGAAGCCTATCCTCCAGCCAGTCATGGCATAAGCCTTGGACACACCGTTCACCACGATGGTCCGCTCACGCATGCCGGGGCACGCAGCTATCGAGAAGGGGCCATCCACATAGCAGATGTGTTCGTAAATCTCATCTGAAAGCACATACAGGCCCTCGTGCCTGAGCACCACCTGAGCCAGCGCTTCAAGCTCCTGCTTGGAATAAACTGCCCCCGTGGGGTTGCAGGGAGAGCAAAGTATGAGAAGCTTGGTTTTGGGGGTAATCGCCGCTTCAAGGGACTCAGGGGTGATTCTGAAGCCGCCGGCAATTGACGTGGGGATGAACACCGGTGTGCCTCCGGCCAGATTTACCATCTGCGGATAGCTCACCCAGTATGGCGCAGGGATGATGACCTCGTCGCCAGGACCGGCCAAGGACATCACTGCGTTGCAGACGCTCTGCTTAGCGCCGCCCGAAATCAAAATCTCCGAAGGTTCGTAAACGAGTCCGTTCTCGCGCAGGAGCTTGGCACATACCGCTTCGCGCAGGCTGGCATAACCAACTACAGGAGAATACTTTGAGTAGTTCTCTTCTATGGCTTTGCGGGCTGCTTCCTTGATGTGGTCGGGGGTATTGAAATCCGGCTCCCCCACCGACAGATTCACAACATCGATTCCGCTGGCGGAGAGTGCTGCGCTCCGTGCGGCCATTTCAAATGTCGCCGACGGAGACAGACGGGTTACGTTTTCAGACAGATTCGGCATTTCTAAACAAGTCCTTGATCGAGCATGGCTCCGGCAACCTTTATGAATCCTGCCAGGTTGGCTCCTTTGACATAATTAACGAAACCGTCTTCGGCGGTTCCGTACTTGACGCAGGCCGCATGAATGTCATGCATGATGCGGTGAAGCTGGGCGTCCACTTCTTCCTTTGTCCAGTGCTGACGGATAGAGTTTTGGCTCATCTCCAGACCCGAAGTAGCCACGCCGCCGGCATTGGATGCCTTGCCGGGAGAATAGAGGATACGTGCGTCTGTAAAGAGCTTAATGGCTCCGGGGGTGGACGGCATGTTGGCGCCTTCCGCTACGCAGAAGCATCCGCCTTCGAGGAGCTTCTTTGCATCGTCTTCCTCAATCTCGTTCTGAGTGGCGCAAGGCAGAGCGATGTCGCAAGGGATGCCCCAAGGCCTCTGGCCCGGGAAATATTGGGCTGTAGGGTACTGGGCTGCATATTCCTTGATGCGTCCGCGATAGATATTTTTCAGCTTGAACACATAGGCCATCTTGTCTTCGTCGAGCCCGTCGGGATCGTAGATGAAGCCGCTGGAGTCGCTGAGGGTCACCACTTTGGCTCCAAGCCTCATGGCCTTCTGTGCCGCATATTGGGCCACATTGCCCGAACCAGACACGAGCACCGTACGGCCTTTGAAAGACTCGCCCCGGGTGGAGAGCATTTCTTCTGCGAAGTAGCAGAGTCCGTAGCCCGTGGCCTCAGGACGCAGAAGCGATCCGCCCCAGCCAAGGCCCTTTCCGGTGAGGGTTCCGGTAAACTCGTCGCGCAGGCGCTTGTATTGTCCGAACATATAGCCAATCTCGCGTCCGCCGACTCCGATATCTCCTGCAGGGACGTCTGTATCCTGCCCTATATGACGCTGAAGTTCAGTCATAAAGCTCTGGCAGAAACGCATTACCTCGGCGTCGGACTTGCCCTTGGGGTCGAAGTCGCTGCCGCCTTTTGCGCCTCCCATAGGAAGGGTCGTCAGGGCGTTCTTGAATGTCTGCTCAAAGGCAAGGAACTTCATGATACTCAAATTCACGCTGGGATGGAAACGGATTCCGCCCTTATAAGGGCCGATGGCGCTGTTCATCTGCACCCGGAAGCCTCTGTTGATATGCACGGTTCCTGTATCATCCATCCAGGGGACGCGGAATATGATAACCCGCTCAGGCTCAACCATGCGTTCCAGCACCTTCTGATTCATCATGTAGGGATCCTGCACCAGATACGGCGCCACGCTGCCGGCAACTTCCATAACCGCCTGATGAAATTCCGGCTCACCGGGATTGCGAGACTTAAGCTCGGCGGCAAAGCTCTCCAGATACTTTTCTACAAAACTATCCATATTCCAACAATTTGACTATTCAAATCTGCAAATTTACAAAATTTGTATCAGAAATTCTATATCTATGGCGTGTTATAGTCATTGTCACCGCCTTGCTGCCGAGGGCATTGCTCCTGGCGCGCTGGCGCTGGTGCCTGGTGTGCATACCGGTCCAACATTATGCCGGGTATAATCAAAAAAGGCCATTTTTGCTCATACCGGTCCAGACAAATAGCAGGGTATCGTCACTCTACCTATGCCGTGTCCAGAAGACGGGCGGCGTCTGCATAGGAAATACCGCATACCCGGGCGGACTGGTGGACGCCGGCACTGAAGCGGAAACGTATCTGCCGAAGGGCCTCGGCCTTCTCCGAAGTGGAGAGCTCACCGAATTTCGGTTTCTGAAACAGGCTCTGCAGCAGATCCGGAATGGCATTCAATATCACCTGGTCACGAAATCCTCATCCTCTCTGAACCACAAGCCATCTTCCAGATGCTCAGTGGTCACCAAATAACACTTTCTCATCTCTTTTCGTTTTCTAGTTTATAGTTAGGTCTTCAATGACTGTTTACAAATATAAGCAGTTGTTTATACAAAGCAAATGAAACGTACCCTATTTGTACATTCAGCTAAAAATATCTAATTTTGGGGAAACAGTGTGATTATGCTTAAAGTTGGAGATAAGATGCCCTCTTTCGAGGTGCTGGATCAGGACGGGAACACCGTCAAATCAGAGGATTTCATCGGCAAAGGGAAAAAGACCGTGATCTATTTCTACCCCAAGGACAATACTTCCGGATGCACTGCGGAGGCCTGCTCGATACGCGACAACTACGACGCCCTGATAGCCGCCGGCTACAATGTGGTGGGGGTAAGCAAAGACAGCGCAGCGTCCCACACCGGCTTCCGGGCAAAGCACGGACTCCCCTTCCGCCTGCTCTCGGACAGCAGCCGTGAAATGCACGAGGCCTTCGGAGCCATCGGCGAAAAGAAAATGTACGGAAAAACGGTCCTGGGCACCCTCAGGCGCACATTCATCTTCTCCGAAGACGGCATCCTGGAGCGCATCATCGAGAAGGTAGATACCAAGAACGCCGCCAAGCAGATACTTGAAGCCTAGCGGGCGTCGAGCATCAGCATAGCCTCCTTTACTTTGCATTCCAAAAAGAAATTCATCCATGACAACCCCATACAAACTCGTCATTTTCGACCTTGACGGCACGCTGCTGGACACCCTGGAAGACCTGGCAGCGGCGGTAAACCACGCACTGTCGGTCCGTGGCCTCCCCCTGCACAGCCTGCAAGAGTACCGCGGCATGGTGGGCCACGGCGTACGCAACCTGGTGCGGCAGGCCCTTGAGAAGTCGCTTGCAGCAACTGCGTCTGACGGACCGGACGACGCCCTGACCGACGCCGCCCTGGCTGACTTTAAAGAGTTCTACACTGCGCACATCGACGTCCACACCCACCCCTACCCCGGAATGCAGGAGCTGGTGCGTGACCTTGACGCCGCCGGAGTGCGTATGGCAGTGGCTTCCAATAAATTCCAGGCAGGCACGGAGAAGCTAGTCGGGGAATTTTTCCCCGGCATTCCCTTCGTCGCCATCCTCGGCAACCGCGAAGGCTTCCCCCTGAAGCCGGATCCGGAGATTGTGGGCGAAGTGCTGCGCGCCTCGGGTCTGTCACGGGAAGACGCGGTGATGGTGGGCGACTCCCGCACCGACATGCTCACCGCTGCCAACGGCGGCATCGGAGCCATCGCCGTGGGCTGGGGCTACCGCACCATGGAGCCTTCCGAAAGCTGGAGCCTTGCCGGCAGCGTCACCGAGCTCCGCACCCTCCTCTTCGGCAGGCCATTCTATGTCAGCGAACCCGTGAGCACAGCTCCGGAAAGCACTTCCACGGCCCTGCAGAAGCTTGTCTATGAAGCATTTGACCGCCTGGGGATTCCCTTCTCAAGGGTGGACACCGACCCCGGCATCACCATGGAAGACTGCGCCCGTATCAGCGAGCGCATCGGAGTGGACATCGTCAAGACCGTCTTCCTCTGCAACCGGCAGCAGACTTCGTTCTACCTGTATGTCATGCCGGCTGGCAAACCCTTTGTCACGCGCGACTTCTGCACTGCCCTCGGAATAGCCCGCGTATCCTTCGCCTCCGCAGGCAAGCTCCTGGAACTCACCGGAGTGGAGCCCGGCGCCACCACCATCCTCAGCAGCGTATGGCCTGCGTCAGAGGGCGTAAAACTGGTGATTGACCGGGCAGTTGCCGAGGCCCCCGAATTCGCCTGCACCGACGGCACCCCCACCTGCTTCGTGCGCCTCGCCACCCGTGACCTGCTGGATAAGTACCTAAGCGGCAGGGAGTTCACCGTAATTTAACCCTTAGCTCCCATGAAATCGACCTTCGCTCTCACAGGGATTCTGATGCTCATCCTGCTGTCGGCAGCCATCGCCTACACGGCTTACAGGATATGGCATATACTGCCGCTTCCGCACTGGGCCAAAACTGCTGTGACGGCGCTGTATGTGCTGTGCTTCCTTGTCATTTTCCCGCATTTCATGCTGGGCGACAAAATGCCGTTCACGCTTGCCGCCGCCACCTACGAAATAGGCACCTCGTGGATGATTTTCTTCATCTACGCCCTGATGCTCTTTCTGGCCATCGACCTTGGCAGGCTCGTGCACCTTATACCTAAAGACTTCGTAATCAACTCTTTGGCAGGTACATGCACCGTCTTTAGCATTATCGTAGGCCTTCTCACCTACGGCGGCATCCACTACCACCACAAGCATCGCGAGGACATAGAAATCACAACGGACAAACAGCTGGACAAGCCGCTCACTATTGTGCTCGCCAGCGACCTGCACGCAGGGTATCACAACCGTAGCAAGGAACTGGAGCGGTGGGTGGACTTGATCAATGCCGAGCACCCGGACCTTGTGCTCTTTGCCGGAGACATCGTTGACGGCTCCATGCGCCCTGTCATAGAAAAAGACTACGGGAGCATCTTCCAGAGGATAGACGCTCCCGTATATGCTTGTCTTGGGAACCACGAATATATAGGCGGCAAAGATGACGCGGAGGCTTTTCTCGGCAAAGCCGGCATTACCATCCTTAGAGACGCCGCCACAGAGGCGTGCGGCATTCGGATAATCGGCCGGGACGACCGTTCAAATCCCTGCAGAGCAGCACTTTGGGAGCTCTTTAAGCCCGACAGCCTGTTCACCGTCTTGCTCGACCATCAGCCCTACCACCTTGAGGATGCCGAAGAGGCCGGGGCCGATTTCCAGTTCAGCGGCCACACGCATCACGGCCAGATCTGGCCCGGCAACTGGCTCACCGACGCAATGTACGAAAAGGCCTTCGGAGAGCACCGGAAGGGCAACACCCGCTACTACGTCTCCTCGGGGCTCGGCATCTGGGGCGGAAAGTTCCGCATCGGAACCCGCTCGGAGTATATCGTGCTGACCCTTAAGCCGTCACAGACTCAGCAGTAGCTCCTACTGCTCGTCTATCCTGATGCTTTTGATCCAGTTGGCAAGAAGAAGATGACGTTTGTCCACTACTTCGTAAACACCTTTCCGGCATCCCAGGCACCGCCTACGACGTCACCCACTGCACGGTAGCAGACGCCTGCAGCATCGAAGACGATAGGCTTCAGCTTGGCAAAGTCCACCTTGCCGTCGGTGAGGATGCTGTCATCGGCACTCATGTTCACCACTTCGCCAATGAGGACACCGTCCTCGAAGCTCAGCACTTTGCACTCCAGTGTGAGCGGATACTCGTCGATGATAGGTGCATCCACGTTGGGGCTGGGAGTCACGGTGAAGCCGGCACGGGCCACCTTATCCGGCACCTGATTGCCGCTCACGATGCCAAAATAGTCAGATTCGGCCACCGTGCGCTCATCTGCGAAGCTAACGGTAAAAGCACCGGTAAGTTCCAGATTATCAGTTGTTTTATGTTTAGAAAGGGAGATAACGATCTGCTTAGAATCGTACTGCCCGGCCCAGGCGGCCATCATCACGTCAGGATTGTGGTCCTTGTCCCATGTAGCAATCATCACACAGGGCTGAGGGACGGTCATCAGCGCATGGTTGGGGCCAAAATTCTTGCGACCTGCTACTTCTTGAATTTCTTTCATTTCTTGCTGACTTTGAGTGTTGTTGTTGCTGCTGCAGCCTGCCAGGACTGCCAAGCATGCAAAAAGAGTTAAAATTTTCTCCATACCATTTTGTTTACGATACCTGTATAGGATTGGATAATCTTGACGACTTTAGTGGAGACGTTTTCGTCTGTATAGTCGGGCACGGGGATGCCGTGCTGGCCGGCCCTGTTAAGCTCCACAGCTGTGTCAACGGCCTGCAGGAGGCTCTTCTCGTCGATGCCGGCAATGATGAAGTCGCCCTTGTCTATTGCTTCGGGGCGCTCGGTGGAGGTACGGATGCAGATGGCCGGGAAAGGATGACCGATGCTGGTGAAGAAGGATGACTCCTCGGGCAGGGTGCCGCTGTCGGAGACCACCGCGAAAGCATTCATCTGCAGGCAGTTATAGTCGTGGAAGCCAAGTGGCTCGTGCTGGATGACGCGGCGGTCGAGCTGGAAGCCGGACTGCTCCAAGCGCTTGCGGCTGCGCGGATGGCAGCTGTAGAGGATGGGCATATCGTACTTCTCCGCCATTTTGTTGATGGCGTTGAAAAGACTCAAGAAGTTCTTTTCCGTGTCGATGTTCTCCTCGCGGTGGGCGCTGAGCAGTATGTACTTCCCTTTCTCCAGACCCAGGCGCTTGTGGATGTCGCTGGACTCGATTTCAGCGAGGTTGTTGTGCAGCACTTCCGCCATGGGGCTGCCGGTCACATAGGTGCGCTCCTTGGGCAGGCCGCAGTCGGCAAGATAGCGGCGCGCGTGCTCGCTGTAGGCCATGTTCACGTCGGAAATGATGTCCACTATGCGGCGGTTGGTCTCTTCGGGCAGGCACTCATCTTTGCAGCGGTTGCCGGCCTCCATGTGGAAGATGGGGATGTGGAGCCTCTTGGCGCCGATGACGCTCAGGCAACTGTTCGTGTCGCCCAGCACCAGCACGGCGTCGGGCTGCACCTCCACCATCAGCTGGTAGCTCTTGGCGATGATGTTGCCCATCGTCTCGCCGAGGTCGCCCCCCACGGCCTCCATATAAACGTCGGGATCGGCGAGCTTCAAGTCCTTGAAGAACACGCCATTGAGGTTATAGTCGTAGTTCTGCCCGGTGTGTGCCAGCAGGCAGTCGAAGTACTCACGGCACTTGTTTATGACTGCCGCAAGACGGATAATCTCAGGACGTGTGCCCACGATGATCAGAAGCTTCAGCTTCCCGTTATTTTTAAATTGTGCCATATCTTGTTTAATATTAGATTCTTCGCTTCGCCATTCGGCAAGATCAGGGCAGGCTTCAGAATGACAGTTATCGAGCAGTTTGCCGTTATCTGGGCATATCGCCTGCCCATCCGTGGCCAAGGTCCCAGTGTTCATCATATACGAACTCAAAGTACGGCAGAGAGAACTCCGCCTCCAGAAGGGATTCGAGTTCATCCTGAATGGGTTCCGCCCACTTTCCTACCAACACAATGAACTTGTCGATAGTCCAGGCCACCCGGCCGCGCGGGACCTGGGTATAATCACCTTTGAATTTCGTTTCAAGATGTTTTACCTGAGCCTTAAAGTACTCCTTTGCCCAGACCTGCCTGTGCAGATGAGGATAATTGATAAAGGGTACGCCTTTCTCTGCCGCCGCCTCAACGTCCTGCGGCGTAAGCTCTTTCTTCCTCACGCCGAAAAGCGAGTGATCAGAAGGATCATACCAAAAAATTCCGACGCAGGGCATCTGTTCGTCGAACGACTTCATATCTGCCATCTGTGCCGCGCGTTCTTTATCTGAAAGGCTTGTCATAGCGTACTAATATCAGCAATTATTTTACCGGTTCAGAATAAGTGTCCGGTTTGTCGGGATTAAACACTTCGTTGCAGTACATCACCGTCACAAGTTCCTCTGTCTCACTCAGGTTTATGATGTTGTGCGTGTAGCCGGGGAGCATGTGGACGGCCTGAATGTGGTCGCCGTCAACCTCCCATTCGAGTATCTTGCCTTCGGGGTCATTTAGGCTGCGCTGCTGAATGAGGCCGTGACCCTTGACCACGATGAACTGCTCAAACTTGGTGTTGTGCCAGTGCTGTCCCTTGGTGATGCCGGGCTTGGAGATGTTGATACTGACCTGTCCGGCGCTATGGGTGTGGATGAGTTCGGTGAAGCTCCCCCGCTCGTCCACGTTCATCTTGAGCGGGAAGGCTGCCTTCTCCTTGGGAAGATAGCTTAAATAGGTGCTATACAGCTTCTTGGCGAAGCTGCCCGCCGGTATCTCCGGAATCATCAGAGTCTTGGGCTGTGCAGCGAAGCTGTCGAGCAGTTTCACAATCTCTCCGAGGGTTGCCTTGTGGGTAGTGGGCACATAGCAGTAGCGGCCATCCTTCATCGGGAACACACCCAGCCCGTCGAACTCGCAGCGATGCTCCTCGCCACGCAAGCAGGCGATCATCTCGTCCACCAGATCGTCGATGTACAGCAGTTCCAGCTCCACGCTGGGGTCGTTCACCGTGTAAGGCAGGTCGTTGGCTACTGCATTGCAGAATGTCGCAACGGCGCTGTTATAGTTGGGCCGGCACCATTTGCCGAAGAGATTCGGGAAACGGTACACAAGCACCTTTGCGCCGGTTTCTGCACCGTAGGACAGGAACAGGTCCTCCCCTGCTTTCTTGCTGCGGCCGTACTCGGAATTGCCGAAGCGTCCGGTAAGGCTAGCCTGCTGGCTGCTGGAGAGCATCACAGGGCAGGTGTTGCCATGTTTGCGCAGCGTATCCAGGAGCGTGGAGGCAAAGCCGAAGTTGCCGGCCATGAATTCTTCCTGGTTCTGCGGCCTGTTGACGCCGGCAAGGTTGAAGACGAAGTCGCATTCGGCGCACCACACATCCAGCTGTTCCGGAGTGCTGTCAAGGTCGTACTCAAAGACTTCTTCGACTGTTAATGCCCTGTCATTCTGAGGCGAAGCCGAAGAATCTTTGCCCCCCAGCCCGTAATTCCGGGCCTTGCCGTCCCGTATGTTCTTCAACTGTGCGCACAGGTTCTTGCCCACGAACCCTTTTGCGCCGGTAACGAGTATCTTCATTATTTCACGATATTCGGCACGCCGTTGAGTTCATTCTGGATGTATTCCAGTGAGGCAATCTTGGCCTTGGTCTCTTCTAGGTTGAGACGATAGGTGTTGTCGGAGTTAAACTCGTCGATCGTGGCACGCTTGGCGTCGCCCTCCTTGAAATACTTGTCGTAATTGAGGTCGCGGTTGTCTGCCGGCACGCGGTAGAAGTTGCCCATGTCCACGGCTTTGGCTGCCTCCTCCTTGGTGAGCAGCGTCTCGTACATCTTCTCGCCGTGGCGGATGCCGATGACCTTGATTTGAGACTTATCGCCGCCGAAGAGCTCGCACACCGCCTCGGCCTGGGTGCCGATGGTGCAGGCTGGAGCCTTCTGCACGAGAATATCGCCGTTCTGTCCGTTCTCAAAGGCAAAGAGCACAAGGTCCACAGCCTCTTCGAGGCTCATGATGAACCGCGTCATCTTGGGTTCCGTCAGCGTGATAGGGTTGCCCTGGCGGATCTGGTCGATCCACAGAGGGATGACGCTTCCGCGGGAGCACATCACGTTGCCGTAACGGGTGCAGCAGATCTTGGTCGCACCGCTGTAGCGGCTCTTGGCGATGGCCACTTTCTCCTCGATGGCCTTGGTGATGCCCATCGCATTGATGGGATACGCAGCCTTGTCGGTCGAGAGGCAGATGACGCACTTCACGCCCGCCTCGATGGCCGCGTCCAGCGTGTTGTCCGTGCCGATGACGTTGGTCTTCACGGCCTCCATCGGGAAGAACTCGCAGCTGGGTACCTGCTTCAGCGCTGCCGCATGGAACACATAATCAACGCCTTGCATGGCATAATGCAGCGTGCTGCGGTTGCGGACGTCGCCGATGTAGAACTTAATCTTGCCCGCCACCTCCGGCATCCGAGCCTGGAAGTCGTGGCGCATGTCGTCCTGCTTCTTC
>CAMJBH010000016.1 GCA_946403855.1 uncultured Bacteroidales bacterium
ACCGTGTCTCAGTTCCAATGTGGGGGACCTTCCTCTCAGAACCCCTAGACATCGTAGCCTTGGTGTGCCGTTACCACTCCAACTAGCTAATGTCTCGCGAGCCTATCCGTATCCACCGAAGCTTTCAAACAAACCTCATGCGGGGTCTGTTGTTATGGGGTATTAGACGTCGTTTCCAACGCTTATCCCCCTGATACGGGCAAGTTGCTCACGCGTTACGCACCCTTCCGCCGGTCGCCGACAGGTATTGCTACCCTCGCTGCCCCTCGACTTGCATGTGTTAAGCCTGCCGCTAGCGTTCATCCTGAGCCAGGATCAAACTCTTCTTTGTATATTATAATCTCTTGCTGATCCTGACATCTCTTGATTCAAAAGAATCAACGCTCTCGTTGTTCTCGGTACTTGCTTGTACTTATCTTTTCAATATTATCAATGAACTTTGTGATGTTGCTTCCTCAGAAGCGGGATGCAAAGGTAGTAAGTTTTCTGAAAACCACAAATTTTTTTTAAATATTTTTTCAATTTTCGTCTCTTTCAAGCGTTTTAGCTATCTTTGCAGTCTATGAGAACACTGTTCAAAGCATTCCTCGCAGCATTTATTTTGCTGGTTCCCAGTGTATCGGGGGCCAAAAATCCCTTTAAAGTTTCTGGTACTGCCACCCTACAAAGCGCTTATCTGTGGCGTGGCGAGAAAGTGTGCGAGGTGAATTTCAACCCTGTTCTGGAGGCTTCCGTAGGAGGTTTCACCGCCCAGGCCTTTGCCTATCTGCCTTTCGACGGCAGCTACAAAGAGATCGACGTCGATTTTTTCTACACGCTGGGACCTTGGCAGCTTCATGTGGCCGATTATTTCATCCGCTTCGCCTCCGACCCCGCGCAGGAAAACTTCTTCGATTTCCGCAAGCAAAGCACTAATCATGTATTAGAAGGTATCCTGTGCTATGCCCCCAAGACCGTCCCGATAGAGGCCAAGTGGTTCACTTTCTTCTACGGCGACTGGATTCCCGAGGCCGACGGCTCCCGCGGCAGGACTTCTTTTTCTTCATACCTTGAACTCATAGGGTATCACGATTTCGAGAAAGCCGGACGCGCATCCCTGGTGCTTGGCGCCAGCGTGCTCAAAGGCCCCTACACTGCATACACCAAAGATTTCGCCTTCATCCATACCGAGCTGCGCTACACCAACACCATCGACCTGGGAGCGGTCAAGCTCCCTCTCGGCGTGTCCTGGCTGCTGAACCCCTACGCCCGCCGTGTGTTCATGAACGCGAGCGTCGGCGTGAGTTTCTGATCTGCCGCCACGCTAGCGCAGCATACCCCAGCAGCAGGACGGTACCGCCGAGCATCTGCACCCATGGGGTGAGGCTGCCGCCGCACCAGCCGGGCAGCGACACGGCCACGAAAATTACCGCCGCAAGCAGAGTAAAACCGCCGATGGCCTTCATGTCGTAGGGCACGGGATACTTGCCGCGGCCGATGAGCCAGCTCAGCAGCATGGCGGTGCCGTAACCGGCGAATCCTCCCCACGCGCAGGCCCAATAACCTATCCGGGGCACGAAAATGACGTTAACGGCAATCATGACGGCGGCTCCGATTGCGCTGATTACCGCTCCCCACCAGGTCTGGTCCGAGAGCTTGTACCAGAACGACAGGTTGAAGTACACCCCCATAAACACTTCCGCCATCATCACGATGGGCACGACACCCAGACCCACCCAGTAGTCCGGCTGGATGAAGTGGCGCAGGATGGGCATGTAAACCACAACGGCCAGGAACGCCAGCAAGGTGAAAATAATGAAGTACTTCATGCCGTCGGCGAGCGTGTCGGGGCTGTCTTTGCTGCGGCTGCCGTTGAACACAATGGGCTCGTAGGCATAGCGGAATGCCTGCGTGAGCAGGGCCACGATCATCGCTATCTTGACGCAGGCGCCGTAGATGCCGAGCTGCACCTTGCCTTCGGGGCCAGGCATGAGGTAGGGGAACAGAATCTTGTCCGCCACCTGGTTGAGTATTCCCACCAGGCTGAGCAGCAGCAGCGGCCAGGTGTAGCGCAAGAGCCTGCCTGCCAGAGCCTTGTCGAACTTGACCCCGAGACCGCGCAGTTCCGGGATGAAGCCCAGCATGACCAGCGACGTGCACGCCAGGTTGGCGAAGAAGATAAACCCGACGCCACCGTCGAAGTGCTGATACACCTGCTCCAGGCCCGGGTGCGAAGCGAACATGCCCGGAAGCACCAGGAAGATAAACAAGTTCAGAAGTATGTTCGGGATGATGAACGCGAACTTGAGGGCCATGAACTTGAGCGGCCGCCTGTCCAGCCGGAGCTTGGAGAACATGATGGCCTGGAAGGCATCCATGGCCACGATTACGGCCATGCAGCCCACGTACTCAGGGTGCGCCTCGTAGCCCATGGCTCCGGAGATGGGGCCCAGGAAAGCGAACACAAGGGCAAGGAACAGCAGTCCCACGGCTCCGACCATTTTGAGGGTGGTGCCGTACACGCTGCGCGGGTCTTCTCCGTCTTTGTTGGAAAAACGGAACAGGGTGGTCTCCATGCCGAAGGTCAGCAAAGCCAGCAGCAGCGCCGTATAGGCGTAGAGATTGGTGACAATGCCGTAGCCGCCGCTCTGCGCGGCTATTTTATAGGTATATAATGGAACCAGCAGGTAATTGAGAAACCTGCCTACTATACTGCTCAGGCCATATATGGCCGTATCTTTAGCGAGAGACTTAAGATTCATTGCCTGCGCATTTTATCTACGAACTGTTGCGGAGTGAGCAAGAGCATGGAAGTGCCGTAGTTTCCTCCAAGCAGCTGTTTATCATTGGTAACAAACACATCGCAACCCTCGGCTTCGGCACAGCACACCTGTACGGCATCCTCGAAATCCGGCAGGCCAGACCTGAGGGCACTGATTATTTCAAAAACCGTTATTGGACGGACGTTGACATGGTTTGAGAGCCATTGTGCAAAACTATCGATAACATCCCGTGACGTGCCCGATTTTGGGGCAATATAATAAGAATCCACAATACTCTGTGCAGTTACCACTGCTTCAATCCTATGAACCTTGACTTCCTCCATTATTATGCTTGACAATTTCCAAGAAGGTCTGTTGTCATTAAGCACATCCAACAATATATTTGTATCGAGAAAAACTTTCATATTCCGTATTTCTCTACAAGATAAGCCAATTTGGGGTCTGCATCCAATTCTTCCCGGGAAGGCCGGACCATATGGCATTTGCCAAAAGCCTTAATCTCTTCCGAGATTTCATAATCTTCCGGAATCTTGGGGAATACCAGCTCTGTGGATTTGTCGAGCACATGCTCTACATAGCTGTTGAACGAACGGTGCTCACGCCGTGCGTTGCGTTTGACTCTTTCATAAAGATCAGGTGAAAGCCTGATTGCTGTCTGTATGCGGTTTGGTGTTTCCATAATGATATCACTTTTTGCAAAGTTATATCAAAATAACTATAAAAACAACTGTATTCCAAGGCGATTAGATTACTCCGGACGCTTTTAGCCCCTGGTGACATTGGCTCCCGAAAAGGGAGGGGACCCGCTTGCGGGGAGGATCACCAGGGGCTAAAAGCGTCCGGAGTATGGCTATTTGTCCAGCCTGCGGTAGTTGTATCCCAGGAGGTCGAGAATGGGCAGCTCGTGCTCGGCGAGACTCTGCTTGAAGCGGGCAAAGTCTTTCTTCTCCGGCTTGCACCACTGGATCTCGGAAAGTGCCATCATACGGGGCAGCAGCATATATTCCAGATGCTCCGGAGTGGCGATGAATTCGGTCCAAAGGTTGCCCTGGACACCCAGGATATGATGCTGGGCACTCTCGGGGATATCGGTATAAGGCTCATAACCATACACTTTCTCGAGCGGCAGTGCGCGTTCGGGCTTGGTGGTTATGCCGTAAGGCTCCGACTCCAGGTCGGAAGACTGAGCGTAATCCAGGTAGCAGTAAGTGTTGGGAGACATGATGACGTCGTAACCCATGGAGGCAGCCTTGATGCCGCCCTTGGTGCCGCGCCAGCTCATGACAGTTGCGCCCTCGGCCAGCTCGCCCTCCAGGATCTCGTCCCAGCCGATGATCTTCTTGCCCTTGGTGGCAAGGAACTTCTGCATGCGGGCGGTGACATAATTCTGCAGACGGGCCTCTGCGCTGGCCTTCTCGTCGCTCACCAGTCCAAGTTCCTTGATCTTGGCCTGGCAGTCGGGGTCGGTCTTCCACTCGTCACGGGGGCACTCGTCTCCGCCGATGTTGAAATACTCGCCGGGGAACAGGTCGGCAACCTCGTCGCACACATCTTCGAGGAACTTCATGGTGCTTTCCTTACCCACGTTGAGCACCTGCTTGGACACACCCCAGTAGGTCATGACCTCGTAGGGAGCGCTTCCGGCGCATCCGAATTCTGGATAAGAAGCAAGTGCAGCCACCATGTGCCCGGGCATATCGACCTCGGGAATGATGGTGATGCCGAACTCGGCAGCGTAGGCCACCATGTCGCGGATCTGCTCCTTGGTATAGTAACCGCCGTGGCGGATTCCGTCGTTGGAACCCCACTCACGCTTGATCATGGTGCCGTTGCGGAAGGCTCCTATCTCGGTGAGCTTGGGATACTTGTCAATCTCGATGCGCCAGCCCTGGTCTTCGGTAAGGTGCCAGTGCAGGCGGTTGAGCTTGAACATTGCCATCACGTTCAGGATCTTCTTCACCTGGTCGGTGCTGAAGAAGTGACGGCAGCAGTCCAGAAGGATGCCGCGGTAGCCGAACCTCGGAGCGTCTTCGATCTGGCAGCAAGGCAGATACCATTTGGAGGCAGTGGACAGGTTGGTGCCGTAGATAGCCACCGGCAGCATCTGCTTGATGGTCTGCAGGGCATAGAAAAAGCCGTTGTAGTCCGATGCACGGACCACCGCGGCCTTCTTGCCTATGTTGATAATGTAGCCCTCGGGGGCCACGGTTTCGTCTTTTACGAAGCAAAGTCCCTTGATTCCGCCGGATGCGGCAGTACGGGCCAGGCCTATAGGGCTGGCCACGGAGCTGGTCTTGCCTGTCACCAGGGTGAGCCTGTCGGCAAACTTGCGAACAACCTTCACAGTGGCGGCGTCCAGGGCCGGGTCGCAGTTGATATTGACCCCTTTGACCTTGAAGCTGCCCTTGGCCATCTCGATCTTCTGCGGCGCCGGCATAATGTCGGGAACCGCATTCTTGGCCATGCCGGAGCACACAGGTGCTATCATGGCGAGAATCAAGAGAATCCTTTTCATGCTATGAAGTTGTTAGCCTGAAGGAAGGCGTTGAAAGCAGCGGCGACGAACAGGAAGATGATAAGGGTTGCAACGATCACGCCGATGACTTTCAACCTCTTGAACCAGGTCTTGCCATTCCAGCCGACGGTCTGGAACATGCTCCAGAAACCGTGGAGAAGGTGCATGTAGATGGCTGCGAACCAAATCAGGTACCCGAGCAGGATCCACCATTTGCCGAAGGTGGCATTGAGAAGCAGGTATGGATTGTTCTCGAAGTTGCCTATGCCGAACATCTCCGGAAGCTGCATCTTGGCCCAGAAGTGGGAAAGGTGGAAGAACAGGATTCCGAGGATGACAAGCCCGAGCACGAACATGTTCCTTGCCGACCATGAATCTGCAGCGGCCTTGCTGCTGACCTCGTAGCGCTTGACGCCGCCGCGGGCCTTGATGTTCTGGTAGGTAAGCCAGCATCCGTAGCCGATATGCACCAGGATACCGAGTGCAAGTATGGGAACCATTATGTCAATGATAGGGAGAGACATGAAGTCGCAACCAAGCTTGAACAGGCCGTCCCCTTCAGAGAATAAGACATCGTCGTTGGTAACTACGCCGTATTTGCCGGTGAATGAGTCAATTACGGAAAAGAAGTTGATGGTGCCGTGAAGCAGCAGGAAAATAATCAAAAAAGCACCGCTCACCGCCTGGATGAACTTCTTGCCGATAGAAGAGTTGAAAATGAACATAGGTTTATGGATTGTAAACAATTGCAAAATTAATCTAAATCTTGCTAGTTTCCAATTATCTTCTGAAGGTTTTTCGGAAATACACGGCCCTGCCGTCATCTGTCAGGCCTTCTACGCTCAGGGTATAATAGGCGCCCTTTTCCGCGCCGGCACAGTCCAGCGACTTGCTTCCGCCCCCGGCGATGTTCTCGAGGGGACTCCATAAAATGGTCTCGGCGCCCCTGAGGGCCACAGGGTAGCTGCACCCGCGGAAGCCATAGATGCGCACGTAATCGTCGAACAGCAGACCGGGCATGTTGCCCTTGAACGTGCGCAGGTTGACGACTCCGTCGAATTCCTTGCCGCCCATGCTGTATTTGTAGGGATAGACCTCAAGCACCTTCACAAGGGCCGGGTCGTAGCTTTCTATGAGGCTGCAGTCGGGAACCGGCACGCCGTCTATCATGACCGCCGCCTCGCCCCAGACAGGCGTCGCTTCCTTTACGCTGGTCTCAAGAAGCACGTATATGCGGACAGCTCCTGCCCTGCGGCGCATTTTCACCTGGGGCACAATCTCCACCAGCACTTCTTCCATGGTGGGGAAGCGGGTGTAGTCGTCCAGCACATAGGAAATGCACTCATGATTCATGAAAAAGTGCTCCTGATGCACCGGGAGCGACACCGAAAGCGTGTCTTCGGAGGCCCTGAGCCGCATTGCAGCGGTGCGGCGCAGAAGGTCGCTTTCCATGGCGCGGAACAGCTCCAGCTTGGGCAGGCCTTCGGCAGGAGGGCAGCGGAACGGCGAGTCCAGGGTGACATAGCAGTCTTTGCCCTTGTCGGCACCGACGGGAATGCACACCAGGTCCACGTTCCCGAAAATATTCTCGGTGGGGATTTGGAAGCTGCCGTCGGGGGCGACCTCTGCCTGATAGCAGTCGGTCTTGGATCCGGGCACGGCCAGCAAGACCCTCGTAGCGCATGCGGCGTCGGCGCCGAGCACCCTGCCGCTTATCGTCTCGCCTAAGCCCCCGGCCCCGGAGTCAAGCGCTTTGAATGATGCTATCGAAGCCCTTCCGGCGCCCTGCAGGGAATCTTCCCTGTAGAGGGATATGCACACGGAGGCAAGGCTGCCGGATGTATTGTGGACGACTATGGAATCTCCTTGAATATCAGCGGCTATGCCATATCCGCTCTGGGAAGCCACAATTCCAGCGGAACTGCGTTCCACCACCTCCACTCCGTCTTTGACCCTGTCTGTGCCGAGGGTGTTGAATACCGAAATGACGGGGCCGGCGGAAGGGTCGGGCTCGCTCCCGGGGACGTAAGCCACGAGCCTGTAGTTGCCCGTGGGCGTGTCGAAAGGAATCTCCAGCGTGCCGGCTCCGCGCCCTTTTTCGAGGGCGATACGGGTCCTGGCGGCACTCCCTTCGGTGCTGACAAGCTCTACATAGGACACAGGAGGCCCCGGCTTGCAAAAGGCGGAACACCCTATCACGTCTCCGGCCACGTAGCATGATTTGTCAGACGCCACATAGACCCCCTGCGCGGCTGCCGAAACCGCGGCGAGAGCCAGGACTAATGTAAACAGCAGTCTTCTCATCATTTGTCGTTGTTTGGCCACCACTCCGGCTTGGTCTTGGTGCCGCCCGAGGCCCGGCAGTCCACGCAGCGCTTGGGACCCCAGTACACATTGGTTTTGGTGGGAGTGCCGTTGCACTTCACGGGCGAGTTGTTGATATAAAGGTTGTCGAAGTTATAAAAACCGTCTTCGTCGGGGTCCGGAATGAAGATGTATTGATCCGGGTCGTATGCCCTCTTGTAATACTCCGGGCCTATGAACAGGCGGCTCGTGGTGCGGCACACTGCATCTACGTATCCAATGGCATTGATGCCTTCGGAGCTGGTGCAATGTATGTTGCCCGGCATGTCGCTGGGGGTGGGGGAGAACAGCGACCCGGTGTCGTTGGAGACGTCTTTCAGGTGCTGCTGCCAGGCCCGCCCGCCCTCGGAAAGGCCGCTTGCGGTTACGTCAATGCAGTAGAGGTGCGAGATTCTCATGTCCGAGACAGGGATCGTCGCCACCTCAGCATTCTGGATTTCGTCTATGCTCTGGCCCTTGGAACTGCCCAGGCCGGGCTCTACCGAGGCAGCGCTGTTCCAGCAGTAATAATAGTCTTCGTCCGGCTCGGGGGAGCGGTAGATTTTGGCGGGATTCTCCCTGTCGCCTTCCGGCAGCCTCGGTATGAACATGAGGTCCGGAATGTAGTCAGCATGATACTCCCAGGTCTGGAAATAGTCCCAGCGGTAGTGCCACAGACTGCCCGTGCCTTTGAGGTCCATGACTATCTGCACCACGCCGCCGGACTGTTCTGCGTGCAGATTGCCTATCTCCGGGGCCGGGCAGACGGCCGCCCAGTCGCTGGCGAACTCGGTGCCCTCGTCCAGGCGAATATTCAGCCTGTAGCTGCCTTCGGCGGGCGCGGACGCGGTGTCGAAGCTGTACACGCCCCTGTACTGGTAGGTCCCTTTCCAGACTTGTCCGGAATCGTGTTCAATGGTTATGGTGCCCCTGGGAAACTCCTTACGCATCTCCGACACGGCGGAGCCTATGGGGTACACGTAACCCAGGGTGATGCGGGTGGTTTCGCCTATCAGAATGTTGCCTGACACTACTATATCGTTGAACTCGCCTTCTCCGTTCTCTACGCTGAAGGGGTAGATGCAGCCTGTCAGGACAGACAGCAGCACTGCGAGGAATATGTGGGCTCTTGTGTTCATCAGAATTTCAGATTCAGGCTCAGATAAGGGATCTGGGTGGCGAAGACCGACACCATGTACCCTCTGACGTTGCGGCCGCCGGAGGTTGTGTAGAATACCGAATAGGCGTTCCTGCGCCCCGTGACGTTGTAGCAGCCTATTGTCGCCGACATGTGCGTAAAGGCCTTCAGGTAGTGTCCCGGCTCAATGTTGAGGGCCAGGTCGAGGCGGAAGTAGTCGGGGATGCGGTAGGCGTTGCGCATGGAGTACATGAGCCTTACGGCGTTGTCGTAGTAGAACTGCCCCACGGGCACTGTGACGGGGCGCCCGGTGGAGTAGTCGAGGTTGAAGGATATGCTGTAGCGGTGGGTGAACTTGTAGTTGCCCACCAGCTTCACATCGTGCGGTTTGTCGTGGGGAGCGTTGTACCAGGCACCGCCGTTGATGGTTTCGGGGCCGCGGTCCTGCATCTCCTGCAACAGCGACCTGGACCATGTGTAAGACAGCCATCCGGTGAGGCGTCCGGTCTGCTTGCGCAGCATGAGTTCCACTCCGTAGGCCTTGCCGCGTGTCTGCACCAGGTCGTCGGCAAGGTGCTCGTTCATGCTGAGCACGGCGCCGGACTTGTAGTCCAGGCAGCCGGTCATGCGCTTGTAGTAGCCTTCCAGCGACAGGTCGATGGTGCTTCCGAATATGGTCCAGTAAGCGCCTGCCGCCGCCTGCCAGCCCTTCTGCGGGGCGATGTCGGCTCCGGCCAGCTTCCATGTGTCCATGGGCGATATGGCGGAAGTGTTGGAAATCAGGTGGATGTACTGGGTCATGCTGTTTATGCCGGCCTTGAGGGAGAAGTTGGCAAGCGGTGAATACTTGCCGCTCAGCCTGAACTCGGGATTGAAGTAAAACTTGGCCGGCGAGAAAGCCAGGAAGCTCGAAAGCCTTATGCCGCCCTCGGCGCTCAGCACTCCGTCTTCGCTCCGCCACTCATCTCCGGCATACAGCGACGGCTCCAGGGCCGTTTCGAGCGCAAGTGTCTTGGGCAGCACCGCCGACGATTCTATGGGCACAAGCGTGCCGGGGCTGAGGGCGTAGAATATTCCGTCGCCGCCCCAGCTGAGGCTGTGGGAGCCCCGGCGGTGTACGGCACCGGCCCTCACGAAGCCTTGCCTGATCTGTGTGGACAGGCTGAAAGCCCCGAGGGGGTCGGTGGCGTATCCGCGCTCGAGCGTGTTTGAATATTGGTCATAGCCGGCTGAAACAGTGAGGCTATTGTCGGAGTCGGGTTTGCGGGTCCATTTGGCGGCGATGTCGAGATTGGAATAGCGGAAGGTGGTGTCGCCCCGGAACGAGAAGCCGTCGCGCGACCAGTAGCCGCTGATTTTCAATGTGTTGATATCGTCGAATCTGTGGGTGAGACCCAGGTTGATGTCGCTGAAAGAGGCGCTGCCGCCGGCATATCCGCTGTTGCGGGGGATGCGCTTAAGCAGCCAGTCGGAATATGTGGTGCGCCCGCCCAGCACGAAGGTGGTCTTGCCTTTCACGATGGGGCCTTCGAGCGCCAGGTGGCTGGTCAGGATGCCCAGGCCCAGCGAACCGTGCAGACGTTCGGAGTTGCCTTCCCGGGTGCTGATATCCAGCACGGAAGAGATGCGCCCGCCGTAACGGACGGGGATGCTGCTTTTGTACAGCTCGATATCGCCCACCACATCGGTGTTGAATGCGGAAAAAACGCCGAACAGGTGCCCCGGATTGTAGATTGTGCCGCCGTCGAGCAGTATGAGGTTCTGGTCGGATGAGCCGCCGCGCACATTGAAGCCGCTCGAGGCCTCGCCCACCGACTTGACACCCGGAAGCGTGAGCACCGTCTTTATGACGTCTCCTTCTCCGAATGCCGACGGCACATGGGTCACCGTGCTGGAATTGAGCTTCTCCAGGCCCATTCCGGCCCTGCGGTGGTCGGCCATGCCGTTGGCGGTCACGTAGGCGCTCTGGAGGGCGGTCACCTTTTCGCGCATCAGTACGTCCAGGACGCCGCTGCCGTTGACAATCACGTGAATGTCCATGTCTTCCATGGAATACTCCCTGAAAGTCAGCAGGCCCGCTCCTTCTGGGAGCTTCAGCTTCCAGCGTCCTTGCTCGTCTGTGTAGCAGTAGGCCTTGCCGCTGCTGTCGGTCACGAGCACAGCCGGAACGGCCTCTCCGGAAGCCACGTCATGCACGGTGCCGGACACCTCGAAGGGTGCCTGGCCGGAGCCCTGGCGCCCGATCTCGTAGGTCTTGTTGCGGTAATTGGCAATGAGGGCCTCCTGCTCAATGGCCGCCAGGAGGGCTTTGCGCTCGTCGCTCGGGGCGTTTTTCGAAAACCACCCGGCAGGCAGCGAGCTTTCGGCTGAGGGGCCGAGCTGCGCGGCTTTGCGCCGTATCTCTTTGGGTATGAGGGCGTCGGGAGCTTCTTCCGGGGGCAGGGCCGCCGGAGTCATGGCGGCGCGGCGGGAACGTCCGGGGTGGATCTGCTTGAGCCCTCCCCGGCGCTCGGCATAATAGTAGTCTTTTATGCGGAAGTAGGCGATGATATTGTCTTTGTACTTAGGGTCGTCGTAGCCTATTCCTTTGGGCCCGTTGTGGTCGCCGGGTTCGCGGAGGAATTGCTTGCGGCGCTGCATCCACACTCGGCGTCCGGAATCGTCCAATGGCACCAGGAAGCCCTCCGGGGCCTCTTCCATGCCGTAGTAACGGAGGTTTACGTAGTTCACTCCGCCAATGCTGATCCAAGCCGTGAGCGACTGTTCCGCCGCCACCGGTGCGGAGAAGGTGCTCTCCTTGACCAGCAGTTCCTGGGTATGGGCGTTGATGTTGAGCAGGTCTGCGCTGAACCGGGTGCCGTTGAAATACACCGTGCCGGCGCTGTAGTCCGGGGTGCTCCAGAAGTAATGGCCGTTGAACGGAAAATTGTATTCTGTGAGCGTGCGCCCCCTGTACAGGGGCGTCTGAGCTGCGCATACCGTACCCAGCGCAAGCAATAACCAGACAAACAGCCTTCTCATGGTATAACTTTAAACATGCGTTAGACGCAAAAATGCGACGCAGGTTTAAAGCTCTCTCAAGCTAAGTGCGAATCCGCCTCCGCGCGCCATTCGCACGCTGATGCTGTCGGCGGAGGTGACGGTGCTTTTGCTTATGGTATATGCCGCAGGTGCAGTGTCATAGTCGGCATCGGGAGCGTCTGCGTAAAGCACGGCTTCGTACTTCAGCGCAGGGTCCAGAAAGTCCAGGGCCACGGTGGTCTCATGTGCGTTCTCGCCGCATACTCCTCCCACGTACCATACGTCCCTTGCCCTGGCCCCCTTGAGGTCGCGGGCAGTGGCTCCCTCGGGCAGGGCATACACGAAGCGGGCGGCTCCCGAAAGCATGTCCTTCTTGCCGTCAGGCAGGCCGGCGACGCCCTGGGCCGCCTTGTTGAGGGTCTCGATCCTTGGCTTGCGGGCGCATACAATGTATTCTCCGGGTTCGGCCTCGAGGTAAATGCTCTTGTCCCAGTCAACGGCGACATCTTTTATGAACTGGAATGCGTCGGGGAAGCGGGCGTAGTTCTCGGGCAGGTCCGCTGCCATCTGCAGGGGCGAATAGAATGTGACATAGAGCCCCAGCTGATTGGCGATGGTGTGGCGCATCTTGCCGCTCTGTCCCGGTGCCGTGACGGACATGTCCGTCTCGAAGATGCCAGGAGTGTAGTCCATTGGACCGCCCTGCAGACGCGTAAACGGCAGGATGCAAGTATGTCCCGGGTTGATATTCGCCCTGTATTCCGTGCCCAGGGCCGACTCGTTGCCTATTAGGTTGGGCCATGTGCGGCACAGTCCCGTGGGACGCACCGCCTCATGCGCGTTCACCATTATGTGGTACTCGGCGGCCTTGCGGACGGCCAGCAGGTAGTGATTGATGAGAGGCTGGCTGTAGTGATGCTCGCCGTAGGGGATTATGTTGCCCACGTAACCGCTCTTCACAGCGTTGTAGCCATAGCGGCTCATGAGTGCGTAGGCGGCATCCATGTGACGCTCGTAATTGATTGTAGAAGACGACGTTTCGTGGTGCATCACCAGCCTTATACCCTTGGAGTGGGCGTAGGCGTTGAGTGCCGGCAGGTCGAAGTCCGGATACGGGGTCACGAAGTCGAACACATAGTCTTTCTGGCAGCCGAACCAGTCTTCCCATCCCTCGTTCCATCCTTCGATAAGCAGGGCGTCGAAACCGTTCTCTGCGGCAAAATCTATGTAGCGCCGTACATTTTCGTTATTGGCACCGTGGCGCCCGTGGGGTTTAAGCTGCTTGTAGTCAGTTACTCCCAACTGCACCGAAGGCAGGTCGTAGGTGTAGCTCCACTCGCTCTTGCCGGTGATCATTTCCCACCACACGCCCATGTATTTTACCGGATGGATCCAGCTGGCGTCTTCGATAGCGCAGGGCTCGTTGAGGTTGAGGATAAGCCTGGAAGACAGAACTTTACGTGCATCGTCAACGGCCATGACCGTGCGCCATGGCGTGTGGCAGGGAGCCTGCATGCGTCCCTTCACGCCCTCGGCGTCGGGGGTGAGCCAGATGCGCAGGGAATGCCTGTCCCCGTCCACCAGCAAGTTGGCGGTGGGATAGTTCACGACTGCGGCCTCGTGTATGTTGATGTAAAGGCCGTCGTCCGTCTTGAGCTGCAGGGAAGTCTGCACTCCTTCGGCGTCGAATCCGGTGGCGGATGCATTATGCAGGCGCGTGGACTGGGAATACTTGCGTACTTCGCTCAGGCGGCTGCGGGTGTAGTTGTACTCTTGGGTGTCGTAGTCGCCGCTGATCCACCATGCCGTGTGGTCGCCGGTCAGGGCGAATTCGGTAAGTTCCTCAGCGATATTGAAATAGCGTAGTTTGTTCTCCAGCGGGAACTCGTACCTGAAGCCCAGGCCATCGTCGTACAGGCGGAAGCGCAGGTTCATCTTCACCCCGTCTTCGCGCACCAGGGACACCAGCATCTCGTTGTAGTTGTTCCTTATGTCGCGCTCTTCGCCCCATACCGGCTGCCAAGTTTCGTCTTTGGAATCATAATCCACGCCGGCAATACTGAATCCATCTTTCAGGCTCGTGCCGTCGCACAGCTCGAATCCCAGTGCGGAGGGTTCAATGACCGCGGCGCCGCTGCGGTCGAACTTGTAGCAGGGGGCTCCGTCTTCCGTGAGTGCGAATGCCGCTTCCAGCTGCCCGTCGGGACTGCTGAGGGTGTTGGAGAAGTCGGGCGTTGCTTTATTGGCGCATCCTGCGAGCAGCAGTGCCGCCGCCATTGCGTTCAGTAGGTACTTCATAATTAATGGTTTATCGTACGAATTCGGCAATCAGGGCGCTGCGGGCGGGGATCTCCAGGCCGTCGCGCAATATCACCGGCTGTCCGCTCACCACGTCCTTGGCCGTGACCTGATGGTCCACGAACTCGGAGTAGTGGCTCCAGTCGAGGGCGCGTGGTTCGGAGTTGTTGTTGATGTACACGAACACGGCCTGGGTGGGTGTGTAGCGGAAGTAAGAGTAGGCGTTGTCGGTTATGTTCACGGCGCCAGTGTTCTTCCGGTGCAGGAAGTGCAGGGTCTGTCCGTGCTGCACTGCCTCGCAGCCCTTGCGCCAGTTGAAGAGCCGGGCCGTGTAGTCGTGCAGTTCGGAGGCGCTGCGGTACATGCCGCCCGCCGAGGCGCGTCCTTCCGGAGTGAACAGGTTTATGCCGTCACCGTGCCAGCCGCCGGGGAAGTCTATGCGTTTGGCTCCGTCGTGGCTGGGGCAGTCTTTACGCTCCAGGAACATCATCTCGTCGCCGTAGTAGAGCTGAGGGATGCCCCTGAGGGTAGCAAGCATGGCGATGGCCAGTTTCATGCGGGCGGGGTCGGAGCGCAGCACGTCTCCGGTGCGGGCATGGTCGTGGTTGGCGAAGAATATCATCATGTTGCTCAGATCTTTGTATGCAAAGTCCTGAGCCAGAACGCTGTACACCCTTGTCATGCCCTCGCTCCACCAAACCTGGTCTTCGCACAGGGCCGTGACCATGGCGCTCTGGAGGGGGAAGTCCATGATGCATGGGAGGTTGCTGTCGAAGCCGTTCGTGTTGGGGTTGCCGGTCTGCCAGTAGGCGAGCTGTGGAATGTTCATGTCCCAGCACTCTCCCACGATGTTGATCGAAGGGTATTCGCTACGGACGGCCTTGCACCAGGCGGACATGGGCTCCGGCTCGTTGTAGGGATAGGTGTCAACGCGCAGTCCGTCCAGGCCGGCGTATTCTATCCACCAGACGGCCCACTGCTGGAAGTAGCGGAGCAGGAAAGGATTGTCCAGGTTCATGTCCGGCATGGAAGGGACGAACCAGCCGCTCTCCTGGCGCAGCTTGTCGGTCTGTGCGGCGTGAGGGTCCATGTACACGGAGAACAGGGCGTTCATCTGCGTGTACTCCGGGAAACGGTGGATCCAGTCTTTGAAAGGTGTGTCTTCCATCCACCAATGTGCTGTGCCGCAGTGGTTTGTGACCACGTCCATGATGACTTTCAGGCCCTTGGCGTGTGCCGCCTGCACATATTCCCGGTAAAGGGCGTTGTCGCCGAAGCGCGGGTCGATGTGGTAATAGTCCGAGCAGGCGTAACCGTGGTAAGATTCCGCCGGCTGATTGTCGAGCAGCAGAGGAGTGTTCCATACGGCGGTGGCTCCCAGGCCGGCCACGTAGTCCAGGTGGTCTATCATGCCGCGGAGGTCTCCTCCATGGCGGGCCACAGGGTCGGTACGGTCCACCCTGTCCGGGGTGGCGGGCACGGTCCACGGCAGTGCGGATCCGTCGTCGTAGTCGCCTCCCGGCCAGCCGGAGTCGTTGAGTTCGGTAGAAGAGGCAAAGCGGTCAGGCATAATGAGATAGATCATATCCTCCGGGCCGAAGCTGCCACGCGAAGCGCTACCCTCGACCCTCTCCTGCAGAAGGTAGGGGTACTTGAAACTTTCGCTGCCGTTATTGAACACCAGCCAGTATTTGCCGGGCGCTGCCTTCGAGCCTATGGCCACATCTACGAAGAGGTAGTTGGGGCTGTCTGCCTTGCTGAGCCCTGTGACCTGCACTCCGTCTTCTCCTTCTATGCTCACGGTGCAGTTCGAAATGCCGGGGCCGTAAATCATCAGCTGCAGCGGGGTTTTCATGTCTGTCCACCAGCATGGAGGTTCCACCCGCACCAGTTCACCGGCCGAAGCGTCCCTCACCGAGTCGGGATTGAACGCCTGCCTGCAAGCGGTGGTGAGCAGGAGCGCACACGCCAGCAGGGAGAAGCTTAACTGTCTTGCTTTCATTGCTGTACGTCGTAACCCCATGCGGCAAGGGTCCTGCCGTCGGGAAGTTCAACAGCGTCCGGGGTGAGGTTTGCCCAAACTGATACGGTGTTGTCGGGGAGCACCCTGCGGAAAGCGAAGACGCCCTCGGGGACTCCCTCTATGTATTCAAACGCCCCGCCTTTCTCTCCGGCGCAGAGGGCCGGATTGTTGTGCTTGAGCACCACCAGGCTGTGCCAGAAGTCGGTCCAGCTGTTCTCGCTCCAATCGGTGATGGGGTCCTTCTCGAAAAACTGCAGACGCCTGTCCAGGCCTATTTCCTGTCCTGTGTAGATGAGCGGCTGGCTCTTGGGCAGGGTGAAGCAGAGCAGGGCCATGACCTGGGAGGCATCTCCCATGCGCTCGAACTCCGTGCCGGCCCAGGAATTCTCGTCGTGGTTTGATGTAAAGCACAGGCGGAAGGCGCTGGAGGGCGTATTTGCCGCATCGCGTGCGACGTAGTCCTTAAGGTCGGAAGCGTTCTTCTTGCCCTGGGCTATATCGTTCATGATGTGGTGAAGCTCCCATGCGTAGGTGGCGTCGAAGGCCGTTGCGGGGTCGCTCAGTTCGGGCTTTTCAGCTTCGGCCAGCAGGTAGGCCTGAGGGTAGTCGCGTCTGATGCCGGGAAGCACGCTGAGCCAGAACTTGGCCGGCATTTCCCCTGCGGCGTCGCAACGGAAACCGTCCACTCCCTTATCGAGCCAGAAACGCATGCAGCTGTCCTGTGCCGCCCACACCGCCTCGTTCTCGTAGTTGAGGCTGCGGGTGTCGGTCCAGTCGTATTCCCAGATGGCGTTGCCCAGCGAGTCGCGCTCGTAGAAGTCGGCAGGACGGCTGTTCATCCACACGTGGTCGGGAGCCGTCTGGTTGGCCACCCAGTCCAGAATCACTTTGAATCCGTATTCGTGGGCCGCATTTAGCAACTCCTCGAAATCTTTCATGGTTCCGAATTCAGGGTTGACTTCCCTGTAGTCGGATATGGCATAATACGAGCCCAGGCTGCCTTTGCGCTCCACTTCGCCGATCTTGTACATGGGCATGAACCAGAGCACATCCACACCCAGCTCTTCCAGTCGCGGAAGCTGGGCTTCCACAGCCTTGAATGTGCCTTCCGGCGAGAACTGGCGAACGTTAACTTCGTATATGACAGAACTGTAGGTCCATTCCGGGTGCACCGGGGCCTGTGTCTTGGGTTTGCAGCAAATAAGGGAAAGCAGCGCTGCAACTGCGAGAATTGTTTTTTTCATCTGTGTTATTTCAATGTGGGGTATCCTGTAGTAGTGTCGAAAGTCCACTCCCTTCAACAGGTTTATCATAAGCCCAAACTATTTAAAAGCATTCATGATTGCGGACGGACTTCCGTCGGAACGGAAAGCGCCCATGTCGTAGGCATTCCAGCCCAGGGAGCTATATACGGCAGGTTTCCAGCCACCGTACACCTCTGGCTCCCAGTAAAAAACGCCCTTGCAGGAGGAAATCCCCCTGATGCTGTCCATAAAGGACTTGAGCACTGCGGCAGAGGCCGTCTCCGTGCTCACTTTTACCCCGATTTCGGATATATACACCGGTACTCTGTAGGTGGCGGCGAGAGCGCTGATCCTAGCGAGGGCACTGGCATTGACCTGCTCCGGAGTCATCTTGGACTCTGTCTGCGGGTAGTGCGACAGGGCAATGGCGTCGAAGCGTGCTCCCTGTGCCTTCAACTCTTTGAACCACCATGAGTTATCGTCCCATGCGTTGTTGAGGTGGGGCATGACCGCAGCCTGCGGGAACACGGCCTTGGCCGCGTCGTAACCGGCACTGTAGAGCTTGGCAAAGCGGGACCAGCCGCCAGCGATATTGCCCTTGTTGTCCCACAGCTGCCCGAGGGGCCAGAGGAAGCCGTTGCGTGTTTCGTTGCCAATCTGTATCCAAGCGGGGCTCACGCCTTCGTCTTTCAGGGCCTGGAGCACTTCTGTGGTGTGTGCGGCAATGCGTTCGGCAATCTTGGATACGTCGGAAGCATCGGCCGTCCAGTCCTTGGGGAAGTCCTGGCGGGACGGGTCTGCAAAGAAGTCGCTGTAGTGGAAGTCTATCATAAGGGCCATGCCGGCTTTTGCCGCCCTCAGAGCGAGGGCGCTCACGTCGGCCTTGCCGCTCCAGCCGCCGGCAGGATTAACCCACACGCGCAGTCGTATCGAATTGATGCCGCAGTCTTTGAGGACTTCGAACAGGTCGGCAGTGGTGCCGTCTGCCTTTTTGAACCTTTTGCCGCTTGCCTCCATCTCGGAAGCCCAGCTCACGTCCGCTCCCATGGCAAATGCGGGGACCTCCACCTGTGTGGCAGGAGTTTCGCCGCTCCCGCCGCCGTTTTCCTTTTCGGGCGAGGGCTTGGTGCAGCACATGGCGAGCATCAGCACGCCGGTGAATATCAACAGACAACGTTTCATGGCTACTGGATGAATACAGCCGAAGCGTAAGGACCGAGGTTGACAGTGCTGCCGTTGGTGCTTACCATGCCGTTGGACACTATGGTATCGGAGACCTTGTAGGGGTCGGCGGAGAAACTGGTGATGGAACTGCTGAAATTGTGCGCTACCAGCACGGTCTGGCCTTCGTAGCTCATGGTCCAGAGCGCCAGGGCGTTCTTGGAACTGCTGACTTCCTTCATCTCTCCCTTGGCCAGCGCCTTGTAGGAGTTGCGGGCCTTGGCGAATGCCCTGTAGGTGCTGAGGACTGAGGTTGCAGACGCTTCCTGCGCCTCGACCGAGATTTCGGAGGTGAGCATGACATTGTCTATCTTGCCGCCCAGAGACTTGCTGGGGACGCTTCCGCTGCGGGTCCATTTGACCGGAGTGCGGATGTACTCGTCGCCGCCGGCCTTGGTGCCCCAGTAGCCGAGCTCTTCACCCTGGTAGATGAAGGGCTTGCCGGGGGAGGTGAGCAGCACGGCTCCGGCGAGCTTCATCTTGGCCTGGTCCTTGCCCAGGTCGTTGCCCGCACGGTCTTCGTCGTGGTTGGAGAGTTTTATGGCGTCGATAAAGTCGGCCCGGAAGGGTTTGTACTGCTCGCGGAACCAGAGCACGGTCTTGGCGAAATCGTTGCCCTTGCCTTTGTTTATGCGGTCTTTGAGCGTCCACCAGTAGCTGAAATTGAACAGCGAGGGGAGCCCGCGGTAGTACGATGCTATCTTGGATGTCTCTTCCCAGGCTTCGCCCACCATGTAGAGGTCTCCCTGCCCGCCGCGGGCCTTGTAGGTGGTGTTGCAGCGGTCGTACCATTGCTTGAGGAAGGATGCGTTGGCGGCTGCCTGGTTCTGGTAGATCCAAAGCACGGCGTCGAGCCTCAGGCCGTTCACGCCCATGTTTATCCACTTGTCGGCGCTGTTGGCCAGGTCCTTGAATGCTGCGGACTCAGATGCAGAGGCGTAGGGGCCGTAGTTGAGGTCGGGCATGCTCTGGTCGAAGCTGGCAAAGTACCAGGTGCTCTCTCCGCCGAAGGTGATGTCGGCTGCGGTGCTGTTGTTGAGTTTGAAAGGCTGTCCGAAGCTGATGCTCGAACCGTCGCCGCCCCATTTGGTGCCGCTGGCCCAGCTGGTGCTGGTGCACACGAGGAAGCCCCAGTCTGTGTCTATGTCGAGGGTGATCTCGTAGGTGCTGGGTCCCGTGGTGTACATGCCGGCGTGCTTGGAAATGCTGCCGTACCACAGCCAGCAGGCCGGAGACGAGGTGTTGGGGCTCTGGGCCGCCGCGGTGGTCTCGGTCACGGTGACTGTCTTGGCATTCATGTCCACCTTGAAATGCAGGCGTCCTTTGTAGCCCAGGTTGCCGCCCGCCGTCACGTGCCAGTTGCCCATGCCGGGAGTCTTGGCTCCGGCGAAATTGTCCACCTTGCCGGCGGCTACATCGGCCGTGGGATTGTCGGACAGCACGTAATAGCTGCGGTAGGGGCTGCTCTCGGAGGATGTGGCGCTCTGGAACCATTCGCCTCGTCCCGAGTGGTTGAGCACGTAGTCCATGTAGATGTCGATGTCTTTCTCCCTGGCCTTTTCTATCAGCTCCTTAAAGTCGGCTTCGGTGCCGAGTTTGGGATTGATTTCGGAGTAGTTGAGGACGTCGTAGCCGTGGTAAGACGCCGCGGTCTGAACGGGCGAAAGCCACAGGGCTGTGGCTCCAAGGGCGTCCAGATAGTCGAGATGCTGAGTTATGCCTTTTATGTCGCCCCAGCCGTCGCCGTCGGAATCGGCGAAACTGTACACATTGAGCTGGTAGGTGATTCCGGAGAGCTTTTCGGTGCTCACTTCCGGAGTTTCGGGCTTTGTCTGTTCTTTTTTGCGGTCGCAGCCGGCAGCCAGCACGGCCAGTACCGAGAGTATAATAGTTATTCGTTTCATTGTGCGTATTATCCTAGTCTACAATGATAATACTTTTTGCACAAAAATCCAACTACTGTTCGTACAAATAGGGTGCAGTTTCTCCGCAAGAGCAGACAGTTACGTTATCTACGATGCCGCCGCTCCTGTCCGTGTCCGGGGTGGTGCTTGCTTCCGGACGCGCTCTCCTTCCGGTAGCAGCAGCGCCTGGGACAGAAAACGGGCAAATCTGTCCCAGGCATGGCAGGCAGCAGGCAGCACCCAGCTCCCAGGGCCCCGGGAGAAGGTACAAAAAAAGGGGGTGACTGAAGGCCGAAAGACCGGCAGTCACCCCCTTGAAAGGAATCGTTAACGTTTATTTGCCGAAGGTCACGCCTTCCACGCTGCCGCCGGTGCCAAGTGCGGCGCCAACGATGAGCGAAGCGTAGTTGTCGGCGGTGACGGCAGTCTCGGTTTCACCCTTGACAATCTTGCCGCCATGTACTTTGCCGGTCATGGCCGTGACATACTTGGCGTTCTGTCCGACGAAGAGACCGATCACTGCATTGGCGTTGCCCTTAAGCACAGTGGAGGTGCCGATCATGCAGTCGGTGATGGTGGTCTGGGTGCCGCCCTTCTGGCCGATGAGTCCGCCCACGTAGTTGGAAGCGGATTCGAGGGTACCGTTCATGGTGCATCCTTCAAGCACGAACTTCGCGGAGCTCTCGCCCATGGCTACGATTCCGCCCAAAGGATTCTTGTTGGCGGTCTCGCCCGCGGTCTTGATGAGGCCGTTGTTGCTGCAGCTCTTGAAGGTGAACACATTGCTGTTGCCGCTGTTGTCACCGTGTCCGCCGTAGCTGGCGATACCACCGATCCTGGTGCATCCGTCGGCAGGGCATATAGCTTCCAGCTTGCCGTTGTTCACGCAGTCGATGTAGGTGGCTGTGCCCGTGGCGCTGATGGTGCCGTAGTAGCCGGTGATGCCGCCAATGTAGCTGTAGCCGCTCTTCCACTTGAAGTCGGAAGTGATGTTGCCGTTGTTGACGCAGTTCCTGAATGTAATGTCGGTAGCCTTGTTGACATATCCCACGATGCCTGCCATGCGGGTGGTTCCGAGTCCGGTGTAGAAGATCTCGCCGTCGTTGGTGCAGTTCTCGACCGTGGCGGTGACTTCGATGTGTCCGGCTATGCCGCCCAGCTGCGAGGCACGGGAGCTTGCATAGTCGGCAAGCATCATTTTCACGCTGCCCTTGTTGGTGCAGTTCAGGAACTTGCTGCCCGTTCCGGCATAGCCCACAAGGCCTCCCATGTGCTGGGTGACGGCGGTGTTGGCCAACAGGTTCACTTCGTTGACGCAGTTCTCGAAGGACGCTGTGCCTGTGGAGAAGCCGGCGAAGCCTCCGAGGTGGTAGTTGTCGTTCTTGGAAGTGTCGGGGTTGGGATCGACGGTAAGCGTGAGGGAACCGGCCACAGTGAGGTTCTTGATGGTTCCTTCAACGAATTTGAACAGACCGAGGTTTGCGTACGGCGAAAGGAGCCTGTCCTCGTCGGCGATGTCTACCGGCAGTGGTTCGGTGACGGTGAGGCTGTAGGTAATCTTGTGGCCCTTGCCGTCGAGGGTGCCCTTCTGGGTGGCGGAAGTGAAGCTCTTGCCAGTGAGGTCGATGTCGGCGCCCAGTTCGGCGTCCTTGGTCGGATCGGCCAGGTAGGCGATGAGCTGCTCGGCGGTGGTGATGGCGGAGCCGCCTTCGCCGCTGCCGCCCTGTCCGTGCACTGTGGCCTCTTCCTTGGCGGGATCATAGGACACGCGGTACTTGCCTTCGGAAGGAACCACGATGTTGCTGCCGGGGCCCACGGTCTTGAATGCGCTGCCAAGGGTGACGGTGCCGGGTTCGGCCATGCCGCGGGTGTCGGCGTCGTCCCAGGAGGAGTTACGGCGGATCTTGAATTCATCCTTGATGGTGAGCTCGTCGCTCCACCACAGTCCGTCTTCGCCCAGGGTCATGAAGAAATCCTTGTTCCAGGCGGTGCCGTTGATGTTGCCGATGAGGGCCCAGCCCTGCAGGAAAATGACGCCCTTGACGGAATCATAGACCACGCGGTATTTGCCGGGCTCTGCAACCTTGAGGTTGTTGCCGGGATGTACCGGAGTGATGGCCTGTCCGGCCTTCAGTGCGATGCCTCCTTCTGCGCCGCCGAAGGTGTCGGGATCGGCCCAGGAGTTGTTGAAGCGGAGTTTGAACTCGGAATCGGCGGTAAACTCAAGTTCGTCGCTGACCCAAATGCCGCTGTCTTCGGTCATGTAGAAGTCCTTGTCCCAGTTGGCTCCGTTCACGGAACCGATCACGGACCAGAGGTTGCCGGGGATTTCGGTCTTCACGGTGATGGTCTTGGCTGCGGAGTCGAACACCACGATGTAGCGTCCTTCGGGCACGGAAATGTTGCTGCCGGGCTGCGCTGCAGGGAAGGCTACGCCAATCTGGGGTGTGAATCCTGCCTCGGTGCCGTAGGTGTTTGCGTCGTCCCAGCTCTGGTTGTAGCGGACCTTGAATTCGCCTCCGATGAACACGGGACCATAGGTCCAAGTGTCACCGTCCTGAGTCATGAAGAAGTCTTTGTCCCAGTTGCTGCCGTCGATAGCTCCGATCAGCGAGTAGCGGTTGGACATGGAGATGACGGTAATCTCGAGGGTCTCGGGCTTGAACACTATCTGGTAGGTGCCTGCATCCTTGATGACTATGTTGCTTCCGGGATGGACACCGGTGAAGGGCACCTCGGAAGCGGGAGCGAAGCCTGCTTCGGCTGCACCCACGCAGTCGGCGTCGGCCCAGGAGTTGTTGAAGCGGAGCTTGAATTCGGAGCCGGCCTCGAAGCTCAGCGGATCGCTTGTCCAGACTCCTTCAGACTCGGTCATGTAGAAGTCTTTGTCCCAGTTGGTGCCGGCCACGCTGCCGATGACGGACCACATGTTGTCCGGATTGCTCTTGGACACGGTGATGGTGCTGGCTGCATAGTCGAAGCTGACTGTGTAGCTGCCGGCCACGCCCACGCGTATGTTCTTTTCGCCGGTGGCGAAGGCCTCGCCCAGGACGGGCTTGTACACTTCGTAGGCGTTGCCCGCCTCGAGGGTGCTGACGTCGTTGCCCTCGGGACCGCCCACGTTCTTGTTCCAGTCGTGGTCGGCGCGGAGCTTGAACTCGTCGGCCTCGCCGAGAACCAGGCCTTCATAGACCCACAGGTCGCCGCCCTTGTTGGTCATGTCAAAGTCGGTGGCCCAGTTGTCTTCGCCTATATGGCCAATGACAGACCACAGCTTGGGCTTATCGGGTGCAGGAGGTGCTGCGCCGGAGCCTTTCTGGATGTAGGCTACGCCATAGGTAGGATAGAGATAGACGGTGTACGAACCGGCCTCGGGGGCTGTGATGTTGCCGCCGCCCTTGGTCATTGCGATGGGGGTGTCGAGTGCGAACTCGCCGCCGCCCAGGTCATAGTCGCCCCAAGTGTCGTTGCCGCGGAACTTGAACTGGTCGGCCTGGAAAGGAATGTTCTCGCCGCGCCAGATTTCGGGATCGTCGGAGATTTTCTCCAGATCCACGTCGTTGTTCCAGTCGGACACTGCGGGACCGATGATGCCCCAGGTCTCGGCGCCTTCCATGACGGAGAGGTATTCGTACTTGCCCAGGTCTATTTCGGGCAGGGCGTCAGCTGCGGGTTCGTCGATGTAGGCCACTCCGTAGGTAGGGAAGAGGTACACATCGTAAGCTGAGGCTTCTGCAGTGAGGTTGCCGCCGCCCTTGCTCAGTGCGATAGGGGTCTTGAGGGCAAACTCGCCGCCGCCCAGGTCGTAGTCGCCCCAGGTGTCGTTGCCGCGGAACTTGAACTGGTCGGCCGTGAAAATGATGTTGTGGCCGTACCATACTTCGGGATCGTCGGAGATCTTCACCATGTCCACGTCGGTGTTCCAGTCGGACACTGCAGGACCTATGATACCCCAGGTCTCGGCGCCTTCCATGACGGAGAGGTACTCGTACTGGCTAAGGTCGATGTTGGGGATCTGAGGGCCGCCGCCACCGCTGCTGCCGGAGCTGAGCGTATATTCGGCGATGGCTATTCTGTCCTTGGAATCTACGAAGGTGTTGACATCTTCGTCCTGGGGCTGCTGTAGTCCGGAGGCACGCACTGCAATTTCAATGCTGTGTGTGGATTCGGCCTCGCATCCCAGTTCCTTGAGGGCGCGGGTGATGTTGGAAGCGCTGGCGCTCATGGTGTTGTCCTTGACAGAGGTGTTGATGCGCTTGCTCACCGCGTTGCCGTCAAGGGAAGTGAGGGCGAAAAAGTGGTAGATGACGGGGTTCTTGCCGTCGTTATTGTTGACGTTGAGCTGTCCGGGGATAAACTGGGCCGTGACGGCTCCGTCGGTCACTTCGTAGGTTCCGAGGACCGGCGCTGTGGATTTGGAGGGGTCGAGTACGACCATCTCCTCTTTGTGGCAGGCTCCGAGCGACAACAGCAGGAGACCTGCGGACAGTATAGAGATTAATCTTTTCATAAAGCTGCAAATCATTTAGTTCTCAGCTGAAGCATATCCGGGATTCTGGCCGAGCAGATGGTTGCTGTTGTACTCTGCATCGGGAATCGGGAACAGCTTGTAGTGGTCGTCGACGGACTTGCCGTTATATTCACCGCCCTTCCAGGTCCAGAGATAGCTGTCTCCAGTGAATTTACCGAAGCGGATAAGGTCGCTGCGGCGGTGGCATTCGAAGCTCAGCTCGCGGGCGCGCTCGTCGAGCAGCTCGTCGAGAGAGTAGTTGGTCACGTCGCCCAGACCTGCACGTGCACGGACTGCATTCCATGCCGCCTTGGCCTCAGACTCGGTGACGTTGGTGGCGCCGCGGAGCTGGCATTCAGCAAGCATGAGGTAAGCGTCGGCGGAACGGAACAGAGGGAAGTCGGTATCTACGAAATTAGCTCCCTTGCTGGTGTAGCTGCCGTCGCTGGGCTCGTTGGTAAACTTGAAAGAGCTCCATCCGGAGTTGAACGCGGTTTTCGAATTGAGGTCTTCGGGATAGTTGTTGGGACCTCCCCAGAACATGAAGCGCTTGTCCTTTGCCCTATCGTATTTGGCAAGATAGGTGGGGGTCACGAGGGTGCCGCCCCAGCCTGCGTCGCCAACCCAGAGACGGTCGCCGGCAACGGCGTCACCGCTCTCGAAGCAGGAGAAAATAAGGAACTGAGTGCTGCCCCAGGTCTGTACGGTGCCGCTGACGGCCTGTACGCCGAAGATGATCTCGTCGGTGCACTTGTGGTTGTCGCCCATGAAGAGCTCTGCATACTTGTCGTGCAGGGTGGGGTAGGCGGCTACGATGGCCTTGCAGGCCTCTGCAGCCTTCTCGTAATAAGCAGTGGCTTCGGCTCCGCTGATTCCCAGATACACGGGAGCGTTGAGGTTGAGCTTGGCCTTGATCATCTGCACGAAGCCCTTGTCCACGCGGCCGTATTCGGCGCCGCGGATGGCTGCGAGCTTGTCGGTGGCGAGAAGTTCCTCAACCTGCTGGTTCATCCAGTCGATGAGGTCTTCCTTGGGAGCGGGTCCCGCGGAACCTACGCTGTTCTCTTCGGTGGCGAAGGGAATGTGCTTATATCCGAACATGTCCACAGCGTGCAGGTAGCTCAGGAGGCGCAGGGCCTTGGCTTCTGCGATGTACTGCTGGATGCGGGTGTCGTCTTTGAACTCCGATGCCTGTGCCTGGCGGATGAGCTCGTTGCACATGCTGATCTGGTAGTAGCAGCGGGAGAACATGCCGCGCACGTACACGTCGGACTGGGTCCAGCTGATGTCGTGGAGGGCGTTCACGGTGCCGTCGTTCCATACGCACAGAGCGGCGTCGGTGGTGTATTCATTAAGGTAGAAGAGAGCACGGATGTACTGGCCGAAGCCGTTGTCTATGCCCTGGATGTCGGCGGAGCTTTCACCGGACGAACCGGATGTAGCAAGGCCCACATAACACTTGGCCAGAACCTGCTCGTACTGATCTATACCTGTAAGGATCATCTCCGGGAGCACAACGTCGTCGTCCACAGGATCAATATCCAGGTCCTTGATGCAGGAAGTGGCGGAGAGAATGGCAGCGGAGAGAACCGCAAGTATAATGCTATATTTTTTCATTTGTCTTTCCTCCGAAAATTAGAAATTGAACTTCACTCCGAGCACATAGGTGCGGGGACGTGGCCAGAGATTGCTGTCGATACCGTTGAAAACTTCGGGATCGATTCCGCTGTAGCCGGAGATCACGAATACGTTCTGTACGGTAGCGAAGATATTGAGGCTTGCATCGCGGTCGGCTGCCTTGAAGATCTTGGGGAAGGTGTAGCCCACGGTGACGTTGTCAAGCTTGAAGAAGGAAGCGTTCTCTACGAAGTAGTCGCTTTCATATTCGGCAGTGTAGAAAGGAACCTGCTGCACCGCGGCCAGGCGGTTGGCTGTGAAGTTGTTGGTCCACAGGTCGTTCATGTAGCTGAACTGGGAGAGGTTGTTGTTGTACACCCAGTTGCCCACGTTGGCGTGTGCGGAAGCTGCCACGGTGAGGTTCTTCCATGAGAAGTTGGTGTTCAGACCGAAGGTGAAGTCGGGAGCCGGTTTCTTGAAGCAGTACTTGTCGTCCTCGTCCACGGTGCCGTCGTGGTTGCGGTCCACGTACAGGCCGGGGATGGGCTTGCCGTTCACGTCATAGACCTGCTGCCATACATAGAAGGTGTTCACGGGCTCACCGACCATGAAACGCTGGATGGTGTTTCCGTTGCCTCCGGAATAGCCGCCGGTGGGGACTCCCTTATAGTCGGGGGTGTCGTTGGCGGTAAGCTTGGTGACGGTGTTCTTGTTGTATGCGGCGTTGAAGCCTATCTGCCAGAACAGGTCCTTGCTCTGCAGGGCGATGTACTCGAGGTCGAGTTCCACACCCTTGTTGACCAGGGTTCCGATGTTGGCCACCAGCTGGTTGGTGAGGTTGGCGCCTGCAGGGATAGGAGTGGAGTTGAGCAAGTCTGTGGTGACGCGGTAGTATGCGTCCAGATGTGCGGTCAGGCGGTCCTGCCAGAAACCGAGGTCGATACCTGCGTTGTAGGTAGTGGTGGTCTCCCACTTAAGGTCTGCGTTGTAGCCCTGGGGAGTGATAGGCACCACCATGCGGCCTCCGAACCAGTACATGCTGGCGTCGCGGCTGAATATGTAAGCAGGGAGGGAAGGATAGTCTCCTGCATTCACTTCCTGCTGTCCGGTCTGGCCCCAGCTCAAGCGGAACTTGGCGGTGGACAGAGGTTCGATGTTCTTAAGGAAGTTCTCGTTCTTGGCGTTCCATGCGAAAGCGACGGAAGGGAAAATACCCCACTTGTTGTTCACGAAGCGGGAGGTACCGTCGGCACGGAGCGTGGCGGTGAGGAGGTACTTGCCTGCAAATCCGTAGTTTACACGGCCGTAGAAGGAAATCAGGCGATAGAGGAAGTCGTAGTTGTCTTCTTCGGTGATTACCTGGGTCTGGTCGTAGGACTTTTTGTAGCTCCAGCTGTGATTCTTGAATTCCTGCCAGGAGTAACCAGCCATGGCGCCCACGCTGTGGAGGCCGAACTCTTTGTTGTAGTTGGCGTAGAGTTCGAGGGTCTTGTCGGTGCGAGCCTCATTCCAAGGATGGTAGGAACCGAGTCCGTAGTAGCTCTGGTCGTGGTAAGACTGCTCGGAACCTGCGGGGGTGTAGTCCAGACCGTCGGACTTGGAGGTGTCCAGACCGAGGTTCAGGTGCAGGTGCAGGTCTTCGAATCCGTGGATTGCGTAGTCCAGCTGTGCGTTGCCGATGAAACGGGTTGCGTTGCAGTCGTTGAAGTATTCCTCAAGGGCAGCAACCGGGTTCATGGTGGACAGCGAATTGGTGCCGCCGCCGGAATTCTTGATGGTGTAGTAGCCGTTGACTCCGTTGGCGTCGTAGATGGGCACTGTGGGGTTGAACTGTGCCGCTGCGCCGATGGCGCCGGTGTTGGCGAACCTGTTCTTCATGTAAACGCCCTTGCCGCTCAGGTCGAGCTTGAGGTGCTTGTCAAGGAAGGACGGGTTGAGGTTGATGCCGAGGGTGGCGCGGTTCATCGAAGAGGTCTTAAGAGTACCCTTCTGGGAGAGATATCCTCCGGACACGCGGTAAGGCAGGTAGTTCTTCTCGCCGAAGTTGATGTTTCCGGACACGCCCACGTTGCCTTCGTAGGTCTGGCCGAGCTGATAGATGGCTTTCTGCCAATCGGTGTTCTCGGTGCCTATGTTGGCGGTGGCGTTGGTCTTGTCGAGGTCGGTGGTGACACGCCTTGCGATGAAGCCGCCCTCGCCGAGCATGAGCTCGCGCATCTCGTCTCCGGTCAGGACGTCAAGATAGCGGGCGTTCTGGCTGATGGAGGTGGTGAAGTCGGCATTCACGTGAGGCACGGTGCCGTCGGACTTCTTGCCGGTGCGGGTGGTGATGATGATGACGCCGTTGGATGCGCGGGAACCGTAGATTGCGGTTGCAGATGCATCCTTGAGCACAGTGAAGCTCTCAATGTCGTCGGGGTTGATGGAGGCCAGGGCGTCGCCCATTCCTCCCACTCCGTGGGTGCCGACGGGCAGGCCGTCAACGATGATGAGAGGGTCGTTGCTCGCAGTGAGGGACGAGCCGCCGCGGATGCGGATGGTGGATGCACTGCCGGGCATACCGTCGCCGGCGGTAACCACCACGCCGCCTGCCTTGCCGGCAAGCATCTGCGCGGGAGATGAAATGACACCCTTGTTAATCTGGTCGGCGCGTACTGTGGAGACGGAACCTGTCATGTCCGTCTTCTTAACGGTACCGTAGCCGATGACCACGACGTCGTCGAGGAATTCAGTGTCCTCGACCAGGGTAATGTTGGCGGGAACGCCGCTGGCTTTGAATGTCTGGCTTGCATAACCTATGCAGCTGACTTCTACCACAGCGTCCGCGCTGGAAACGGTCAGTTCGAAGTCACCGTCGAGTCCTGTGGACGTTCCGGTGGTGGTGCCCTGTTCCATAACAGTGGCGCCTATCACCGGTCCCTGGGAATCGACGATAACTCCCTTGATCCGATATCCGTTCTGAGCGGATAGGGACGTACCTATCAGGCTGAAAATCAAGATAGATACTGCGGTAATAATCCTTTTCATTTAATAATTTGTGTAGTTAGTTTTTATGGTTGGTGTTATTTGGTCTTGACGAGTGTCACGCTGCATGCTCCCAGCACAAGGAACACTCCGGCTAGCAGGAGCATGGCTCCCTGGCTTCCTCCCACCAGGCTGATGACTGCGCCTCCGGTGGCCGCGGCTACTATCTGCGGCAGGCAGATGGTGCAGTTGAATAAGCCCAGGTAGCTGCCCATGTGGGGATTGCCTTCAAGGGCGTTGGTGAGGAAAGTGAACGGCAGTGCCAGCATGGCGGCCCAGGCGAAGCCGATGAGGAAATAGCTCACGAACAGCAGGTACTGGTTGTGGATGAACATAACCGATGCGAATCCCGCGGCTCCTGCCAGCAGGCTCACCACATAGGCGAGCTTGAGGTCCTTGAAGCGGGGAATCACCAGGGCCCAGAGAATGGAGCCCACGGCCTGCACGGCGAAGAGCACGCCAACCCAGTTGCCTGCGGCCTGGTAGTCGGACGATGCCACATCGGTGGTGCCCCAGCAGTTGTGCGCTATCGCTCCGTTGGTGTAGGTCCACATGTACAGGAACGCCGCCCAGCAGAAGAACTGCACCAGGCCCACGGTCCAGAAGGTCTTGGGAGCCTTGAAGAGGAGCTTGAACAGGCCTTCCGACTTGGAGGATTCGGCGCTGGCGGGGTCGATACCGTGGAATTCGGCATATTCCTTGGGAGGCATCTCCTTGACTTTCAAGAAGGTGTAGAGAACGCACACGATGAGGATGGCGGCTCCGACATAGAAACTGTAGATGACGCTGTCGGGCACCACTCCCTCGGGAGCGGTGTTGGCTATTCCTATCCAGGTGAAGAAAATGGGGAAGAGGTAGCCCGCCAGGGACCCGGCGTTGCACAGGAAACTCTGTATGCTGTAGGCGCTTGCCTTCTGTTTTTCGCTCACCATGTCCCCGACCATCATCTTGAAGGGCTGCATGGCCACGTTGATGGAGGTGTCGAGGAAAATGAGGCTGAAGAGACCGAACCACATGGCGGCATTCAGGCCCAGGAACACCCAGGCGGTGCTGAGCTTGAGGCTGCCGGCATTGGGCAGCATGAGCATGACCAGCACGGCCACTATCGCTCCGGCGAGCAGATAGGGCTTGCGGCGTCCCATGCGAGTCCATGTGCGGTCGGACCATTTGCCTATGAGGGGCTGGACAATCATGCCCATGAGGGGCGGGAGTATCCAGAAAAACGACAGTTGGTGGGGGTCTGCGCCAAGGGTTGCGAAGATGCGGCTGATATTGGCGCTCTGTAAGGCATATGCTATCTGGACTCCGAAGAAACCGAAGCTCAGATTGAACATTTCCCAGAATGTAAGGTCTTTTTTATTGGTCATTAGTCGGTGCTTCTAATCTACAGCAGCCTACAAAGATACGATTTTTTTATAAAATTGGAACAAATAACCGGACGCTGCTATTCCGTGACCCGTAAATCTTGGGCAAAAGGGTCACGGAATAGCAGCGTCCGGTTATGGTGGCTCGGAATTTGTGTATATTTGCGGTATGAAAAAGACGGTGCTCATATTGATTGCTCTTGCGGCCATGTGTCAGGGTGTCCTGGCGCAGTCTTCCGAGGCCATGCGGGCCATTACCGGCACCAGAGTCCCCAAGGGCTACCCCATGTACTACGAAGTGCATGACGGCGACACCACCTATTTCGACAGCATCGACCCTATCTGGGTTTTTCCGCGCGGCAAAGGGTTCAAGCGCAGCGGCGACTGGCGCAAAGAATACCGGCTGGTGTATAATTTCAACAAAATATATCCCTACGCTCTCGTGGGCCGCAAGATGATGGCGCAGGTGGACAGTACAATCGCTGCCGACGCCACCAGGCGCTCCCAGCGCAACCAGTACATCAATCAGGTGGAACGGGAGCTGCTGAGCCTGTTCACCAGCGACATCAAGCACATGACTACTTCTCAAGGCCTGTTGCTGGTGCGTCTTATAGACAGGGAATGCGGAATGAGCGCTTTCGAGATAATCAAAGATTACGAAAGTGGTTTTGCTGCCAATTTCTGGCAGGTGGTGGCAAAAATATTCTCCCAGGACCTTAAGAAGCGTTACGATCCCAAGGGAAAGGACGCGAAGATAGAAGAGCTCGTACAGATCTGGGACTCAGGTAAATGGGATCAGTTCTATTATTCTGTGTTCTGGGAATCTCCCACCAAGACGGTCATCAAGACAGACCGCCTGCAGAGCCAGGTCAAGAAGAAAAAGAAACGGTAGCTTGGCCGTTTTAGTACAGAGGCAGTAGCAGCCGGGGCCCGTAAATCTTGGGTAAAAGGGCCCCGGCTGCTACTGCCTCTGTACTAAAACCGACTGTTACTAATATACCGTCAGCTGTCCTGAGGCGCTGTCCAGCACTGCGTGGGGAGTGCCTCCGTCAATCCAGTCTTTTAGCACTATAAGGCGCGCCCCGGTGGGGAGAGCCAGATCCACGGCGTCGTGGAAATGTCCGAATATGAAATAATCCAGGTGCATCTGTTCCGACTGCTGCACGGCAAAACGGTACAAAGGCTCCTTTTCTCCCTGGAAATGATAAGCTTTGCGCCTTTTTCTGTTGTTCCCGGACCAGCCGTTGCCCATACGGAATGCCAGCCACGGGTGCAGGGTGCTGAAGCACGCCTGGACGGCCCTGTTCTTGAATATTTTCTGCATCAGGCTGTAGCCGGGACGCCCTCCTCCAAGCAGGTCTCCATGGCCCAGGCACAGGGTCTTTTCGCCGATCTGGACGAGCTGCGGTTGGCTGCAGCGCTTCATGCCAAGGCTCTCGAAAAACGAGAAGCACCACAGATCGTGGTTGCCCGGGAAGAAATAGACCCGGACGCCTTTGTCCATCAGCGACATGAGCTTATGCACCACGCGGGCGCCTTCCCTGGGCACCACGTCGCGGTACTCGTACCAAAAGTCCCAGATGTCGCCCAACAGGTACAGGGCCATGGCATTGCCGGGAATGCTGTCCAGAAAGCCCAGGAAGCGGTTCTCGCGCTCGGCCGGATCGGCGGTGCGCAAGCCCAGATGTACATCCGACACGAAATAAACCAGTGTACGTTCTTCCATTATGCAAGGAAAATCAGGACGGCGATACCTGCCAGGAGGCAGTAGAGGCCGAACCACTTAAGCTGCGCCTTGCGCACAAGGGCGATCATGACTTTGCATGCGAAGAGGCCCGACACGAATGCCGCCACAAAACCTACGGCAAGGGGCAGCAGGCCCACGGACGATGAGGCCGTCTCTCCTCCGACGAGATCCAGGAACGCTTCTCCCAGTATGGGGACAAGAACCATAAGGAAAGAGAACTGCGCCATGTCAGAACGCTTGACACCGCACATGAGACCGGTGCTTATGGTCGTTCCGGAGCGGGACAGGCCGGGAATGACGGCGAAAGCCTGCCCGACGCCTATCACCAGCGCCTGCCAGAAGCTGATGCCGTTGCGTACCCCGTGGGCGCCTTCGGAAGCGGCCTTCCGGCCGGACATCCAGTCCGAAAGAGTGAGCAACAATGCGGTGACTATCAGCGCGATGCCTACTACCGTCAGGGAGCCGAACGCAGCTTCTACGCTGTCTTTGAAGAACATGCCCACGATGAAAACGGGAATCATGGAGACACAGATCTTCGCTATGTAATCCGTCTCGTCGTTATACTTGAATTTGAACAGCCCGCAGAGCAGCTTCCAGATTTGTTTCCGGAACACCACTATTGTGGCCAGCACCGTGGCGGCATGGACCGTCACTTCGAAAACCAGGTCTTCAGTAGGAGCGACCCCCAGCAGGGCTTTGCCTATAGCCAGATGTCCGCTGCTGCTGACGGGAAGAAACTCGGTCAGTCCCTGGACCAGTCCGAGCACAAGAGCCTGCAACCAGTCCATTATTTTTTGTCTTCGAATTTACCCATTATAGCGATAATCACCACGGCTATACCCGCCAGGATCACCAGCGGAGCGGCCACCAGGCGGCGCGCATCGAACATAGCGTAGTTGAATACATTGGGGTCGGGACTGAATCCGCCCATCATGAGTACATAACCGGCCACCATGACGAGCAGTCCGGCGAGCATTATTCTGAGGCCCTTGCGGGTCATTGCCATCTTTTCCATATCAGTAATATAATCTGTCTTTGTCCAGAGATACTAGCTTATTGACTACAAAATAGGTGCTTATGGTGCAGATAACGATTCCGCAGACCACCACCGTGAGCGCCACTATGATCAGCGACTTGGTCTCGAACACAGCGAATATCTGCGGGAAAGAGCGGCGCAGCAGCTCCAGCACGCCGGCCAGCACGAGCAGAGCGAGCAAGGACGACACAAGTCCCTGCATGATCGCTCCGCGCATGAACGGTTTGCGTATGAAACGCCTCGTGGCGCCCACCAGCTGCATGGTGTGGATGGTGAATCGCCTGGAGAAGACATTGAGACGCACCGTATTGTTTATGAGCACGAAGGAGATGAAGAGCATGAGGAGGATGAAGATGCCCAGCACCATGGAAATCTTGGTCAGGTTGGCCGTGAGCGTCTCCACCAGTGACTGCTGGTATTCGACCTCGTCCACCACCGGAGATGCGCCGAGCGCCCTGCGCACGAATGCCACGCTGTCTGGCGAAACATAGTCTCCGCGGAGCTTGATTTCGAGTGAAATGGGCACCGGAGATGTCTCGAATACCGACAGGAAGTCCTCTCCGAGCATTTTTTTGAGTTCGGCGGTTCCTTCTTCGCGAGAGACAATGCGCGAGCCCTTGATGAAGGGCATGGTCTCGATGGATTTCTGGTAAGCCGCTGCATCCTGGTCCGTGGCGTCCTGACGGAGCAGGACCGACAACTGAAGATTTTCTTTAAAATAATCCTGAACTGTGCGGGCGTTGACAATCAGCAGAGCGGCCACGCCAATGAGCAGCAGCACCAAACTGATGCTTATGATGCTGGAAGCGTACGCGTTGCGTAGCCGGCGGCGGATAATCTTGTTCTCTTCTTTTGACATAATCTCCCAAATTGACTTCAAATATAATCATTTATCGATATTTCAAAAAAAATTCTTACCTTTGTGCTTAATGGCAGAAAATGTAAACAGAGTTCTCTTTGTGAGTTCCGGGATGTGTCCGTACCTTCCGGAATCGCCCGTGGCGACCGTAGCCCGGTTCCTGCCGCAGGGAATTCAGGAGCGGAAGAAGGAAATCCGTTCCTTCATGCCTCGGTACGGGTTCATCAACGAGCGCAAGAATCAGCTTCACGAGGTCATCAGGCTTTCCGGAATGAACATCATCATTTCGGATGTGGATCACCCGCTGGTCATCAAGGTGGCCTCCATTTCCTCGGCGCGCATTCAGGTGTACTTCATCGACAACGAAGATTATTTCCGCCGCAAGCAGACTTTCTGCAGCGAGGACGGGAAGTTCTTCGAAGACAATGACGAAAGGGCGATATTCTTTGCCAGGGGAGTGCTCGAGACCGTGAAGAAGCTCCGCTGGGCCCCGGACGTGATACACTGCCAGGGCTGGATTTCCCACCTGGTGCCGGCCTATCTCAAGAAAGCATACAAAGACGACCCTATTTTCTCGTCCAGCAAAATAGTGCTCTCCCTGTACGACGACCTGCCCGAGGTGCAGTTCCGCCCGGGTTTCGCCGCGAAAGCCGCTTTCGGCGGCCTTGGGGCGGAGGACCTCAAGTTCCTGGACAAACCGGATGGCATAAATCTTGCTAAAACCGCCATCCAGTACGCAGACGGTGTCATCATCAGTTCCGCAGACATTCCGGCAGTCCTCCAGAAGTACTGCAAAACTCTCAATCTGCCTGTGCTTCCGTACGATGCTGCCATGATGGAGAACGGAACCTACATCGATGCGTACAACGCATTTTACGACAAGATCTGACGCAATGAAATTCAAACTTCCTGCCGTGGCGGCGGCTCTTTTCTGCTGCCTGGGCTGTGTGCAAATAAATACCGAGCTGGGCGGCAACCTCATTCCGGTGGACCAGATGTACAAGATATATCCTGCCGAAGCGCTTCTGCCGGCCGGATCTGTTTCCGTGAAGCTCACCGACTCGTTGTCCGGTTATTCTCAGACCAGGATCACGATTGGCGCCATCAGGGACGCCAAGTTCGGCCTTACCACAAGGTCCTGCGCGCTCACCCTCGTACCTGCTGTCGATTCACTGGACTTCGGAAACTTGTCCGCAGTGAAGGTAAAGAGCTTCCATTTCGCCGCAGAAATGGACACTGTGTCCGTGGCGTCTGCGGACCAGAAGAACATCATCCAGAACGTCCGCGTCCATGCCCTTGCGGCGCCCCTCGCCCCCGGCAAGGACTATGACATAAACGGTAGTTCCGTGCAGGTGGACTACAGCAAGTCCATTGCAATCGGGTCTCCGACCGTGTACGGAACCGACTCGCTGTCTTTCGACTTCACCGAAGAATACGCCAGGCGTTTCCTGCAGATTACGCAGGACGACCTCGAGGATATTAATAAGTACACCCGCAAGATCCCCGGCATCCACATCAGCACGGATGCCCCTATCGGCGAGGGCGGCCGCATCAACATGTACGAGCTTCAGGTTGGCTATGACAGTAATGTCCAGTACGTTACAGGCAACTATGCTTCGCTGAACCTGCTCTGCGACTACGACAACGACGGCGTCCCCGAGAAGGATACGTCGTTCTTCTTCATGTTCGGTTTCTCCGATTTCGCCAACACCGATTCGCTGTTCAGGTATTCCAGCCGCGGCAGCTATCCCGAATATTGTCTCAATCAGTCCAGCCATGAATCCCGCCCCATGTCCGGCACAGCGTCCGGCGAGGTGTTTATCGAGGGCGGCGGCGGACTCAAACCCGTCATCTCGGCATTGGCGCTGAAGCACACCGCTGAGGATCTGATTCTCGCCAAGGGTGGAGACCCCCGCAAGGCCGTGATCAACAAGGCCACGCTGGTGATGCCCTTCCGCTTCCCCGACGACTATAGAGATATGTATAAGTATCCCCAGATTCTCTCTCCTACCTGCCGCATAAGGCAGAACGACTCCACGGTGGTCTTCGCCGGGCTTACCGACGCCAGCTCCGCCGACGAGAACCAGGGAGACATAAACCGCAGTCTGATGCGCTACGAGCCGGATATCACCTACCACATGCAGGAGCTCCTCAAGATCAATGAGAAGGTGGATGATTGCAAGACCGACACCGACCGTCTGCGGAGGCGCAAGCTGCTTGGCGGGGAATATGATATCTGGATGATCATTACCGCCAAGGAGGTGTCCAAGAACGCTTCTTCGTCAAGTTCGTCCATGAGCGACTACTACAACATGCTGATGTACCAGAACTACTACAACAGCATGTACTATGGCGGCTACGGCGGTTATGGTTACGGTGGTTACGGCGGATATGGCGGTTACGGATACGATCCTTATACTAATTATTATTCTTATGCGCTCATGGCTCAGTACATGAACAGTTCCTCTTCGTCTTCGACTTCTACTACTGAGCAGCTGGACAAGGACCGCTATTACAACGCCGTCCTGTACGGCCCCGAGTACTCCGACGCGGCGCTCCGTCCCCGCCTGGAGCTCACCTTCTCGCTCGCTGGCGAGTAAGCGGAACGCATCGCGCTTATATTCAGCCACTTCGGCTTCGCATAGGGCTGACTAAAATCTTTTTAGTCAGCCTCATGTTTTTGTTTTGTCGCTGAGGCAGAGGAGGCTGGCGGCCGCAGGTGATTTTACGCTCCCGGAGCCCGTGTCGAAAAAGTTGGCAAGAAATTTTTGCCGGGTATTATAACTCTCCGAAAAAGCATAAGTTAGCAGAAAATTTTCGTGTCGAAAATAGTTGAAAAAAATTCATAAAACTCTTGCCATTTGCTAAATTTTTACTAACTTTGCAGTCCCAAAATTCGGCCTTTTGTGCGCCAACGCATTGAAGGTCAATTAGTTAGGGTTTAAGGAAAATATTTTTTAAAGTAATACTACAATGTTACAACCTAAGAGAACAAAATTTAGAAGGGAACAGAAGAACCGCATGAAGGGCAATTCCCAGAGGGGAAATCAGCTTGCTTTCGGTTCCTTCGGTATCAAGACCCTTGAAAATTGTTGGCTCACCGCGCAGCAGATCGAGGCGGCCCGTCAGGCAATCTCCCGTAGAATGAACCGTGAAGGCCAGATCTGGATCAGGGTTTTCCCTGTGAAGCCCATCACCAAGAAGCCTCTCGATACCCGTATGGGTAAAGGTAAGGGTGATCCCTATGCATTCGTGGCCCCCATCACTCCCGGCCGTATCATCTTCGAGGCTGAGGGCGTATCGCTCGAGACTGCCAAGGAAGCAATGCGTCTGGGCGCCAACAAGCTCCCTATTGCAACCAAGTTCGTGGTTCGCAGGGATTATGTAGAATAATTTAATGGAGAAAAGAAAATGAAAGCAGCTGAAGCACGTGAGATGTCTGTTGCCGACCTGCGCGACAGAATCGCTATCGAGAAGAGCAATCTCGACACCATGAAGATCAACCATGCGATTTCTCCATTGGAGGACACTTCTAAGTTTAAGAAAACCAGGAAGGATATCGCTCTTATGATCACTATCCTCGCTGAAAAAGAAAAACAGAACTAAATCAGAGCGTTATGGAAAGAAATCTTCGTAAGGAAAGAGTAGGAGTAGTGGTCAGCAGCAAGATGGACAAGACCATCGTCGTGGCTGTCGAGCGCAAGGAAAAGCATCCTCTCTACGGCAAATTTGTCAAGAAGACCACCAAGTTCGTTGCCCAGGACGACAAGAACGAGTGCGGTGAGGGCGATACCGTCCGCATCATGGAGACCCGTCCCCTGAGCAAGACCAAGAACTGGAGATTAGTTGAAATCGTAGAAAAAGCTAAGTAGTTATGATACAGCAGGAAACACGTTTACAGGTGGCCGACAACAGCGGTGCTAAGGAAGTCCTTTGCATCCGCGTGCTTGGAGGAACCAACCACCGTTATGCGACCGTAGGCGACAAGATAGTCGTTACTGTTAAGAGCGCCATCCCCGGTTCCGATGCCAAGAAGGGCACCGTGTCCAGGGCTGTTGTCGTACGCACCAAGAAAGAAATCCGTCGCGCCGACGGTTCTTATATCCGTTTCGACGACAATGCCTGCGTTCTTTTGAACAACGCCGGCGAACTCCGCGGCACCCGTATTTTCGGACCCGTTGCCCGCGAGCTTCGCGAGAATTATATGAAAATCGTTTCACTGGCACCGGAAGTCATTTAAAAGATTATCGCTATGAACAGAATAAAGAAAGGTGACACCGTGTATGTAAATGCCGGTAACGACAAGGGAAAGACCGGAAAGGTGCTTTCCGTCGATCCTGCGCAGAATCGCGCTATCGTGGAAGGTGTGAACCTGGTCAGCAGGCACACCAAGCCCAATGCAAAGCAGCCCCAGGGCGGCATCATCAAGCAGGAGGCTCCCATCCACATGTCCAATATTAACCTCATCGATCCCAAGAGCGGCAAGCCGACTCGCGTGGGTTTCAAAGTAGAGGGCGACAAGAAAGTCCGTATCGCTAAAAAATCCGGGGAGGAGATCAAGTAATTATGGCAAAGAAAGTAGAAAAAGTTGAGGTTCAGGCCCTGCCCGCAGGATATGTTCCTACCCTCAAGAAGGTTTATAAAGAGGAAATCATAGACAAACTCACCAAGCAGTTTGGCTATACCACCGTGATGCAGGTTCCCAAGCTCGTGAAGATCACCCTCAATGAGGGAGTCGGCCAGGGCACCCAGGACCGCAAAGTCGTTGAAGAGGCAGCCGAGGAGCTCTCCCTCATCACCGGCCAGAAGGCTCTCATCACCAACTCCAAGAAAGACGTTTCCAACTTCAAGCTCCGTAAGGGCATGTCCATCGGTACGAAGGTCACCCTGCGCGACGTGAAGATGTATGAGTTCCTCGAGAAGCTCATCCGTGTTGCACTTCCCCGTATCCGCGACTTCAACGGTATCGCCGAGAAGATGGACGGCCAGGGCAACTACACTCTCGGACTCAAGGAGCAGATCATTTTCCCCGAGATCGACATCGACAAGAACCCTCGCATCCACGGTCTCGAGATCACTTTTGTGACGACCGCCCGCACCGATGAGGAGTGCCACGCACTGCTCGCCGCGTTCGGTCTGCCTTTCAAGAAACATAACAAATAAGATACTATGGCAAAAGAATCAATGAAAGCCCGCGAAGTAAAGCGCGCAAAACTGGTTGCTAAGTACGCAGAGAAGAGAAAGGCACTCAAGGAAGCAGGAGACTGGGCCGCTCTGGACAAACTCCCCAAGAACGCCAGCCCCGTCCGTCTGCACAACCGCTGCTCTCTCACCGGCCGTCCCAAGGGCTACATGAGGGCATTCGGCCTGAGCCGTATCCAGTTCCGTGAGATGGCCTCTAACGGTCTTATCCCGGGCGTCAAGAAGGCAAGTTGGTAAAAATTAAAAATTCAACGATATGACAGATCCTATTGCAGATTACCTCACCAGGATTCGCAACGCCTATCAGGCCGGCAACAAGGTCGTGGAGATACCTTCTTCCAAGATGAAGGTGGCCATTACCCAGATCCTTTGTGAGAAGGGCTACATCCTCAGCTACAAGGTAGTGGAGGGGACCCCTTACAATACAATCAAAATAGCCCTCAAGTACCATCCCCAGACCAAGGCTGCCGCTATCAAGAAGATAGACCGCATCAGCCGTCCCGGTCTGCGTCAGTACACCGGAGTCGAGGATATGCCCCGCGTCCTGAACGGACTCGGCATCGCCATCCTTTCCACCTCCAAGGGCATCATCACCGACAAGGAAGCCAAGGAGCTCGGCGTCGGAGGTGAAGTGCTTTGCTACGTATATTAATCAACAAAACAGTACATTACAATGTCAAGAATTGGTAAATTGCCTGTAAGCCTTCCGTCCGGGGTCAGCGTTGAGCTGCTCGACGGCAACGTGTTGAAGGTTAAAGGACCTCTCGGACAGATGTGCCAGAAAGTAGATCCGGACATCAAGGTTACCGTAGAGGACAATCAGATCAAGTTCGAGCGTCCTACCGACCAGCCCCGTCACCGCAGCATGCACGGTCTGTACCGTGCCCTGGTGCACAATATGGTCGTCGGCGTGTCCGAAGGTTTCACCACCCAGCAGGAACTGGTGGGCGTTGGCTACAGAGTCTCCGTCCAGGGTCAGCTCCTCATTTTCTCCCTCGGTTATTCCCACGAGATCCATCTCATGCTTCCCGACGAGGTCAAGGCTGAACTGCCTGACGTCCGCAAGGGCGAGAACCCCCGTCTGGTGCTGAAGAGCTGCGACAAGCAGCTTGTGGGCCAGATAGCCGCCAAGGTGCGTTCATTCCGCAAGCCGGAGCCGTACAAGGGCAAGGGTATTAAGTTCGTCGGTGAGCAGCTCCGTCGCAAGGCCGGCAAGACCGCATCCGCTAAATAATAGGAGGATTGAATTATGGCACTCAATAAAATTGAAAGAAGAAGAAGGATTCACTACCGCATCCGTAAGCATGTCAACGGAACTGCAGAGCGTCCCCGTATGGTGGTATTCCGCAGCAACAAGCAGATTTACGTGCAGGTTGTGGACGATCTCCAGGGAAAGACCCTCGTGGCCGCCGCTTCCAACGATAAGGAGCTTGCGGCACAGTGCAAGGGCAAATCCGGCATCGAGACTGCAGCCGTCGTAGGCAAGGCCATCGCCGAGCGCGCTCTCGCCAAGGGTATCACCACTATAGCATTCGACCGTGGCGGTTATCTTTTCCACGGCAGGGTTAAAAGTTTGGCAGACGCTGCCCGTGAAGGCGGTCTCATTTTCTAATCAGACACACTATGGCAAATACAAACGTAAAAAGAGTAAAGACATCTGACCTTGAACTCAAGGACAGACTGGTCGCCATCCAGAGGGTTACCAAGGTAACCAAGGGCGGTCGCCACTTCCGCTTCGCAGCCATCGTCGTCGTCGGCGACGAGAACGGTGTCGTCGGTTACGGCCTGGGCAAGGCCAATGAGGTCACTGCCGCCATCGCAAAGGGTGTGGAAGATGCAAAGAAGAATCTCGTCAAGATTCCCGTCATCAACACCACCATCCCTCATGAGCAGGAGGCAAAATTCGGCGGTTCCCGCGTATTCATGAAGCCTGCCGCTCCCGGTACCGGTGTTAAGGCAGGTGGTGCTATGCGCGCCGTGTTCGAGTCTGCAGGTATTCAGAACGTCCTTGCCAAGTCCAAGGGTTCGTCCAACCCTCACAACCTCGTGAAGGCAACTGTGACCGCCCTGACCCAGATGAGGGACGCCTACACCGTGGCCGGACTTCGCGGTATTCCCATGAACAAGGTTTTCAACGGCTAGGAGGACACGATTATGGCAAAACTCAGAATTACCCAGATTATAAGCAGCAACGGAGAGACCAAGCGCCAGAAGGACAACCTCAGGTGTCTCGGCATCCGCCGCATGCATCAGACAGTCGAGGTGGAGCAGAATCCCGTCACCATGGGACAGCTTGCAAAGATCGCCCATCTCGTGAAATATGAAGTTATTGACTAAGGAGGACCGTGATTATGAAACTTGAGAATCTCGCACCCGCAGCTGGTGCAACCAAAACAAGCAAAAGATTAGGTCGCGGTCAGGGTTCCGGTAAGGGCGGCACTGCCACCCGTGGTACCAAGGGCGCACAGGCACGTGCAGGATATGAGCACAAGATCGGCTTCGAAGGCGGTCAGATGCCTATCCAGAGGCGCCTGCCCAAGTTTGGCTTCAAGAATCCCACCAGGGTTGAGTACAAGGCTGTGAATCTTAATGACATCGAGGCTCTCGCCGCCCGTCTGGGCGTCGCCGAGCTCGGCGTCGAGGACTTCAAGGCCGCAGGCCTGGCTGGCAAGAACGACCTCGTGAAGGTCCTTTCCGTCGGTGAGATCAGCGCTGCGCTGACCATTACCGCAGATGCATTCTCCAAAGCAGCTGTTACCAAAATCGAGGCCGCAGGTGGTAAAGCGGTCGTAAGCGAATAAAAAAGATGAAGAAGTTTATTGAGACAATCAAGAACATCTTCAAGATCGAAGAACTCCGGAAGAGGATCATCTACACCTGCCTTCTGATACTTGTGTATCGTCTCGGGTGCTTCGTGGTTCTTCCAGGCATCGATCCTTCGATGCTGGCACGCTTCCAGCAGAGCACTTCAGAGGGCCTCGTGGGCTTGCTGAACATGTTCTCCGGCGGTGCTTTCGGTAACGCTTCCATCTTCGCGCTGGGTGTGATGCCTTACATTTCGGCATCCATCGTCATCCAGCTTCTCGGTGTGTTCGTCCCTTACTTCCGCAAACTCCAGATGGAGGGCGAAAGCGGCCGTAAGAAGATGAACCAGATGACACGCTGGCTTACCATCGTGATCATCTGCATCCAGGGTCCGGCCTACATGGCAGCCCTTCACAACCAGATTCCCGGACAGGCTTTCGTGGCCGTCCAGCAGCTGGGTTGGAGCAACTTCTTCTTCAATCTGGTCTCCACCATCATCCTGATGTCCGGATCCATGTTCGTCATGTGGCTCGGTGAGCGTATCACCGACCGCGGTATCGGCAACGGTATCTCCCTCATCATCATGAT
>CAMJBH010000017.1 GCA_946403855.1 uncultured Bacteroidales bacterium
GCGAAGGTCACAACCTCCAGGAGCACTCCATCGTGCTCGTTCGTGGCGGTCGTGTAAAAGACCTTCCTGGTGTACGTTACCACATCCTTCGTGGCGCATTGGATACCGCTGGCGTAGAGGGCAGGACTCAGTCCCGTTCCCTTTATGGCGCCAAGAGGCCCAAGAAGTAGCCCGGGGTGTTTTAATCTTTAATTTTTCACAAAAATGAGAAAGTCAAAGCCTAAGAAGAGGATTCTACTTCCTGATCCTAAGTTCCACGACACGATGGTTACCCGTTTCGTGAACAATCTTATGTTGCAGGGGAAGAAGAGTATCGCGTATTCTATTTTTTATGATGCCATTGACATGGTAGGCGAGAAGATGAAAGATTCTGACAAGGCTCCTCTCGATATTTGGAGGAAGGCTCTCGAGAACGTGACTCCCCAGATTGAGGTGAAGAGTCGCCGTATCGGCGGTGCCAACTTCCAGGTGCCGACAGAGTTGCGCCCGGAAAGGAAGATTTCGCTCTCGATGAAGAATATGATCTCTTTCGCCCGCAAGCGTTCCGGCCACTCTATGGCAGAGAAACTGTGTGCAGAAATCATCGCCGCCTACAACAACGAAGGCGGTGCGTTCAAGCGCAAAGAGGATATGCACAGAATGGCAGAGGCCAACAAGGCATTTGCTCACTTCCGCTTTTAGTTAACTACTGATGGCTAAGAGAGATCTCAAATACACGAGGAACATCGGCATCATGGCCCACATCGATGCGGGCAAGACAACCACGTCCGAACGTATCCTCTATTATACCGGCAAGACCCACAAAATCGGCGAGGTGCACGAAGGTGCAGCCACCATGGACTGGATGGTTCAGGAGCAGGAGCGCGGTATCACCATCACTTCTGCCGCCACGACCGCTTTCTGGCACTATGGCGGACAGACCTATCAGATCAACCTGATAGACACTCCCGGTCACGTGGACTTCACGGTGGAGGTGGAGCGCTCCCTGAGGGTGCTCGACGGCACGATCGCCACTTTCTGCGCGGTCGGCCGCGTGCAGCCGCAGAGTGAGACGGTTTGGCGTCAGGCCGACAAGTACGGCGTACCCAAAATCGCATACGTCAACAAGATGGACCGCGTGGGTGCCGACTTCCTTGCTTGCGTGGAGGAGATCAAGACAAAGCTCGGCGCGACAGCAGTTCCCATCTGCTTACCCATAGGGGCTGAAGAAAACTTCAAGGGACTTGTGGACCTGATTTCGCGCAGAGCTATCTTCTATAACAACACCGACGAACTGGTGAACTACGAATTCGGCGACATTCCTGCAGACATGAAGGATGCCGTTGAAGAGTGGCGCGGCCAGCTTGTCGAGAAAGCTGCCGAATTCGACGACGAGTTGATGGAGAAGTTCTTCGCAGATCCCGACTCCATCACCGAGGATGAACTGATCGCCGCTCTCCGCAAAGGAACCATCTCCATGCAGATAGTCCCCGCCTGCTGCGGTTCTTCGTTCAAGAACAAGGGAGTCCAGTTCCTGCTGGACGCAGTGATGCGCTACCTCCCTTCTCCCCTCGACGTCAAAGAAATACACGCCACCAACATGGCCAACGAGCAGGACGTTCAGCTGCCGCCCAGCGCTACGGCTCCGTTCTGCGGACTTGTGTTCAAGATTGCCACCGATCCTTACGTGGGCCGTCTTGCATACATCCGCGCCTATTCGGGCCATCTGGACGCCGGCAGCTATGTGATGAATTCCCGTACTGGCCGCAAGGAAAGGGTGTCACGCCTTTTCCAGATGCACTCCAACCACCAGAATCCCATCGATTTCGTGGAGGCGGGAGACATCTGCGCCGCAGTAGGATTCAAAGACCTGCGCACCGGTGACACGGTGTGCGCCGAGAACCACCGCTACTGCCTCGAGTCGATGGACTTCCCCGATCCCGTGATCGGTATCGCCGTGGAGCCCAAGACCCAGCAGGACCTGGACAAGCTCGACATCGCGCTTGCCAAGCTTGCGGAGGAGGATCCCACTTTCACCGTCAAGTCAGACGCTGACACCGGCCAGACCGTCATCAGCGGTATGGGCGAGCTGCACCTGGATATCATTGTCGACCGTCTGCGCCGTGAATTCGGCGTGGAGATTAACCAGGGAGCGCCTCACGTAAACTACAAAGAGGCGATCACCAGCAGCATCCAGCACCGCGAGGTGTTCAAGAAGCAGACGGGCGGACGCGGCAAATTCGCGGACATCGTTGTGGAAATCGGTCCCGCAGACCCGGGTGTGGTAGGACTTCAGTTCGACAACCAGGTCAAGGGCGGCAACGTTCCCAAGGAATTCGTTCCCAGTGTACAGAAAGGCTTCGAACAGGCCATGGCCAACGGCGTACTCGCCGGGTTCGAAGTGCAGTCTCTCAAGGTCACTTTGCTGGATGGTTCGTATCATCCGGTGGATTCTGATCAGTTGTCATTCGAAATGGCTGCCCGCATGGCGTTCCGTCATGCCTGCCGCAAATGCTCTCCGGTACTGCTCGAGCCCATCATGGACCTCGAAGTGGTGACCCCCGAGGAGTATATGGGAGAAATAGTCGGTGACCTGAACCGCCGTCGCGGTCAGATCACTGCTATGGACTCCACGGCCAACGGTGCAAGGATAGTGAAGGCATTCGTGCCCCTGTCCGAGCAGTTCGGCTACGTGACAGTGCTCCGTACCCTTTCTTCAGGAAGGGCCGCCAGCACCATGTCCTTCGACCATTACTCAGAAGTCCCTCAGGCCCTGGCCAGGGATATCGTAGAGAAGAGCGGCTACAAGTTCAGTGCGGATGACGAATAATCAAATGATTTTAAACAATTTAATTATATGAGTCAGAAAATTAGAATTAAACTCAAGTCTTTCGATCACATGCTCGTCGACAAGTCGGCCGCCAAGATCGTTGACACGGTGAAAGCTACAGGCGCGAAGGTGAATGGACCTATTCCTCTCCCTACCAACAAGAAGATCTTCACCGTAAACCGCTCCACCTTCGTGAACAAGAAGGCCCGCGAGCAGTTCGAGCTCGATTCCTACCGCAGGCTTCTCGACATTGAGGATTCCAACGCCAAGACCGTTGACGCCCTCATGAAGCTCGAGTTGCCCTCCGGAGTTGAAGTCGAAATCAAAGTGTGAGGATAGTAGCTTTTTCGTAAAAGTTTACTAAATTTGTAACCCCGGATATATCCGGGTACCGGTCCCTTAGCTCAGTTGGTTAGAGCACCTGACTCATAATCAGGGAGTCGTAGGATCATGCCCTACAGGGACCACAAAAGGCCAGCGATTGTCGCTGGCCTTTTGCGTTACCTTTGCGGCGCCACCAGGGGCGGTGTTCCGTCCTCCGTTTTCCAGGGGAGTACAGGCTTTTCCAGGAATATTTCTATATTTACACAAAAAAGAAGCATCATGAGGATTGCAATCATAGGCGCAGGCAATAGGGGAGGCTAGGTGGAGCGAATCTTCAACACGGTGGGCAAGACGCTGATGGTCAATAAGAAGCAGCTTAACGCCGTGATTAAAGGACTCACACTGTAATACTAACGATATATGAAAACACTAAAACTTTTCCTTCTGACGCTCTTCGCTGCGGCATTGTTTCCTACGCTAGTTAGTGCGGCAAATATTTATAACCGCTATGGAATGGTGCTGCTCCAGCAAAGCGACGGCAGCTACACGATCAAAGACGCCCAAAAATACGAGCCGCTGATAGGCGACCCGTACCGGCTCCCCAAAGTTCTTGTCCCGTACGAGGCCAAGGTGCCGGCATACAACAATTCCGCAATGGAAACGGTGGTTCCCGAAACCGTCGTGTACAAAAAAAGCGTGACCGGAGACGACCTGCCGTTGATGATATACAGGTCGGGGCGGGACAATTCTCCGGTAGTATTCCATATCCACGGAGGCGGCTGGGTGTCAGGAAGTTATACTGGCGCTGCCGCATTTTGCAAGACCCTTGCAGGCAAGTACGGAGTCACCGTGGTGAGCATTGAATACTCCTTTGCCAACGCCCCCGGGGTGCGCCTGGAAGATACTGTCGATGACTGTTATGATGCAGTGGACTATGTCCTGGGCAGAGCTGAGGAGTACGGCATAGATCCGGAACGTGTAGGCTTTGTGGGCAGCTCTGCCGGCGGACACCTTTCGGCCTGCTGCGCCATGCATTTCCCCCAGACCAAGGCTTACGCAGGCTGGTACGGGGCCTATGACATGCAGTACACCATGGACAATTACGCGCCGGCGTCAAACGTCAAGAAGCACCAGCGCTACGACGTGTTCCTGAACGGATGGGACCCGGACTACGTGGCCAGATTCTCCCCCGTCAAAATGGCAGAATCCAAGAGCGGCCTGTCCTACAAGGCCATTCTGTTCACAGGCACTGCCGACATAACCATAGGACCGGACAATGCCCGCCGCTACCGCGAGGCTCTTGCCGGAGCAGGATTGAATGACGTCAAAGTGGTGACTTACAAGAACGTAACCCACACCATCGGCAAATCCTACGCTGCCGCCGACATGTACACCCGGAGCCTGCGCCTGTTCGCAAAAGCCCTGTAAGTGGAGCGAGCCGCGGACACCTCCGGTGGCGCTTAACATACTGTAAACCAATCACTTCGCCAATTTGCCTGCATCAAAAACGATGCAGGCAAAAGGAGCAACGCGCTGCCAATCAGACACTTGCCCGCCACCGCAAATACCCGCAGGCAGTTTTCGAAAAACTATTGCTATATTTGCACAAAACGTAGAGACATGGAAAAGAGCATTCTTGAAGGCAGGCCGGAGCTTGCTGCATGTATAGCACAGTGCGCCGAAGTGGCTGGTTATCTGTGGGAGAAAGGATGGGCCGAAAGAAACGGCGGCAACCTGACCTACAACATCACCCAATTTGTTGACGATCAGATGCGCGAGCTTCCTGCGCTGGAGTGCGGCGGCCGCACGGCGATTCCCATTGGCAAGGTCCTCAAGAACCTGAAGGGCTGCTGGTTCTATGCCAAAGGCACAGGCCGCCGCATGCGCGACCTTGCCCGCAAGCCCATGGAGAACGGCTGCATGATCCGCATCACCCCCGATTGCGCCCACTACGAGATGGTGGCCGACGCTCCTGTGATGCCCACTTCGGAGCTGCCCTCGCACCTGGCCCTTCAAGACTTCCTCATAGGCAGCGGAAGCAGCTACAAGGCCACCCTGCACACCCACCCTATAGAGTTGATAGCACTTTCTCATATTCGCAGTTTCTGTTCGTCAGAAGTCCTCACCAACACCCTGTGGTCCATGATTCCCGAGACTCTGGCTTTCGCTCCCCTCGGGCTCGGATTCATTCCGTTCGCCAATCCCGGCACCGTAGAGCTCGCCGACGAAACTCTCAAACTCATTGGCACATACGACGTGGTGCTCTGGGAAAAGCACGGCACAGTGGCTGTGGGCCTGGACATGATGGACGCATTCGACCAGACAGATGTCCTCAACAAAGCGGCCTGCATCTATAAGTCAGCCTGCCAGATGGGAGCCAAGCCGGAAGGCATGAGCATGGAGCAGATGAAGGGCATCCAGGAGCTCTTTAACATCCCGAAAACCAGGGTAAAATAGGCGTTAATTTAGCCGGAGGCTTGTTTTTTCAGCTTTTTCTCATATATTTGTAAAAACTTAAGATTTCATAGGCCTATGAAACCCACAAGACTTCTGTCCGCTCTTGCGGTCGCTGCGTTGCTCATTGCGGCGTGCGTAAAACCACAAACCGAGATAGCTGTTGAGAGTGTTAGCGTAACCCCCACGAGCATGGAGCTCACTGTAGGCGACACCCACTCGATAACCGCTACTGTATCCCCCTCCGATGCCACCAACAAGGCCATCTCGTGGAAATCCTCAGACTCCGGTATCGCATCCGTCGCCGACGGTAAGGTTACCGCTGTAGCCCCCGGTAATGCCACTATTACCGTCACAACCACGGACGGAGGCAAAACTGCCACCTGCGCCGTGAAGGTCAACGCCAAACCGGTCCCCGTGAGTTCCGTAAGCCTGAGCGAGAAGGAACTCAAGCTCGTTGTGGGCGACAAGGCCACTCTCACAGCCACCGTGCTGCCCGAGGACGCCACCGACAAGTCTTACACCTGGAGCAGCTCGGACGACAAGATCGCCACCGTCAAAGACGGGGAAGTGGAAGCCATCGCTCCCGGTAAGGCCACCATCACCGTCACCACAACCAACGGCGGCAAGACAGCCACCTGCGAAGTTACAGTCGAAGCCCCTGTGGTAAACGTCAGTTCTGTGAGCGTTTCTCCTGAGGCAGTGGAGCTTGTGGAAGGCAGCAAAGCCACCCTCACCGCCACCGTGCTGCCCGAGGACGCCACCGACAAGACCGTCAGCTGGAGCACTTCCGACAGCAAAATAGCAACAGTTAAAGACGGACAGCTCGAAGCTATAGCCCCCGGCACTGCCACCATCACCGTCACCACCACCGACGGAGGCAAGACAGCCAGCTGCAAGGTCACGGTGAAAGCCAAGACGATAGCAGTAACCGGCGTCAAGATAAGCAAGTCCGAACTTGAACTCAAAGTCGGCGAAGAAGCAAGCCTCACAGCCACCGTGGAGCCCGAGACCGCATCCAATAAGAACGTCGTGTGGTCCGCCGATCCCGAGAGCGTGGTGAAGGTGAGCAAAGACGGCAAGGTGACCGCTGTCGCCGAAGGCACCGGCACCGTGACCGCCACCACTGAAGACGGCGGCTTCAAGGCCAGTTGCAAGGTCACCGTAACCACTCCTTACGTGGCCGTGACCGGCATTAAGGTCGATCCCGAGAAAATCGAAATCATGGAGGAAGCCAAGATAGACCTCAGCGCAGAAGTCATCCCCTCCACAGCCACCGATACCAAAGTCGAATTCGTCATTGCCGACGAATCCATCATATCCGCGACAAGCACCGAAGGAAACTCTGTGAAACTGCTTGGCGTCAAAGCCGGTGACACCAAAATCACCGTCAAGGCTGCCGACGGCATCAGCAAGGACGTCCCTGTGACGGTCATTCCCAAACCCGTCATTCCTCCTGCAGTCACTCTGACTGTAGATCTGGGTCTTCCTTCCGGAATAATCTGGGCCACGGCCAATGTGGGCGGAACCTATCCTTGGGATATCGGAGATTACTTCGCATGGGGCGAGATATCTCCCAAATCCACATACACATGGGACAATTACAAATGGGGGTCAAAATCGACGAGCCTCACAAAGTATGTCATGTTCATGGGCGACGGCACTGTTGACGGCAGGCAGAGGCTTCTCGAAGAAGACGACGCTGCAACCGCCAACATGGGACCGGAATGGCGCATTCCCACTGCAGATGAAGCCAATGAACTCATAAAATACTGCACCTGGGAAAAGACAAGCATGGAAGGCGTGCAGGGATATAAACTCACAGGCCCCAACGGCAACACCATGTTCCTGCCCCTAAATGGATTCAAGGACACCGACGTTAAGTATAACGACAGGCCATACATCATGACCTCCGATTTGTTTAACGTCCTCACTGAAGGAGCCGAGAGTTATTTCTGCACCCGCCTTAGCTTCGAAGGCAGCAGTGAATATCCTGGCACTTTACGGTTTCACAGGCCATGCGGAATCGGTGTACGTGGAATCCTCAAATCTTCCGTCCCCAAAGTAGAAGCCAACCAGTTATTCCTCAGCAAATCGTCCATCGAACTTGAAGAGAATCACAGATGGCAGCTTTACGCAAAGATTCCCACAGTCGGCACAAATGACATTTCCATCAAGTGGAGCAGCAGCAACACCGATGTGGCAATCGTGGGTGTCGGCGGACTTGTGACTGCAAAAAAGAGCGGAAGCGCCACCATCACAGCCACCACCTCCAACGGCAAGAGCGCAACATGCGCCGTGACCGTGAAGAGCAAGGAAATTCTGCCCGAAGAAATCACGCTAAGCCAGACGGAAATCTATATGCAGCCCATGAAGACTGCCTTCGTGACCGTGAATGTCCTTCCCACCGAGGCCACCAACAGGACTGTCACACCGTCTTATTCCAACGAAGATCTTATAGTTGTGGAGAACATTGACGACAAGGGCGTGGCCAGGATAGCTTCATTTAACGCAAAGGGATCCTGCCTGCTCACCTTCACCACGGTAAACGGTCTTTCCGCTTCTGTCAAGGTCGTGGTGGGAGATCCGCCCGCAGAGCCCGACGAAGTTGACCTTGGCCTGCCCTCCGGAACCGTCTGGGCGGCATGGAACGTCGGAGCCTCCAAGCCCGAAGAATACGGTAAGTATTACGCTTGGGGCGATACTGATGATAAGACCAATTTCACGCGCGACACTTATTATTACTACTGGGAGGAGAAGTTCCAGAAGTATAATACAAATGACGGCAAAATGCGTCTGAACTTCGTTGACGATCAGGCATGGTGGGTTTATGGCGGCAAATGGCGCACACCGACAGTTGCTCAGTGGCAAGAGCTCTTCGACAACTGCTCTGTGGTGAGCGACACCCGCTTCGGCATGCTCGGCGCCAAAATTACCGGCCCCAACGGCAACAGCATATTCCTTCCTTTCGACGGTTATATCGATGGAACTGCCAGCGTAGAAAAGAATACTTCCTGCTACTATTGGACTTCGGACAGACCCACGAATGAGGGTGCTGCATACTTTTCCTGGATCACCAATGATGGTACGGCCAGTATCTCCAGTTGCGGCAAAATATATGGCCTTCCTGTACGTGCCGTAAAGCCTGGCAACAAGATGCCGAAGGTCAGCAACCCTTCCTTGGGTCATGAGTGGGTAGATCTTGGCCTGTCAGCCCTTTGGGCTACAACAAATTTGGGAGCCACCCAGAATTATCAAATCGGAAACTTCTACGCCTGGGGAGAGACCAAGCCGCAAGGCAGCGGCACCTACGATTGGTCAAGCTACAAGTACTGCTCCGGGTCGATGACCTCGTTAACAAAATATAACACCGATTCCGATTACGGAAATGTGGACGGCCTAACCAAACTTGTACTGACCGACGACGCAGCCCGTGCCAACTGGGGAGGTGAATGGAGAATGCCCACCAAAAACGAGATGAAAGAACTGATTAACAACTGCAACTTTACCAAGACAACTCTCAATGGCTATGATGTTGTGAAGATAACCAGTAAAATAAACGGCCGCTCCATTTATGTAAGAATGGCCGGGTATTATTGGCAGAATGCTAGTTACGATACTGATTGTGCCTTGTTCTGGACCAGCGAGACAGATGTGGACGGCTCTTACTATGGTTCGGTGTTCTATTTTAGCAATGGTGAGACAACAGATTGGGTGGCATACAAACGCCGCGTAGGTATTCCTGTGCGTCCCGTTATCACAGCTCCCGAACAAGCCTTGCTGAAGGCACTCTCCAGGAGGACGTCCAAGAGCGGCCGTCCCGGAGATGCCGTGTCGAAAGCTTCTTCCGCACCATCAAGAGCCGCAGCCCCCGATGATAATTCCAATGGCAGATAATGATTCGAAAATTAAGCAATAACGTATTCTACATCGGTTCCGACGACCTGGCTCTCGACTTGTTCGAGAGCCAGTACGTTGTGCCGGACGGAGTTTCATACAACTCCTACTTGATTAAAGACGACAAGACAGCCATCCTCGACACGTCAGATGCCCGCAAAGGCGACGAATGGAAAGAAAGCCTGATTGAAGCCCTTGACGGGTGCAATCCAGACTATCTGGTGGTCCATCACATGGAACCCGACCATTCGGCCCTGATTGCCTGGACCCTGGAGCACTTCCCCGGCGTCAAGCTCGCCGCAAGCGCCCAGGCCCTCAGGATGCTGCCGCAGTTCTTCCCGGGCATCAAACTCGAAGACCGCACGCTGACTCTCAAAGAAGGCGACGTGCTCGAGCTCGGAAAACATTCCTTAAAGTTCATCGCCGCGCCCATGGTGCACTGGCCCGAAGTCATGGTGTCTTTCGACCCGGCTGACGGCGTGCTCTACAGCGCCGACGGATTCGGGAAGTTCGGAGCCTTGAGCAAATGCGGTTTCTACGGGAGCGAAGACTCAGACTGGGCCTGCGAAGCCCGCCGTTACTATTTCAACATAGTGGGCAAGTATGGCGCACAGGTGCAGCAGCTGCTCTCAAAAGCCGCCGCCCTGCCCATAAAGGCCATCCGCCCTCTGCACGGTCCGCTGCTGGAAGAGGGTCTGGAGCAGTATCTCAAGCTCTACGACACATGGAGCCGCTACGAGCCGGAAAGCGACGGCATATTCATCGCTGTAGCTTCCATTCACGGAGGCACCATGGAGGCGGCACAGATGCTTGCGCAGATTCTTCGCACCAAGGGAGCCGGCAAGGTGGTGTTGAGCGACCTGAGCCGCTCCGACATTGCCGAAAATGTAGAAGATGCCTTCCGCTATCCTAAGATCATTCTTGCTGCCGCATCCTACGACGCCGGTTTGTTTACCCCCATGTACGAATTCCTGCACCGCCTGCAGATTAAAGGCTGGCAGCGCCGCAAGGTCGGTCTGCTCGAGAACGGATCCTGGGCTCCGAGCGCAGCCCGCGTGATGAAGGAGATGCTGGGTTCCATGAAGGACGTCGAGATTGTGGAGCCTGTGGTGACAATACGCTCGCGTATGAAACGGGAAGATTTCCCGGCCATGGACGCCCTCGCCGACGCTATTTTATCAATTTAAAATTGTATTTTTGTATTTCAATTTAATATAGCAATGAAAAAATTAGTTATGATCATCGCTGCAGTGTTCGGCATGGCCGTTGCTGCAAACGCTGCCAACTACAAAGTTGACAACAACGCCATCGACGCTCTCATCGAGAACGCCGAAGAAGTCATGGTTCTTGACGTAGCCGAGGCCGCTCCCGCAGCCGCTAACCTTCCCGCCGTCAGCCAGAAAGAGGTCCAGCCCGCAGTGGCCCTCATCCTCAACTTCATCGTCGGCGGTTTCGGTATCCACCGTCACTACATGGGCACCGCTCCCGGAATGTGGGCACTCTACACCTTCACCCTCGGCGGAATTTTCGGCATCGTCACATTCGTTGACTTCATCATGCTGATCATCGGCACCGTCGATAACGACATCAGCCGCTACATCAACAACCGCAAATTCTTTATGTGGGCATAAAAGACTGCCCGTCACATCGAACCTGCATCAGTCCAAAAGACTTTTGCAGGTTTTTTGCATTTTATTTTCTACCTTTACACATTATAAAATGCAGAAAACTTTACACTTGACCCTTGTTTTGCTCGCCTTTTTCATGGCGGCACCCCTGTACGCCCAGCGCAAAGTAAGCGCGGACGTGGAGGTAAAGACGGTCATCAACGGCAAAATGACGACCGCCATCAAAAGCATATATTGCAACAGCAACGGACGCGTTGTCACCTCCTTCAAGAAGCCCAGCACTTATTACGTGGTGACAAACGCAAAAGGCGAAATGCAGTTCTATTATCCCTCTACCAACGAAGTTTACGCACAGACAGACCAGGCCTTCAGCTCCACGGGCGAGCTGGTTTGGCTTTTTATGAGCGGACGCATAGACGACCTCGGTCTGGGCGCGTACGGTCTCAAACAGACATCCACCTCACGGGAAGACGGCTACATCAAGAAGGTATTCTCTTCTTCCGACCCTTCCAAGCCAGTGGTGGAAATTGTATATGAGAACTACCTGCCCATATACTGCGCTTACACTTCATCGGGAGGTAAACTTCTGAGCAAAAAGTATTTGTCCGACTACCGAAGCTTCGGCCGCTTTACGCTGCCCATGAGGATCGTAGATATCAACTACGGCGACAAAAAGGACTCTTCGGTGGTACGCACCCTCTATTCTTCCGTGAAAGTGGATACGGACGCGCCCGAATTCAGTTTCGAGGTGCCGGCCAACGCCACGCCGCTCCAGCTGCCCAAACCTGGCGAATGAAACACAAAGTCCTGATAACTGCGCTTTTGCTGATGTTGTCGGCTTTAGTCCTGAACGCCCAGGACAGGGAACTCATGCTGCGCTCCCGCTTCTCCGCCCCGGACGTGGAGCAGGCTGCCGACAGCACCACGGTAGCGGAACGGATAGCCGGCGCAATCGGCACCCAGCTGGGAAGCCGCGGCTTTTACAACCCTCCGACCTACCTGTTTTTCCGCAAGGCCGTCAAGGAGCTGGGCTTCCTGCGCGGCTCGCTGGCAACGATTGACAGGATGCTCAAGGCTTCCAAGATAGGCACGGCCACCTCCAAGGCACAGGCGGGCCCTGACGGCATTGCAGAGGGTCCGGAGGCCTATATTCTTCCCAAAAAAGCACAGCGATGAAGCGGGCGGCGCTACTCCTGATGGCTTTGGTACTTTCCTGCTTTGCCGCAATGGCCCAGGAAAGCGGCAAGCACATAGGCCCGGACTACGACTTCGTGGAGTATCTGATAGACAACGACCTCAAGCAAGACGCCCTAAAGCTCGTTTCCGACCAAGGATACCTTCCGTCCGACACTCTTGTCTTCCTGCGCGGCTGGGTCAACTATCAACTCAAAGAACTCCAGAAAGCCTCCGGTTATTTTAATGCCGTGCCCCAAGACTCACCGTTCAAAGAGAAGGCGCTGTTCTATTCTGCCGCAGTGTCCGCCCACATGGGCGACTATACCTCTCCGGTGCAGCAGCTTGAGGCCTACAGCGGTCCCTACGCCGAGCTAAAGGGCCTGCATTTGGCCGGACTCGCACTTCTGCGCGACGACCCGCAGGCTTTCCGCGCTGCAGCCCAAGCATTTGAATATAAAGACTATAACCTTGCTCCGGCCGAAAAAGAACTGGACGAAATTTTCGCCAGCCGCTTTGAGCAGAAAGGCAAAAGCCCCCTGCTGGCTGCTGCGGCATCGGCCGTCGTGCCGGGACTCGGGCGCATCTATGCAGGCAACGTGGGGGAGGGCATTTCCAGCCTGCTGCTTGTAGGAGCGTGCGGCGCCATAACGGCGGAACATTGGATCAAAGACGGTCCGTCCAACTGGAAAACCATTCTCCCGGGCCTCCTGACGGCGGTTTTTTACATAGGAAATATTTACGGCAGCTATATGTCCGTAAGCATATATAACAACAGGCTCAAAGATGCTCAGAACACGGCTATTTTGTATAATATCCATATCCCTCTTCGCACTGTTTTCAAGTAGGGCGCAGGATTTGGACTCGCTTGCCGTGCTTTACGAGCGGCAGGTTTACTCCGGATCTTCCATGGAGGAAGTGAATTCCGCCCTCATGGCCAAGGCCGAGTGCTACAAGCAGCTTGGACGCTACGGAGAGGCCTCCGCCACGCTTGCCCGCGTGCGCATGTTTGCACTCACGCCCGAGCAGCGGCAGGCCGTACTCTTCCAGCAAGAACTCTGCTGGTTCCTCGGCGGCGAATTCGAGCAGGCCTGCTCCATGGTGCAGGAAGTGGGCGACTCTTCACAGGACGCCCTGCTGCTGCACGCCCTGGCGCTGGCCTACGCCGGGCGTTACGACGAATCGGAGATTTACGCGGCACGCTGCGTCAGTTGGGACGGCCCCTGCGAGCGTCTGCCGGAATTGCTTAAATACTACGAGGGGCATCCCCGGGTGCGGTCGGGCAAAACGGCCATGGCGCTCTCCTTCGTGCCGCCTCTGGGACATCTGTACAACGGCGCTCCGGGCGAGGGATTGCTTTCCCTTGGCCTCAACGCCGGAGCCGCGGCATTCACCCTTGCCAACTTGCTCGGAGGCTATTGGGTGACCGGGCTGCTGGGCGGAGGGATGCTGCTCAACTACACTTTTATGGGGAATCAGCAGCGCAATGCCGAGTTGGTGCAAAGGAATAACGCCCGCGGCCCTATCGAGTTCGGCGACGGCCTGCGGATATTGCTGTCGGAGATTCTGACAGCAATACCACAGACTGCTCCGCAGTCGCTCCTAACCGCTGAGTCCCACTGCTGGGTGTCAGGGTGCGGCGTGGAAACTTCGCTTCGCTCATCCCTCCCAGCCGGGGGCTGGGCCCCTCCCGTTCACGTGGCCACGGGCGGCCACGGTTTCCCTGCCGCACCCTGACAGACAGCAGGGAAGAAATAAAAAAGAAGATGACAAAAACACAAAGATATGAGGCCATAGTGGCCTGGTTCAAAGCCAACATGCCGGTGGTTCAGAGCGAACTAGTGTTCTCTGACCCGTTCCAGCTAATAGTATCGGTGATACTGTCGGCCCAATGCACCGACAAAAGAGTAAACATGGTGACCCCGGAACTGTTCCGCCGCTACCCCACACCAAAAGCCCTCGCCGCCGCATCCGAAGAAGAAATCCTGGACTGCATACACAGCGTATCCTACCCCAACAGCAAAGCACGCCACCTCAAAGCCATGGCCGTCAAACTTTTAAGCGACTTCGGAGGCGTTGTGCCAGGCACGGTCGAAGAACTCATGACCCTGCCCGGAGTGGGACGCAAAACGGCCAATGTGGTGGCATCGATAGTATTCGACGAGCCGGTTATAGCCGTGGACACCCATGTCTTCCGCGTAAGCCACCGCCTCGGACTCTCAAAAGGCAAGACCCCCTACGACGTAGAACTGGACCTGGAGAAAAACATCTCTCCCTCCGACCGCCCCACAGCCCATCACTGGCTCATACTCCACGGCCGCTATGTCTGCACCGCCCGCTCTCCGAAGTGCCAAGATTGCGGACTTAAAGAATTTTGCGTATATTTTGCCCGCAATGCCAAAAGTTAAAAACATAGTAGCGGCCCTTCCTGAGCCGGAAACCATTGACATTAAAGCCCTTAAGAATGACATTCGAGAGGGGCGCACCGACATGGTATGCGTCCTTGGGCCCACTGCATCAGGAAAGACCCGCTATGCCGTACGGCTCGCGGAGGAACTGGGAGCAGAAATCATTTCCGCCGACTCCAGACAGGTGTACCGGGGCATGGACATCGGCACCGGCAAAGACATCGAAGAATACGGCAGCGTACCATACCACCTCATAGACATCGCCGAACCTGGCACCCAATACAACGTGTACCGCTTCCAGCAGGACTTCCGCTCCGCCTACGAAGACATCCGCGCACGCGGAGCCTTCCCCATCCTGTGCGGCGGCACCGGCCTGTACATAAGCGCAGTGACCTCGGACTACAATTTCCGGGACCGCAAACCCCTCTCCCAAGAAGCTCCGCTCCCACCGCTCAAGACCTACTTCATCGGCACCCTGGTGAGCCGCGAAGAGCGCAACCGCCGCATAGACGCACGCCTTGACGCACGCCTGCAGGAAGGCATGATCCAAGAAATCAGGAGCCTTCTCGACAAGGGCGTACCGGCCCAGTCGCTCATCAGCTACGGCCTTGAATATAAATACGTTACCCTATACCTACTAGGACAGCTCGACTACGCCGCCATGCGCGAGCACCTCGCAATAGCCATACACCAATTCGCAAAGCGCCAGATGACCTGGTACAGAGGCATGGAGCGCAGCGGAGTACAGATACACTGGACTGAACCAAGCAAATGAAAACAGCCGTAATCATCGGTGGCGGCCCGGCAGGCCTCACCGCCGCATACGAACTGCTCAAGCAGACCGACATCAAACCCATAGTGCTCGAAGCGGAAGACTTCCTGGGCGGAATATCGCGCACCGTCAACAATTCCGGCAACCGCATGGATATCGGCGGACACCGCTTCTTCTCCAAGGACCCTTCAATAATGGCCTGGTGGACAGGCATCCTGCCCCTGCAGGGAGTGCCCGCGCCCGACCCCGACAAAGAAGACCGCGTGATGTTGGTGCGCAACAGAATCTCCCGCATACGCTTCCGCCGCACCTTCTTCGACTACCCCATATCGCTCAAGTGGAGCACATTCAAGGGCATGGGCCTCGCCAATACGCTCAAAGCCGGATTCGGCTACATAGGCGCCAAAATCAGGCCGCTGCCCGAGACCTCGCTGGAAAATTTCTACATCAACCGCTTCGGCAGGCCGCTCTACGAAATGTTCTTCGAAGACTACACCACCAAGGTCTGGGGCGTACACCCTTCCCGGATAGGCGCCGACTGGGGAGCCCAGAGGGTCAAGGGCCTGTCGGTGTTCGCAGTCATCAAGGACGCCCTGATGCGCCCCTTCCGCAGCAAAGCTTCCGCCAAGGTGGAAACATCGCTGATAGAGCAGTTCATTTATCCGAAATACGGCCCCGGACAGCTCTGGGAGACGGTTGCGGCCGAAGTGGAAAAGATGGGCGGCAGCATATTCAAAGAGACAAAAGTGACTGCCGTCAACGTGGAGGACGGCAAGGTGACAGGCGTGTCGGTCATGTCTCCGGACGGAGAGCGCACAATAGCCTGCGACTGGCTGCTGTCCAGCATGCCCTTGAAAGAACTTGTCGAAGGATTGCGGGGCCTGAATGTGCCCCAGGAAGCCGCGCAGGCCGCACAAGGCCTTCCGTACCGCGACTTCATGACCGCAGGAGTGCTGCTCCGCCGGCTCAGCCTCCCCCATGTTCCCGACACCTGGATCTATGTGCAGGAAAAGGACGTCAAGGTGGGGCGCCTGCAGATTTTCAACAACTGGTCTCCGTACATGGTGGCCGATCCCGAAAACACCGTCTATGTGGGCATGGAGTACTTCTGCAACGAAGGAGACGAACTCTGGAACATGGCCCCCGAAGCCTTTGAAGCCTTGGCCGTGGCGGAACTGGAAAAGATAGGGATGGCATCGGCGGCCGACGTGCTCAAAACCTCCAGCACCAAGGTCAAGAAGGCCTATCCGGCCTATTTCGGCACCTACGGACAGATTGGATCGGTGAGGGAATTCCTGGACACCATACCCAACCTGTTCTGCATCGGCCGCAACGGACAGCATCGCTACAACAACATGGACCATTCCATGCTCACCGCCATGGAAGCCGTAAAGAATATCAAAGAAGGCAGTTCCTCTAAACACAATGTCTGGAATGTCAACACCGAACAGTCTTACCACGAGAGCAAATAGCTTCTGGCGCTTTTGTTTCAGCAAGGAGCAACTTCCCGACTGGCTGCTGGTGGTTCTTTGCACCGCCGTCGGCTGCCTCGTCATGCTTTTCTACTTCCCCTATCCCAGCATAACCAGCGATTCCGGAGGCTATCTCTATGCCGCCATACACGACCAGTTCATAGCCTACAGGCCCTTCGGATACTCTTTTTTCCTGCAACTGCTGCACAAGCTGTCGCACAGCATCTATTCCATCATTGTCGGCAATGCGGTGCTGTACGCCCTGTCGGCCGGACTGCTGCTGATAGCTGTCAAAAAGTACTTTCCACCGCGGAAGACAGCGCTTTTCCGCCTGTTCGAAGTGCTGGTCATCATGAGCCCCACATCCATCGCCATGCTCGACACGGCTTTGTCCGACACCCTGTTCTGCAGCATGGTGTTCGTGATGCTCACAATGTCCATGGTGATGATACACGAAGGGTCATGGACCGCGCTGCTGATATATCTGCTGGCGTTTTTTGCCGCCCTGCACACCCGCTACTCGGCCATGTTTTTCCCGCTTGCCTTCCTGCCTGTGCTGCTGCTGGGCGGAAAGGCTCCGCTGCGCATAGCCACCGGAGTGCTCACGCTGGCGACTTTCGCCCTGTTTTATGTCCAAGTCTGTTCCAATGTGGAGCAAATACTCGGACGCAGGCAGTTCTCGACGGGTTTTGACGGCTGGCAGCTTGCCAACAACGCCATGCACGTGCTGCCCCATATAGACCACGGTCCCGACGCCCCGGTGCCGGAAGACAAAGACCTTTCCAGCATACACAGATACAGCTGCGACCCCGTTTTCCTGGAGATCATAGGCCGGGACCTGGGAGACGGCAAGTCGGTGAATGCCAGGTTCATGTGGGATGATTCCTACCCCCTCAAGAACGTGCTCAAAATCTATATGATCAAGTACGACCTGCCCCGGCACGAGACCTGGGCACGCCTTGGAAGCGAGCACCTGGGACGCTACGGCAAGTGGCTCATAGCCCATTACCCCGGAGAGTTCCTGCGCTACTACTTGCTGCCCAATATACGCAACGCATTCTTTCCCACTGCGGCCGAGGTCATAGGAAGACACTTCAACACGCAGAAAGCACCGGATGAGTTCACTCAATACTACGGCCCGCTGGAGCCGCTCAAGACCCGCGAAGGGTTTAACGACTACATGCTTCCGCTGCTCCCGTGGATAGAGTTGCTTACCTGGATACTGTTCATTGCAGCAGCCGTGTATCTACTTGCTGCGCACCTACTTAACGGCATGACTAAGGAGGCCCGCAAGACGCTCCTGCTGCTATTCCTTTTCGGCTTAATCTATTACGGCTCCACGGTGGTGGCAAGCCCCATAGCCATACGCTACTGGATGCCCATGCATGCAGTGAAACTGATATTCATCTGGATTGTACTAAACGCCGGCTACGGCAAACAAAGGACCTGATATGAAAGCACTTAAATATTTATTTCCGGCCCTGGCCGCTTCTTTTGCGCTCTGCTGCCAGCCGGTAGATCCCGACACCGGATCCGACGACAAAGACAAAGGAAATCAAGAGCAAACCGAGCCCGAGCCCGAACCGGTGGTGCAGGGACAGTGCATCGACGCACCGCTGGTGCTGGAGTTCAACTCCGCACCGGAACTTGGCGCGGAAGGCTGCATAACTGTCTTCACCAGCAGCGGCTCGCAGGTTGACAAGATAGACCTCGCCGACCTTGCGTCGGTGAGCGTGCGGGCCGACGGAACCATGATTCCGAAGCAGAAGATCACGGCCGACACGCCTTACAACACCACCCTCGACGCCCTGAAGTCCGGGAGCCGCTACCGCATCGTGCATTACACGCCCCTGCGCATCAACGGCAAGTCCCTGGAAATCAAGCTACATAACTCCGTTCTCAACTGGGGCGGAACCTACTACGTAACCATAGATCCCGGAGTCATCAAAGGCCATCCGGGCATCGCCAAAGACGAATGGAGCTTCACCGTCAAGCCCAAGCCTTCCGGCACTTCATTCAAGGTCCGCCAGGACGGCAGCGGCGACTTCTGCACCGTTCAGGGCGCCCTGAGCCACGCTTCCACCCTCGGCAAAGACACGGCGGTAACCATCGAGATAGGCGAAGGAACCTACCACGAAATGCTGTTCCTGCGCGACAAGAACAAAGTCACGCTTTCCGGAGTGTCCCGGGAGAAATCCGTCATTTCTTATCCCAACAATGAAAACTGGTGCGGCGGCAGCGGCTCTTCAAAGAACAGCAAGCCCACCGCAGGCAATGCAATAGGCAACTGCGGAGGCCGCGGACTGGCCCTTTTCGAGAATTGCGATGCCCTGAGCCTCAACGGTTTGACCATAGAGAACAGCTTCGGGGAACTCAAAGGACAGGCGGAGTGCATTTATTTCAATTCGGGCAGCAACGCGCACAAGCTTACGATAGAGAGCTGCAGCCTGATTTCGTTCCAGGATACTTTCCTCTGCAAGGGCGAGGTGTGGGTGCATAACAGCCTCATCGCAGGCCACTGCGACTTCGTGTGGGGCTACCCCAAAGCTTGCTTGTTCGAAGATTGCGAGATTCGCTCGCGCGCTGCCGGTTATATCGTTCAAGCCCGCGTTCAGGCCGCTTCGGACAAGGGTTTCGTGTTCCTTAACTGCAAGTTGACGGCAGAAGACGGAGTCAAAGACGGCAGCATGTACCTGGCCCGCTCGGGAGGCGACAGCAAGGTGTTCGACAACGTCACTTTCATCGGCTGCACCATGTCCAAGGTCATTGCGGCCCAGGGCTGGCACAGCTCCCCCGCACCCAATCCTTCGACGCCCACCGCCACTTCCGGATGGAAAGAGTTCGGCAGCAAGGACGCCGGCGGAAATCCGCTCACCGGCCACAACGCCCTTGGAAAGTACCTCAGCGCTTCCGAAGCCCAGGCTTTCTCTACCCGCGAGGCCGTCCTCGGCTGGTAATCGGTTTTGTATCTTCGGGCAAAATGCGTATTTTTGTAGATTATGAAGAAAACCGTTCTAGTGTCCGGAGGAGCCGGATTTATAGGAAGTCATGTAACAGTTGAACTGGTCCAGGCTGGCTATGAGGTCATAGTGGCCGACAACATGTCCAACTGCGACTACACCAACTACGAAGGCGTGTGCGCCATACTCGGCAGCAAACCCAAGTTCGTAAAGATGGACTTCTGCGACAGCGCCGCTGTGAGCAAACTTTTCAACGACAACCATATAGACGCCCTTATCCACTTTGCCGCGTACAAAGCGGTGGGAGAATCAGTGGCAGAGCCGCTCAAGTATTACAGAAATAACCTGGACTCGTTCATGAACGTCCTCCAGGCGGCCCGTGAGCACGGCACCAACGTGCTGTTCTCGTCTTCGGCCACCGTGTACGGAGAGCCGGACGAGACCCCGGTCACGGAAAAATCTCCCCGCAAACCCGCCACATCGCCCTACGGCAACACCAAGCAGATTTGCGAAGATTTCTTGCGCGACTGCGTAGCCGCCTACGGCATGCACGGCATCGCCCTGCGTTATTTCAACCCCATAGGAGCCCATCCGTCGGCACTCATAGGCGAACTTCCGCGCGGAGTACCCAACAATCTGGTGCCTTTTATAACCCAGACCGCCATCGGCAAGCGCGAGTGCCTGAGCATCTTCGGCAATGACTACCCCACCCCCGACGGCACCTGTCTGCGAGACTACATCGACATCGTGGACTTGGCCAAGGCACATGTCTGCGCCGTAAGCAGGATGCTGGACGGCCGCATGGAAAAGCCCTACGAAATCTTCAACATAGGCACCGGGCGCCCCGTGTCCGTGCTGGAGCTCGTCACCGCATTCGAGAAGGTGAACGGACTCAAACTCAACTACCGCATCGCTCCCAGGCGTCCCGGAGACGTGACCGCCGTATGGGCCGACCCGTCGCTGGCACAAGAAAAGCTGGGCTGGAAGGCCACTCGCACGGTGGAAGAAACCCTCGCCGCCGCATGGGCGTGGGAAAAACACATTGCCTCTAAGGCTCAATAATTGTGGAACAAGCTTTGCAAACGATTCTGCGCGTATGAAATTTAGAATTGCAACAATAGCTGTATGCCTGCTTCTGTCCGCCCCGTTCGTGTCGGCCCAGAAGTACCAGGGCATAATAGACAAATCCGTCGCCGTGGTGGGCGGAGAACTCATAACCCTCTCCGACATAGAGCAGGAAGTGCAGATGATGAACGCCAGAGGCTATGCATCGGACCGTAACATCCGCTGCGAAGTGCTTGAAAACATGATGAGGGGCAAACTCTTCCTCATGCAGGCCCGCCTTGACTCGCTTAGCATAAATCAGGAAATGGTGGAGGCGCAGCTGGGCCAGCAGATGGACCAGGTACGCACCGCCCTCGGAGGAGACGACGGGGTGGCATCCTACTTCGGCAAGCCGGTGTACAAGCTGCGTCAGGAGTGGCGCAAGCAGATCGAAGACAACACCCTCATGCAGCAGGAGCAGCAGGAGATTGCCAAGCAGATCCCGGAAGTGACCCCCTACGACGTCAAGCAATACATAGACACTTCGGCGGCATACCGTCTGCCCGTGGTGCCTATCAAGTACAAAATCAGCCAGATATGCATATATCCCGACAGGGAGGCCGCAGCCCTCGCCGTGAAAGAGCGCCTGCTCAGCATACGTGAGCGCATCCTCAACGGAGAGAAGTTCGCCACCCTGGCGCGACTGTACTCCGAAGATCCGGGCAGCGCCCGCAAGGGAGGCGAGCTCGGAATGGCGTCCAAATCTATCTTCTGGCCCGCATTCTCCGACGCAGCCATGGCGCTTAAGCCCGGGGCCATTTCCCAGATAGTCGAAACCCCGGACGGATTCCACATCATCGAAGTCCTTGAGAAAAAAGGAGATATGTTCAACGCAAGGCACATTCTCCTCAAGCCGAAATACACGGCGGAAGACCGCGAGAAGGCCTTCCATAAGCTTGATTCCCTGCGCACCGCCATTACCGACACGCTCATCAGCTTCGAGCTGGCCGCCAGGTTCTATTCCCAGGACCATGCAACCCGCACCAACGGAGGACAGGTGGCCGACCCTCACACCGGTTCGGCTTACTTCGAGATAGACCAGCTCAAGCCGCAGGACTACGCCGCCGTGAAGGATCTCCAGCCCGGGCAGATCTCAGAGCCGGTGGAATCGCTTGACAATGAGGGACGTGACGGCAATCTGGTGTACAAAATACTCCGCCTCGACAGCATCGTTCCCGCGCATACCGCATCTCTGGAGCACGACTACACCGAGCTGCTCGGAGAAGTGCGGCAGGCCAAGCAAATACAGGCAATAGACGGATTCATAACCGGAAAAATCAAGGAAACATACATAAAAATAGACCCGCTGTTCCAAGATTGCGAATTCGAACTTGAGGAATGGAAGTCCAAGTTCACACAAGAAAACTGACGCTGCTGATCGCCCTGGCCACAGTTCTGCTGTCGGCCGCCCAGCCGCTTCTGGCCGGTCCTAGGAACAAAAAGGAACGGTCCGACAGCCTCGTGCGCATCATGAAGGCGGAGTCGCTCCAACAGTTGGAAAAGAACGGCGTACAGTATCGCAAGGCCGTGGCTTCCACCTTTTTGCACAACGGGACCTACCTGATAAGCGACACCGCTCTTTGGAACATGGAGAGCAAGATCATCAATTGCTGGGGGCACGTAAAAGTCATTCAGGACGAGACCATTCTGACTTCAGAGAAACTGGACTACTTCATCGACGACAACCTTGCCCAGTTCAGGGGTACGCTCGTGCAGCTCGAGAACAAAAAACGCAACATCCTGCGCACCCGCTTCCTGGACTACAACACCCACGACAGTCTTGCTGTGTTCCGCAGCGGCGCGGCCATGCGCGACGAGAAAGGCCAGATCATAGAAAGTAATTCAGGAACCTACAGTTCTCAAAACAAGATTTTCCAGTTCAACGACAACGTGAACATGTTCTCCGACTCGGTGTTCGTAAAGACCAACCAGCTGCTCTACAACACCGAAACCGAGATGGCCACCTTTCCCATGATGATAGACTTCTGGAAGGGCGGAAACATGCTCTCCGCCGGCGAAGGCTGGTACAGCAGGCCGGACGAACTATTTTTCTTCACCCGCAACGTTCACGGCCTGTCCAAGGAACAGGAGGTGTGGTCCGACTCGCTCTATTACCACCAGGCGATAGGAGACATTGTGCTGCTTGGCAGGGCTCAGGTGCAGGATTCGACGCGTAAAGTGGCCGCATTTGCCGACCACATCCACTTCCAGGACTCCATCTCGCAGGTAACGCTCCGCAAGCGTGCCGCGGTGGCCATGGAGACCACCGAAAAAGACCAGAAAGACACCATCTATCTCGGTGGCGATACCCTGATCTACAGGACTATACGCATGTGCGACATCCCAGAAGGGACCGTTACGGCAAGCAAGAACCGGCTCAGCGATATCCTCACGGATGCCGTGACTGAATACCGGCGCAAAGCGGCCGAAGAAGCTGCCGCCGCCAAGGCTGAATCGGAGAAAAAGACTGGCGGGCTTGCCCGCGGAGGCGCCAAGAAAACCGACGTTCAGTCCAACGCAGCCCCCGCATCCAAACCTACCAAAGAAGAACAAAAAAAGGAGGAAAGCGAGTCACGCAAAGATTCGCTCATGGCGCCCCTCAACAAGGCAGTTGCAGCCATCGACAGCCTCGTTGGAGCAGTCCCTGACTCCACTCTCACCGGCACTCCGAAGGGACTCGAAGAAGACGTCGAGTTCGATATGGATGCTGCCGACAGCACTGCAGTAAGTGACAGCCTTGCCGTAAGTGACAGCCTTGTGGTGAGCGACAGCCTTGTGGTGAGCGACAGCCTTGCAGCGGACACCACCGCGCTTGCAGACAGTCTCGCTGCCGCGGACAGCCTCGCCGCCGCGGACAGTCTGGCCGCCATCCCCAAAGACACCACCAAGATCGGCTTCGCCTATGCCATAAACAACGTAAGGATTTTCCGCCGCGACATGCAGGCGCGCTGTGACTCAATGTGTTACTGCGACCTCGATTCCGTGGCCCGATTCTACATCGACCCGGTCATCTGGAACGAAGGCAATAGGCAGTACACCGCCGACAGCGTTTTCGTGCTGGTAGGTTCCGGCGGACCCAAGAAGGCCAGCCTGCAGGCCAATGCCTTTGTCATTACCCAGCAGGATTCCATCCGCTTCGACCAGATCAAGGGCGCCGAGATCATGGCCTATTTCGATACCCTCGACAACTCGCTGAGCCGTTTTGACGCCCTTGGAGGCGCATCGGCCCTGTTCTACCTCGAAGAGAACGGGAGCCTGGCCACCGTCAACAAGGTAGAGACCAAGATGCTGTCCGCCCTGCTGAAAAACAGCAACATAGACCAGGTGTTCTACTTCGAGCAGCCCAAGAACAACGCTTACCCGGTGGTGCAGCTGCCCAAGGAAGACCATTCCATGAAGGGCTTCAAATGGCGCCCCGACGAGCGCCCTGCGACCCCCAGGGACGTGTCGCCCATGAGTCTGCGTACGCCTCAGCGTCGCATGTACCTGGCCCGCCCGAGAGCGGAATTCCGCCAGACCGAAATATATTTCCCCGGCTACATGCCGAGGATACGCAAGGAGATAGCAAGACGCGACTCTCTGGCCAGGCTACCGAAGCCTAAAGCCGTTGCAGAAGCCCCCGTATCCAACCTCAGGGACAGCATCAGGCTCAGGGATTCGCTCGCTCTGGCCGATTCGCTCTCGGTGCTTGATTCGCTTGCCCAGCAGGATTTCCCGGCTGCAGCCGACACTCTCGCAGCACAGGCCGAAGCAGCAGCGCAGACCGACAGCACTGCAGTGACAGCAACACCCGACAACGACCCGCTGGCCGTACCTACCATAGATCCCAAGCAGAAGCGCAAGGAGGAACAGGAAGCCAAGCGCAAGCTCCGCATTGCAAGGCGCGACGCCCGTATAGCGGCACGCGAGAAGCGCTGGGAAGAGCTGGACAGGCGCGATTCGCTTAAGGTGGAGGCCAAGAAACAGAAAGCCTTGGAAAAGGAGCGTGCAGGGAAGCTTAGACGCCTGCTGGCCATAAAGAAGCAGGAGGCCAAAGACCAAGCCCGTCTGGAAAAGTACATTGAGAAATACAGAAAGCAGTATGAAAGAAAACAAAAACGTGACGCTGCCCGAAAACGCTCACAGGGAGCTCCGGAAAGGGGAGAAGTACCAACCCCTCCTGAGTCCGGAGAAGCGCCCGCTGGAAGTGACGCCGTACTCAGTAACGATGGGACTGCTGATGACAGTCCTGTTCTCGGCGGCAGCAGCCTACCTGGGACTTAAGGTAGGTCAGGTATTCGAAGCTGCAATCCCGATTGCAATTATCGCCGTGGGCGTGACCGGAATCCTCAAAAAGAAGGACGGTCTGGCCCAGAACGTCATCATTCAGAGCATTGGAGCATGCTCCGGCGTGGTGGTGGCCGGTGCCATTTTCACACTGCCCGCCATCTACATACTCGGGCTGGACGTGAATTTCTGGCAGATGTTCCTGAGTTCCCTGCTGGGTGGCGCAATTGGCATACTGTTCCTCATTCCTTTCCGCAAATACTTCGTGCAGGAGATGCACGGCAAGTATCCTTTCCCCGAGGCCACTGCTACCACACAGGTGCTGGTGAGCGGTGAATCCGGCGGAAACAGCGCCCGCACCCTGGTTGCGGCAGGTCTCATCGGAGGCCTGTACGACTTCGTGGTGGCCACATTCGGGGCCTGGGCGGAGACGCTGAGCACCACCGTCATGCACTGGGGGCAGGTTGTCGCCGACAAAGCCAAGCTCGTGCTCAAGCTCAACACAGGAGCCGCAGTGCTTGGCCTTGGCTACATCATCGGCCTCAAATATGCCTTCGTTATATGCTGCGGATCGTTACTGGTGTGGCTTATCATCATACCGCTCATGAACCTCCTCTGGGGCGGACAGGTCATTGACCTCATGGGCACCGGTATCACCGCCACCGTGGGTCAGATGGCTCCGGAGCAGATTTTCAAGGAATATGCGCGCCATATCGGCATAGGCGGTATAGCCACCGCCGGCATCATCGGCATCATCAAGAGCGCCGGAGTCATCAAGAGCGCCGTGGGCCTCGCAGTGGGCGAGTTCAAGCGCAAGCCGGGCCAGGAGGCGTCGGCCGCGGGTGAGCGCACCCAGGAAGACCTGCCCATGCGCACCGTAGTCACCGGCATCATCATAGCACTGCTGTGCATCTTCGCTTTCTTCGCCTTCGGCGGGGTGGTGGATAATGTCTGGCAGGCTCTGATCGCTCTCCTTATCGTGGCGCTGATCTCGTTCCTCTTCACCACCGTAGCCGCCAACGCGATTGCCATCGTGGGCAGCAACCCGGTGAGCGGAATGACCATCATGACACTGATAATCACCGCCTTGGTGCTTGTGGCCGTGGGCCTTAAGGGCAACGCCGGCATGGTGGCCGCAATGGTCATCGGCGGCGTGGTCTGCACCGCGCTCAGCACTGCCGGAGGGCTTATCACCGACTTCAAGATTGGTTACTGGATTGGTACCACCCCGCGCAAGCAGGAAGCCTGGAAGTTCGTGGGCGTGGCAGTGGCCGCAGCCACCGTGGGCGGAGTCATGCTGGTGCTCAACAAGACATACGGATTCACCGGAGACGGAGCCCTGGTAGCGCCTCAGGCCAACGCCATGGCCGCCGTCATACAGCCCATGATGAACGGGGGCAGCGCTCCCTGGCTCCTCTACGGTATCGGTGCGCTGATAGCAATTGCTCTCACCGTGTTCAAAGTGCCTGCGCTGGCCTTCTGCCTGGGCATGTTCATCCCCATCGACCTCAACCTGCCTCTGCTGGTGGGAGGCGCCATCTCGTGGTTCGTGACCTCGCGCAGCAAGGACGCCGAAGTTAACCGCAGCTGCGGCGAGAAAGGTACCCTCATTGCCAGCGGTTTCATTGCTGGCGGCGCGCTCATGGGCGTTGTGTCCGCTATCCTTAAATTCGCCGGCGTGGACTGGTACCTCGGCAGTTGGAACGAAGCGGGAGCCGCCGGTGCCGCACCCGCAGAGATGATAGCCATCGTTCCCTTCCTGGGCATCTGCGCCTACATGATTTTTGCGTCACTTAAGAAGAAAAATACAAATGAATAGCATTCTTGACCGTTTTCTGCGTTATATCGCAGTCGATACCCAGAGCAACGAGGAGTCGGAGTCACAACCATCTGAAACTAAGGAACTTGTGTTGTTGGAGATGCTCCGCGACGAGCTGCTTGCCATGGGAGTGCATGCCGAGCTTGACGAATTCGGTTACGTGTTTGCCAGCATCCCTTCGAATATAGACAAGAAAGTTCCGGCGGTGGGCTTCATTGCCCACGTGGACACCGCTCCCGACGCTTCCGGAAAAGATGTCAAAGCCCAGATAATCAAAGACTATGACGGCAGTCCGATAGAGCTCAAGGGAGTGCCCGGGCTCAAGCTCGACCCGGCCGTGTTCCCCGAACTGCTGTCGCACAAGGGCGAGACCATAATCACCACCGACGGCACCACGCTGTTGGGAGCCGACGACAAGGCCGGAGTGGCGGAAATCATGGATGCCGTACAGTACATTGTCGAGCATCCCGAGTTCAAGCACGGCGAGATCAAGATTGGATTTACCCCCGACGAAGAGATCGGCCGCGGCGTGGTAAAATTCGACGTGAAACGCTTCGGCGCCGATTTCGCCTACACCATGGACGGAGGCGAAGTGGGCGAACTGGAGTTCGAGAATTTCAACGCAGCATCGGCGGTGGTGCGCATCCAAGGCTGCAATGTACATCCCGGATACGCCAAGGGCAAGATGCTGAATGCCATATTGATAGGCAATGAACTCACTTCCCTTCTGCCGGTTGAGCAGAGGCCGGAATACACCCAGGACTACGAGGGATTCTTCCACCTGGTAGGGTTCAAGGGCAGCGTCGAAGAGGCCACCCTGACATGGATCATCCGCGACCACGACAGGGCCAAGTTCGAGCGCAAGAAAGCGGTCATGCAGGAGTGCTGCGACTTTATAAACGCCAAATACGAAAAGGGCACCGCGACACCTGTCATCAAGGACCAGTACTACAACATGCGCGAAATGGTGGAGCCGCATTACCACGTGATAGACAAGGCGGTACGTGCCATGGAGATGGCGGGCGTGAAGCCTCACATCCAGCCCATACGCGGAGGCACCGACGGCGCCAACCTGTCATTCAAGGGCCTCCCCTGCCCGAATATCTTCGCCGGCGGGCTCAACTTCCACGGCAAGTTCGAATGGGTGCCGCTGGAGTCCATGCAGAAGGCTTCCGCGGTGATTCTGAACATTGTGCATCTATTTGCCGAATAGGGTCTCATGGGCCACGACAAACTGCGCAAATTCGCAGAGAACGAGACGTTCCCCTGTCTGCTGCAACCGTCTGCCGCTGAATTGCTTGCCGACGGATACTTCGCCCTGCGCGACCACGAAGTCAAAGGGCACTGGGGCGAGCGCTTCTCTTCGCCCTCCGCCCCCCTTGTGCTGGAGCTTGGCTGCGGCAAGGGAGAATACACCACGGCACTGGCCGAACGGGAGCCCGCCAAGAACTATGTCGGCGTGGACATCAAGGGCGCAAGGCTATGGAAGGGCGCAAAATACGCCACCGAGAAGGCTCTTGGCAACGTCGGATTCCTGCGCACCAGGATAGAATTCATCACGGCGTTCTTTGCTCCGGGCGAAGTGTCGGAGATATGGCTCACCTTTTCCGACCCTCAGGTGCGCAGCGAAAACTCCCGGCTCACATCGCCCCTTTTCCTGGAGCGCTACAGCAAGTTCCTGAAAGACGGAGGGTTAGTGCACTTAAAGACAGACTCTCAGTTCCTGTATCAGTACACGCTCGCCGTATGCAGGGCCAATGGCCTTCCGGTGCTTGCTTCGTCAGAGGACATCTATGCCGAGCCGGAGCGTTTCGACCCCAGCCTCACCGAAGTGCAGACTTTCTACGAGAGCATGTTCAGGGAGCAGGGATACCCCATTAAGTATCTGTGTTTCAGACTGGAGTCATCTCCCGCACCGCGTACGTTCGTAAGCCCGGCAGACTTTGACCCGGACTACTGGCGCTCCGTCGAGGGTGACCGCACCCTGTTCGGGCGCGATACCGCCGAAACGAGGCGGCAGAAACTTCACCGAAAGGTCTAATCTACTACCACTTTTCGTAGTGGATATTCTCCGGCTTCCACTTGTCCTTGGGCTTGTCGCTGCCGGCAGGATGGCCTATGGGCACTATGCAGTACGGGCAGATCTCTTCCGGGAGGCCAAGAGCCTCAATAGCAGGCTTCATCCTGTCTTCATAAGGGTAGCAGGCAGTCCAAACGGCGCCAAGACCGAGGGCCTCGGTGGCAAGGAGGAGATTCTCGGTGGCTGCGGCGCAGTCGGCCGTCCAGTTCTTGTTCTCTACGCCCATCTTGCCTGTGGTTTTTCCGCAGACGATGACCACGACGGGGGCCTTGGCAATCATCTTGTTGAAGCCTCCCGCGAGTTTATCCTTCGTGGCCTGCTCCCTGACCACAACAAAGCGCCACGGCTGAGCGTTCATCCCTGAAGGAGCTGCCATGGCGGCCTTGAGGATGGTTTCTACCTGCGCCGGCGTCACATCTTCGCTGGTGTAGGCACGTACGCTTTTACGGGAGTGAATGTTGTCCAGAGCGGCCTTGCAGGCGTCTTGATTGTTCTGGGCGAATGCAGACATCGATAACATGGTAACCAGAGTTACGAGAGCTAATTTGAGATATTTCATGATTGTCCTGCAGCTGCAATAATCGTGCTAACCTGCTGGCTTTGGCCGGTTTCACTAAGCCCTCGGCTTCTGAATCATAAAGACCACTGCAGCAATGCAGATGGCAACCCCTATGCCCATCTTCCAGGTCATAGGCTCTCCAAACATCAAGGTACCGATGAGGATGGCGGTAAGCGGCTCAAACACACCCAGGATGGAGGTTTTGGTGGGGCCGATAAAGCGTGAAGAAACCGCCAGGGTGAGCATGGAAATCATGGTTGGCACTATTGCCAGCCCCAGGAGATTCGCCCAATCGGCCACTGAATCGACTCCTTCCGTGATGCTGCCGCCCTGGGCCAAGCGTAAGGCTGCGAATAAAATGGTACCCACAACGAGCGCATAGAGCGTGAGCGTGTGCTCGGAGACTTGTTTGATCCGGCTGCTCCTGTTCACGATGACCAGGTAGGACGCATAGCTAAGAGCCGACATTATGGCAAGGACGATGCCCAGGGGCTTGATTTCGGCCCCGCGCGAAGGGCTCGACAGCAGGATGATTCCGCCCAACGTTGCGACAATCGACAGCCATGTCTGCCAGCTGGGATAAAAGCGCAGAAGCACCATGATCAGCGCGACGAACACGGGGTACAGATATACAAGCGTCGTGGCCAGGCCGGAGGGGATGAATTCGTAGGAGGCAAACAGGAACAGGCTGCTTCCGGCAAAAAGGGCGCCCAGCAGCACCAGAAGGCCGAATTCGTTCTTCCGGACAGAGAATCTCTCTTTCTTCAGGAGCATCAACAGGCTCAGGAGCGCCGCCGAAATGCCATATCTGAAAAACAGCATCACGAGCACCGGGACTCCGCTTTGTAGCAGAGGTTTAGCGAACAGCGGATTGGTCCCGTAGGAAACTCCGGCCACCACGCCGCAGATAAGGCCTATAATTCTCCGGTCCGAGATTGCGTATGCATGCTTTGTTGCCATATACAAAATTTGAGGGCGCGAAGATAGGCATTTTGGGCCGGATTACCACATATTTGCGGCATAATTTTCGGTGGCGGCTAAATACCTGCTACTTAGCCACTTGCACGATCTGCCTGCATCATTTTTCGTGCAGGCAAATTGCGGAAGTCGCTGAGACGTAGCGCATTACGCGCCACCGTCCTAATAGTTGCTTAGTCCTTGCTGGTGGAGGGGGCTTTGATGGTCACGTCAACATACACCGGAAGGTGATCGGAGGCGATTTTGACGTCGCCGGACTTGAATTCTGTGGGCACTTTGGCCGCGTGGAGTTCAACCCGGGACGAGGCATTCCGGTACACCATTATGTAATCGATGCACTTGGTCGGACTTTTGGCAGGATAAGTGAAGTCGAGCGGCGAGAGGATGGTCCATTCCTGCTTCATGTAGGCAATGGTCTCGCTGTTCGGTAGTGCGTTGAAGTCGCCGCACAGAATCACCGGTTTGTCCGTGCTGCCGTATGTCTTTCTTACCCAGTCTGTTATAGTAGTAGCCTGAGCTTTCTGGGCATTCTTGGATGTGTGGTCCAGGTGGGTGGAACAGAACACGAAATCCCGGAATTCGCACACCGCGAGGGCGCGCTGCTCGGAGCCGTCGCCGCGGTCGAGCTTGAGCCTCATGCGCTTTTGAAGCTTCAGCGAGGGATCCGACACTATTCCGATTCCGTAGCCGCCGCCTTTGTAGCTTAGGGCCTGCGCAAATGTATAGTCCCAACCGCCCATGGCCTCGGCGAATAGCTTTATTTGAAAAACGTTGTGACGGGTGTTGCAGCTGTCCAGTTCGTTCATGGATAAAGCGCTCACACCCAGCTCCTTGGCCATAGCGGCCACCATGTTGGTCGTGTTGGTCCCGCTCTTGCTGAAAACGCCCACGTTGTACGTTGCCAGCCTTAGCGTGTCTTCGGTCTGAGTCTGCTCTTCTCCGGGCGATGGGATTTGGCCCGAAGGAGCGTTATCACATTGACAGAACAGAAACATGGCGCTCAGAAGCGCAAAAAACAGTGTTTTCATATGGCAAATATATTAAATAATTACTTTCCTCATGTTTTTTTTTAAATTTGCGGTATGAAACAATATATCATGCACTCTATTATCAAGATAGCCGGCATGTTGGTCATAGCCGCAATGATGGGAACCGCATGCTCGGATGTAAATCCCGAAGAAACAGATCCACAGGACAACAACGGGAAAAACGAGGTGAAACCTACCCCTGCGATGTATGATTATCCGCTCCCCGAAGCAGTAGATTTGGGCCTTTCTGTTAAATGGGCATCAATGAATCTGTTTTCTTCCGAACCGGTTTCCGTAAAAGGTTTTTTGCCCTGGGGTGCTTATTATAACACTTCCTGTAGCTGGCGGGATTACAGGTTATGCGAAGGCTCTGAGAAGAGTCTGACCAGATACAACAGCGATAAAGCATACGGAAAGGTTGACAACAAGAAAGAGTTTAAAGAGTATAATTACGAAGATGATGCCGCCAGAGCATATCTTGGCGGCAAATGGCGCATTCCTACTGAGGCAGAATGGAAGGAACTGATTGATAATTGCACTTGGAAATGGAAATATACCAGTATTCCAGACACATCAAAGCCGGGAACCACTACGACGGTGGGAGGGTATCAGGTTACCAGTAAAATTAACGGCGCCAGCATAATCCTGCCTGCTGCGGGTAAGAAAAAATATAATAACGACAAATTTACCGCTGAATTTCTGTATCAGGGTCAATTGGGCTTTTACTGGACTTCTACAGCCTCGTCAGGCGCCAATGCCAGAATGTTTCATTTTTCCGGCTATGGCGAAATGACTTTACGTTATACTTTGCGCTGTGAAGGTCTTTCTATCCGCCCTGTAACAGATTAGATATTTCGGTCGTTCTATTTAACCATCTTTGTGGTGCCGGAGATTCCATTTACGGAGGAATTCGGCAAGCTCGGTGTTTTTCAGTATCTTTTCGTAGCAGCTCATAGGGAACTCGTCGGAGAACTTTTCCAGATCGCAGTCCACCAGAAAGTCCATCGGCAGATCTTCGTCGAATTCTCCGCCCATGCAGCTTCCGGCAGAGATGCCCGGAGTAAAAATCTCCTTGCGGATATAGGGCTGGCCGGAATCCTTGAAGCAGAGATAATAAACCCTGCCCTCGTATCCTCCCGGATTTTCAAAATGAGTGCTCGCAACCCTAATTTTGTCGTGAATGAACGTCAGTCCGTTTTTGCGGGCATATTCCTCCTCAGGAGAATCATAAACGCCTCGGATAATCGTTTTACTCTGTTCTGACATAATTATTGTTTTGTTTTTGATGTTTTTTGAAGCCGAACTAACGCTCTGAACGTGCACCGAGCTCATATACAAACCTAATGTAGCAAATAATCCCCCCGGCAACATTTGCCCACATTTTGGGCTTACTGAAAGTTTTGTAGTCCATGGCAAATTCTATATTAGTAAACACGGTCTGACAAATATAATCATTTCTCCAGACTACCACCTCCCATGTGCATCTTCTCCGATACGGCTATCCTGAAAAAGCGAGTTTAAACTTCTCTTCGGTGAGCATAGGGGTACATTCACGTGACAGCCTATGAGCATTTTGGGCTGTTTTTGCGCATAGTGGTCCACTGTCTGTGCAGACTATACGCACCTGGCCATAGGCGGGAGAGCCGAAAGCACCATACATATACCAATAGCGGATTCAAGAATTGAAGAAATCCGCAGATAGTCCGTGATGTACCGCGTGACCGGCGGCTTTGTCGGCATCTTTTCGCGTCCGTTATATAATGAAGCCTTTTTATGCCTACAGCAACGGAAATCTCTCATAAATTTTTATATTTGTCTGGAATTAACTGTTTGTAGCTTATGAAAAAACATCTTTTGCTTTTTGCCTTCGCCATTGTCGCTGTACTGGCTTTCGTGGGTTGTGAAGCAGACCCGTCCTCTTCCAATTGGTTGAAGCGCACAAATTGGGAGGCAGACGTTAATGGTAAAGAATGTGAAGGGTTTGCTTCGGGAACAATACGCGAGGGAGGTGTTCGGATTAGCTTTTCCGGGAATGGTTACACAATGTTTTACGATTTCTCGGTTGGAAAGAGTGTAAGCTCGGGTAAAGTTATTTCTGAATCTTTTCCGGACTATAATGATGCGGAGTTGTATCTTCCGTTTGATTATGTAGATGAAACAGGCCAGAAACAGCAAATCATAAGCACAGGCAAGATTTCTGCGGACCACAAGACAATCCATTTCGACTCTTTGATTATAGATAATTCTCCAGAGCGCGGAATGACCTTTATCAAAGACGTGAACTTTGTCCGGTAAACAAAAAAGTTGCCTTGAAAAACCAGCTCTTGTGCAGTAGGTGAGACTCGATGCAAATATTGTACAGCGCTAATTATAAAGAGGTTAGCGGCAAAGGTGTTTAAATCTCTTCTAAATACCTCACCGCCCGTCCATTCTTCTTTGCATACTCGATCTCGCTCCTGGTACTCTCTCCGATATAGCCGCCGACGTTGATGACATAGATTTCGTCGGCCATATCAATCTTCCTCTTATGCATATCGTCCAGCATCTCCTTTGTACCCGGCGCCCACACTTCTTCGTCGCCGCTGTGCCCGAAGAGTCCCACTGAGATTACAATGTTGCCTTCGAGGGTCAGTCGCTTCTGGGCCTCAAGAAACTGCTCCTTGAACCGCGTACTGCCGCAGAGGGTTATGACTTTGTATTTGCCGACCATGGGTTAATGCATTCTTCTGTTGGTTTCCACACCTCCGGATACTACTTTGAGCCCTGAACCTGCTTTAGGGAATTGTTCTCTACTGATAGACGCATAAGATGAAGATTCTCTCTTTACTAAGGGGGCTTTTCCTTTTTTGCGTACTCGTTTATTGATCTTATGGAAATCATTTAAAGCAACTCTTCGCTCTTCAGGCGTATTTATTGGATAGCCGTAAGACTGCATGACTCGAAGTGCTTCTCCAATATTAATATTGTCTTGTTTCTTGTGCTTACTTTTGCCTTTATCCTGGCGCGAAGGATTGGCTGGTAGTTTGCTCTTTTGTCCATCGACAATCTCCATGATGTCAGCACCAACAACTTCATATGCTAAAAAAGTCCTTGGTTCTGTGTCGCTGCTATTCTTTATTCTGGGCCTCTTTACTGAAGGAGTGTTTCTATCCATAACTACTTAGTCAAAGAATATAGTTTAGTCGGGAATTGGAGTACCTCATCGAGAAAGTTTCGGAGAATCTCCTTTTGTTCTTCACTGGATGCGGCATTCTTGAACTTTTCAAGAGATTCGTCTGAAAGGTAGAAATAGAATCCATAATCAGGCTTGGGCATGCTGCAATACTTTCTGCTGATCTCGCTAAAGTGAGACCGATTTGAATTCATAAAGTCGCAGATAGCCTTGCACCAGTAGTTAGGATCCTTTCTAAATCCAGCCGCAACCCTAGGATGTCCATCGTACCATATGCCTATTACAGGATAAGGCGTACCCCATTCCGGCACGTCTTTATACTGGGCCTTGAGACACGTATACTTGCTACGATCATTTGAGTAATCTTTATAAAAAGATGTCTCATAAACATCCGTATGCCCATTTGCCAGTTCATGGAAAATGAGGGTCAAGTCATATAAGCTTGACATTTTTTCAATATCGATAATACCGTCAATCATAACGATTCCACATACATTTCGTAAGTATTCACAATAAGCAGCTATCAGGGACGATTCTTCCTGAGGAACGTCGGACACATCGATTAGGTGCCGGTAAAACTCGTTCCACTGCTTCACCTCATATCCGTCTCGATGGTAGGGATAGTTGGTTATATAGCCCAGCCGTTCCTTGCCTATATCATAAGCATGCTCATACTGACCGAAATGATGGTTTTGGTCCCATATCTTAATTTCAATCAAGTATGGCTTTTCACCCTCGATATTGATTAGGAAATCAACGCGGCTGCCCTCTCCCTTGTCATCAGGTCTTTCCCGTTCAATGCTTTCCACGGTTGACAAATCCAATCCGGGGAAGAAGAAATGCACCCATAGCTCTCTGAAGGCGGAACTGGCCTGGCACATGGCCCAGGTGATATCGGAAAGGTCGTTCTCTTTGCCGAAACGCTGAGCCAAGTTGTTAAAGAAGGACGCCGTTATATCCATTACTTGTATATTAGAAAAAGCTTATCTTGAATTACAAAGAGTTAATGAAAGATTCAAGTTCCTTGAGTTTCTCATCATTCTTTTCATCCAAGCTATTAATCTCGTCTATTAACCCCATTGTCTTAATACTCTTCGTTATGATTTTGCTATAATCTTCTTCCATTTCTTCTCTATCGGACTGAGATTCGCGAATACTTTTTACCCCGGTCAATGAATCGACATAGGCAAAAACTTCATTCAACTTCAAGCCTTCAGGCGTTTTTACACGATAAGAAAGCTTGTACACATATAATGGAGTGTGGTAAACCAAAGAGTCTAATTGTTCCTCCAAGTCCATGATAAGAACTGCCTTTTCTTTCAATGCCTCGATTGTACTGTTAGTAATAGACAACGCGTCAGAAACAATCATCTGCCCTTTGAATGCATCCGAGAAATCCATCCTATAAGCTTTCTTCTTGATTGAAGTAGTAGCATCGGCCATCCGCTTTTTTATCAAAGAATCTTTGATACTTCTAAGTTCTCGATTCAATGAATCTGTATCAAGAGTCATTCGTATTATATCCTTGATGCTATTATATGAAATAGTGTCCTTTGGTGAAATCTCTACTATTTCTTTAAGTGCGCCAGGATCATCAAAAGTCCTTTGAACGTATGTCTTAAACTCTTTTTTTACCAACGAAATATTCGGGTCACGTTGTGAACACGAAAGAACAAACAAGCAGATAATAGGGACTAAGCAGAAATACTTTTTCATAAGATATTATTATTTCGTGGCAAGATAATAAAAAATGAGTACTATGATGGGTTCTTTTTCATAATAATTGAAATGGTTCCTTAGTAAGCGTCTCCGAATGCTTACCCTTTTCTTCCATTGTAATAATTTGGTTTACAAGTGATGTCGACGGACTAGGCTCATTATGCAGTTAATGCCATTAGGTGGTTTTACCGAAACGCTACGCCTAGTTGCCAGAAAAGATATGGGACATGATGGCTGTGACTATGTAATGCTGAATGATGATTATTGTTTGGTAGCCACAACATTTCCACTGGTCTCCCATGGGTAGGAAATGCCATAGTAGCGGCGTTGACCATAACCGCTATAAGAAAATGAAAGCTTATTGCCAGACAATCTTCCGGAACCGAATGTGTAATTTACGTAACCTTCGGAGTCGGATTGGGGACAAGCGGTGAATTGGACTATATTTCCTGTTACTGTTCCGGTTGTTGTCCAGGCTCCGGTCATTTGTACCATATTTGAGGACATTTTTGATATTGTGAAATATCCGTTCATGGAAGAGGCTTTTGAATCTCCACCCCACCTCACGAAATAGTTATCAGTGTAAGTGTAAGTGCCTATGAAAGCATCTGCCGGATCGTACGACAATGAACCAAGACAAGATGTTAACATTGTGGCTGTAAGCAAAAATAGCACAACTCTTTTCATTTTCTTATTTTATATAAATCTTCTAACATATCTTCAATCTCATCATCGGTCAATGTGAAACCTTCAGCTACGTATTCATACTTCCTTTGGTTCTCAAGTTTCTTATACATAAACTCTTTACCGCCAGGCAAATTACTTAACAATTTATTTTCGCAAAACCACTCTATGCGCCCTATAGTCAGTCGTTCTTCTATATATTTATTGTTTGGACAAGCATCATGGCGTTTCGACCAGTTTAGCATCAAGACCAAGAGGTATAATGTTTCTTCCCTTTTTTCTGGAAAATCATCCGAAAACTCACGAAACAGAACCTTTTTTGTCGGTGTTTGGAAAACTTCCCAATAATAAAATCGATCACAAGGATAGATAGGTTCTTCCGCATCCGCGCCATTGTTTAAGAAAACCTGTAATAACCTATTGTCTATAATTTTACAAGTCGCCTTACTCGAGAACGCATCGACACGGTGTTCTTTTAACGGCACGAGATCTTTCTCGCCACTGATTCTTATTTCCAAGATATTGCCTTCTCGTAACTTGGAACTATCAGTGTGTGAAACCCATATTTCAACCCAAAGGCTGAGTCCACTTGGCGATGTTAACAACACATCAGGTCGTCTAAGATGCCCCGCGACAGTAACACTTTGCTCAATTGTAGCACAAGTAAAAATCTTCGTCAAGTCCACACGGCAACGAACAATCCTTTCAGAACAATTATAGTCTTCCTGAAGAACACAGGCTTCATTGCATGGACGAATTAATTCAAGGTCAAGAAAAAAAGGGATATTATTCTTTAAACAATGGTTGTACTCTTCGTAAAAAGTATACTCGGCTTCAGTATGAAGATGATGATCTGGTTTACATGATTTTCCCTTATGCCTAAAATGAGGCGCCTGTACCGTTCCAAATGTAGGATACATTGGTTTTCCGCAGTCTTGGCAGTAGAACTTGTGCTTACCAGCAAGAAGTCTGGCATCTTCAATGCTGATTCTCTCTTCGGTGTTATCGAGAAGAGCGAAAGGATACAGTATTTCAACCGCTGACATTTGGAAGTTAAGTTATTCGTTATCTCCTAAGAAGGCAATACGTTTAAGAGGCAGCATGTTTTTGTCATCATCGCTCATTTTATCATAATACTCTTGCCACATATCTATGAACTCATCGCCGTCTATAAGCCGTATAAACTCTCGGGAATTAGTGGCGGTACTTTTAGCATCTGGCGAGAATGTGCCGGAGGAAACAAAAAGGGCGATATCTCCTTGACGAAGAACTCCGAGAAGGGCCCTTATGTCCGGAGCTCCGATGACAGTTCCTGGTTTATGTTTAACCTGAACCTTGATCCTTGGAGTCTGAGCCCCAAGAGGATCTACATATGCAATGATATCCACCCCACCATCCTTGCCCTTAGGCGCTATAAACGGCGTATGATAACCCATAGCTCGGAGCAAAGCAGCAACCATGTCTTGAAACTCATATGGACTCTTTGATGTAATATATCGACTTATACCATCACGGGCGTCAGAGACTAAGAGATTTAAATTCATCGAATTATCTGTGGCGGCTGTATTGTCTGACGGTTCGTCTTCTTTTTCGTTATTTTTATCCCTTGACTGATTCCAGACACTATAGGCCGCATTTGCTGCCAGCATTACAGCTTCAGGCGTTTTCTTTAAAGCTGCTTCTCCTTCTGGAGTTATGTACCAATAGCCATTCTTTTTTACAATAAAACCAGCCTTGACATAATCAATGGAATAGAACTGGAAGCTATTGGTCCAGCGAATGTATTTCATCTTTCCGGCTGGCTCTCGTTCCCATTCACTAAGTGCTACATTTTTATTGACGAAAGGATATAGGTCTTTGGCTGGCATACTGCCTCCCCTGCGACTCATTTCCTGCATTACTGCATACAAAGTTTTGGTAGCACAGGCTTTAGTCCTGCTGAATTGTTCTTTTGACATACCTTTATTATTATTCACTCTATTTCTGCCTAACGTACTCAATTAGCGCTGTATTAAACTTATTGTTATCTCCGTTGCTATTGTACTTAAGACGATGATAAACATTCTCTGGAATTAAAAACCTTTCTCCTTTGTAGTATAAAACATAATGACCGTTTTCTGGGGTGGAATTAATACTAATGCTCCCTGGGTCCTGTTCTTCCTTTAGAAGGCCCGCATGTTCCTTAATAATGTGAATCGCTGATTCTAACTCATTAATTGTGATATTACTTGTACCTGCTCTGTTTTCTTGCCTAATAGTGATAAATGGGGATCCCAATACTTTTTTCTTTATGAAAAGGGCTTCTTGACCTTTAGAATCCTTAACTTCCACACTTTCATCAACCTCCAAATCTTTGATTAGTTTAATAATATCGGACGCTGTCTGAATGGCAGATTCTGCTAACTCCCCTAAACAAAATAACGTATTATCATCAAATTGGTTGGTAGTACGCATACAAAGGTAATAATCTGTATCTTGATTATAAACCCATGAGTATGTGGAGCGCAAGGTCCCAATTTTTTCAACTTTACTGTGCGTGGCAGAGATATTCAATTGAGCAAATAAGGGTGAATGCAATATTACTACGACTGTTATCGCAATTAGTTTCTTCATCTTTATATTACTTTATGCGGTTAACTATTTCAAATAATCATTAATCTATGAAACCTTAATAACTTTGAAGAGGTTGGTGGTTATGTCGAATTCCGTGGTTTCTTTATAGAAATCATCAGTCTCCACAATGTCGGTAGTGTTAGTGCGGTGATGCCTTGCTGCCTGTTTCTGTGTGTTGGTACTCATTATGCGGATGGTGTTGCAAATCTTTCAAATTTACAACTTTTTCTCCTTCATCCAAATCACACCGCCCCAAAACCACATCAATCCCTCACAGCAATGGTAAAGATTGAGAGCTACGCTGTGGGGCTTTTTCTGCTTTGCCTTAAAAAGAATCAATGAATCTGAATTTACTTGTCTTTCCTTTTCTTGATTCTTCGTATCTCAGAATATATAGCAAATGCTTGGAGAAATTGCTATATCCACCCCACAAATGTAATCACATCTCCAGACTACCGCCGTCCATGTGCATCTTCTCCGACGTGGCTATCCTGAAAAAGCGAGTTTAAGCTTCCCTTCGGTGAGCATAGGGGTACATTCTCGTGACAGCCTATGAGCATTTTGGGCTGTTTTTGCGCATAGTGGTCCACTGTCATACCGACTATACGCACCCGCCGGATAGTCTTGTGACAAAAGCGACGCTCGCTGCGCTGGTTTTCTGCAGCTACATGATTAATGGCCGGGCAATACGGTCAAATTCCTCAACCGGGATGGGCTTGAAACAACGGACAAGGTCAATTACTTCCACTTGGCGGTTGAGCGCATAGGTGCAGTCATCAAGGCGGATGGTGACATCGCAGAAATCTTCATAGCTCCATTTCTGTTCAACGATGTGGTGGCCGTCATTTAATCTGTCGGATATCAAATAAAAGTGATGAAGGCTGTCATGCCAGTCTTTGAAAGCAACTTTCTCCACATAAAACATTTCTCCGCCAAGGCCGACTATCTCACTTCTCTGGAGTTTTCCTTCTCGCATGATTCTTTTGGACTTCTTTTGTCTCTTTCCGACAATGATGACTATCTCAGCAGCGATACCGGCGACCGATAAGATGAGCAAAAGCCAAGCCATACAAATTAGACACGGTTTTATTGAGGAGAATACGCATCCAGGATGGAAAGGTATGGATTGAGGTCTTCCAATTCAACCAGCAGAAGCTTTCCATCCTTGGTGCGGCAGGCATCGACACGCTGGATGCCACTGCAGATGTTGTTCCAACGGATAAACTCAGTAGCAAATGCAATGTCCTCCTCAGTGGCCACGTACTTATCCAGCGGCCGTAAGGTCCAGCAATCTGCCGTAGTCGTTCCATTCGCCAAACATGCGTCCGGCTTTGGTC
>CAMJBH010000018.1 GCA_946403855.1 uncultured Bacteroidales bacterium
GCAGTCTGTCCAGAGATACAGCCACTCCACTCCCCGCTGCCTGAGCAGTTCGATGGAATTACGATTTAACGGCCTAAAGTTAATCATTATCCGCCACTTGTCCAAACGAAAGGCCCCCTGGAGCGAATCCAGAGGGCCTGACAGGTTCAGGTCTCAGTCCCGGAGACTACGGCTCGCCGCCACCGGCTGCGGCAGCGGCCCACTTGACTTCTGCCAGCATGGTGCCGGACTTCTCGCCGGTGCTGGAGTTGACGTAGTAGTAGCGGAAGAAGATTTTCGGGGCCGCGGCGCTGGGGGCGCCGTACTTGGCCACGTAGTCCGCACGGATGTCGATGGCCTCGGCGGTGGGCTCTTCCACGAGCTTGATGCCGGAAGCCTTGGCATGGGCGCGGGTCACACCGTTGGACTGGCCTTCGGTGGCCTCGATGACCAGGTAGATGCCGCCGTTGTCGGCGAGGGCCTGGTCCAGCTTGAAGGTGAAGGTCTCACCCTGGCAGACGAGGTTGTGCGCTAGAGAGATTACCCTAGTGAGTAACGTTAATAGGAATTAGGTAAAGCTTTGATAATCAATCATTTCCCGATGCAAAACCGGCTGAAGATTTGGCCGAGGACTTCGTTGTTCGTGATTTGGCCGGTGATGGTGCCGAGGGAGTTGATGGCTGAGCGGAGGTCTTCTGCGATGATGTCCGACGGCTCTCCGGAGTCCAGGCCGGAGCAAACTTTCGACAGTGATGATGCGGTGTCGGAAAGGGCGTTTGCATGACGTGCGTTGGTGACCAATGTGCCGCTGAAAGTGTCGATTTCTGACGCTGAAACCAGGGCGGAATGCAACTTATCGAGTCCAAAACCAGTTTTTGCTGATATCGAGAGGGCGGTCACTCCATTTACCTGTAAATCATGTGGTAAAACAAAAATGTTTGAGTCGTTAACATTTTTGTTAACCGTCTCTAAGTCCATTTTATTGGCCAAAATTATAAGTTTTTGCCAAGTCAAATCCACATGTGCGGCAAGGTCCTTGGCCAAGCTTATGAACTTCTCGTTTTGGGAGACTTCAGAAGCGTCGATGACACCTAAAACTATACTCGCCTGGCTTGTTTTTTTCAGGGTACGTTCAATGCCCATCTTCTCTATCTCATCCTCCGCGGAACGTATGCCGGCAGTGTCGATAAACCTGAAGAGCACGCCATCGATTATGCTTGTTTCCTCGACCGTATCACGGGTGGTTCCAGGAACGTCGGATACAATTGCCCTGTCATCATTCAAGAGCGTATTAAGCAGTGTGCTTTTGCCGCTGTTCGGAGCGCCTATGATTGCCACGGGCACTCCGTTTTTGACCGCATTTCCAACCCTGAAAGAAGCGGCCAAAGAACTGCAGCGCTGTGCTAACGAGTTGGCCAGTGTGCGAAGCTTGTTGCGGTCTGCAAATTGGACATCTTCCTCGCTAAAATCAAGCTCTAACTCCAAGAGTGCTGTCAACTCAAGCAAAGAATCCCTTATGTCTGCAAGCTCTTTGGAAAAACCTCCATTAAGCTGGTTCAGAGCGAGCCTGTGCTGAGCTTTAGAAGAAGATGAGATGATGTCGGCAACTGCTTCTGCCTGAGCTAGATCTATCTTACCAGAGAGAAATGCTCTTCTTGTGAATTCCCCGGGTTCCGCCAATCTCGCCCCGGCTTCGGAAAGCATATGCATAAGTTCTCCGACAACGTAGGGAGATGCGTGGCAAGATATTTCGACCATATCATCCCCGGTATATGATTTCGGGCCTTTGAAAATACTCACCAGAACATCGTCCAGCTCGGGGATCTCTCCGTAGCGAATAGAAAACCCCGGCGCTTCGGATATGCTGCCGCGGTGTAGGTGAATCAGGCCGTCAGCCAGTTTATGGCAGCCTTTGCCACTGAGCCTTATGACGCTTATTGCGCCTCCTTGTCCTGTTGACGGTGCATAAATTATATCGTCAATGCTTGTCATGATAGGCGAAAAAATCTTTGATTGATTGTGCTAACGGGGTATCCGTCATGCCGAGTTCCTTCCTTGCGCGTGAATCGTCGTACCACTCTTCTATAAGCAGTTGCCTGACATTGCGGCTGACGAACAAATTGTTATGGCCCCGCGATTCCATTTTATCACCGACTCCGCCGGCAGCCAGGCACAAACCGCGCGGAAGCACGACACAGGCTTGCCGGTATCCGCACACCTCGGCTTGTAGCGAATAGAATTCCTTGAGCGTCATTGACTTACCAGTGGTTAAGTAACGTCCTGCTGCAAGTGGATTATCGATGGCGCCCGCAACGGCCGATGCCACATCGCGCACATCTATAAACGATTTACCACCGGCGGGAACTGCCATAATGGGCTTTCGGTACGCTGCAAGAAGCAGACGGCCCGAAGATGGCTTTCTGTCGTACGGACCAACCATGAATCCGGGCAGTATGATGACCGTTCGTAGGGAGCGGTGCTCTGCGGCAAAACGCAGGAGTGCTTGCTCACTTTCTCTTTTGCTGCGGGCGTACAGCGATGCCGAAAACGGGCCGCCGAAAGGAGTTTCTTCGTTCGAAGGCGATTCAGCCGTTCCGGGGTCAACAGTATTGGCGCTGCTGATATCAATAAAGGTCCGGCCCCCGGTTTCGTGCATCAATCTTGCCAGGGTCAGAGGAAGATCTACGTTCACGGGCTTATAGTCCTCTGCCTTGCTTAATGTCATGTCTGTAATACCTGTGCAATTAATGGCAACATCGCATCCCCAGAGTTTCTCCATGAGGAGATGCGTGTCCAAGGCTGAGCCGTACACTATGTCCAGGGCGCCTTGAGGAGCGCAGGAAAGCACTTCGGGATCGATCTTGGAGCCCTGTCTGACGATGCAGCGGACCCTTCGGCCCTCTCTGAGCAGAAGTTTAAGGACATTATGTCCAAGCAGACCGGTGGCTCCAAGAAGCAGTATCATTTCTCCAAATGCAACTCGTGCGCTGCAATGCTGAATTCGACATTGTCTCCCATATGTTTCCCGAAGTCATCGGAAATTTTTATGACTTTCTCCCAAGGGTCTTTGGCGCTCATACGGCAGCGGCTTAGTTTCATCACGATATTTGCCGCTTTGTAGCCGGGTATTCCCGGGTCGCAGGTAAGATTGGTCCCTATGCCCGCGCTGAACTTAATGCGTCCCTTGAAGTAAGCAGCTATATCTCTGTATTTTTCAAAGTTTAACGCATTGCTGAAAACGAGTAGTTTGGTCCTGGGGTCAATCCCGAATTCCTCGAGACGGGCGATAATCATGTCGCCAATGACCTTTTCATCTCCGGAGTCTTGCCTGAAGCCGTCGAGCAGCTTCGCCTGCTTGAGGGTGAGTGTCCTCAGGAAGGAGGCAGTGGTGAAGGTGTCGATCAGAGCGGTTCCCAGGGCTCCGTCATAAACCTTTATCCAGTCTTCAAGTCCGAGGTAATTTGCCCTCTTGTAGCCGAATACGCCACTGTGGAACATCATCCATTCATGCGGGAAGGTGCCGACCGGAATCAGGTCGTACTTCATGGCGAACATAACATTCGATGTACCTGCACAGTATTTGGGACATTTTTCTTTGAGCCTGGCGACGACTTTGTCGTGCAGGTCGGACGAAAAACGCCTGCGCGTACCGAATTCTGAGAACAAAAGTCCGTTTGTATTAGCGATTTCGATCTTTGCGTCCAAACGCTCCATTGCTACTTTTAGATCGACTTGGGCACCGAGCCTTTTGTTGCGGAGCTCCGCCACGATGGCCAGGATGGGGACTTCGTACAAAGTCACTTTGTACATGAAATCAGTTACATCAATCTTCAGATGCCCTTCGTCGTCGAGCCGGCAGTCAATCTTATCGAATTCGAAACGGAAGCCGCTGAGCCATTCCCAATAATTGCGGGGAATGTAGCGTATATGGCTTGTAACGTAAATGAATTCAGGATGAGTCAGTGCCAGCGAACTCAGGTTCCTAAACTCATTCTTAAGGTCGCGGATAAAACCTTCGTCGTAAACTTCGGCGGCGCGGTCGTTGAAAGTGAATGTGCCTTCTGCAAGAGGAAACAGCTGAAAATAAGCGTTGGAAGTTGAAAACTTGTAGAGGTCTGTGTCGAGAATGCTGAGTACCATGTCTTATTTTTTCTTGATGTTGTATTTGAAGATTGTTACAATTCGCTTGGTATCTGCGCTGTGCTTTGTAGCGTAGCCAAGGTAGAGACAGTCGTTGTATATTTTAACGCCTTCGGCCTCCATGAAACCGGTGTCGGTAATGCCCAGGGAAGCGAGGGGACCCTTGTCTGAAACTGCTCCTACATTGTAGCTCCCAAGAATATCCCCGGACCAGTTAAGAACGGTTAGGGTAGATTGAGACGGCAACTGAGGATTGCTGTCGTTTCCGCCTCCGTTTAAGTGCAGGATATAGTCTCCGAAGAGAGCAAAACCCTGATTTGCCCCGGTGCCGAGCGCCTCGCCGTTTAGCCTTATGCTGGCCAGCGGAGTCAGGGTTCCGAGGTTGTGGGCTTTAATGGAGGGCTTTTCCGTCCTTTCTTCAATGCCGCTGTCGCCTCCGCCATAAGTGATAGACCTTTCTAACGTCATATCGACGATAGGGGATGCCTTAGCCTCGCTCAAAGAGAACACTTTGAAATAACCAGTAGAAGACTCCGAATTGGAAAGCCCCCATATCAACAGCCTGTCATTAGCCAGGTCAAGCGCCGGAGAGACATTTCTGAAGCCCGGCAGATAATACTGGTCGGAACATTGAGAAGGGGTGTATCTCGCACCGGCCTTGAAACGGATGCGCGCGACAGTCTGGGAATTAGTGTATTTCGTGCCGTTCCAGGTGCCATAACTGCCTACCCAGATATAATCGGCGTCTGATTCCCGTTCCAGGTCCATGTTCCCTCCGTGCCCTGCGAAAGGGAGCTGCATATACTGTTTGCCGGAATCGCTTTGAACCTGCTTGTATGTTACGTTGAGCAAGTATTTGTTTTGGCTAGTACCCACCTGTATTCCGTACATGTATCCGTCACCGCATAAGGCAAAACTTTGCATGACTGAATAGTACCGGAGCATATACCCGCTGGTGAAAACCATCGAAGCTTCGAGCGGCATCTCGACCACGCTGAAATCATATTCTGCTTTTTCTGATGGTTGCTCCGGCTCATCGATTACCGGCGCCGGAGGCTCCGGGGGAGATACCGGAGTTATATAATCCGGCTTTTTGTCGCAGGACATCAGAAAAGCGAAAACAAGCAGCAGTATCGAAATGCGCTTCATGGGCTAATACTTGAAACTGCTTCCGCCCACGAACTCCCGGAGCAGGGAAGTCGGAGGAATCTCTCTGTCGCTCACAGGGGTGAAATAGCTGAGGAATTTGAGCAAGCGGTTAGCTTCGCTGTATTCCTGGCAGTCGCGGGGAACTGTCGCTAAAATCTGTTCTGCATGGAGGCGGATAACAGCAAATTCGACCAGGTATGCCGAATTGAACAGAACGTCGGCGGTCTCCTGATAGGGATATATCCACTTGACTTCTGCCCGGCGCACGTTTGGCCAGTTGCTGATGGTCTCGCGGGCTGTAAACGCCCCTTTGTTGTAGTCGCGAACTATGCGGCGCAGCAAGCGGTTGTCGCTGGTTGGTATGCAGTTATGGTCGTCCAGCGAAATGCTTACTATAGTATTGATGAATATGCGGAACTTGGCAGCGTCCGGGATACGGTCGGTGAGGGCCGGATTGAGGGCGTGGATACCTTCGACGAGTAAAACTGTGCCCGGAGTGAGCTGGAGCTTTTTGCCGTTATATTCCCTTATGCCTGTCACGAAATTATATTCGGGGACACTGACTTCCTGACCGTCCAGAAGTTTTATGAGGTCTTCCTGCATGGCTTCATGGTCAACCGTATCAAAATTGTCGAAGTCGAATGACCCGTCGGGGAAGCGGGGAGTATCAAGGCGGTTGACGAAGTAATCGTCCGTGGAGACAGACAGAGGCCTGAGCCCGCATGCCATGAGCTGTGTGCTCAGACGTTTAGTTACCGTGGTCTTGCCGCTGCTGCTCGGGCCGGTGATCAGTACCAGTTTAAGAGCCCCGCAACGGTAGCGGCGTTCTATTTCTTCGGCAATCTGGACAATCTTCTTCTCCTGCAGAGCCTCGGCAACCTGGATCAATTCGCCGGCATGTCCTTTCTGGCATGCATGATTCACGTCTCCTACATTGTCGAGGTTCATGATTGCGTTCCACCGCAGGCTTTCCCTGAATACTTCGAAAGTCTTGGGCTGGGGCTCAAACACTGTAAGCTTTTCAGGAGCATGGCGGTCAGGGACGCGCAACAGCATGCCGTCTTCGTATTGCGAAAGCTCCCAGACCTTCAGATAGCCGGCAGAAGGGACCAAGGCATCGTAGTAATAGTCCGGAGTGCCTTCCAGAGTATGATAACGTATATAAGTCTGGCCGCTGGTTTCAAGAAGCTTGACTTTGTCCTCATATCCCATGGACCGGAACAGTTCGATCGCTTCGCTAGTGCGCACCTCCAGACGGCGGAAAGGAGCATCTCCGGCAACGATTTCACGCATCCTTGTGCGAATCCGCTCAACGTCTTCGGAAGTGACGGGTGATCCCTTGCTCAGCTCACAGAAATAGCCCTTCGAAATGGGGCGGCGCATCTTGATCTTGCTGTCGGGGAATACGTCCCGTGTGGCCTTGCTGAGCAAAAAACAAAGCGACCGGCAGTAAACACTGCGGCCGGCGTAGCTGCGATAGTCGAGAAACTCGACATCCCTGCTGTTAAAAGCTCTGTATTTCAGGCCCTGAGTGACATTGTTGACCTTGGCGCAAAGGATGTCGTAGGGACGGTCGAACTGGAAATGCTTCAGCACTTCACTGAGAGTGACGCCCTCCTGGAATTCCAGGGAGGTGGCGGTATTCTTGCAATATATCTTCAGCATACTTGGCAAAAATAGCAAATTTTGCTTAATTTTGCAGAAATAATTATGCTATGAGTGTTGTACATCTGATCGACCATCCCATGATTCAGCACAAGCTGAGCATCATGCGCGAAAAAGAGACGGGCTCCAAGGATTTCCGCCAGCTTCTAAAAGAAATTTCTCTTCTTATGGGTTATGAAATTACCAGGGATCTTCCTCTGACCGACGTGGAAATCGAAACGCCTATCAGCAAGATGACTGCAAGTCGTGTTCTGGGTAGAAAACTGGCTATTGTCCCTATCCTCAGGGCAGGACTCGGCATGGTGGACGGTTTGCTTGACCTCGTGCCGGTTGCAAAAGTCGGACATATTGGTCTTTACCGAAACGAAACGACTCATAAGCCGGTGGTGTATTATTGCAAGCTTCCTGAAGATATTCAGGATCGCCTGGTGATTGTAACCGACCCGATGCTGGCTACCGGCGGCAGCTCATGCGACGCCCTTGTCATGCTCAAGGAAAGGGGATGCAAGAACATACGTCTTATGTGCCTTGTCGCAGCTCCGGAAGGTATCGCAAAGGTGCAGGAGGAACATCCTGACGTCGATATCTATGTTGCTGCCGTGGACGAGCGCCTAAACGAAGACGCCTACATCGTCCCCGGTTTGGGAGATGCAGGCGACCGTATATTCGGCACCAAGTAAAATTATTCTTACCTGATATCACGCGCCGACACCTTGGACATATTGTCCAAGAGGTCGGTGTTTGTTTTGAATTCGTCCATGAGCTGGAGCATGAAGTTCATGGCTTCCAGTGGATTCATGTCCGCAAGCAGCTTGCGCAGAATCCATATGCGGTTGGCGCTTGCCCTGTCGAGCAGGAGGTCGTCACGCCTGGTACCGGACAGGACGATGTTGACAGACGGGAAGATCCTTCTGTTGGACAGGCTGCGGTCCAGCTGAAGCTCCATGTTGCCGGTTCCCTTGAACTCTTCGAAGATGACATCGTCCATTTTTGATCCTGTCTCGGTGAGAGCTGTGGCGAGTATGGTGAGGGAACCGCCGCCTTCTATGTTACGGGCAGCACCGAAGAAACGCTTGGGCTTCTGCAGGGCGTTGGCGTCAACGCCTCCGGTGAGCACTTTGCCCGATGCCGGCTGAACGGTGTTATAAGCCCTTGCCAGACGGGTGATGGAGTCGAGAAGGATGACAACGTCGTGCCCGCATTCAACAAGTCTGCGCGCCTTTTCCAAGACCATATTGGCCACCTTGACGTGGTGCTCGGCCGGCTCGTCGAAGGTAGATGCCACGACCTCGGCTTTGACGCTGCGCTGCATGTCGGTAACCTCTTCGGGGCGCTCGTCGATCAGCAGGACAATCTCGTAAACCTCAGGGTGATTGTCGGCGATAGCATTGGCTATGCTCTTAAGCAGCATGGTCTTACCTGTCTTGGGCTGAGCCACGATAAGTCCGCGCTGGCCCTTGCCGATAGGGGAGAACATGTCTACGATGCGGCAGCTGGGGTCGGTTGCATGGCCTCGGCCCAGGAGGTTGAATTTCTCGTCGGGGAAAAGAGGGGTAAGGAAGTCAAAAGGCACGCGGTCGCGGATGAACTCGGGGGTGCGTCCATTGACGTACTTTATTTTTACCAGCGGGAAGTACTTGTCGCCTTCGCGCGGAGGACGTATCTCTCCGGTGACGGTGTCGCCCGGCTTGAGCGCATTGTATTTGATCTGCTGCTGGGAGACATAAATGTCGTCGGGGGAGTTGAGGTAGTTGTAGTCCGAGGAGCGAAGGAAGCCGTAGCCGTCGGGCATGATTTCCAGAACTCCGGTAGCTTCCACGGTGCCTTCGAATTCAGGCACACGCTGCCTCTGGGGCTGCTGCCCTTTTTGCTGCTGTCCGTTCTGGGGCTGCCCATTCTGCTGGGGCTGTCCATTCTGCTGAGTTTGCCCGTTCTGGGGCTGTCCGTTCTGCTGGGGACCTTTCTGCTGCTGAGATTTCTGATGGTGGTTTGCCGGAGCCTGAGGGGCGGGAGCTGTTTTTGCTGCCTCTTCCTGCTTGGGCTCGGCTGCAGGCTTTTCTGCCTGGGCCTCGGCTTTCTTTTTGGGCCGGCCTCTCTTGGCCTTGGGTGCCGCTTCGGACTGCTGGGCGGCGGGAAGTTCCGCCTGGGCCGGAGCTACGGTCTGAGGCTCCTTCTCAGGGGCCTTGGGAGCTGTAGGCTCTGCTTTTTCTGCGGCCTTCTTGGGGGCTGAAACCTCTGCAGCTTCGGGCTGCTTAGCCTTGCGGGGACGTCCTCTTTTTGGTTTGTCGGGAATAGGCTTCTGGGCTTCTGCCCTGGCTTCTGCATCCAAAATGCCGAATATGAGGTCCTCGTCCGAGGTTTTCTTGCTGAATTTGATGTTGTTGTCTTTTGAAAGGCTTTCGAGCTGTCCGCGGTCCATGCTTTTGAGCTCGGTCAAACTGTGTGTCATAAATTGAAAGTTAGTGCGCTTCCGCTGAACAGCGGCACGGCGCTTATTTTTGATTTGCAAATATAATAAAATCCTAGAAAATTACCATATTTGCAATATGAAAAATGTTCTGTTGTTCCTCGTCCGGTTTCTGCTGTATCTGATCCCGGTTTTTATTATAATCATCAGCCTATTTTCATTCTCTCCCATATATACTTTCAGCAGTCCTGAGCCTTTCTCCGGACCTGATATATATAATCCATATTCCGGCCTGGACACGTCAGGGACGTGGCTCCGGGCAAATTTCCATACGCACACGCGGGTGGACAACATTCTGAATGAGTGTCCGGAGTATCCTGATGTGGTGTATAGAGATTACATGAAGATGGGGTACGATATACTGACCTTCTCTAACCATAATCAGCTTACGGTCCATCCCTGCGACACCAGCCTTCAAGTTAACGTTTACGAGCACGGCTACAGTTTGTTCAAGTTCCACAAGCTCGTTTTCAACCCCGGCCGCATGTTGCTATACGATCATATTATTCCGCTGTTTGTGTCTCAGAAGCAGTGGCAATATGATTATTTGTCCCGCAATGCCGACTTTATAGTGATGAACCATCCGGACAGGACGATCCATACCACAAGCCGCTCCATGCGCCTGCTCACGGGCTACCGCTTCATGGAGGCAGACTCAGGGGCAGGAACGGATTTGCTGCACTGGGACGAGGCTCTCAGCGCCGGTCATTATTCCCACTGCCTTATCAACGACGACTGTCACGATTCGGGCAACCACCGGAAGATTGCGCGCCGGTGCAATTGGCTGCAAGCCCCATCTGCCCGCTACGAAGATTTCAAGCCGGTGCTGCTCCAGGGCCTCTTTTATTCTATGCGGATTCCTGATTTCGGCGACGGTGACTGGGATGTCAAATATGCAGAGAACAGCCGTCTTCCGCGAATTCTGGACATAGGCCTGAAAACCGATACAACTTACATAAAGCTGTCCGCTCCCGCTCACATCGAGGCATGGGGACAGGACCATAGCTTGCTGGCAAGTTCTGATGGGGATTACCTTCAATTTGTAATGGCACCGGACGATTCATATGTGCACTACACTGCAGAATTCCCCAACGGCGTGTATATCTACAGTAATGCTTTTGCCCGCTACGATGCAAACAAAGCGGCGAGTCCGTACGTGGAGTCGCCGCATAAAGTGAATTATTTACTGACCGTCTTATTCAACCTCGGACTTCTGCTCGTCATCGGCTGCTGCATCTTCCTGCTTGTCAGGTATTTCCCTAATAAAAAACTGAAATCCTGACTGTCGTTTCAGCAGACGCGCCTCGGGAACATCTGCTTCCAGGCGCTGTACGTGCTCAGGTATGTCTTTGACAACGAAATAACAAGGCTTGTCAATGGGACCGCGAGCGAGCCACTCGAAGTCGTCGCAGCTGCAATCCGGCTGCCTGTCGGTATAGAAATACTGGGCGTAGCTCTTGAAATAAGCAGGCATAACGTAGCAATCTTCGCCTTGCCTTTCAATGTAAAAGTCAACGGCAGAAGCCTGGCTGTACTTTTCCACTTCCGGCACGGCGCACAGAATAGCTGTCATGGCAAACAGCAGATTCCCGGCGGCAAGTGGAGCAAAGCTGCTCAATTTCTTGTTCTTTGCAAACGAGACGCAGAACCATATTGTTGCTGCTATCATGATTGCACCCACGAAAGGCTCGAAGCCCTTCCATTCTGAGCTTGCTTCCATGCAGCTGACGGCGAAAGGATCGTCAACATAGGGAATGATGTACTGCTTGAACTTGTCGAACAGGGTCAGGCCGGTGAGCACGATGCCGTAAAAAGCTGCGGTTCCGATCAGAGCAAACTTGTGCATGAAGGTGAACTTGAGTTTGCCGTCCATCATCCGCGATGCCGCCCAAGCGCCCAGGAAAGTAATGGGGAAGTAGCAGAATGAGGAGTAATGGACAATCTTTGTGCGGACTATCGTGAACAGAATCAGCACCACCCACAGCGACACCATCATCCAGCGGAAGAGTATGCTGCTTCGGCTGTCGGGATCTTCGCCCTTGAGCGCTTTGGGCCTGAAGGTGGAAACTGCAAAAAACGACGCTGGAGTGACGCCGAACAGCAATATTACAAAATGGTACAGCAGGAAACCTCCGTGCCCTGCATCTTTGGTCTCGAACAGGCGAATCTGATAATCGATGAAGTCCTTGATAACTTCGGAGTGTCCGGTTACGGCCAGGGCTATGAACCAGGCGCCGCCGGCAAGTGCCAGCATCAGCAAATAGGCCCCAACGTCCTTCCAGCGGAAGTTTAGGCGGAAACGCCGGAAGATCAGCCACACAAAGAAAGTGAGGCCGAAGATCAAGAATGCCACGGGACCTTTGGTGAGTATTGCGAGCCCTGTAAACAAGCCGCTGAGGGCTGCGTGCCGCATTCTGTACCGGGCGGCCGCCTCGTCGGTGTAGCGAGCGAAGAAATAAATTCCCAGGAATATGAAGAAGTTGAACCAAGGGTCGATGATGCCCGATTTGAAGTAGAAGAAGGGGAGGAAAGAGATGGCATACAGCCCAGCCCAGAGCAGTCCGAAACGTTTGCCCTCAGTGTTGAGGCCGATGTGGAAAAGCGTGAGCAATGTTATGATGCCCATAAGGGCGTCAGGAAGGCGCGCGGCGAATTCTCCGACGCCGAAAACCTTCATGCACAGCGCCTGCATCCAGATAAAGAGCGGCGGCTTTTCCCAGAATGATTGGAAGTTTATCTGGACATTGAACCAGTCTCCGGTCAGAATCATCTCGCGCGCCGACTCGGCAAAGTTTATCTCGTCCCAGTCGAACAAGCGGACGCCGCCTATTCCGGTGATGAAGAACAATGCACCGAACACGATGATAAACAGGTCTATGATTAGCGTATTGCGTTTCATTTGTTTCTGAAAAGTATAAGTTTCTTTGCAAAGAAATTCCAGAAAAATACGATGGCCGTAGTAATAACTTTGGAGACCAGATAATGCAGATGCGCTTTATCGGCGAACAGCCACATGAAAAGTTCAGTGAGCCCAAGCCCGCACACACCGATTATAACGAAAATCAGTATTTCGGCGGCGCGGCTCTTCATACTGCGGTTGTCGAATACCCAGAAGATACTGAACAGATACGTGATGGTAAGGCCGGCAATGAATGCAATTCCTGTCCAAATGAGCAGATGCTCTCTTCCAAAAGATTCTGTCAATAAAGAAAGTAATCCGGTATCTACCAGGAAAGCGGTACCTCCTGACACCAGATATCGGAAAGCTTGGATGCGTATGTCGGAAGAACTGTCTTTGAAGAGCAGCCTGAACAATTCTTTCAGATTCATTTTGAAGGGAATAGTTTCGAATGCATCAGCCCCCACTTGCACAGTCGGTACACTAGCGAGACCCTGAGCACTCCGAAACCGTAGATGGTGCTGCGCCTCAGATTGATGGACGAAGCATCGTCGAAATACTTCGTAGGGCATGTCACTTCTCCGATTTCGTATCCGGCCCAGAATATCTGCGCCGCCATTTCGTTGTCCAGAATGAAGTCGTCTGAGCAAATGTTGTAGTTCACGTTACGTAATACTTCTGCGCTGAATGCCCTGTATCCCGTATGATACTCGGAGAGCTTCTGGTTGAGCATCACGTTCTGGGTGAACGTCAGGAAACGGTTCGCAATGTACTTGATGAGCGGCATGCCGCCTTTGCGTGCGCCTTTGCCAAGTATCCTGGACCCGAAAACCACAGGATATACTCCGTTCGCAATGATATAAGCCATCGACTCAATGAGCTTCGGCGTATATTGATAGTCGGGGTGGAGCATAATGACGATATCTGCTCCGAGTTCAAGCGCCCTGTTGTAACATGTCTTCTGGTTGCCGCCGTATCCGCGGTTCTTGGGGTGGATCAATACTTCTTTGATGCCCAGTGCCCGGGCTTTCTCGACGGTTCCGTCCCGGCTGCAGTCGTCGGTGAGGATGACCTCATCGACTATATCCATAGGTATTTCAGAGTATGTCTGTTCAAGTGTCTTCTCGGCATTGTAGGCCGGCATGACCACGATAATCTTTTTTCCGTGTATCATATTGTTTTAAAAGTTGTCCCAGTAGCTGCTGCTCTTCTTCAGCTGCAGCAAATCGGCCAAGGCTGCAGCGTTGGCGGCGATTCTGAACTGGTAAGAGGCCCAGTTGCCGGTCGGAACCCACGATACTGATATATTGAAGCAGTGCAGGTCGTAGGTGAAGCTGAACTGGGTGGTTGTTATTTTCATTGCCTGGAGGTCGAAGCCCGTGCTGGCATTGATGTTTAGTCTTGGAGTAAGCCTGATGTTTCCGTTGGCCTGCAAAGTCTGGGTTATATTATTTTTCGGCTTTGGCAGTCCGTCCTCCATGCGCATCTGCCGGCTCAAGCTGAACGAGTAGCTGAAGCTGACGGACCACGGGACATTCGGATTGGTATAATAAAGCCATCCTCCCGGTATGAAATCGCCGGTGACAGGGTGGTAGAAATAGCGTTGATAGTAACTTGCAGCGCCACTGACAACCGACCCGCCGCTTCCTTCCCGGTTGCTTGGATCCTTGATTCCGTCGTTGCCTTTGATGGCTCCGTCTCCGGAGATCGAGTAGGACGCCGACGCGGATATGTTGTTCAAACGCAGGAGCCCCTGACCCTGAGTGATGGCAAATTTCGAAATTCTTGATCCTGTGGCTCCATAGGCATAAGGATCGAAACTTGCGCTACCGCTGATGGAGATTTTGTTGAAGAGCGATGTGGACAAAGACAGGTTGACATTGCCCATCCTCAAGCTGTCGGCGAGGAAATTATAGTTGGTGCTGATATTCAGCTGGTCGATGATCTTGACTTTCTTGGATCCGCTGCCGGTGGTGTCGGCAAAGTCGCGGACCTTCGCTTCGATGTTGTTGCCTATGGCTATGTTGGCAGTTGCGGAGCGCCCCTTTCCCGGAGGTCCGTAAATCTGTCCCTGATAGATGTTATAATCGTAAGTCTTTTCCTGCCCGTGTATGTCTGTATATACAAGTGTCCTATATCCGTTGGCATGAGTGCCGAGCTCAGGGCTGAAACTCATGGACAGGGAAGGGGAGACGACGTGACGTATGGCCTGGATCCTCCTGTATGTGCCGAAATTGAAGGTACCATAAAGACGGGTGGTCATGGCAACCGATCCGGAATAGTTCTGGGTGATGCCGAACGTGTTGAACTGAGAGCTGGGCTGTTCTTCGACCTTGTCTGTCTCGGGATTATAAGCATACTCGCGCTTGCGGAACATCCAGTTCATGCCGTAACTCACGGAAGGGTTGACATTCAGGTACTTGAACAATTGGAAATTGGGCAGGCCGATGCTGAAGTTATGTGTCATTCCGTTCTGGAAGCGGTCCAGGAAGCCTTCCTGGCCGAATTCGGACGCCTTGAAATTGATCTTGTTCTGGAGCGTGGTGCTATAGCCCAGCGAGAACTTCTCGTAGAAACGCTCTTTCCCGACCCTGACCTTGCGCTTGAAGGGGTAGAATGTGCTCACGGAGAATGTGACGTTAGGCAAGGTGAATGCATAAGATGAGTCCCTGGAACTCTGGGAGTGCAGGGCGTTTATGCTCAGGTTGAACTTGCCGTTCCAGTTCTTCGCATATGATATGGAAGACGAGATCTGGTTTTGGAGGGCTTCATTGACCGACCTGGAATTGAACCGGCTGTTTGAAGGCGACGAGAAATTGACCGAGGCGTTGAACGAAGTTCCCGGATGTGCCTTGGAATCCTGCGAATGAGACCATTTCACGGAGAAGTTGGTGTATTCGTTGAAGTCGGGAGTGTCGGGCTCGCCGGTCTGGTCATGGGAATAGGTGAAGCCGAAGTTACCGTTGAATTTGTACTTCACCATGTAGCGTGAATTCACGTTCACCGCCCAGGAACCGAGGGTGAAGTAGTCTCCCGTCAGCGACAGGTCTAGATAGTCTCCGAACACAAAGTACATTCCGGCGTCTTTCATGTAGAAGCCGCGGGCGTTCTCTTCGCCGAAATTTGGCATCAGCAGACCGGTGGCACGTTCGGGACGTTTGGGAATGAAACCGAAGGGGAGTCCCACGAACGGGATCTTTACGTCTTCCACTACGAGGTATGCAGGACCGAAGACGGTCTTCTGCGAAGGCTCTGTCATGACTTTTGCTGAGGTGAGCGCCAGATAATAGTGGGGGTGGTCCATGTCGCAGACGGTGTATTTGCCGTTGGTCATGTTGATGCTCCTGTCCGGCATCATCTTAACCTTGCCTCCATGGAGGATTGCACTTTCTTCGGTAGTGAGTATGTTCTTGATGGAAGATTTCTTGGTCTCGAAGTTGTACTTGACCTCGTCCATGTTGTAGGTCTTGCCTCCCTGGGTCATGACCGGACGCCCTATCCATGCTCCGGCAAGAGAGTCATATATGCCCTTGGCGAAAACGGTGCCCGTCTTCATGTTGTACTGCATGTAGGCGGCAGTCAGTTTCATGTCCTGGTACTCCACGGACACGTCTCCGTAGTAGTAGATCATCCTCTGTCCGTCGGTGAAGACTTCGACGATGGAGTCTTTTGCCTGAGAGAAAGCCGGCAGTTCCAATGAACTTTTACTGCGGAGCGCGGCGGAGTCTATGCGGTGGAGCGAATCTGCGCGGTGTATGGAGTCCCTGCGGGCGATGGCCGCAGAGTCGAGCACTACCTCCCTGACCGTTTTCGGGACGGCGTTGCTGAACACACGACGGGCTCCACGCCTGCCGACATTCTGGGCAGGTACGATGTTTGCCGTGACAGTCAGCAGCAAGAGGATAGGAACTATTCGCTCTAGTATTCTCAAATTACAATTAATTTGTTAAATTTGCGAAACGCAAAAATACTACTATTTTTTGAAACGCACAATTTACTTGCTCCTAACCGTCATTTTGGCGTGTGTGTCGGCCTCGGCCCAGACACTGAGTTTGTCCACGGTTTGCATCGACCCTGGTCATGGCGGCAACGATCCGGGAGCTATCAGTACCGACAAGAGGTCTTATGAAAAGACTTTCACGCTTGATATCTCCAAACGACTGGCCGATAAAATATCGGAAGCTTATCCGGAAGTCAAGGTGGTCCTGACACGTGATTCTGACAAATTCGTACCTGTCGGTGACCGCGCCACTATTGCCAACAAGGCGGGAGCGGACTTGTTTATTTCAATTCATATAAATGCAGCAGCAAAGACCGGGCCGAACGGCTATTCAGTGCATGTCCTCGGGCAGTCGGCGAAGAAAAACAGGGATCTGTTTGCATATAATATGGACGTGTGCAAGAGGGAGAACTCGGTGATTTTGCTGGAGGAGGATTATACTACCACATACCAGGGCTTCGACCCTTCAGACCCCGAATCTTTTATCTTCCTGCAACTTATGCAGAACGCCAATCTGGAGCAGAGCCTCGATTTCGCCCAGATCATATCGGATAAGCTCAAGGGAGGCCCCATAGCGGCCAACCGCGGCATCTGGCAGGATCCTTTTCTGGTGCTTTGGAAAACCGCCATGCCCGCCGTTCTGGTCGAGCTCGGCTTCATTTCCAACAGCACGGACCTCTCCGTGTTGAAGAAGTCTGGCGAGCGGGACAAGATTGCTGCCCGCTTGTTCAATGCTTTCAAGGAATACAAGGCCAAATATGACGGCAGCATGGCTTTGGATGTCGAGGTCCACCCTGCAGAGGGCGCAAAAGTCGAAGAACAGAAAGCAGATGTGGCCGGAAAGAAAGTCGAATACGGCATACAGATTTTTGCAGGTTCCAAATTGCTCGATTCCCGGGACAGGTCTTTCATGGGTTATACTCCGAAGATAGTCAAGTCCGGCAAGCTTTATAAATATGTAATAGGAGTTGAGGACACGCTCTCCGAAACCAAGAATCACATGCCCTCGATTCGCAAAAAATATCCTGATTGTTTTCTTGTCAAAATTGATGGTGACAAGCTGTCTTTAGTCAAATAGCATTCCGACTGAATATGTTTTTTTTTGCTTTTGACATTATTCAGATAATGCTTTTTCTTTAAATGCCTTATTTTTAATTTATCAAAATAGTAATTGCCGCAAATACCATATATTTAGCAAGTATAACGCTGAGTAAATAATTGATTATAAGGTTTTTCTAAAACACAGAATAACGATTTGCCGGCCTATATATTTAAGGCTTATAAATTAAAAAAACAATAGGAGAAATATTTTTTTTTCACTTTTTTTTCAACCATTTTTGCAATTGCGATTAGCCTTACAGGCCGGTCGCTTTTCTAATGAACGAGAACGAGAGACATATAGGTATTTGGAATCATTTCCTGCAGATCGTGGAGCAGATCGTGGAACCTCAGAAGTTCGCGACCTGGTTCCGTCCCGTCAGGCCGGTGTCCATGGTGGATTCGACTCTTACCGTGGAGGTGCCGTCGGATTTCTTCAGGGAGTATCTTGAGGCCACATATCTGGATGTCATCAAGAAAACTCTCAAGCGAGTCATCGGCTCAGACGCCAAGCTCGTTTATCTCGTCAGGGCGGTAAGCGGACAGCCTGCCATGGCGGTTCCTGCCGCATCCGGTTCTGCTCCTGTGAATAGGGAAGTGAGTGTTAATATCAATCCTGCCGGGAATCCCAATCCTTTTGTGTATCCCGGTCTCAGAAAGATTCAGATCAATCCCAAGTTGAATCCTGTTTATTGTTTCTCCAATTTTATAGTAGGAGAGTGCAATAAAATGGGCTACACTGCCGGTTCGGCCATTTCTTCCGCTCCCGGCAAGACCTCCTTCAACCCTCTTTTCATCTTTGGCGGTCCGGGTCTGGGCAAAACGCATCTGGCCCAGGCGATTGGAATTGCCATCCACGAGAAGTTCCCCGAACTCATTGTTCTTTACGTCAACGGACACGAATTCAAGACCCAGTATATGGATGCCGTGAACGTGAGGAACAAACTTACCGACTTCCTGGGCTTCTACAAGAAAATCGACGTGTTGATCGTGGACGACATCCAGGACATGCAGGGCCCCGGAACCCAGAATGCCTTCTTTAACATCTTCAACCATCTGCACCAAAGCGGCAAGCAGTTGATATTTACTTCCGACCGCCCGCCGGTGGATTTGCAGAACTTCGAGGAAAGGCTTTTGTCTCGCTTTAAGTGGGGACTTTCGGTGGAACTCACCCATCCGGAGTACAACACCCGCCTGCAGATGCTCAGGGCGCTGTGCCGCCGTGAGGGAGTATCTATCGGAGACGATGTGCTGGAATATCTGGCTTCCCGTATAAAGACCAATTTCCGGGAGCTCGAGGGTGCGTTCCTTTCTGTGATGGCGTATGCCACGGCAATGCACGCCGAGAATTCTGTCGAGTTGGCGGCGAAGGTGACAGAAAAGATTGTCAATTCTTCCGTCAGGGAATTGAACATAAGCACAGTCCAGTCTGCAGTGTGCGATTACTTCAACATCACTCCGGAGGAACTTGTATCCAAATCCCGCAAGCGTCAGATCCTGCAGGCTCGTCAGATATCTATGTATCTGTGCCGCAGCCTGATAAGCAACTGCTCGCTTTCTACTATCGGCGCCCAGACCGGAGGCAAGGACCATGCAACAGTCCTTCATTCTTGCAATGCCGTTTCCGACCTGATGGCCACCGACCGTGTATTCAAGAAATATGTTTCCGACCTCGAGGCCAAATTGGTCCCCTCAGAAGCATAGACCACTTTAAATAGACTGTTATGCAATCAGAACGAGTACTTGAGATTTTCAAGGAGATTACCTGTATCCCCAGGGAGTCAGGCCATGAAGGGCCTATTACCGACTGGCTCTGCGATTGGGCATCTGACCATTCTCTCCAGTTCAAACGAGACGCCACAGGCAATGTGCTTATCATCCGTGAAGCTGCGCCCGGAAAGGAGAATGTCCCCACAATTGTCCTTCAGGCCCACCAGGATATGGTGTGCGAGAAGGTTGCAGGCTTTCCTTTCGACTTCCGCCGCGATCCTATTCCTTATGTAATCAAGGACGGCTGGATGATAGCCGAGAATACAACGCTCGGTGCCGATGACGGCATAGGCATAGCCGCATGTCTCGGCCTGTTGGAGGACACAGCTCCGACAGGTAAAATTGAGTGCTTGTTCACCATTTCCGAAGAAACCGGCATGGATGGGGCGGAGGCGCTCGAACCGGGTTTCTTCGACGGTAAAACGCTCATCAATCTGGACTCCGAAGATGAAGGCCAGTTGTTCATAGGCTGCGCCGGAGGCCTGAATACCAACATCAAATTTAAAGTGCGCCGTACTGAACTGCCGGAGGGCTTCAAGCTTCTGAAGTGCACCATTGCCGGCGGTATCGGCGGCCATAGTGGTGACGATATAAACAAAGGGCGCGCAAATGCCGTGCAACTGCTTTCTCGTTTCCTCTACGGTCAACTCGGGGACGGATTCAGGCTAATCAGCATTGACGGAGGCGGCAAGCCGAACGCCATTGCACGCGAGTGCCAGGCTATAGTGGCAGTGCCGAAACCGGATACGCTTCGGAATGCGTTTACGGATTTCGCAACCGACATCCTGGAAGAATTCCATGCCACCGATCCCGGACTTACCTTCGAATGCACCCCGGCCACTTCAGAGCTTGGCGCTTTGGGGAAGAATGCAGGAGAAAAGATAATCACTTCTTTGTTTACAGCACCCCATGGGGTTAAGGCCATGAGCCAGGATATTCCGGGCCTGGTGCAGACATCAACGAACCTCGCCAGTGTACGGACAGGCAAGTCTGTGGTGGAAATCGTCACCAGCCAGCGCAGCTCATCCAAAAGCGAGCGTCGTGCCATGGCGGCAAAAGTGAGGGCTAATTTCGAAGTCGCCGGTGCAGTCGTAAAGCATATGTACGAGTATCCGGGCTGGAATCCCAATGTCAACTCGCATGTGCTGAAACGTACAGTGGAAGCTTACCGCAAGTTGTTCAGCACAGAGCCCGAGGTCAAAGCCATCCACGCCGGACTGGAATGCGGATTGTTCCTGCAGAAGTTCCCCGGGCTGGATATGATTTCATTCGGCCCTACACTCAGGGGCGTGCATGCTCCTGGTGAGAAGCTGGAACTTGCTTCAATGGATAAATTTGTGGCCTTGCTTGATGAGGTAGTAAGAAACTTCGAATAGCCTATGCTCATTGCTCCGTCTTTGCTCGCTGCCGATTTCATGAATCTACGTCCTGCTGTTGAGATGCTCAACAAGGGTGCGGACTGGATTCATCTCGATATAATGGACGGGACGCTTGTCCCCAACATTTCGTTCGGATTCAGCGTTGTAGATCCCTTGTCCAAACTTGCAACCAAACCCATGGACGCACACCTGATGGTCGTCCATCCGGAGCGCTGGTTTGAAAGGCTGTCGCAGGACGGGGTGAGCTATGTCAGTTTCCATCTCGAAGCGGCGGGACGCAAAACTTCCGCCCACATTGAGGCTTTACACAGCCTGGGGCTCAAGGCGGGGGTCGCCATCAATCCGGACGTCCCTGTGAGCCGGCTTTTCCCCTATATAGGCAAGGCAGATTATTTCTTGATTATGAGCGTGTTCGCCGGGTTCGGCGGGCAGAAATTCATATATGAAAGCCTGGACCGCATAGCTGCTCTGCGTGAGGAGATTTCGCGCCGCGGGCACAGGGCTTTGATAGAAGTGGACGGCGGCGTCGGAACAGGCAATGCTTCCGCTCTCAGGCAGGCAGGGGCCGATATCTTGGTGGCAGGCAGTTCGGTGTTTAATTCGGACGATCCGTTGGCCGCTATCGAGGCTCTGCGTCAAGCCTGAAAAGATACTTTTCAAATTCTTCTTGCAGTTGTAATCTGCCGTCGGAAGAGCCTGTCATGGCGAAACGGCGGCAGATTTTTTCAGTAAGTTTCTCCAACTCGGGCTCCAAGTCATAATGTTTGCCTGTTATCTGCTTGAGACTTATGGGGTTGGGAAGGTCTGCCGGCCAGTTTTCTTCGTTTATGTTCAGCCCGATTCCTATAATGCTATGCGCGATTTTGTGCCCGTCCAGGATGTTCTCGATCAGAATTCCGCATATTTTTTTGTCCCCGACCCAGATGTCGTTGGGCCATTTGATTCGGGAAGTCACTCCCTTGTCGAGAAGATAGTCGCGTATGCCCAGAGTGGTGGCGCAAGTTATTACTAACATGTCCGATACGTCAAGGTCGCTGGGGTTGAACAGCATGCTGAAAGTCAGGTTAAGTCCTTCTGTCGCAAACCATGTGTGGGTGCCTTGTCCGCGCCCTGCCGTCTGCGCCTTAGCCGCTATTACTGACATATTGTCACACTGAGAGATACGCTCGCGCAACGTCTTGTTTGTGGATTCTGCTGTTTCGAGCCATATTATGTCGGATGAACTTTGGCTTGGTGTCATTTTTGTTGTATATTTGCGCTGCAAAAATATCATAAAATGCCAGAAAAACCAAACAAGAATAAAAAGCCAAAGGTGCGTATCGTGCGTATTAACCTAAGTTGGATTTTCTACCTTCTGCTCATTATGAGCATCGGCTGGATGCTTATGAGCAACCGGGCTACTCCCGAAAAGGTGGAATGGGCTCAAGTCGAGTCCATGATTCGTGAAGGCGATGTCAAAGAAGTAAGATATACCAGGAATGATTATAGGGGAACAGTGACTCTGCGTCCCGAGTCTGTGCAGAAATATGCCAAGCTTTTCCCGGCTTCTACGCCGCCCAAGAGCTCGCCCCACTTCTTTTTCCTGACTTCTACCAAGTTCGATCCCGAGACCTCATTCGCTGAACTCAATGGTAATTTGGCGCCCGAGTCTCAGGTCAAACTGATCATCGAGAATAACGAGAACATCTGGCGCGGCCTGCTTGAGTGGCTGCCTATGTTTTTCCTCATCGTGTTATGGATTTTCATGATGCGCGGCATGACACGCAACATGGGCGGCGGCCCGGGAGCGCCTGGCGGAATGAATCCATTCAACGTGGGAAAGGCAAACGGCAAGCTGGCGGACAAAGACAAGGTCAAGGTGACATTCAAGGATGTCGCCGGTCTTTACGGCGCCAAGGAAGAGGTGATGGAGATAGTGGACTTTTTGCGCAACCCCAGGAAATACACTGCGTTAGGCGGCAAGATTCCTAAAGGTGCCCTTTTGGTCGGCCCTCCCGGAACAGGTAAGACCCTGCTCGCAAAAGCGGTTGCCGGAGAAGCGGATGTTCCTTTCTTCAGCATCAGCGGTTCCGACTTCGTGGAGATGTTTGTCGGCGTTGGAGCTTCGCGTGTGCGTGATTTGTTCGCCCAGGCCAAGGAGAAGGCTCCCTGCATTGTGTTCATCGACGAGATCGATGCCGTCGGCCGTGCTCGCGGCAAGAACGTGGGTTTCTCCAGCAACGATGAGCGTGAGAACACACTGAATCAGCTGCTTACCGAAATGGACGGCTTCGGCACCAACTCCGGAGTCATAGTGCTGGCGGCGACCAACCGTGCCGACATCCTGGACAAGGCTTTGATGAGGGCGGGCCGTTTCGACCGTCAGATTCATGTCACGCTTCCGGATTTGAACGAACGTAAGGAAATATTCCAGGTACACCTCAAACCGCTCAAGCTTGCAGCCGATTTCGACCTTGACCTTATAGCAAAGAATACTCCCGGTTTCTCCGGTGCCGATATCGCCAATGTTTGCAACGAAGCGGCCCTTACTGCCGCCCGCAAGGGACATCCCGACATTAACAATCAGGATTTCTCTGATGCCGTGGACCGTGTAGTCGGAGGAATAGAACGCAAAAAGACCATAATGTCTCCCCAGGAAAAGCGCATTACCGCTTTCCACGAGGCTGGACATGCTGTGGCGGGATGGTTGCTGCCTGGATGCGACCCTGTGCTCAAGGTGTCCATTATACCCCGCGGCCAGGCCCTTGGTCTTACCTGGAGTCTTCCAGACGAGAAAGTCATGGTGTCCAAGTCCGACCTGATGGATGAAATGTGCAGCCTTGTCGGAGGACGTATTGCTGAAGAGCTGGTCAATGACGGAGTGCCCTGCACCGGAGCGCTCAGCGATTTCGAGCGCATGACCAAGTTGGCATATGCGATGGTCACTTATTATGGTATGAGTCCTAAAATTGGCAACCTGTCGTTTTATGATTCAACCGGCGGTGGCTATGAGCTGACTAAGCCATACAGCGAAAAGACGGCTCAGCTGATAGACGCCGAAGTGAAGGCGATAGTTGACGAGGTTACCACCCGCACGCGCAAAATACTTACAGATAATTGGGAGGGTCTCACCAAACTGGCAGAGCTCCTTATCGAAAAGGAAGTTATCATGGCAGATGATATCGAGAGCATTTTCGGACCTAAGGCCGGAAAGCATGGTGAGGAAAGATTGAAGAAAGATGATGAATAATTTAGCTGTAAGGACTATTTCCGGCGTCGTTTTCCTGGCGCTTATGGTAGCCGGGATGTTGTTCCACCCGATTGCGTTCGGAGTGTTGTTTCTGGTGGCCCTTTACATGTCGTTGAGAGAGTTTCTTAACATCACGATGGGGGACCGGTGGATTCTGCAGCAGAAGCTTTCATTGTTGACCGCATGCCTGTGTTTCATTTTGATCATGGGCCATATATTCTGGAATCTTGACATTAAGTGGATTGCATGTGTTTTGATTCCTGTCCTTGCTATATCAGTTTCCACGGTTCTGGCAGCTTCTCATGAAAAGGTAGAGGATGTTTCCTTTGCATTCATGGGATTTCTTTATGTAGGTCTGCCTTTCTGTCTCATGCCTGTTTTGGCCGGCTACGGGGGAGATTTTAACGGAATTGTCTTGCTGAACGTATTCATCATCATTTGGTGTTCAGATGTAGGTGCGTACGTGATCGGAACCCTCCTCGGACAGAAACCGGACTCACGAAAACTGGCCCCTGCGATTTCTCCCAAGAAATCCTGGTGGGGGCTGTGGGGCGGGATATTTTTTGCCCTGATTGCCGCTTTGGTCTTGAATCTGGTGGGTTGGATGAATTATACTCTGGTTCATTGCCTTGCGCTCGGACTGCTTATAGCTGTGAGCGGTGTCTGCGGCGATCTGTTTGAGTCTGTTTGGAAGAGGCGCTATGGTTTCAAAGATTCCGGCAACTGCATCCCCGGTCATGGCGGAATGCTGGACAGGTTTGACAGCTCGCTCTTCGCAATACCCGCAGTGTTTGTTTATTTAACTTTGTTTGGCCTTCTATGAGACTGGATAAGAATACCTATGGCACAGTTCTGCTGGTCTATGCCATAAGTGCAGTGCTTTTATTTCTCCTGTTTCGCTTCGTGCATGTCTGGTGGCTTCTCTGGCCTCTGGTGTTGCTGATTTTGGCAATTTGCTTCTGGCAAACCGCTTTCCATATGGTGCCGGACCGCAAAGCTGCCGGATCGTCCACATTGGTCACTGCCGTTGCCGACGGCAAGATAGTACATGTCGAAAAAGCGTACGAGAAAGATTTTTTGAAACGTGACTGCATGATGATTTCCATATATATGGATTTCTGGGATGTTCATGCCAACTTCTGGCCTGTGACCGGTACTGTCGAATATTCCGAGTACCACGAAGGCGAACATTTTCTGGCATTCAAGCCAAAGGCCTCCGAGGAGAACGAGCATACATGCACGTGTATTCGGACGCCTGAGGGCAAGGAAGTCTTCTTCAAACAATTGGCCGGCGGGTTCGCAAGGCGCATCGTATGCTATGCCAAGCCCGGCATGGAGGTAGTGGCGGGAGACCAATGCGGAATCATCAAGTTCGGATCACGCATCGATATCTACCTCCCGCTGGATGCGGAGATAAAAGTAAAGCTCGGAGATGTTGTCCGAGCTTGTGAAACAGTAGTCGCCAGTATTTAATTATCTATGCGCCGGACGTAAAAGGTCCAGCACAGTCTTGACCGGATTGAACGTATCAGCCGGTACCTCTACGAATAGGGTGTTCCAATCCGACATGGCACCGTTCCAAAGTCCCGGGAGTTCCAAGGCTTTGAGTGGACGTCCTTCCAGGCTTTTGTTGCTTATGAAACCTGTTTCCGGATCTACAAAATCCGGCAGGTTGAACTTTTCACCCTTGTAATCCCGCAGACAGCATACTATATCGACAGGATTGAAGTGGGTTGCTCCTTTTAAGGCGGCCTGGGCGCCAGGATCATCGGGGTTGATCTGTGCTCCCTCGAGAATTTGGAGTGACGTGCTGCCGTCCTTCGCCTTCACGATGAAAGGACCACCGCCAGGTTCTCCTTCGTTTTTGACCATGCCGCAGACCCTTATAGGACGGTTGAGTTTTGCTCTCAGCGCCTCTGCTCGGCTGCGTGAATCTTTAGCCGGGGGCATCTCGATGCAAAGCTCGTTGCGTAAGAACAGTTCTATCTCGTTGCACAGTTCCTGGCATTCAGGAGTTGCAAACGGGTCGTCTTGCAGCATATTGTACACAGGCAAGTAGGCAAAGTCGGCCTGGTTCTTCCGCAGTTCGGTCAGCTGGTCGAGGGTATAGAGAAAATCGTATATACGGTCGCGCAGCTGCAGGGCTTTGCCCATCAGCACCTTCTTCCATTTGTAAGTGTCTGGCTGCAGCCGTTCTGTGCAGACATTGTCTATGTTCTTAATCGACACGAGCTCTTCCTGGACCTTGTTAAGGTTGTATATCAGGGCTCCGTGTCCGGCCGGGCGCGTCAGGGGTGTGCCGTCGTCTTTCAGGAACAGCTGCCCGTCGGGGGTGGCTGCTACCGTGTCTGTGGCTTTGTCCTGAAATGTGAATTCGACGTCGTATTTCACGCCGTAGCGTTCTTCGTACTCAGCTTGAATTTCGGAAACCGCTTTCCGGAACAGCTCTTCGTGTTCCGGGGAAATGGTTATGATGAGCTTCACGCTTCCGTCTGCGTTGCGCATGTATGCCTGCCCTTCCACGAAGTGCTCGGCTATTGCGGTCCGCACCTCATTGGGATAGCGGTGGAATTTCAGCACTCCCTTGGGCTTGTGCCCGTAGCCGAGGCCGTCGTCCGACAGGAGCTTGCGGGCTGTGTTTTGCGGATCGTATGGGGCATGTCCGAAGACTGCGGGATCGTAGAAGGCAAAGTCTTCAAGAGATTCCGCGAGCTTGCATACGGCCTCGTTCTTTTGCTCTATGCCGGCGAAGATATCTTTGAACATGCGTGATGCGGCGCCGGAGGCCGGAACAAATTTGCATCGTCCCATGACTTCGGTGCTTTCGTTGTACGCTTGGGCTTCGCTTGCCTGCGCCTCATCCAAGACAAGAATCCCGTTGCCGGGAGTGGCAGGGGCAACAATATCGAGCCAGGGGAAGCCCCTTTTGATGCGCTCGAGTTCGGCATTGATTTTAGTGGTATCAGTCATATGTCAGTCTATGAAAAATTCTCTACGGTAACGATAATTCTGACGCAGGCTTTCGAATTCCTCAGGATGTATGCGGAACATGAAGTCGTCGGTGAAAATAGGGTAGTTGTACTGTATCGTAGATGCAATCTGCCCTTCGCTGAGTCCGCGCAGATCGAGTTTTACGGCATCTTTAGGCTCGCTGCCCGGAGAAGGGAAGAACTCGAAAAGGTCTTTGATTCCGAAGTATCTCGCAACGGACCTTACAGTCATTGACGTTCCCAGCAATTTACCCTGATAAGAGTAACCTGCGATATGGGGAGTCGCAATATCTGCCTTCTCGATCAATTCCCGGTTGACATTGGGCTCATTGCACCATGTGTCCAGGATGACCGGACCCAATTTCGGGATAGCCTGCAGCAGGTCGTTCTCTTCGACTACTTCGCCGCGGGATGCGTTGATGAAAAAAGCCCCCAGCTTCATTTTTGAGAAAAATGCTGCATCAGCCATCTTGCGGGTACTCTGGTTAAGCGGGACATGCAAGGTGACTATGTCTGAATTTCGGAGCAGGAAGTCCAGGTCGCAGAACTGGGCGGCACCTTCGGCCTCTGCCCTGGGAGGATCGCAGAGCAATACGTTGAATCCCAGCAGACGCAGAGTGTTGGCGACCCTGCCGCCTACATTGCCCACTCCAATTATGCCGACCTTGGCTCCTTCCAGCCGGACCCGCTTGCGCGAAGCCGTGCCGTAGATTGCGGAGATCACGTAATTCATGACGGCGCCGGCGTTGCATCCGGCAGCGTTGCATACGTAGATGCCTCGCTGTTTGCAGTAATCGAGGTCGATGTGGTCGGTGCCTATTGTCGCGGTAGCGATGATTTTGACGTTGCTCCCATCTAGCAGCTCAGGCGTGCAGTTGGTCCTCGTGCGGGTGATTAAAGCATCCACACCTTTGAGGTGATACGGTTTTATGGCTTGGCCGTCTATGTACTTGACCTCTGCATAAGGCTCAAATACGCCATCGATGAACGGGATGGCGCTGTCGATTACAAATTTCATTTCAATACGATTTCTTCCACCCAGGTTACGTTAATATCATCCTGTTCGAACAGTTCGTCTCTGCTCAGCCTGTCGTTGATCATTTCCTTGAGAAACTCTTTGCGGGATGCAAGCTGGCTGAGCACTACGGACGAATTCAGTGTTATGTAAAGCTTGCCGTTCCGGAAAAACCGTTTGAGGGTGTATGGAGCGGCGCCGGAAACATCGTCCCAGGCCTTGAAGATAAGACGTGTGTTAAGGCCTGTAGTGAGGTGGGACTCGCGCAGGAACTCTTTTAGAGCCGAGCTCAGCGGCAGGGCGTTCTTCCTTTTTATCCTATAGCTCTCCATCGATTTTGCTGAAAGTGCCCGAAGCCGCCTTGAAGTATGCTCTGTCTGCTGTTATGCTGTCCACAAGGGCCTCGGTCCTGGCCTTGTCCGTGTCCGAAATAAAAATCTGGCCGAAGTCGTTGCCGGCCACCATTTGCAACATGTTACCCACGCGGTTCATGTCCAATTTGTCGAAGAGGTCGTCGAGAAGCAGGGCGGGGGACATGCCGCAGACACTTTTCATCACTTCGTACTGTGCGAACTTCAAAGCGACCAGAAAAGACTTCTGCTGCCCCTGTGAACCGCATCTGCGGATAGGGAATCCTTCCATCGCGAAGAGGAAATCGTCGCGGTGAATGCCGGAAACCGTGTAGCGGGAGGCCAGGTCGCGTTCACGGCGCGACTTCATGAGCTCTTCAAAGTCATGGCCCTGCAGCTCGGACTTATACTCTATAGAAACTAATTCCCGGCCGCCGGAGATCGCCTCATAGTATTTAGCGACTATAGGCTGCAGGTCATTGGCGAACCGCTCTCTGGCATCCGCTATGCTGCGGGCCGGCTCCGCCATTCTGGCATCGAAGGCTTCCAGCAGACCCGGGTCGGGCCTGTCTTCCTTAAGCAAGCGGTTGCGTTGGGCGAGCAAGCGATTGTATTGCTGCATGTCCGACAAGTACTTCCGGTCTGTCTGGGACAGGAAGGCATTGACGAACCTTCTCCTTTCTTCTCCGGATTCGCTGACCAGTTCCGTGTCGGCAGGCGACACCATGACGACGGGCAGAACGCCTATATGCTCGGAAATGCGTGTATATGTTTTGTCGTCGCGTTTAACCTTTTTTTCGGCCCCTTCGCTAACATGGATGGAGAACAGAGAGTCGGAACCGTCTTCCATGGCGTACAGGCCGCTGATGGCAAAAGAAGAGCAGCCGTGCCTGAAATTGAATTTCTCCGCAGAGCGTATCCCGCTCTTTGTCATGGAAAGGTAGTGTATGGCATCCAGCAAGTTGGTCTTTCCTTCACCGTTTCCACCCCAGATACAATTAATGTTCGGGGAGAAGGCGACTTCTTGCAGTTCTATGTTTCGAAAATCCTGTATGATTATTTTCTTCAGTACGGGCATACTGCAAAATTAGGATTTATTATTTGAATTTACTACCTTTGTCAGCTAATTTATTGGAAAATTAAAACTATCTTATATGGCAAAGCAAAATGTTAACGACAAGGAGGCTCTCCGTCAGGAAGCATTGCAGGAGACAGTCTCCAAAACTGATCAGTTTTACAACGAGAACAAGAAGACCATCTGGACTGTTGCGACAATAGTGCTCGTACTGGCCCTCGCGGTCTTCGCCTACATCAAGTTGATTTATCAGCCCAAGTGCGTCGAGGCCACCCAGCAGGCATACCCTGCAGAGCAGAGCTTCTCGAACGGCGAATATGAACTTGCACTCAAAGGCGACGGCAATGTGCTCGGTCTGGCCGACGTCATTGACCAGTACGGCGCCAAGGCCGGTTCCGCCATTTTCATGGAGGCAGGAATCTGCGCCCTTCAGCTTGGAGAGTATGAGCAGGCACTTCAGTACCTCAAGAAATATAACGGCAAGGAGCCTATCACCGCTGCACGTGCCATCGCATGCGAGGGCGATGCATACGCCGGACTTGAGAAGTACAACGAGGCCGTCGCCGCTTATCTGAAAGCTGCTGCCAAGGCTGACAACGTGTTCGCCGCCGCATATCTGCTCAAGGCAGGTATCCTCTCTGAGGAGCTTGGCAACAAAGACAAGGCCCTGGAGTGCTATAAGACCATCAAGGACAAGTACCCTCAGTCAATCGAAGGTTACGATATCGACAAATATATTACTCGCGTTCAGTAGGTTATGGGAAGAGCATTTGAATTCCGCAAAGAAAGGAAACTGAAGCGTTGGGGACACATGGCCCGAACCTTCACCAAACTTGGCAAAGAAATCACAATAGCTGTCAAACAGGGAGGACCCGATGTTACCGGAAATCCCCGTCTCCGTGCGCTGATGGCGGAAGCCAGGTCAGAACAGATGCCCAAGGAAAACATCGAGCGCGCAATAAAGAAAGCCACTGAGAGCAAGCAGGGAGACTTCAAAGAGATTATCTACGAAGGCTTCGGTCCTTTCGGTATCGCATATCTCGTGGAAGCCGCAACCGACAACAATACCCGCACCGTTGCTAACGTACGCAGTTATTTCAACAAATGTGGCGGATCATTGGGTACCACCGGTTCTGTTTCCTTCATGTTCGACCGTAAATGTACTTTCCGCGTCAAGGAGAAGGAAGGCATCGACCTTGAGGAACTCGAACTCGAGCTCATCGACTACGGAGTGGAGGAACTCTTCGAGCAGGTCGAGGTTGACAAAGACGACAACGAGACCAAGGTGATTGTGATCTATGGCGAATATGCTTCTTACGGAGCTATCCAGAAATACATCGAAGAGAATGGTTTCGAGATGATTTCCGGAGGTTTCGAGCAGATTCCCAACGTGGACCTGAAGGACGTCACGCCCGAACAGCGCGCAACTTTGGACAAGCTCACCGGTCTCCTCGAAGATGATGAGGACGTTACCAATGTCTATACTACCATGAAGCCTGAAGAGTAGCTTCTGAGTAAAAATACAAAATGCCGCACCAGTATCATGGTGCGGCATTTTTTTATGTCTGTTTGTTAATCTACCTGGGCTTTTTGATGCTTCCGACGCCCCGTCTCATTGACCTGAAATCCGGACAAACCAGTTTGCTGGCATCTATATCGCCGGCCCCGCTGATGGTGGCTGAGCACTTATCGGCGCGTCCCGATATTTTGGCGTCTCCGGCGCCGTTTATGTTTAGAATGACTTCTTTACAGTCAACTCCGCTGAGCTCAATGTCTCCAGCGCCGTTTACCGTCACAGAGGCTTTGCCCGTATTGAGGCCGTTTATATCGACATCTCCTGCACCGTTTACGATGACTTCGAAGTCTGAAGCCTTGATGCCGTTCGGAGCATTGAAATCAGCGGCACCGTCAATCTTTGCACCGGTAAGTTCCGGAGAATAAACGGTGATGTCAATGTGGTTTTTCCCTGTAACCCTAATGTTTTCTTTAAATTTGAAAGACAGCAAGCCCTCTTCATTTTCAATGGAAAGATAGCCCATGACATTGTCGGGAGCGGAGATAGCTACAGAACAATCGCCTGGCATGTAGATTATATCGCAGGAAATGTTGCAGTACAGAGAATTGAATTCTCCTACGGTAGTGTCCAGGAGGCTGCGGGTCTCGCTGGCACTTAAGTCGGTATGGTTGCTTTCGCGGAGATTTTTTAGTCCTGCATCGCTCACTTTTATGAAGCGGCAGGAGGGGAGTATGGCCAGAAGGATAACGGCCGCGATGCTTAGCTTTTTCATATTTAGATGTGTTTTGTTAAATCGATTCCAAGGAGGGCTGCACGTTCGCGCAAGGCGGGCAACTCTTCTTCTATAAACTTGCGCCTTTCGGTGTCTTTAATCAACTCAACGGCATTTTCGCTCACGAAAAAACCTATTCCCCGCTGATTGAAGATGACTTTGCGTTCTGTGAGATTTTCATATGAGCGAGCCACGGTATTTGGATTCACTCCAATCGATGCCCCCCATTCGCGGACGGAAGGAATCCGGCTGCCAGCTTTGAATTCTCCGGCGAGAATTCTGCCGCAGATATTATCCGCAATCTGGAGGTATATTGGTCTGTTGTTGTCGAATTCCATGGCTGTTAATGCTTTATGGTGCGGATCCTGAACCAGTTCAAAACCAGCAGAGTGCCAAGCGTGACGGCGAAGAACAGGTTCGCAGAGAGGTTGAGGAAATTGATAAGCTGCTCAGGATCTTGCAAGTCCTCAAAGAGCTGCGGAACAGCATCTATGCTGTCTCCAATCGTGGCGGCAAGGAGCAACGTGAATATGGTTGTCAGAACAAAGAGACAGAGAAATGTTTTGGCGGCTTTGGCTTTTTTGAAGCAGATTCCTCCCAAAGTGAAGGTAAGAGCGCAACCGCACCAGCCGAGATACAATAAGGCGGGAGCGTTGATATAGATTTCTTTGTCTCCCAGGATGTCGGCATCAAGCAGATGCGATGTCATGCTGGGCCCATAAGCAGAAGGGGCAATCAGGCTCAACAATACATCGGAGGCTATGGAGACGACCGACAAAGTGACTGGGACAACGACGCATACGACAGCGGCCATGGAGAGCCATTTCTCGAAACTGGATGCCGGGAGCATGAGGAAATCGGAACCGAAACGCTTCTCTGTGATCGAACCGTAGATCTTTATGCCGGCACTGACCGAAACCACGAAGATAACAATGCTGAGGCAGACAAACTTAGATTCTATAGGCAGCTCCGATGCGGTGCCGTTTTTGAGAAGGCCTATCAGTAAATGTATGACGAACAATATTGCCGGAGAGAGACTCATGACCAGCAGGTTGGTGCCGTAAGTTGTAAAAGCGCGGCGTAAATCGAATAGGAAGTAGTTGCCGAACCGCTTGAAACTGAACACGTTATTCATGGCTGAAAAGTTGTTTTACAAGTTCTTTATGCTTATGAACGGTATTGAACAGAGCCTCGATGTTGACTTTGCTGTCCTTGGCTTCAGTATTCGGACGTACTTGTATGAAGCCGCCGGGCAGCTGCTCTGAATAAAGTGAATCCGGGCTCAGGGTTGTGCCATAATCGAAGTATAGTTTGCCCGCGATCTGTTCCAGTGAGGCGTTGAGCAGTACAGCTTGTTTGTCCAGGATGATGATGGGGTCGATTATGTTTTCCAGGTCACGTACCTGATGGGTGGAAATCACTATTGTAGCGTCTTCGGCGGTGTATTTCATCAGGGCGGAGCGGAATTGCGCCTTGGACGGAATGTCCAGGCCGTTGGTAGGTTCGTCAAGGTAGAGATAACGTGCACCAGTTGCAAGCGCAAAGGCTATGTAGGTCTTTTTTAGCTGCCCGGAAGACATGGAATTCATCTTCTGCTCTGGGTTCACTTCCAGTTCTTTAAGAATGTTCTCGAATTTAGTCTCTGAGAAAGACGACCAGAACTTTCCGCGCGCTTTGCCCCACGACAGCGCTTTTTCATTGGCGGGCGCAACTTCGTCAGGAAGATAATACTGCTCACTGAGCAGAGAAGGCTCGCGTTTGTAAGGATCGTGGCCATCGGTGGAAATGGTGCCGGATTGAGTCTTTTTCAGTCCGCAGAGAAGTGTCAGAAGGGTGGTCTTGCCCACGCCGTTCTCGCCAAGCAGGCCGTAAATTTTTCCTGCCTCAAGGTTCATCGAGATGTTCCGAAGGACCTCGTTTTTGCCGTAGCTGAAGGCTAGATTTTGAATTTTTATCATTACGTCGTAGTGTATTAGTTCAATAGTACACTGCAAAGGTAATACAAAAATTCATATTTCCAAATCTTTTGCGAAGATTTTTAAAAAAGAGGTCTGTGGGCTGCTGCACGGGCTGCCTTCTGGGCAGATTCAATCGCTCCTCGCTCGGATGGGGCGGTGCATGCATCAAGGAAACGTTCCCAGATTATTTCTACGGCGCTTTCTGACGGATGCACAAGGTCGTCGGCATAGAAACGGTAATCTCTGAGTTCGTCATTGACAATCTCGAAGGCGGGGAAGTATTCTGCTTGGCTGCAAGAATCGGCGGCCAGAAGAAGTGCAGCCTTGCTCAGTGTGTTAGCATGTGCGCCGTCGCCCATGTGCCTTATAGGCGAAACTGTAATTGTGAAGCGCTTTTCAGGATGAGCGCTGATTATGGCGTCGAGACAAGCTGCCGACTGCCCGACGCTCAGCATGCTGCGCTTAAATTCGGAAGCCGGACGCTTGAGGCAGTTCGAAACCGCCTTGCTGTTGGAATACCAAACGAAGGACGTCCCGAGCGTGAGAATGACCCGGTTGCATTTATTCCAGAAAAACCTGGCTTCGATCAATCTGGAGTTGGCGTTGTCAAGAAACTCTTCTTCTGTGGATCTGGCGAAGGATGTATGGTGCTCATACGAGCAGATTTTGCCTGCGCCGGCTCCCATCTCTACGCAGTCACTGCCGCTGAACATGAGATCGGAATCGAGTCTCTGGACAGCAGACAGCAACGAAGCCGGGTTGTACAAGGTGCCGAATGGGTTGACCATGACATTAAAGCCCGCGCAAGCCATTTTTTTGCCTATTGAGTCGGCAAAGCAGCTTCCCAGAAGCATGATGCGGTCGTCCAGCATAAAAGGTGTGCCGGACGGGTCGCAGTTAACTTTTGTCCACAGTTTCATTTGTCCTGCAAAAATACTATTTTTGTGGAGTATATGAAAAAAATCGCTTTAATCCTTCTCCTCATAGCCGAGTCTGCGCTGCTTCGTGCCCAGAAGCTGGAGTGGCATGTGAACTTTGACTATTTGTTCAGGAACTACGAATATGACCGTTCCGGGGAGGTGTACGACAGGTCTTACACCTTGCACGCCGTCCGCCTCACTCCAGAATTCGGCCTGCTCGTGAAGCAAAAGGACAATGTCTATCACAGGCTGCGCGCCGGGATTGACATATTCAAGGAAATGGGTGAAGGACTGGCGGCTAAAGATCTTTTCAAAGAAGTTGTCCTCTATTATAATGTAGAAGCTGCGTTTAGAAACGGCGGCCGCTTTCAGGCTGTTGCAGGCAGTTTCCCGCGAGCTTTCTCTGAAGGTGATTACATAGGGCCATTCTTTGACGACGACGTTTATTTCTATGATAATAATCTGGAAGGCATGTTCTTCAAGTACCGGAACAGGCATATCTATGCCGAACTGGGGCTTGACTGGCCCGGCATGCTAGGAGACGCCGCCAACCCGGCCAGGAGGGAGCGCTTTCAGGTGCTCACGTCGGGGCTATGGAATTTTGCCGGCCCCTTCAGCCTCGGCTGGTCCGGTTCTTTTTATCATTTTGCCTGCGCTCCGGACTATGCCAATGTCGTGGATAATCATATGCTGAATCCTTGGGTAGAATGGGCACCTTTCTCTTTCCTGGATGAGCTTAAAATAGCAGCCGGTGGTATTTTTACTTACCAGTGCGACAGGGTGAGGACAGATCAGCCGGTTTTTCCCATGGGCTTCTATTCGGGGCAGACATTTAAGAAATGGGGAGTCTCCATAGAAAACAAAGTCTATTTTGGCGATGACCTCATGCCGTATTATTCTGCATCATTTGCAGGAAAGGCATACGGAAGCGACTTATACTTGGGCGACCTGGGGTTTCATACCCGTCTGGACCATCCCGGCTGGGCTGATTATCTGAATGTTAAGTATTCGCCGAAAATCAGTGCCTGGCTCGACCTTGCAGTTGTGCTTTCTTTCAGGTTTGGAGAAGCTTCTCCCGACTTGAAAACTCCTGTGTTCAGGGGGTGGCAGCAGGGTGTATCCCTGAAAGTCAACCTGGATGCACTGCGGCCTCATCCCAAGGCCCCCAAAGCTAAAAAACGCGCTTTTTATCCCGGCTTGTTCAACCTGTAACCGTGTTTTTATGAGGAATATTATTATCTGTTTGTCTCTTTTTCTGTCTTCGGCGCTTCTGGCCCAGGAGAGTGAATTGCACATAATCACCACCGGAGACGTCCACGGGTCGTATTTCAACAGACCATATGTGGGCGCGAAGACGAAAACCAGCCTGATGTCCGTAAAATACTATGTTGACAGCCTTCGAAATGCCGTCGGCGCTGAAAACGTAATGCTTTTGGATGCCGGAGACTGCCTTCAGGGCGACAATGCAGCATATTATTTCAATTACGTCGTTCCGGAGCAGGCTCATGTATTTCCGCGTCTTGCCGCATACATGGGCTATGATGCCTGCGTAGTGGGCAACCATGACATAGAAACAGGCCATGCTGTCTATGACAAGGTCTTCAAGGAACTGGAGGAGGCCGGAATACCCTGGCTTGCCGGAAATGCCATGAAACCGGACGGCTCGACCTATTTCCCGGAGTACAAAATGTTTGACAAGGGAGGACGTAAGATACTTGTACTCGGATACAACAACGCAAATATAGCTGGCTGGCTCTCTCCCGAACTGTGGAGCGGAATGGAACATGTCTCGCTGGTGCCTTTGGTCCGCAAACGCGTCAGGACGCTCAGAGCCCGGCTCCATCCGGACGCGGTGGTCGTGGTGGTGCATTCCGGCACCGGTACCGGTGATGGCAAGTCCATTGAAAGCCAGGGACTTGATATATTCCGCAGGCTTTGCGGCGCGGATGTGCTGGTCACTGCACACGATCATCGTCCCGCACAGGTATTGTCGAAAAAGTGCTGCCTTGTCGATGGAGGGGCCCGCTGCGGCAACGTCGGACACGCAGTGCTTAAGTTCAAGGGGCACAAGGTGGTGTCCCGCACCGCCAGTGTTGAACGTCTCAACAAGAATTCTGTAGATGAAAAGATGGTCAAGCTTTTCGATCCCGAATTCCAGGCAGTGAAGGCTTTCACTTTGCAGCCCGTGGGAGTGCTTGACATGCCTCTCAGGAGCCGCGATGCCTATATCGGCATGAGCGATTATATCGACCTGCTGCATACGGTTCAGCTTAATTTTTCCAATGCTCGTGTCTCCATTGCGGCACCTTTGACTTTCGACGGATACGTGCGTGAAGGGCAGATTATTTATAATGACATGTTTACTATCTATCCGTTTGAAAATCAGCTGTTCGTGCTTAACCTTACGGGACGTGAGATAAAGAATCTGCTGGAGCTTTCATACGACCGCTGGATTTGTACTCCGGGAGAGCATGTGCTCAAAATCAGCAATGCTCCGGATCCCCGTACCGGTGCCGAGAAATGGTCTTTTGTGAACCGTTCCTACAATTTCGATTCGGCTGCCGGAATATCATATACGGTGGATGTAAGCAAAGAGTATGGTCAGCGCATAAATATCAGCGGTTTTGCTGACGGATCCGAATTTGACTTCGATGCTGTTTATCCCGTTGCAATGACATCATACAGGGCCAACGGAGGTGGAGATCTGCTTGTGATCGGTGCCGGTATCCCTCACGAAGAACTTGCCGGCAGGGTAGTGGCCCGTTATCCCGAGATCAGGGACTTGGTGTACCGTTTCATTAAGTCGCATGATGCGGTGGACCGCGCACTCGCCGGAGATCGTAAACTACTTGGAGAATGGAGATTTGTGCCCGAGTCTG
>CAMJBH010000019.1 GCA_946403855.1 uncultured Bacteroidales bacterium
GACGGCGCTGTCTCCAAAAGAATATAGGGCGTCGATATAAGATTTCAGTAAATTCGAATTTATCGGTCTCCCGGTTCTTCATCCAGAAAAAGGTGACTACAAATAATCAGATCACGTCAAGCGTTTGAAAATGAATTTCGGAGGCCGAAGGCCGACCCAGGGGAGTTTGAGGGGGTCCGCCCCCTCAATCAATATAGTGCCAAAGGCACAAAAAAAGCATCGCTTGCGGCGATGCTTTTTTGTGTGCCTCGGGCGGGAATCGAACCCGCACGGCCGTTTCGGGCCAAGGGATTTTAAGTCCCTCGTGTCTACCATTTCACCACCAAGGCTTGTCGGGCCTCGCGGCGCGACGGTGCAAAGATAAGTTTTTTTCCTAACTTTGCGCACTGAATTATGATAAAAGCCATTTTTTTCGATATGGGCGGAGTCCTTCTGCCCCTGCACCTCGACAGATGCATCGAGGCCTACCGCACTATCGCCGGATTCAAAGAAATCGACAAGTATCTCGACCCCTGCCACCAGCGTGGGTTCTTCCTTGACATGGAAGCCGGCCGCATAAACATGGCCCAATTCATGGTGGAATGTCTGAAGCACTGCGCCCCCGGGACCACGCCCGAAACCATCCTGCGCTGCCACGACCAGTTCTTCGGCACCCCCGCCCCTGAAAACGTGGCGCTTGTAAAGGAGCTAGGGCAAAAGTACGACATCTTCATGCTCAGCAACAACAACGAACTGTCCATGACCCTGCACATCCCCAACTTCGAACGTGCCGGACTGCCATTGGACAAGACCTTTAAGAAGATGTTCCTTTCGCACGAAATGAAGCTCTTGAAGCCGGATCCGGAAATATACCGCCTCGCCATCGAAGGCAGCGGATACCAAGCCCATGAGTGCCTCTTCATAGACGACTCCAAGGCCAATGTGGACGGAGCCCTTGCCGTGGGGATGAAAAGTGCCCTTTACGTCCCGGGAACGTCCCTCAGATCGTTGATTGAAAGCAACTTATAGTCCTAGAAATACTTCTTCTCCTGCCTGTCCAGCGCTATAAAGATGAACAGCATGGCTGTGAAAGCCCAGAGCGAAGAACCCCCGTAACTGAAGAAAGGCAGCGGAATGCCAATGACGGGCATAAGGCCCAGGGTCATGCCGATATTAATAAACAGGTGCATGAACAGGCAAGACGCCACACAGTACCCGTACACACGGGTGAAGGCACTGCGAGCCTTCTCTGCATCACGCACTATCCAGAATATCATAAGTCCGTACAGGACAATGACAAACAAAGTCCCCACGAAGCCCCATTCCTCTCCCACTGTACAGAAAATAAAGTCGGTACTTTGCTCTGGGACGAAACCGAATGCTGTCTGCGTACCCTTTAGATATCCTTTTCCGAACACGCCTCCGGAGCCTATCGCGATCAGAGACTGGTGCACGTTGTAACCCACACCCTTCAGGTCCTTCTTCATGCCCAGCACGACTTCAATCCTTTCCCTCTGATAGTCTTTAAGCACTTTATTGAACAGAAGGTCGGCGGCGAACACGAGCGAAACCGCGGCAGCGGCGGTGATGAGGCCGTTGCGGACCACCCGCCTGCGAAGCCTCAGCGAAGAAGTCCTGCGAAGGAAATGCACCAAATAAAGAAGCGCGCACACTCCTATCACTATCAGCGACACCCACCAGTGCGTGATTATGGTAAGCACAAACAAGAGCACTGCCATACCCAACAGTACCAGAATCCAACCGGAAAGGCCTTCGCGGTAGAGCGCAAATATGAACCCGACATACACCAGGGCCGAACCAGTCTCGCTCTCGGCAACAATCACGAGCATGGGCACAAGCACTATGAGCGCGGCCAACAGGAAGTGCTTCCAGTTGTTCATCTTGAAATTTGGCTTGCTCAGCACCGAAGCTAGCAGCAGCGACGTGGTAATCTTCGACAGCTCCGCAGGCTGAAACTTCACGGGCCCCAGCTCAAACCATGAGTGCGAGCCTTTGACATTGTTACTGAAAAAGATAACCAGAATCAAAAGGAGCAGAACCACAAGGTACGCAGGAATGCTTATACTTTCCCAGAAATATGGATTGATGACAAACAGCAGGAGCGCCGACAGAATCACTGCGCCGACTATCCACAAAGCCTGCTTACCCGCATTGCAGCTAAGGTCGAAGATAGACGAAGGCTCCCCGGACTGCACGGCGGCGTAGATGTTGATCCAGCCGAACAGCACGAGTGCAAGATAGATGACGATGAGTCTCCAGTCCACCGTCTTCTTAAGTCCTCTGTCCAGTGCCTGTTCCTGCATCAGCGTATCAGTTTAGTAGTCATGACTCTGCGCTCAAGGTCACGGCGCCCTTCGGAAATCTCGCCGTTGATGTATTTTTCCACCAGCAGCGACGCGATAGGACAAGCCCAGCTGGCGCCGAAACCTGCGTTCTCTATATATGCCGCAACTGCAATCTTGGGATTGTTGCGGGGAGCGAAGCAAATGAACACGGAATTATCTTTTCCGTGCGGATTCTGGGCAGTTCCGGTCTTGCCGCATATATCAAGCCCGGGCACATGGGCCACATTGGCCGTACCGCCCTCTCCAAAGGCATTTACAGCCTTCCACATGCCGTGAATGACCTTCGGGAACTGCAAAGTATCCACCAGCGTGTACTGCTTCTGATAGTACAGCGGGTCGATTTCAACCCCTTCCGAGGCCTTGACCACATGAGGGATATAATAATATCCACGGTTGGCCATAATCGCAGCCAGATTGGCTATCTGCAGTGGCGTGGTGAGGATTTCGCCCTGTCCTATAGAAAGGGACACGATGGTTGGAAAACGCCAGCGGCCCTTCTTGTAATAGCGGTTGTAGAATTCAGCAGAAGGGATGTTGCCGCTCAGCTCCGAAGGGAAATCGCTGCCCAGCTTGCGTCCGAAGCCGAAACTCATCACCATTTCACGCCAATGATTATAGGCCTCCTCCGTCGATTTGTACTTCGGGTTCTCAAGTATGGACTTGAAAACGTAACAGAAATAACCGTTGCAGGACATCATGACCGCATCTTCGAGGTTGAGCGGAGAACGGTGGGTGTGACAGCCCAGTTTGCGGCCACTGGATGTATAAACGTAGCCGTTGTAGCACGGATACTGCATCCACGGCTGAAGCACTCCGTCTTCGAGCCCCACAAGGCCGTTGACCAGCTTGAACACCGAGCCGGGAGGATACGACGCCGACACGGCACGGTTGTACAGAGGCTTGTTCTTGTCCTTCGACAAAACGCTGTAGTGCTTGCCGAAATCAGCCAGGACTTCCACATCTATACCGGGGCTGGACACCATGGTAAGTATCTCTCCTGTAGAAGGTTCGATAGCCACCAGACTGCCTTTTTTGCCAGCCATGAGCTGCTGGCCGTACTGCTGCAGGTAGGCGTCTATTGTTGTTGTGATGTCCTTACCGGGGACAGCCTCGACATCATATTCGCCGTCGTGGTAGGAATTCTTCTGACGGCCCCGTGAATCCTGCTGGTAAATATGCCAGCCCTTACTGCCGCGCAATTCTTTCTCGCGGGCCGCCTCGAGCCCGGTACGTCCGTAATAATCGCCTGGCTTATAGTCGGGATGATCGTTCAGAAATTCAGGGCTCACCTCGGAAATGTACCCGAGAAGGTTACCGCCGGCATTGAAGGGATACTCCCGCAGCGTCCGGACCTGGGCTTTGAAACCGGGAAAACGGAATTGCTCTTCCGCGAAACGCATATAGGTCTCGGAAGGCACGGTCTTCAGGAAAGTCAGCGTCCGCCATCCGATTCGCGATCGATAGTCGTGATAATACGCCATGCGCTCGCGCACAAAGTCCAAAGTGGTGTCGAGAGCCTGTGCAAGCGCCGCCGTATCCAAGTCCTTGACTTCCCTGGGCGTCACCAGAATTTCGTAGCATATCTTATTGCCTACCAGCAGTTTGCCATTCCTGTCGTAGATAACCCCGCGGGGTGGGTATATCATCTCGTAGGTCATGGAGTTGTTGTCGGCGTCGGTCTTGTAGCTCTCGTTTATTATCTGCACATAGAAAAGCCTCCCCAGAAGCACCAGGAGCACGACGGCCAGACCGATAAGCAATTTGGTTGAGCGGTTGTCGTTTTCCATAACTCAAGGCCTGAGCAGACGAAACACAAACACGCAAGCAGGAACGCTTACCAGTATGGAAAGCAGGAAACGGAGAGCGGAAGGCCAGAAAGCCACAGTACCTGCAGAATCGGCCCAGATGTACACCAGCAGGAAAATCGAACTCAGAATGAGCAGGGCAAGCACCATTTTGGGCACGCCAAGGCGCTGCAGGGACAGTTCGTCGCCGCGGGCGCCAAGTTCATCGCCGAAGACGCTCCTTATGACCTCGCCGCGGACAAGCGCGGCAGGCACCAGGGCCAGAGAAGTCAGCCCCAGCATGCCGTTGGAGAAAAAGTCGATTACGAATCCCAGGGCAAAAGCAATCAGCATGGACACTATCGCGCGGGTATCGAGCGGCAGTGCCAACAGAAGCGCAGGCAGCAGAGTAATAAGCACATATCGCGACAGAGGGAAGAAATTGACCAGAAAAATCTGGACAACTACCATAAGCACGTATATCAATATGTAACGGTAGTTCTTCATTTCTCCATCTCTTCTATGATAAGGCGGTCGGGGTTCTCTGCTATGATCACATAGCGCAAAGAGGCAAAATCTACGAACAACTTCACATCCACCACGTTAACGGCACCGTCTATAAGCCGGGAGCCCATAGTTATTCCAATAGGAATATCCGGAGGATACACCGTGGAGATGCCGCTGGTGCGTATCGTATCTCCCTCCGCCACCGTCAGGTGCAGAGGAATATCCTTCAATATGGCATGGTCAGACCCCTTCCCGTCCCAGGTCAGGGGCGCCACCAGGCCCTCGCGTCCGATACGTGCGCTCACACTCACCTTTTCGTTCATGAGCGACAGTCCGTAGGAATAGCGTTTATCGACGGCATATACCATTCCCACCACTCCGTTGGGCGTTATAATGGCACTCTGGGGCTTCACTCCATGTTCGCTGCCTTTGTCCAAAATTATGTAATTGTGACGGGAGTTAGTGCCCATGGCCGTTACCTCGGCAGGAATGTAATTGAAGTGTGACGGCAGATTGGCGGAATCCAGCTTGGCCATGGCCTGCACGGCCTTTTCCAGCTCCTTGTAATGCTGGAGCTCCTTGAAAAGCTCGTAATTCTTGCCTGCCAGAATCTCGTTCTGCTCTTTGAGCCCGAAATAACTTTGGATCTTGTTCAGGCTTCCCCAAGTGAAAGCCATCACATTGTGGGAGAAGCGGTTGATCCAAATGTTCTGCAAGGTGGAAGAACGGCCCAGCAACGAGATCGCGGCAATCTCCAGCAAAATGAAGATTACCGCGGTTACAAGGCCCAAGTAGAACTTCCCCGCCCTTGCCATCTATCGCATCAGGAAAGAGTAGCGGTCGGTATTCTTGAGAGCTTCACATGTGCCGCGGGCAACGGCGTGAAGAGGATCTTCGCATACGTGGAACTGGATATTCACCTTGTCCGTGAGGCGTTTGTCCAAGCCGCGCAGCTGTGCGCCGCCGCCGGAAAGCCAGATACCGTTCTCGACGATGTCGGAATACAGTTCGGGAGGAGTATTCTCCAGCACATGAAGGATGGAAGTCTCTATTTTGGCTATGGACTTATCCAGGCAATGCGCTATCTCCTGATGGGTGATGGTGGCCTCGACAGGGTGGGCGGTCATGAGGTTAGGACCGCGCACGATGAAGGGCTCGGGTTCTTCGACCAGGTCGGGGATGACGGCACCCACAGCGATCTTGATCTTCTCCGCAGTGATCTCGCCCACGCGGATATTGTGCTGCTGACGCAGGTAAGTCTGTATGTCTGTGGTGAATACGTCTCCTGCAGTGCGGATGCTCTCCTGCACCACGAGGCCTCCCAGTGAGATGACGGCAATCTCGGTGGTACCACCGCCTATATCGACAACCATGTTGCCTATAGGCGCCTCTACCTCCAGTCCGATACCAAGCGCAGAGGCCATGGGTTCGAAAATGAGGTAAACGTCGCGTCCGCCGGCATGTTCGGTTGAGTCGCGCACGGCCCTGATTTCAACTTCGGTAGAACCCGAGGGTATGCCCACCACCACTTTGAGGTTGGGAGTGAAGAGGCTGCGGTGCTTGTTGTTGACCTGTTTGATGAAGCCGCGAATCATCATTTCCGCGGCGTTAAAGTCGGCGATGACACCGTCCCGCAGAGGACGGATCGTACGTATGCCGGGGTTGTTGCGCTCATGCATGAGCTTGGCTTTCTGGCCAATGGCTATGCACTTGCCGGTATTATTGTCAATGGCAACGATACTCGGCTCATCCAGCACTATCTGGTCATTCTGGTAGATGACGGTGTTGGCGGTTCCGAGGTCGATGGCCAATTCTTGGTTAAGGAATGAGAATGCCATAATCTTACACAATAACGGATATTCCTACAAATTTAACAAAAATCCAAGATTTTACACTAAATTTGCTTTGTTTTTATGACTAAAGAAGTATATGCCGTATTCGTTGCCGGCGGCAGCGGCAGCAGAATGGGAGGAGAGGTGCCGAAGCAGTTCCTGCAGCTCGGAGACGTCCCCATCCTGCAACGTACAGTAGAGAATTTCCTCGAAGCCTGGCCTCAAAGCAAGGTGATAATAGTTCTTCCTGAGCGCCATATCCAGATGTGGCGTGAACTGTGCCTGGAACATGCGGCGTCTTTTCCCCAGACCATAGTCAAAGGCGGAATGACCCGTTTCCATTCGGTACGGAACGCCTTGGAGAAAGTGCCCTCCGGAGCCATTGTCGCCATTCACGACGGTGTGAGGCCATTCGCATCCAAGGAGCTGATAAGCGGCATGATAGAAACAATGCTGCAGCCCTCAGGCCCTGACTGCCTCATTCCGGCAGTGCCGGTGACCGACACCTTGAGGAGCACAAATCCCGAAACGCCCAGCCCGGACAGGAGCTGCCTGGTGTCCGTCCAGACACCTCAACTATTTAAGTCCGAGGTGATTAAAGAAGCCTATAAACAGGCCTACAGCACTTCGTTCACAGACGATGCGTCGGTGGCAGAACGCGCCGGCTACAGCGTGGAGATCACGGAAGGCGAACGCTACAACATAAAAATCACCACTCCGGAAGACATGCGTCTGGCACGCCTCCTGCTGAAGTAGCGCAGCCTATTTGAGGAAGACAAAGAATACCGCCAGCACAAGACAGGCAAAGGCGGCGATATGGTTCCACTGAATTGTCTGCCCCTTGAATACAAACATCACGATCACGGTAAACACCGTCAGCGAGATAACTTCTTGTATCACTTTGAGCTGAAGCAGGTTGAACGGCCCGCCGTTGCCCTGGAAGCCTATTCGGTTGGCAGGCACGGTAAGACAGTATTCAAAGAAAGCAATCCCCCAAGAAAACAGGATGACCACTATCAGAGGCCACCCTGTAGATATTTTCATTTCGCTCAGTTTGAGGTGCCCGTACCAGGCAAAAGTCATGAAGATGTTGGAAAATACCAACATCACTATCGTCCAGATTCCGTTCATTTACATTTCAGGGATAAACATCACCTTGCTGTAGAACTCCTTGCGTCCGAGTATCATGTCGAAAGCCTTCTGATAGTCCTGCAGGCCGAAACGATGGGTGATGAGCGGGCGCACGTCCACAATGTGCTTTTTAATGGCGTCCAGCGCGGTGCGCCAGTCGTTGTGGGCATCGTTGTAGGAGCTGTTCCATGTGCCGCGTATGTTGAGCTGCTTGCGCAGGAGCTGGCTGTAGGTGCCCTGAGTGAGGGTCATGTCGCCGAAGGGATTGCCCATGCAGACCACATGTCCGAAGCTCTTCACGCTCTTTATACAGCTTTCCCAGGTCTGGGTGGCACCGGCGCCCTCTATGCACGCGTCGGCTCCGCGGCCGGCGGTGGCCTCATGAATGTATGCAGAAGCATCCTCCTGGGCGCTGTTAACCGCATCGAAGCCCATGCTGCGGGCATAATCCACCTTGGCGGGATCTATGTCGCAGAGTATGATTTTAGATGCACCGGAAGCCTTGCTCCACAGAGCCAGCATCATGCCTATAGGGCCGGCTCCGAAAATGGCCACGGTGTCGCCTATCTTGATATCTGCCAGCCCCACGGCATGCAGTGCCACGGCAGCGGGTTCGCACATCGCTGCTTCCTCGTAGCTGATGCCATCGAACGGAACGAGGTTCCATTCTTTCACCGCCAGATATTCTGCGTAGGCACCGTCGCGGCGTGAGCCATAGTAGTCATAATCAGAGCATTGCGCGTATTCGCCCACCTGGCAGGATGCGCATTTGCGGCAAGGCAGAAGCGGGAATACCGCAGCCTTGCTGCCGATGAGTCCGGGATCGTCTGCATCTACAATCTCTCCGGAGAACTCGTGCCCGGGGATGGTCGGGAAATGATACGTACCTTTCTTGAAGATTCGCGGAATATCACTGCCGCAGATGCCGCAAGCCTTGATTTTAAGGAGTACTTCGCCTTTGCTTCTTACTGGATCGGGAACTTCTTCGTAACGGAGATCACCCACAGCGTGTAGATTGAGAGCTTTCATTTTGCTTGATTTAGTCGGGCAAATTTATAAAATCATTTTTATATTTGTGCCTATTGTGAAGAGTATTCTGACAGACAGGGCCCTGAACCGCGAGATTCTTCGGCTTTCGCTCCCCAGTATTCTGGCCAATCTCACTGTCCCGCTGGTCGGCATGGTGGACACGGCCCTCGCCGGCCACCTTAACGGCGGGGGAGGGGCGGCCGCCTTCATAGGTGGCATTTCTGTCGGATCCATGCTCCTGAACCTTCTGTACTGGAACTTTTTCTTCCTGCGTACAGGTACGGGAGGGCTCACGGCCCAGGCTTTCGGCCGCGGTGACACTCACGACTGCGCCTTCATACTTGCCAGGGGCCTCGGGTTTGCGGCAGCGATTTCTCTCCTTGTCCTGGCTCTTCAGTATCCGCTGATGCGGCTTGGGATGCTCCTTCTTAATGCTTCCCCACAGGTCACCGAACTTGCTCAGCGCTACTTCTTTATACGCATCTGGGCAGCTCCGGCGACCATAGGGCTCATGGTGTTCCGGGGCTGGTTTGTGGGCATGCAGGACTCCGTGAGTTCCATGTGGACGGATCTGATCGTGAACCTCGTGAACATCACCGCGTCGGTTCTGCTCACCTTCGGAGCCTTCGGCTGGGAAGGCATTGGCTTCGACGGCATCGCCGCCGGCACGCTTGTGGCCCAGTATTCCGGCCTTTTGTATGTGCTGCTGGTGTGCGTCTTCAAGTACCGCAGAGTCATTGGGGAACTGAAGCGGGAAGACATGGCTGAAGCGTTCAGGCCGTCGGGTCTGGTGCCCTATCTCAAGATGAACGCGAACCTTCTCGGGCGTTCGGTGTGCTTTACTGCCATCTACATGGGCTACACCATTATTGCCGCAGGCTTCGGGGACGTGCTACTGGCCTGCTCGTCGATAATGATGCACCTGTTGATGATTTTTTCCTATTTCACAGACGGCTTTGCCTATGCAGGTGAAGCACTTACGGGGCGCTTTATCGGAGAAGGAGACGGCGTCCGGCTGCGCCGCACGGTGCGCTGTGTATTTGTGTGGAGCATGGGCATTGCATTACTGTTCGTGGGCATATACGCCCTGGTCGGGAATCCGCTCGTGAGCCTTTTCTCGGACGATGCGGCCGTGGTGGAGCGTTGCCGCCATTTTATTCCGTGGCTGCTTATCATGCCGCCGCTCGGATGCGCTGCGTTTACCTGGGACGGGATTTACCTTGGGGCTACCGACTCCCGAAGTCTCTTTTTGGCGATGGCCTTCGCCCTGGCAGGCTTCTTCGGCTGCTGGTATGCCGGAAAAGTGCTGTTGGGCGGCCTGATGCAGCCAGGCGCCGATTCCTGCCTGCATCTGCTGCTGGCGGCCTATTTCGCCCATCTGGCGGCCCGGACCGTCTATCTCACGGCTGCGTACCGCCGCCGCATCAAGATCTAGTCCCAGGCAAGCAGCTTGAGGCCGGGAACCAGCGTAAGGTCGTTGTCAATGGCGATACTTGCAATCTAGTCCAGTTCGAACACGGCTTCTACGTCTCCGAAACGGCCCCTCACTAGGTCTGCTTCCTCGAAGAATCGCGCCGAGAGCTGCCCTCGCCACACAATATCGTCCTTCTCGTTGTATGGAATGTCTATTGTGAATCCATAAGTCTTGGACTGGATTTTGACCACCGCTTCTGCCTTCCAGTTGGTCCTGGTGCCGCCGTCGTCTTCGGTGATCATAAACACTATTTTGTCCAGCTGAGTTGTGAAATCCCCCACCAGGATGGCGTCAAACGGCAATTCTTTGTTGACGTACCGGCGCTTAACCACAATCATGAAGTCGGTAACGCTGGGATAGAAAAGATGCAGTTCCGCATCCGTTGCGGCGTTAAAGCCCTCGACACTTCCACATTTCACCCAGAATTCACTTGCTCCGCCAAACCATGAATCATAGTTCCGCTTCATTTTGAAGCTCCTCAGCAGCAGTTTGCGGTGCCTGGCCAGGGGCACCGGCGCGCTTTCGGAGAAGGCTGCCGCTTCAGTGAGTTTGAGGGGTGTGAAGGCGGCGTCGGAGTTGCTGTTGAAGACCCACACGGGCTGTTCCACGGCCAGCGCTTCGTCCACAAAGACTGAATCTACAATATGCATTCCGTCCGGGCCTGGTGCAATGCGGTAGCCGTAGTTGGTTTCTGCACCGGAACCGGGGTCGAAAGTGATAATGGGATACGACTCTCCGTCCCAGTTTTCGGAGTATGGCCAGTAGAGTTGGAAGTCGCTCTGCGACAGCTGCTTGAGCATGGCATCTACGTCGCCGCCGCGGGTCTGCGGCCGGGCTTCCAGATAGTCCCGGAGCAGGTTTCTGAGGGGGTTGGCCAGCTTTTCTCCTGCACTCGCTTTTGCCGAAGGCGTGTCGCCTACCCCCGCCCCGGGGCTTTCAATCAGACACCCCATGGTGTATTCCTCGTCGTAGCCGTTGCCGGACGATTTGCCCACTGCGTCGTAAACTTCTTGCAGATGGGCCTTCTCGAGGGGAAGAGAAGAAAACATTTTGGCCAGTCCGGCCGGGGTAAAGTCATAGGAGGGAGCCTCCGGGGGCAATTCAGTTTCGTTTTTGCCACCGCACGAGGATAGCAGGGCCAAAGCGGCCAAGGACACAACAAGATAATTTTTCATAGTCTTTTTGCAGCAAAGAGACAAAAAATTATCCGTTTCTAAAAGTGTCGCAACGCTTATTTTTCTATCGATTCTTTCTTATTGAAACAAACGAAGCGCTGAGCACCACGGAAGTCCTTCAGAACTTCTACGTTGCGAAGCCCGGCGGCGGCAAAGACGGCAGCCGTTTCCTCCCCTAGCGCCTCATTGAACTCCACAATCCCGCTCCCGCCGGCAGCAAGAAAACGCACGGCCCAGGCAGCAACTGCCCTGTAAAAGAGCAAAGGATCGGAATCCGGCACAAACAGAGCCAGCGCCGGTTCGTGCCCCAGCACATTAGTATGCATCTGAGATTTTTCGCTCTCGCGAATATAAGGGGGATTGGCTGTGAGCATGTCGAAGGGGGCCCCCGGGAAACTGTCCGGAAGACGCAGCACGTCCGCCTTCAAAAACTCCGGCCCCGGACTGTTGAACTGTCCCCTGGCGGTTTCCAGGGCCTCATCAGATATATCCACCCCGGTAACCACAGTTCCGGGAAGCTCGAGCGCAATACTCCAGGCAATGCATCCGGAGCCTGTGCACAGGTCCAGCACCCTGCCTCCGGCCGGAATGCGCTGCACAGCCCACTCCACCAACTCCTCAGTCTCGGGCCTGGGTATCAGAACGGAAGGATTAACTTTGAAGCGCCTGCCGCGGAACTCCTGGAAACCGGTCACGTATTGCAGCGGTTCCCCGCTTCTGAGCCGCACCAAAGCATCCATAAGCAGCGGCAGCTTGCCTTCGTCAATTTCCAGGGAAGGCTCGACGATGTGCGCATACGAAGGCACCCCCAGCACATCGCTGCAGAGACGCTTTACAATGCCGGCCGCCTCCCGAGGTCCGTAGAGGCTCTCAAGGGAGGCGTCCGCATCTGCTATAAACTGCGACAGGAGCACTAAGAATTCTCTATGATCTTAGAGAGGAATTCAGTGATGGTCATGCCGGACTCGCGCACCATCTTGGGCACTAGCGAAGCGCTGGTCATGCCAGGTATAGTATTGACTTCCAAGAAATAGAGACCGTCTGTGGCAGCAATGTAGTCCATTCTCACCACGCCCCTGCAGCCAAGGAATTCGTAGAGCTCGCATGTCTTGCGCTGAAGCTCTTCGGTAAGGCTTGCGTCTATCGGAGCCGGGCAGATCTCACGGCTGTGGCCGTTGTACTTGGCGTCATAGTCGAAATACTCATTGTCGCTCACTATTTCGATGGGCGGGAGAGCTTTTACAGCAGTGCCGTCAAAGTAGGCAGCGCAGGTGAGCTCGCGTCCGGTCACGCCCTGTTCCACCAGCACCATCGGACCCTCGCCAAAGGCAAACTGGATGGCGGAAAGAAGCTCGGAGGGCTCGGCGACACGGGTAACCCCGAAGCTGGAGCCGCCCTGGGTGGGCTTTACGAACACCGGGAAGCGGAGTTTCTCTTCCGCTTTCTTGCAGAAAGCATCGAGGTCATCGCCCTGCCTTACCAGCAGGTCCGGAGCGCAGCGGGCGATTTCCTTCACATAGGCCTTGCATGCAAACTTATTGAAGGCTATCATGCTGGAATAAGATCCGCAGGAGCTGAAGGGGATGCCTAGCATCTCGAGGTAGCCCTGCATCTGTCCGGTCTCGCCGGGCGCGCCGTGCTGCACAACATATGCGTAGTCGAATTTGACTTTTTGTCCGAGAACGCTCACGGAAAAATCGGACTTGTCCACCTCGGGACGGGCTTCCTGGGGGAAAGTCACCCTCATGGAATTCTTGCGGCGGAATGCTGCAAGCTGCCACCTGCCGAAGCGGGCAAAAATCTCATATACATCGTATTCCCTGTCATCTATTGCGGAAGCCACAAACTCTCCGCTCCGGCAGGACACTTCCCATTCCGAGGAATCGCTGCCGTAGATGACTGCTATCGAATTGTATTTACCCATATCAGTTGAAGTAATATTCTGTCTCTTGATTGTTGGCGGTCTCCGACACCTCGTTTATATCTTCGTCGCCGCCGAGGAAGGTGCCTGTGCTCGAGCAATCCAGGCTGAAATCTATGCTTGGCGGCGCCTGGAAGGTATCAGACTCATTGAAGATACCCGCCGCGATACACTTCTTCATCCAGATTCCCCAGATGGGCAAGGCCATTCTGGAACCGTCCAGCGAATTGAAGTGGATCTGCCTGTCCTCGCCTCCTATCCACGCTCCGGCCGTAATTTTGGGCGTATAGCCGATGAACCATCCGTCGGAACAGTCGTTCGTGGTACCGGTCTTGCCGGCAATCTCGCCTTTGAGGTTGTAGGCATAGCGCAGACGGCTTCCAGTACCTCCGTTAACGACTCCCTGCATGAGGTTGGCCATGAGGTAGGCCGACGAGGCGCTGATGGCCTCGCGCTTGCTGTTGGTATGCTCGGTGATGACGTTACCCTGATTGTCTTCTATCCTGGTAACGTAGAGCGGCGCTGCATATACGCCCCTGGAGGGGAAGGTGTTGTAGGCCGCAACCATTTCATAGAGAGCAATGTCGGCAGGTCCCACGCACAGGGCGAACACCTCGTCCACATGGCTGTGAATGCCCATACGGTGCATCATCTGGGCCATGGCCTGAGGGCCGAACTGCTTCATGAGGAAGGCGGATACGTTGTTCGAGCTGTTGGCGAGCCCCCACTTGAGCGTGACGGTCTGGCCAATCATTTCTTTCTTGTCGGTGGAACGGGGAGTCCAGGTGGAACCGTCCCAGTTGATGAAGGTCTGTGGCGCGCAAACCACTCTGTCACAAGGGGTCATACCCTCCTGCATGGCCAAGGTATAGAGGAAAGGCTTGATGGTGGAGCCCACCTGACGCTTGGCCTGGCTCACGTTGTCGTACTTGAAGTAGCGGTAGTTGGGACCTCCCACGAAAGCCTTCACATTGCCGGTGCCGGGTTCCATGGCCACGAAGCCGCAGCGAAGGAAGGACTTGTAGTAGCGTATGGAATCGTTGGGGGTCATGGTGGTGTCGATGTAGCCCTTCTTGTTCCAGGCAAACACACGCATCTTGACGGGCTTGTCGAACTGCGAGAGGATATCCGCCTCGCTCAAGCCGGCCTTCTTCTGCATGCGCCAGCGGTCGCTCCATTTGCGCGCCTGCGCCATGAGACGGTCAACCGTTTTCTGGTCTATGTCATTGGCAAAAGGCTTGTTGCGCTTGTATTTCAATTCCTTGTCGAAGGCTCCCTGGAGGTATCCGCCAAGGTGCTCGGCCACAGCTTCCTCGGCAAACACCTGCATCTTGTAGTCTATGGTGGTGAAGATGCGCAGGCCGTCCTTATCGAGATTGTAGGAACTGCCGTCGGGCTTACGGTTCTTGTTGAGCCAGCCGTAGATGGCGTCGGAAGCCCAGCGCAGCGAGTCTGCCGAATAATCTTCCTCGAACTGATAGTCGGACCGGCGGGGCTTCTTGGCGTTCATGTCGCGGCGGAGCATGTCGCGGAAATAGGGAGCATGGCCGGAATTGTGGTCCATGACATGATAGTCCAGCAGTATGGGAAGTTGCTGCAGAGAGTCCCTCTGGTGCTTGTCGATGTAGCCCGCCTTGGCCATGCGGCCGATCACGAAGTTGCGGCGGTTCAGGGCATTGTCGGGATTCAGCACCGGATTGTAACGGGTGGGCTTGTTCACCATGCCCACCAGCAGGGCACTTTCTTCTATGTTCAGGTCTGCAGGAGACTTGGCGAAAAAGGTCTCGGAAGCGGATTTGACGCCGAAGGCCCCGCTGCCGAAGAAGATGGAATTCAGGTACATGGCCATGATTTCATCTTTGGTGTAGTCTCTCTCGAGGCGCACTGCGGTGATCCACTCCTTGAGCTTCGTGAACACCAGTTCCAGCTTGCCGGCATTTTCGCCGCGGGGGTAAAGGGTCTTTGCCAGCTGCTGGGTGATGGTACTGCCGCCTCCCTGGCTGGAGTCGCGCAGGAGGAGGGTTTTGAAAGCCACACGGGCAAGTCCCTTCATGTCAACTCCCGAATGCTTGTAGAAGCGCACGTCTTCCGTGGCCACGGCGGCGTGCACCAGGTTCGGCGAAAGCTCGTCATAGTCGGCGTAAGTCCTGTTCTCGATGTGGAAGGTGGTAAGCACCTCTCCGTCCTCGGCAAGCACCTGGGTGGCCAGTTTGTTGTCGGGATGCTCAAGTTCTTCGAAAGACGGTATCTTGGCAAATATGCCCACCAGCAGCAACAGAACGAACACCAGCGCGAACGGTGCGATGAGCAGTATCCAGAACCATTTGATTATTGTGCGTTTTGTCTTGTCTGTCATTTTTTTTCGCTTGAAAACACAAAATTACGATTAATTTGGAAAAACACCTTAAATTTGTAGCCGATATTGTGAAATTATGGAACCGAATTTAGTGATTGTAGAGTCGCCCGCAAAGGCGAAAACCATTCAGAAGTACCTGGGAAGCGGATTTGTAGTGAAATCCAGCTTCGGCCATATACGAGACCTTCAGGATAACAGTTTGAGCATAGACATAGAGCATGGATTCAAGCCCGAGTACGTTGTGCCTTCAGACAAGAAACGGGTGGTTAACGAACTCAAGAAGCTGTCCGATGCGGCGTCTGTGATATGGCTCGCCTCCGATGAAGACCGCGAGGGAGAGGCCATCTCCTGGCACCTTACAGAGACTCTCGGACTCGATCCAGCCAAGACCAAACGTATTGTCTTTCACGAAATTACCAAAGACGCCATCCTGCGTGCCGTGGAGAATCCCCGCGCGCTCGACATGGATCTGGTGAATGCCCAGCAGGCACGCCGCGTGCTGGACCGTCTCGTGGGCTTCGAGCTCTCTCCCATACTCTGGCGCAAAATCCAGAGGGGCCTGTCGGCAGGCCGCGTACAGTCGGTGGTGCTCCGTCTTGTCGTGGACCGCGAAAGGGAAATCAACTCGTTCGAGGCGCTTCCGTACTACCGCGTGGACGCAGTGTTCAATGTGGACGGGATCAAGGTCAAAGGCTTGCTGGACAAACGTTTTTCCAGCATAGAAGAGGCCCGGGATTTCCTGGAGAACTGCATAGGCGCCGTGTATTCCGTGAGTGCAGTGGAAAGCAAGGAAGGCCTCAGGGTACCTCCGCCGCCGTTCACCACCTCCACTTTGCAGCAGGAAGCGGCCCGCAAGCTCCACCTTCCGGTGAGCACGACCATGCGCCTTGCGCAGTCGCTCTATGAGAGGGGTCTCATCACCTACATGCGAACCGACTCCACCAATCTGTCCACCCTGGCGGTCAGCACATCTAAGGCTTTCATAACCGACAATTTCGGTCCCGAATATTCTCGTCCCAGGCAGTACAAGACCCATTCCAAGGGGGCCCAGGAGGCGCATGAGGCGATACGCCCCACCTTTGTGGCCAACACCGACATCGAAGGCACCCAGCAGGAGAAAAAGCTCTACCAGCTCATCTGGAAGCGCACCGTAGCCTCGCAGATGGCAGATGCCAAGGTGCTCAATACCAACGTACGGGTGGACATAAGCACCAGGCCCGAAAAATATTCCCTGCAGTCGCTTCAGGTGCTGTTCGACGGCTACCTCAAGCTCTACCGTGAGGGTTCCGACGACGAGGAGGAGACAGCCGACCAGGATGTGGTTCTGCCCCCCTTCAGTGTGGGTCAGATTCTCACCGCCACTTCCGTCGAAGCTCTGAGCAAATTCACCCAGGCTCCGTTCCGCTATTCCGAGCAGACCCTCATCAAGAAAATGGAGGAACTCGGCATAGGACGCCCTTCCACCTATGCCCCCACCATCACCACCCTCACCAAGGCCCGCGGCTATCTGGTAAAGGGCGACAAAGAAGGGCACAAGGTGCAGGTGAGCGACCTTCTGCTCCAGGGTTCCGCCGTGACCGAAAGGCAGCGTACAGAACTGCTGGGCGCAGAGAAAGGAAAACTGCTGCCCACCGACGTAGGTATGCTAGTAACCGATTATCTGACAGGCAGCTTCTCCGACATCATGGACTACGACTTCACTGCCAGGGTGGAGAAGGACTTTGACAGCATAGCCGATGGAAAGAAGCGCTGGAGCGACGTGATAGCCAATTTCTATGCTCCTTTCCACCGCAAAGTGGACGAGGCTATAAACAACAGGCAATACAGCCACATAGAGAGGGAGATCGGAATAGACCCGTCCGACGGCCAGATGATCGTTGCCAGGTTGGGACAGTTCGGCCCCTATGTGCAGAAAGGGGAAGGCGAGAACCGCCAGTCCGCCAGCCTCAACAAGGGACAGATCATTGAAAACCTGACTCTCGAGGAGGCCGTGAAGCTGTTCAACCTGCCGCGTAATATAGGTGAATATCAAGGCATAAACATAATTGCCACAAAAGGCCGCTTCGGTCCGTACCTGAAGGCCGGCGACCAGAATGTATCCATACCCAAGGGCAAAGATCCGCTCAAGATCACCCTCGAAGAGAGCATTGCCCTTATCGAAGCCGACAAGGCCAAGAAAGAAGCTGTGGCCGAACCTCTAAAGCATTGGCCCGACAGCGACATCAGCGTCATAAACGGACGCTACGGCCCCTATCTCAAGCACGACGGCAAGAACTACCGCATCCCCAAGGGCGTTTCTGCCGAAACCCTCACCGAGGAGCAGTGCAAGGAGATCATCGCCGGCGGCACGCCAACCGTGCATCGCGGAAGAAGATTCACTAAGAAGAAATAGTTATGGCAAACTATCATCTGGACGACACAGACCGAAAAATTCTATCGTTTCTGGTCAATAATGCAAGAATGCCCTTCCTGGAGATAGCACGCGAGTGCGGAATCTCCGGAGCGGCTGTGCACCAAAGGGTTAAGAAGCTTGAGGAGAATGGGGTTATTACTGGTTCCCAGATGCTTGTAAAACCTGGAGCCCTGGGACTGAACGTGTGTGCTTTTATCAGTATTTCCCTGTCCGAAGACAATAAGTATCCCGAGGTGACAGAAGCCCTGAGGCACATACCCGAAATTGTGGAATGCCACTTCGTGACCGGCAGGGCAGCCCTTTTGCTGAAGGTGTATTGCATTGACAACGACCACCTTATGGAAACCATTCTGAATACTATCCAGAGGATTCCTTACGTACAATCTACCGACACCATGCTTTCGCTGGACCAGGCATTTGAAAGGCAGGTCTGGGTGAAGAATTTCAAATCGACAACCTTCAGGAATCTGTAGGCTCCGACTTCAGAACATGCTCAGCGGCAGCGCTGAGCGCATCGTAAAACTCCTGTCCGAAGACATCTGTCAACGGCCCGCGCAGGAACTGGTAGGCCCGTATTCCCTCGCGGCGCCCCTTCTCGAAGGCTGCACGGCAAATATCCCACTTGTGCAGGTTCAGGGCCATTCCGCCCTCTTTGAAGCGCTTTACCCTCACCGGGTACAACGAGCACGACTCCGGCTTGCGGCAGCCGCACTTCTCTATTGCACACAGGCATGAGCCGTCGGTCGCAAAATGCGCGAAAGCACACGCGGAAGAGCCGCACACCAATGGGGTCACAAGCTCCCCTTCGGGATCGATTTCGAAAAATCCGTTAAGCGAGACCGCCTCCCTTCCTGCCTCCAGCATCTCCGGACTGTATTTGGGATACTCCCTTTCCAGGCCGGGCAGCTCCGATTCCAGCAGCGGGGCGCCGGCATCGCCTTCGATGCAGCACACGCCGCGGCAGGCGGCGTAGTCGCAGGCAAAGTATTCCTGCACCACGTCTTCCGACACCAGAATGTCTCCTATCTGAATTATGGTTCCGAAATCAGACGCACTCATTGGACCACATACTCACAGTTGCACTTGGACAGCGCCACAAACATCTTGCGCACGTCCGAAGCGCTGATCGATTTCACCAAGTCCTGGCGCCCGCCGACCAGGTCGCGTCCCGTAGAATTACGGTACAGAATTGCATCGCAAAGCACCTTGGCATTCCCGTTTTCGGAGGCAAGACGCTTGGTCAGAATGGTCTTGCAACGGGCCAGGGTGGAAGGATCCAAGTCCTTGACGGACAGGTTATTTATGACATAGCGCACCGACTCCAGCATGCTGAGCGGACTGGCAGGAACCACATCGGAAGGAAGACCGGTCTGGGGACAGGCCTTGCAATTCACGAACACGGTCAGCTGCTCGCTGGGCAACAGCTCTGCAGTGCCGGACACGCTGCAATGAATTCCCTTCGGAGCCATGGCGCGTGAGAGTTCCATCTCCAACGCAGTACAGCAAAGCTGCAACGTGGTTTTGTTCTCGGGGCTGAACGGCAAAAGTGCGCTCAGGGACACGTTTACGCCAGCTTCTCTCCAGGTGCCCCTATCGTACGAGGAAGACCAGCACTCACGCAAGGGATATGGCAGACGGGGCCGGAACACGCGCTGCTGCACCGTACGGAAATCTCCGAGGCTGTGAGTGAGAAGCTTCAGCACAGCCGCTTCGTTCAAATCGCCCACCAGCACAATCAGGCCGTTGCGCAGGGTAGAGCCCTTCAGAGAGAGGTAGTCGCTCACCCTGGAAGGGAAATCGTCCGCCGGAAGCTCCGGAAGGCTTCCTGCGGCATATTTGTAGGCGGGGCACATTGTGCTGTCGAGCACGGCTCGGGTGCCTTCCAGCGAGAACTTGTCACGCTGGAGCCTTATGGCCTTTTCTTCTTTGTATCTGGCATAGGCCTCGGGGTCGGGCGCCGAAGAATTAGTCACCGACAGCATGGCCTTAAGCACCAGCGAGAGCGACGTCGAAGGCGCAGCCCCCGTGAAACGGACGTCGGAAAGACTCAGCCCGGGCTCCATGGAAATGCCGTTCATGGCAAGCAGGTCCCTGAAACGGGCTCCGCTCATTCCGCACACCTGCTGAAGCTCCAGCACATCTTCTACCAGCGCCGCCTCAGCGCCGGTGATGCCCTTTATCTCAGCCCATCCGCCTTTGACCATGAGTCCGTAGCGGAACGAACCCTTGGTGGGCAACTTCTTGTAAACCACGTTGATACCGTTGGAGAAGGTCCACATTTTGCCTCCGCTGAAGGAATCGGCGGACGTGTTTTTGAGCCTCACCTTCCGGCGCGGCGACACCAAGCGAAGCGTATCCTCCGCGGCAGGCACATCGCCTTTTAAGGAAACTGGATTGAGCCACCCATCGCGGAACGCCGCTTCGAGGGCCTGCTCGTCGGCCGCTGCGGGAGAAGCGAAATGCAGGTGCAGATTGCGTTTGGGCGAAAGGAACGAGGCCATGTAGCGGTTGAGCAGTTCGGTCTCGCGGCCTATGTCGAGCTTGCGGCCTGTGAACAAAGAGCCTATCGTGGCCGCCGATGCAAGGTTGGACCCGTAGAGATATGACGCCACACATTTGTCAACCCACTGAGCATTGGTCATGCTGCCGTTCAGGTAGTCCCTGGACGAAGCGCTGCTGATGGTGCTTCTGGCAAACGACACCTCTTCCTGGGATGCGCCGTCCATGTCCAGAGACGATAGCACTCCGGCCACGGCGGCTGTAGCCTCCTGCATCTTGTCGGGGGAAGTATAGACCCTTATGAAGTACAGCTCGTCGCTCGGAGTCTCGTCGCTGCCGATGTAGCGGAAGCGGAGATCGGCAAGAGGAATGCCGGAAGCGGTGAAGGCGCTGCGCAGACGATGCTCCAGCACAATCTGGAACTCGTTTGCCAGCACACGGCTCATAACCGGCTGTATCGTGTTCATAAGCGCCCTGTCGGTGCGCGGCGAGCGATAGCTGATAGAAATTTCTCCCACCGGAGATTTACCCTTGGTCACGCGAAGGTCATCCTGCGGCCTCCAGTCGTACGACACGGCTTCGGTCACCGCCTGGCGCGAAGACAGGGTCATGGACAATATCCTTATCCTTTCTTTGACTGCTGCTACATCGATGTTTCCGCTCACCACGAGCGCCTGCTCATAACGGGAGGAACGGGCTATATCGAACAGCATAAGAAGCGTAGAATCAGACACTTCCGAGATAGCTACCGGTACATTCGCAAAGCGGAAGACGGTGGCGCCGCGTGTGTTCTGAATCCAGCCCCTCTCTCCGTAAGGAACCGAGTTGTCGGCAAGAAATCTATAAGGTTTCCGGTCCAGGAAATGCGGCAGGCTCACCAAATCGTGCCTCGGGGACAATTCCTTGTCACGCATGGGCTGCACAAGGGCGAAATCGGCAAATCCGGGCGAGGAATCATTCTTGACCAGATAGTAAGAGATCCCGTCCGGGAGCTTGCCTGTGGTTATCTCCGAGGCCTTGGCCAGGGCCGGAAGGTCCTGCGCTCCCAGAGTAACCGCCGACAGCAGCCCAGCGATGGCTGAAAATATGAACCGGAAAACCTTCATTTCAAATTATTCTCCGAACACCTCTGCAAGTTTGGCGCCAAGCGCCTCCCCGCGCAGGTCGCGGGCGACGATAATGCCTTCAGGATCTACCAGCAGACTGGCCGGAATGGCCTTCACGTTGTAAGTATCGGAAGCGACGGTCTGCCAACCCTTGAGGTCGGAAAGATGTATCCAAGGCATCTTGAGTTTCTTGATACCATTGACCCAGGCTTCTTTGTCTTTGTCGAACGACAGGCCCACGATCTCCAGGCCCTTGGGATGATACTTCTCGTATGCGGCCACCACATTGGGCATTTCGTCACGGCAGGGGCCGCACCACGAAGCCCAGAAGTCCACGTAAACCCACTTGCCTTTGCCCAGATACTCGCTGAGTTTGTGCATGTTGCCGTCAACATCGGGCTCTTCGAGGTCGGTGAATTTCTTGCCTATAGCCTCCTGCTTTGCAGCTTCATTTGCGGCCTGGCGGGCATTCTGCTCGTCAATCTGGGCCTTGACGGCCAGAGTGGCAGGATGCTTGGCATAAGGAGCGTCGGCGGCGAAGAAAGCCTCGGCCTCGTCCTCTTCCAGAACCTGGCTGATGAGACCTGCGAATGCCGCAGGGATGAGATTGTCAGTATTGTCTTTGGCTATCTCCTTGATCTTTTTGAGATATGCGGAAGAGATCGACTCAGCCCTGTTGTTGAAAGAGTTGATGTTGAATTTCTGCTCCTCAGGAGTAAGGGCCCTGTATTCTTCCATGAGCTTTTCGTAATCCTTGTCAATCGCGTCAAGATCAAGGTCATAAGCGGTGAGCTTCTCATTCAGGGAAGAGCCTTTGAGGCTGTGGTCGGCGAGATTTACAGTAACGGGAGTTCCGTCGTTGAAAAACATGTTCTGCCAGGCATCGCCTTCCGCCTGAACGGCAAGCAGAGCATCTTTGTCGGCCTTTCCGCTGATAGGAAGCTCGGCCTTTTCTACGTCGCCGGCAAGGCTCGCAATAGTTTCGCCTGAGTTCACGTCTATGACGTTCACGGTGTTACCTTCGGCGTTCAGCACGGTCACGTCGAACTTGGCCTGACTGCCAGTGCATGCGCCCAGGAGCAGCATCGGCACCAGGGCTGAAAGAATTGACAATTTTTTCATAAAAAATATTTTTTAAACTTTTTCTTTCTTTCCGCTGCGACGGCTGCGCTCTGCCGCAAAGCCCATGACATGGCTCTCGATGGACACATCTATGGTGCTGGACAGACGTCCGGGATCCTGGGCTGCAACAGCCTCCACAAAATCCCTGGCCAGAGGCCAGTCTCCACCGCCGTGGCCGGAGCCCTTGTATTCGGGTATCTCGCTGACCTTGAGGTTCCAAACCTTCGGAGTACGGGTCTTGAAGTCCCACAGTGTAAAGGAACTTCCATCACCGTCGATGTAGCCCATGGTGCCCATAATGCGGGTGCGGCGTCCTCCTTGGGGAGCAAAGGCCTCCATGGAAAACGCTGCCGTCTTTCCGCCTTCGAACACCATTTCGGACACGTAATGGTCGGGCTGGTCGTTGTCGCAGTGGTACACGCAGCGGGCATAACTGTCGTAAGGAGGAGTAAGGAGGCGCTGCATGATTACCTCAGGATCGCGGTTGCCGTCCAGGTCGAACACGTTCAGGTGCCGCTTCTGCTTGGTATAAATGTCTATTGCCGAATAAGGACATTCGGCCTCATGGGGACAGCCGTCGGTGCACTTGAGCGGAGCGCCCTCCGGAGCGTTTTCCGCCTTGAACAATTGCAGCGAGCCGTCGGCGACTATGGTCTTGCAGGGCTTGTCTATGATCCAGCGAAGGATGTCCAGGTCGTGGCAGGACTTGGCAAGGATGATGGGCGTTGTCTGCTTGGAGTCTCTCCAGTTGCCGCGCACATAGGAATGCGCCATGTGGGCATACTGAATCGGTTCCATGTGCTGAACGCTCACCAGTTCGCCTATAGCTCCGCTGCGGACGACTTCGCGGAGGGCGATGAAATACGGCGCATAGCGCAGCACGTGGCACACCGCCACTATCCTGTTGTACTTGTGGGCCTGCTTAAGGATGTTCTTGCACTCCTTCTCGGTGGGGGCCACCGGCTTCTCAAGCAGCACGTCGTAACCCATCTCGAGGGCCTTCATGCAAGGGGCGTAGTGCACGTCGTCGGGGGTGGATATCACCACGGCATCGGCGAATTTGGGCACTTTGAACACTTCGCTCCAATCGCCGAAACGGTGCTCTGCGCTCACTCCGTGGGCATCGGCCATCTTGCGGCAACGATGTTCAAGGATATCCGAGACGCCCACCACCTTCACGGCATCGGGATACTTCTTGAAATATCCGGCATACACATTGCCGCGGCTTCCGGCGCCGATGACAACAACACTTATCTGTCTGGAAACCTGAGGCTTGAGTGAGCGGATAGGAAGAGGCATCTTATTCAGAGAGCCTTCTTCGTCAGGCAAGGAAAAGCCAGCCTTGGCACCAGCCTTGGCCGCAGCTTCGGTAGCCGGCAGTCCTATGGCCGCTCCGGCCGTAACTGCACCAATGGTCTTGAGGAAATCTCTTCGAATCATATTGCTGAAGTATTTAGACTTCAAATATAATGAATCTGCCGCAAATCTCAAAACCGGGTTCCCTAAAGGGAAAAGGGCTTATTTTCGTTTGTATGCGGTGAAGCGCCAGGTCAGGCCGAGGTCGAAATTGTGGATACGGTCGTGGTTGTCTCCGAAGTAGGCCAGATGGATTCGCACCTTGTCGTTGCCAAGGGGGAAATACTCCACGCCTGCACCGCCGTAAAAATAATCGTTGCCGGCAGGGAGCACCAGGTCGTAGGACAGGCCGTCGACATCTACATTGGCGGCATCGTTCAACTCGTAGCCCACTTTGGTGCACAGGTTCCACTTGCCCAACGTAAGTATGGCCTTGACTATGAACGACCAGTCGCTGAACGGGTTTTTCTGCCGGAAGGCAAATCTGTCGATAAGATCCACATCCACAACAAGTTTACCCATATCGAAACGGTTGCCCAGAATGACCCAGTTCATCTTGCGGTGCAGCTCGTCTTCCACAAGGTTGTAGCTCCAAATCGTCTTCCACCAGGGCCAGATATGCCCGTTCCAGTAGAGGTTGTAGGAATATGCGTTCTGGGTCACCGGAGAGATTGGAGACGGGATGAACTGCGCCGAAATGGCCTGTCCTTCGGACGGAGAGAAGGTGGCCGAGGCACCGAAGGCGTAATACTGATAAAGCCTCTCGCTGAAGGCGCCGTAGTAGTACACGTCGATAGGTGGAGAATCGATTTCGTAGCCTCCGGCCAGGATGGGCTGCTTGCCCGCTGTGAATGACCATTTGGGGGACGCCTGCCAGGTCAGCCAAAGGAAGTCGGTGGCATTGAAGGGGTTGGCATCTTCTATCTTCTTGTTGAAACGCTGGCGGACCCTGAAAGTAAGGCCGTCGGCCAATTGCCCCTTTATGTGCATGTTGAAGTAATCTCCCTGGAAATGAGAGTCATACACTCCGTCGGTCGTCTGCTGATTGAAGGTGGCTCTTGCATCGAAGGATATTTCATCCACATGGGTTTGCTGGGCGCCGGCATGCAGGGCTGCGGCGAGGAAAGCCAGAATCAGAATAGTTCGTTTCATAATAGGCAGCAAAGATAGCAATAATAATGTGACAATTTGTCACTGGAATGTAATTTGACCTGCAGATATTCGGGTTCAGGAGAAAACCCCGATAATGATTATGGAAAACAAATATGAATTTTTAAGTAAGTATGCCATCGACCTCAACCAGGCCGCGGCATCCGGAAAGCTCGACCCGGTCATCGGCCGGGACGACGAGATACGACGGGTCCTGCAGATATTGTCCCGCAGGACCAAGAACAACCCCATCCTCGTGGGCGAACCTGGCGTGGGCAAGACAGCAATCTCCGAAGGGATTGCCATGAAAATAGTTAACGGGCAGGTGCCCGAGAATCTTAAGAACCGCCGAGTATTCAGTCTGGACATGGGCGCCCTGATTGCAGGCGCCAAATACCAGGGTGAGTTTGAAGAGCGGCTCAAGGGAGTAGTTAAAGAAGTCGTCGAATCGGACGGCGAAATCATCTTGTTCATTGATGAGATCCATACTCTCGTCGGCGCAGGACGCACCAGCGGCGCCATGGACGCCTCCAACATCCTCAAACCGGCGCTGGCCCGTGGCGAGCTCCGCACCATTGGTTCCACCACATTGGACGAGTACCAGAAGTACTTCGAGCAGGACAAGGCACTTGAGCGCCGTTTCCAAAAGGTCATGGTTGACGAGCCCTCGCCCGCCGAGAGCATTGCCATTCTCCGTGGCCTCAAGGAGAAGTACGAGACCCACCACAAAGTGAGCATCGAAGACGACGCACTCATAGCGGCTGTGAATCTGAGCCACCGTTACATCAACAACCGTTTCCTCCCCGACAAGGCCATCGACCTGGTGGACGAAGCGGCCTCCAAGCTGCGTCTGGAGATGAATTCGGTGCCCGAGCCCATCGACGACCTGAACGCCCGCATCCGTCAGCTGGAGATAGAGAAAGAAGCCATCAAGCGCGAGGGCACGTCGCTGAAGAGCGAGAAGATCGACACCGAACTTGCCGAGGCCAAGAAGAAAAAGGCCGAGCTGGAGAAGCGCTGGAACGAAGAGAAGGGCATAGTGACCGAACTCAACAACCTGCGCGCCCAGATCGAAGAGTACAAGCGCGAGGCGGCGATAGCAGAGCGTTCGGGCGACTATGGCAAGGTGGCGGAAATCCGCTACGGGCGCATGGCGGCTGCACAGCAGCGCATTGAGGAGCTGAGCGCGCAGCAGGCTGCTATTAAGGACCCCATCATCACCGAGTCCGTGACTCCCGGCGACATTGCCGAAGTGGTGGCCCGCTGGACCGGTATCCCTGTCGGACGGCTTCTTGAGGGCGAAAAGGAGAAGCTGCTTCGCATGGAAGAGCAGTTGCACAAAAGGGTGGTTGGCCAGGACAAAGCCATAGAGGCTGTGTCCGACGCCGTGCGCCGCTCGCGTGCCGGCCTGAGCAACGAGCACCGTCCAATAGGTTCGTTCCTTTTCCTCGGACAGACCGGCGTCGGCAAGACCGAGCTGGCCAAGGCTCTGGCTGAGTTCTTGTTCAACGACGAGAGCATGATGACGCGAATCGACATGAGCGAATATCAGGAGTCGCACACTGTCTCGCGTCTGGTGGGCGCTCCTCCGGGATATGTGGGTTACGACGAGGGCGGCCAGCTCACCGAGGCCGTCAGGCGCAAGCCTTACTCGGTGGTGCTGCTAGACGAAATAGAGAAGGCCCATAGCGATGTTTTCAACATTTTGCTGCAGGTGCTTGACGACGGCCGTCTGACCGACAACAAGGGGCGTACCGTTGATTTCAAGAATACCATCCTCATCATGACCTCCAATCTTAAAGAGGAAGATCTGAGGCTGCGGATGAGGCCGGAATTCATCAACAGGATAGACGAAATAGTGAAGTTCGATACCCTGACTCCTGAGGACATCAGACAAATTGTCAGGATACAAATGTCACTGTTGCAGAAGAAGTTGGAAGATGATAACGTGGCTCTTGAATACACTCCTGCTTTCGAAGACTACGTGGTCCGGAACGGCTACGACCCCGACTTCGGCGCCCGTCCGGTCAAGAGGCTTATTCAGCGTGAACTGGTGAACCGTCTGGCCAAGGAGATTCTGGAGGGACACATACACAAAGAGTCGGCCATCAACGTCGATGCTGGCCCCGACGGCATCATCATCCGTCAGAAATAATCCCTTCCGGAGCCACTTTCCGGAAACGAATAATGTCCAGTTTGTCCTCAGAACGTGGTCGTTCTGAGGACAAACTCTTCTTTTCACCCCCTCCGTCCTCACCAGGGGCCGTTCCTGAGGACAAAATGCCCAAAAACATAGGTCTGTCCGCACCAGGGGCGTTTTCCTGAGGACAAATTGCCCGAAAACATCGGTTCGTCCTTACCAGGGGCCATTTCTGAGGACAAACTGCTCAGAAGCATTGCTCCGTCCTCACCTGGAGCAGTTTCTGAGGACGAATGGCTGGAGGTGGAGGGCTTGGTTCGGAACCGTAAGCACCCTCGCTTGTAGAGGGAGGGGCCCGCGAGCGGAGCGAAGTGGGAGGGCGAGGGCCCGTGGCCCGAGGGTGGAGAACCAACCCTCCGCGAAGGTCAACAAACTGACACAAAAAACAGCAGAACCGTGTCAAATCTGAGAGAAAATGCTGCTGACTGACACAAAACAAGTCTACAACGTGGCAAAACAGACCGAAACATCAGAAACTGGCACAAAAAATAGCAGAACCGTGTCAAATCTGAGAGAAAACGCTGCTGGCTGACACAGAAAGAGGCAGTAGCGTGGCAGAATCGACCGGAAACAACCAAAGTAGACACGAATAGAGGCCGCAGCGTGGCAAAAACGGCCGAAAATAACGGTGACGGACACAGATAAGGAAGGTAACGTGTCAGAAATGAGCAGGAACGGCATAAGGATAATGGCAATTGGCACAGTACCAGGCCCCGGCAGCAGTTAACACCTATTTTTGCTTCCCGAACATCGACAAAACACCATCCGGCAGCAATTTACCCCCATTTTTGCTGCCGGAACATCTGCAGAACAACCTTCGGCAGCAATTTCATACCTTTTTTGCTTCCGGAACCGTATGTGAATAAAAGGAGATTCTTCGGCTGGTGAACCTGCCTCAGAATGACACGAAGACCGGCAGAACCGTGTCAAATCTGAGAGAAAACGCTGCTGACTGACACGAATAGAGGCCGCAGCGTGGCAGAATCGACCGGAAATAACCAAAGTAGACACGAATAGAGGCAGCAGCGTGGCAGACAAGCGGCCGGAGGCGGAGGGATAAAAAAACGGCCGCGGATAAACTCCGCGGCCGTAATTATTTTCTGGGCCGGATTACTCAGCTGCAGGAGTTTCGGGAGTTGCAGGAGCTTCGGTGCTGGGCTCTGTCTGATCCACGGGAGCAGTGGGGAAAGAAGGCTGCTCGGTGGAGGCTGCGTTCTCGATCTTGTCGGTAACGTCAACGCCGGTGCCACTGGTGCCGGTGGTGAAAGATGCCACTACGGAAACTACGATGATGAAGGCTACGAGCCCCCAGGTAATCTTTTCGAGGATGTCAGCGGTCTGGCGCACACCAAAGGTCTGGTTGCCCGCCACGAAGTTGCTGGCCATTCCCTGTCCCTTGCCATTCTGAAGCAGCACCACGAGAATCAGGAGGATAGCTGCAATAACTATGAGAATGGTCAATGTTGTGAATAATGCGTTCATATCTCAGTTTTTGTCTAATTTTTCAATAAGGGCTGCAAAGTAAACACTTTTTTCCGGATATCGCAAACTTAGTTTGGAATAAATTTGCTTTGCTTCATTCAGATAGCCTTGTTCGGCATATATTCCCGCCAGCGTTTCGGTGCACAAATCAAACTCTTCTTCCGGCAAGTCCTCCGGCAGGTCATCACGGTCCGAAGAAGCGAAGGAAGGGAAAATGGAGTCGTCGGAACGACGCACCTGCCGGTACTGGGCAGCAGAAAAATAATCCCCGCCAACCACGAAAATACGACCGGGATCGGCCTTGGCAACCGGAGTTTGCACCGTTACCTCCTCAGGCCCCAGCACGCTATTCAACAAAGTGCTCACTTCGCTGTCTGAATAATCGCGCGAAGGTGCGCTCACAAGCTCATAGAGCAGGCGCCGCGAACCTATGTACAGCGCTGCCTGCCCTGTCTGCTGGGCGCTGAGAGTACCGGCCTCCGCCATGCGGCGGCACAGTTCCATGCGGGCCCCGGCGTACCAGGGATAGATGCTCACCACCCCCAGCAATTCGTCCATATTCAGACGCTTTATGTCTATGGACCTTACCATTGCGCTACGGCAGCATTAAAGATATCTTCCACCAACTTTTCTACGATTTCAGCACACAGACCGCTCTCCACAGCATCTATTGTGTTGGTAGAATCGTACTCGGAGTAAGCCGAAAAACTCTTATCAAAGTTCTCTTCGGGATGCAACTTGTCCGTAAACTGCACCTTGACCGTGACTGTGAGCTTGTTGCGGGCTGCAACTTCGTCGGCGGTCACGGCTGCGGGAGTGATCTCGTAGCCAGTGATCTGACCGGACAGCTCCATGTCTCCGTCAAGATCCACCTGCTCCAGGCGCGTCATGCGGCGGAACTGGTTGCGAATGGCCTCGGTGAGGTCGTTGCTGAGCGAAGGGTTCACCCTCAACGCCCTGTATTCGAAGAAATTGATGGTAATTGTATTCACATCGGGCTGGATGGACGTACCCGAGAAGGAATAAATGCCGCATGAGTTAAACACAAACAAGGCGGCCAGCAAAGGAAGGAACCTTTTCATGATGTCTTCTTTTTAGCGGCTAACTTACGGTAGATCGTGCGCTCGGATATGCCCAGTTCCTTGGCGGCCTCTTTCACTTTCCCTCCATGCCTCTGCAGGGCCCGTTCTATCAGCTCCTCGCCCATGTGGCGCATATTCATGTCCTCTTCCGCTCCGGCAGACTCTTCATACGAAGACATCTGCTCCTCCGGCTCATCGAGCTGCCGGGGCACCACCATGGCGGGAGCGGGCGCCGGCACTGCCGCCGAAGCTCCCGAGTGAACTATGCTCTTGAGAGCGTCAACCTCCTGCTTGAGATCAAGTATAGCCTTGATTATCACCTTCTTGTCCTCGTCGCTAAAGGATGAGCCTCCGGCACTGCCGCCGCTCTGGGCAGGCAGCAGGGAGTCCTGCTCGTCCGGCAAGTACCGGGAAAGCACGTCGGGGCCCAGCTCCACCCTGTCGTTTCCGCCCCTCGAAGGATGGCTCTCGATGGCGCTTATGGTCTCGGCGACATTCTTGAGCTGGCGTATGTTTCCGGGCCAGCGGTACGAAGACAGCTTGGAAATGGCATTCAGGTCCAGAGTCACGCGGCAACAGCCGTATTTCTGGGCGAAATCGGCCGCAAACTTGCGGAACAGCAGGTAGATGTCGCTTTTCCGCTCACGCAGCGGCGGCATCTGTATCTGAATGGAATTGATTCGGTAGTACAGGTCCTGGCGGAACTTGCCGGTGGCCACGGCATAGGACAGGTTGACGTTGGTGGCGCAGATGACGCGCACGTCTGTCTTTTCCACTTTGGACGAACCCACCTTCATGAATTCGCCGTTTTGCAGCACCCTAAGCAGCATTGCCTGCGTCTCCTTGGGCAATTCGCCTATTTCGTCCAGGAAAATGGTTCCGCCGTTCGCCTCTTCGAAATAGCCCTTGCGCTCGCCCACGGCCCCGGTGAAGGCGCCTTTCTCGTGTCCGAAAAGTTCGGCGTTGATGGTGCCCTCGGGAATGGCCCCGCAGTTGACGGCCAAATAGCGTCCGGTGCGCCTGCGGCTGTGCTGGTGGATAATCTGTGGTATGTTTTCCTTGCCGGTGCCGCTCTCGCCCTGTATGAGCACCGTCAGGTCGGTGGGAGCAATGGCCACCGCAGTCTCAAGGGCCCGGTTGAGCGCCGGGTCGTTGCCTATGATGTCGTATCTGTTTTTTAGCGTTTGAAGCTCTTGTGCGTCCATAACTGTGCAAAGTTATGAAAAAATCTTATCTTTGCATTTCTGCAGTGCAACATTTATAAAAATATGAAAAGGATTCTTACATATGCAGCGCTGGCAGCGCTGGCCATCATCTCTTCTTCATGTGCCAAATCAAGGCTCGAACAGATGCAACTGGCAAAAGACGTTGACATCAAGTGCACCCCCGAGGTTCTTGAAATCGTGGCAGGGAAGATTCCCGCCACCGTGACCGTCACCTGTCCCAAGGGATATTTCCACCCCAAGGCGACCATGGATGTAACTCCCGTGCTGGTCTATGACGGGGGCGAGCTCGAAGGCAAGCTCCTTCAGTATCAGGGAGATAAAATCAAGGACAACTACAAAGTCGTGTCTTCCGACGGCGCCACCGTCACCGAAAAGCTGGTATTCCCCTACACTCCCGGATGCGAAAAAGCCCGTCTGGAACTGCGCAGCGTGATACATTTCAAAGACAAGGACTACCCCGTGGGCGCGATCAAGGTGGCCGACGGATGCATCGGCACCTACATGCTTGCCGACCTTGGCGGCGTGTACCAGACCAAGCCCGACGGATACCAGCCCATACTGTACCGCACCACCGAGGGCCGTATCCTGTACGACGTGAACTCCGACAGGGTGAAGCAGGACCAGTTCGAGACCAACTCCATGGTCAACTACAAGAACTCCCTGGAGTATCTCAAGGAAGACGAACGCACCACCATAAAGGGCACTCAGATAGTAGCTTACGCCTCTCCTGAAGGCGGCAAGGAGTACAATGCCAAACTCTCCGACAAGCGCGCAGGCACCGCCCAGAAGGCACTCGACAAGGTGGCCGCCGACGTGGAATTCACAGGCACGGAAGTAAAGAGCATCGGCCAGGACTGGGAAGGATTCCAGGAGGCCGTGTCCAAGTCCAACATCGAAGACAAAGACCTCATACTGCGAGTCCTCTCCATGTACAGCGACCCTGCAGTGCGCGAAAGCGAGATCCGCAACCTCTCGCAGATTTACTCCGAAATCAACAAGAAAGTGTTCCCCGAGCTGCGCAGGGCCCGCCTGGTGACCAGCACCGAATTCCGCAACTACAACGACGCCGAGCTGGTGAAAATGGCCGAAAAGGGACTTGACCGCTTCGACGAGCCGTCCGTGCTGAGGCTCGCTACAATAGCCGAAACGCCCGAAAGCAAGGAAACCCTTTATAAATATGCCATCAGCAAGTTCAACTCCGACGTAGCCCGCTACAACCTGGCCATGCTCTACCTCGACGAGGGCAAGACATCGCTCGGCGGCGCCTACCTGAGCAAGATCAAGGAGCCCGACGCCCAGGTGCTCGACGCCACCGGCGTGGTGGCCATGCGCAACGGCGACTGGGAGCAGGCAGCCGACTGCTTTGAGAAGGCCGGCGGCATCTCCAAGGAGAACGAAGCCGTGATGAACATCATCAAGGGCGACTACAGTGCCGCTGCCGCCGCCGCCAAGGGGCTCGAGGGCGACAATGCCGCTCTTGCGCTGCTGCTGAACGGCGACCTGGACGAAGCTTCCGCAGCGCTCAAGGGAGACGGAGCCAGGACGAATTACCTGCGTGCGGTGATTGCCGCCCGAAAAGGGCAGAACAGCGATGCCAGAAAGTACCTGAACGCCGCTTGCGAGGCAGATCCCGCCCTTAAAGAACGTGCCGCAAAAGATATTGAGTTCGCGGCGCTTGCGAATTAATGATTTTTTTGTAACTTTGCAGCCCCTTTTTTAAAGGGAAAAGTTATATTTTATTTATTAACAAACACTTATGCCAACAATTCAACAATTGGTCCGCAAAGGACGCGAGACTGTAGATGTAAAAAGCAAGTCCCGCGCGTTGGATGCTTGCCCTCAGAAGCGTGGCGTATGCCTTAGGGTTTACACAACCACCCCTAAGAAACCTAACTCAGCAATGCGTAAGGTTGCCCGTGTACGTCTGACTAACACTAAAGAGGTCAATGCCTACATCCCCGGCGAAGGTCACAACCTCCAGGAGCACTCCATCGTGCTCGTTCGTGGCGGTCGTGT
>CAMJBH010000020.1 GCA_946403855.1 uncultured Bacteroidales bacterium
GCACCTGCGACGCATACCACGCCACTGCACCCAGGCCCGACGGCAGCACCCAGGCGGCCTGCATAAAGATGGCGATCGAAGAAGCCGGCTACGACCCAGCCAAGGACAATGTCTATGTGAATGCACACGGCACCGGCACCAAATTGAACGATGTAGCTGAAACCGCAGCCCTCAAGCTGGCGTTCGGCGAGCAGGCATACAAGCTACACATCAGCAGCACCAAGTCCATGCACGGACACATGTTCGGCGCCTCCGGTGCCGCTGAAGCCGTGGCCACAGTACTTGCCCTGCAGGAAGGTATCATACCTCCTACCATCAATCTCGACAATCCCGATCCAGAGTGCGACTTGGATTACACGCCCAACAAAGCAGTAAAAGCCCCGCTTACGCTAGGGCTTTCAGATTCATTCGGTTTCGGCGGGCATAACGCCTGTATAGCTTTCAGGAAGATCTAATATCCCTGAAAGATTCATATTATTCGCCGGCTTCCTTCAGGCGCTCGGCGTTCTCGGCTATCTGAAGCTGATCGATGCACTCCTGGATATCTCCGTCCATAAAGACGGGAAGATTGTACATGCTCCAGTTGATACGGTGGTCGGTCACACGTCCCTGAGGATAATTGTAAGTGCGTATCTTGGCGCTGCGGTCGCCGGTAGAGACCATGGTCTTACGCTTGGCGGCTATGCCGTCCAGATACTTCTGATGCTCAAGGTTGTACAGACGCGTACGCAGTTCTTCGAATGCACGGTCTTTGTTCTTGAGCTGCGAGCGCTCCTCCTGGCACTGGACCACAAGTCCGGAAGGAATGTGGGTGAGACGCACTGCGGAATAAGTGGTATTCACGCCCTGGCCGCCGGGACCGGAAGAACAGAAAAGATCCAGACGTATGTCATCCCAGCTCAGGTCCACGTCAAATTCTCCGGCCTCCGGGAACACAGCCACAGACGCCGCCGAAGTCTGGATGCGTCCCTGAGTCTCGGTCTGCGGAACACGCTGCACGCGATGCACTCCGGACTCATATTTCATGACGCCGTAAACCCCTTCCCCGCTGAGTTTGAACACTATCTGCTTGAAGCCTCCGGATGTGCCGGGAGCCTGGTCGGTAACCTCGAGTTTCCAGCCGCGGCGCTCGGCGAAATGCTGGTACATACGGAACAGATCACCTGCAAAAATCGCAGCCTCGTCCCCGCCGGTACCGCCACGGATTTCGACAATGGCATTCTTGGAGTCGTCGGGATCGGCAGGAATAAGCATAAGCTTGATATTCTGCTCCATCTCGGGCACCTTGGGTTCGATCTCAGAAATCTCCTCCTTTGCCATCTCCTTTAGCTCGTCATCTTTCTCGTTGAGCAGGATATCCTTGGCCGACTGAAGGTCGTCCAGCATCTTGGCATATTCGTGCCCGGCCTTGATAATGGGTTCCAGCTCCTTGTAGTCCTTGTTGAGCTGAACGTATTTTTTCATGTCGGACATGACTCCCGGATCCGAGAGCTGGTCCTGGATAGACTTGAACTTCCCTTCCAGGGAGAGCACCTTCTCAAGCAGCGAATTGTTCTCCGCCATACATCAATCTCCTATTTTTTTGATATAGCACCTGCGCCTCATGAAAGGCTCGTGCTCATAACTGTTCCAAATGTTCACGGCGCTGTTCGACTCCACCTGCGGGTTGGAAATAGCCCAGCGGTTGCCGATCCTGACCGCCTTGTCGGCCATTTCTTTATAATACACTGCCGACACACCCTTGTTCTGCCATTCGGGCACCGCTCCGTTGATCATCAAATCGGTAGTCTCATAATTCTTCATGGCCTTGAGCAAGTGATACCAGCCGAAGGGGAAAAGATGCCCCTTGGCCTTCTGCAGCGCCTTGGAAATACTCGGGAACGATATACCGAAGGCCACGATTTCATCATGCTCATCGAACAAAACGCAGCTCGCCTTGTCGGAGATAAACCGCATGGACAACTTCGCTTCCTCCTCTATTTCTTTGTCCGTGAACGGGATGAAATTGTACACCGTCTTGGAGAAACTGTCACTGTACACCCTGAAGAACTTATGCACCAGATTCTTGTCTTTCTTAAGCTCATCCAGGCTTCCGAAATGCAGGTTGTAACGTTCCTCTACCAACTTGGCCACCCTGCGGGCCTTTTCGGGCACCCCGTGATTGGCAACCATTTTGTACTGCACCCAGTCGCATTCCTTCTCGAAACCGAGCTTGGCCATCAAGTCGTTGTAGTACCGGAAATTGTAAATACAGTTGAACGGAGGAATGTTCTCGTAGCCCTCAACAAGCATGCCCTGCTTGCCTAAGGTATTGTAATAGAGCGGGCCATGTATCTCAGTCATGCCCTCGCCGCGGGCCCATTCTTCCGCTGTCGAAATCAGCAGCCGGGCCACTTCTTCGTTGTTGATGCAGTCGAACCACCCGAAACGCACCCGCTTTGTGGAGTAACGTTCGTTGTAACGGGGATTAATCATGGCGCAGATACGCCCCACAATGGCTTTTCCGTCTGTTACAAGCCACATTTTTCGCTTGCAATACTCCAGACTGGCACATTTGGTAAGCGAATGAACCTGGTCTGAATGAAGTGCAGGCACGTATTGCGCACAATCGCGGTACAGTTCGTCCGGGAATTTGATGAACTTCATCAAATCGGATCGGGTTTTGACTTCACGTACAGTAAACATAGCCTGCAAAGTTAGCAATTATGTTCGATACCTACAATATGTTGAATTATGGCCTGGGCACAAACGCAGCCGAAAACAGCAGGCAGATACGACACCGTTCCGGTCTGGGACTTCTTGTTGCGGCTCTCTTCCAGCACTACCGATTCTTTTCTGGGTTTCTCGGTGGAAAACACTGCAGGAAAGCCACTTGTGATGCCGAGTTTGTGGAGCCGCTTGCGGAGCATATGTGCCAAAGGGCATTGATAAGTGCCGGAAATGTCGGCCAGGCGCACCTTTGTAGCATCGGTCTTGGAACCGCTGCCCATCGAACTCACGTGGAATATACCGGATGACAGGCAATACTGGATCAGGGCGATCTTTGGGCTCAAGGTATCTATCGCATCGACCACGCAGTCCAGCGCATAGGAACCCAAGACCGAAGGGATGTGCTGCTCGTCCAGATACGTTTCCGCGCACTCCAGATCGAGTTCCGGATTGATATCCAGCAGCCTGTCTCTCATCACGGAGCACTTGCTGCGGCCCAGCGTCGAGCGCAGGGCTGGAAGCTGCCGGTTTAGATTGCTCTCCGACACCGTATCCGCATCGATGAGGACCATGTGCCCCACGCCTGCCCGTACAAGCATTTCCGCGGCCATGGCCCCTACCCCGCCGATACCGACAACGGCAACACGGCTCGCCGAGAGGCGGTCAAGGCCTTCTTCTCCGAGCAGCAGCGATGTTCTTTCTTGCCAAACCTTCATCAGTGCATCCAGCGGTCGAGCCACTCAAAAAAGGTCCTGTGCCAGTAGAGAGCATTCTGAGGCTGCAGCACCCAGTGCGTCTCGTCGGGGAAAATGACCAGCTTGCTGGGCACGCCCATCATCTGGGCAGCGTTGAAAGCGGCCATTCCCTGCTCATAAGGGATGCGGAAGTCCATACCGCCGTGTATGCAAAGGATGGGCGTATGCCACTTGGTGACCATGGACTTGGGAGAATTGGCATAGTGCCTGCGGGCCTTGGGAGTGACCGCATAAGGGGCTCCTGCCTGCTGCATGCCGCCGAAAGTGATGCCGTCGCCGGCAGGACCCATGGGGGCGTCCGGATCATAGGCATACTCGGTAAGACCGCCGTTATCCCAGTTGGCAAACCACATCTCTTCTGTCGTGTACCACAGGTTTTCCTCGTCAAAGATGCCGGCGTGGGCTATGAAGCAGTCGTACAGGTCTCCGTGCAGCCCTTCAAGCATATATGCCGAATAGCCGCCGTAGGAAGCACCGACGCAGGCGAGCTTGCCCACGTATGGCTGCTCCTTGATGTAGCGACCTGCGCTCAGATAATCCTGCATGTTCAGGCCGCAGTAGTCGCCGCTTATCTGCTCCTTCCACTCCTGTCCGAAGGCGGTGGTGCCGCGGCGGTTGGGCATGATGACAATGTAGCCTTGCTGGGCCATCAGACGATAGCACCAGCGGTAGCTCCAGTCCTGGGAATTAGTGCCCTGAGGGCCCCCGAGCACGATTTCGATAGCCGGATACACCTTGGATGCGTCGAACTTGGGAGGATACATCACCCAGCACTGCATCTGCTTGCCATCAACGGTCGGAACGTAAACGCTCTCCGTGCGCACATCGTCCAGCTGGTCAAAAATGAAGCGGTTGACCTCGGTGATGTTACCGAAGGCTTCCTTTTCCGGCTCCACCGCCACCAGTTCCAGAGGGAAATGAAGGGAGTAGAAGCTGGTGAGCAGGCGCCCGCCATCCCATCCGAAAGGAGTAAAGAAGTCGTATGGCCAGTCGGCGGGAGTAACACGGGTCAACTTGTCTGCAAGGTCCACTTTGAATATGGCCTGCACCCCGTCGATGAGGGCGTTGAACCATATCTCGTCTTCATGCCAGGCCAGGCCGGCCGCATCGCGGTCAAGGGAGGCTGCCAGCTGGCGTGAAGGGCCGAAGCTGAGCCCGAAGCTCTGTCCTTCCGACTCCTGTGACGCCTCCACATCTGCCACCATAATGCGCTGCGCATCAGCCTCATAGCCATCGCGGGCCATGGATATCCAGGCAAGATGGCTGCCGTCGGGGCTCCACACAGGGTCGGTGTCGTAGCCGCCGTCGGTCTTCACCGGAACGGTCTCCCCTGTCAGCAGGTCATATACATAGATGCCGGTGTTGGTGCTGAAAGCATACTGCTTGCCGGCAAGTTTACGGCAGGAGTAGGCGATGTGACGTCCGTCAGGATGCCAGTCCAGTTGCTCGGCGCCTCCGAAGGGCTCCGTGGGGAGTTCCCAGGGCTCGTCGCCCAGTATGTCAAGCGAATTCTCAGGAGTGATGAGACCATTTGAAAGGGATGCCACGCAGCTGCGGGGAGTCTCGGTCACCCAATGGTCCCAGTGCCTGTACATAAGGTCTTCGGTGGCATAGGCATTCGCCTTGTCAAGGGCAGGGTCGGAGTCTGCAGGCTGCTCCACCTTGGCATTTTTGATGGTGGTAATATACAGAACCTGACCCTGGTCAGGCGAGAGTTTGAACTCGCTAATCCCCGCAGGGACTTCGCTGAGCTTGACTTTCTTTCCAAGCTTCCCGCCGTTCAGGGGTGCCTTCCAGATCTGACCGCCCTGTATGAAGAATATGCTTTTGCCGTCCAGGCTCCAGCGGGCATTGCTGACGCTCTTGGCATACCGTGTCAGCTGTACATTGTCGCTGCCGTCGGTGTTGCACATCCACAGGTTACGGCAGCTCCTATTGGCTGCAATATCGTTCCATGAGACGCCGTAGAGTATATGTTTGCCGTCCGGGCTCAGCTGGGGATCGCTCAAGCGTCCCAGCGAGAGGAGCGTCTCCGGAGTCATGACTCCGTCTTTGATTTCAATCTGGGCAGGGCCGGCATAAGCGCCGCCCTCTTCTTTTTGGGTACAACTCATAAGTACAAGAAAGGCTGCAAAGCCCGCAATGACTTTTTTCATATTGTTTGATTTTAATTTCTTATCTGCTTCCGCCGCCGGAACCGCCGCCAGAGAAACCACCGCCGCCTCCGAACGAAGAGAACCCTCCGAAGCCGCCGGAAGAACGGCCTCCGCCTGAAGAACCTCGGGATGAAGGACTGGAATATGAGACATAACTGTTTCTGGCAATTCTTCCGAGGGTGTCCGTAAAGACCACCAAGTCTGAAAGATCCTTAACCGGCAGCATGGAATAGTCTTTAAGATTAGGAGCCATGGCCTTCATCTCTTCCGCCACTTTTCCGGCAATTCCGAACAAAGACGCCATGACAAGGTAGTCTTTCCACAGATGAACCTCAGAGGGATAGCGCTCGTTCACAAGCGTGAAATCTTTCAGGAACTGCCTGAATCCCAGGGCCTGCAATGCAGCAGACCGGCCTTTTTCGTTAAGTTCCAGCACGCTGTAGCCCCCCATGCCCTCAGTCATCTCATCTGTTCTGAAATTCTCCAGTACCTGCACCTTGATCGATGTTATCAATTCCCGTATCTTGCTGACATGAGATCCAGCCCACTTCTTGAATTCCTTCTCCTGAAGCACACCGTCCCGCCCGGAAGCTTCTTTTAGAACGGCCAGCAATTTATTTTCCGCCGTGCACATGCCTTCGGCTTTTTCTCCGGCAAAGTAGAACTCATTTTTGCCCTTGGCGTCGGCGTGCCTGACGATCGTGCCGTTCATGATCATCTTCAGAATCATGGACGACAATACCGTAAATTTATTGTCATCTACTCCTTTAAGATGCGAGGCGATGTAATAAGTTTCGTAAATATCACCGCCGAACGGCAGCGCCCTCTCCCACTCCGGTTTTTTGGGAAGGCGGCGGACCCCGAAAATACCCTTAATCCTGCGCCGGTCGGTATTGTTTATCAGGCCCAATGCCCTGAGCAAGGACAAAATCGGAGTCAAGACAAACAAAAATACGGTTCCGAGAAAGATAATAATTCCGAGGATGGTAAAAATAAGGGAATCCTCGCTCTCATCTGGATAGAAGCTCCCGTCCAAAGCCTTGTCAAGCACAGAGGAGAAATCCTTATCCCTAACGCTGGACGACTCGAAAATGCCCTTGTCGAAACGCATCAGCACGATCATGGAACTCTCCGAGATAAAAGGCTCGGAAGATTCAGCCTTCACGCTTCCGTCCGGCTGCCAGTCTATCTTACCTTCGTATCCAAAGGCCCAAATCCTGGAATTATCCTCTCCAAGGGGCACCGGTGCCTTGAGTTCGAGGCTCACATGATCCGGAGGAGAAGACAGACGGTCGCTGATCAGCTGCAGATGTAGCATGTCATAATCGTTGAGAGACTTCACGGCGTTGGTCATGTCATAGCTCACGGTAAAGACATGGGGGCCGTAACTGCCTACGCCCCAACAGATTTCATATCCGTCTCCAGTACTGTGCAGGCCGCACTTAAGTGTTTTCTGCTCGAGCGTGCGGTCCACGTCCCATACGCCTATGTTTGTAAATTCGTTGCCGGCTTCGTCCTTAACCGCCAGGTTGAGAATGTCAATGTCTCCCAGATTATTCCGCACCAGATACCATTCCGTTCCCGACGCCACCACAACGTCCCACACTTCGACAATATGGGCCGTGCCGTTCTCGGCAAGAGTGACTTGTATGCTTATGTCCTTGATTGAAGGGTCATAAGCATACAGGCAAAATGCCGACATCGCTGCCAGCAGAGTCAGGAAGAATTTTTTCATCCAGGCTGCTTAGATCTTGAGCGAAGGCCTGTCGGCCTTGGCCACATTATCCTTCAGATACTGCTTCTCGACGAAATGGAACAGACCGGCCACTATGCTGTCGGGAATCTGGCGTATCTGGCGATTATACCGTGTCACAGTATCGTTATAGACCATACGGCTCATACGCACCTGATTCTCGTAGGTGTTAACCGAATCCATAGTCTTGGTGTACATGGCGTCGGCCTTGAGGTTGGGGTACTGCTCAGAGATTGCCCTCACCTGAACGAGAGCCTGCTCGAGCAGGTCCTCCTGAGCCTGGGCCTCGGCGGCCGTGCTGTTGGCGTCGATGCCCGAACGGCTGGCTATAACATCTTTAAGAGTGTTGTACTCATGTTCATTGTAGGACTTGATCAGTTCCACAAGGCCAGTGAGCGCATCCCAGCGGCTGGACTGCTGTACGCCTATCTGACTCATGGCATTCTTGACCAGTTCTTCGGCATTCACAAGCTTGCGCTGGACAGCAATGACCCACAACACAATAAGTACTACGACTGCGATAACGATAATAGTAGGTAACATAGATGAATATTTTTTTGCAATATAGTAAAAATCAAGATATGTTGCTGTAATCTTTTATGTTATACTTATCTTTCCTGAGTTCGCGCAGGAGCGGTGCATTCGCGGGAGACTGCAGCGAAGGATCGGCGTCCAGGACATCCTGGGCGCAATGGCGGGCCTCCTCAAGGAGCAAACCGTCACGGGAGAGCGATGCAATATTCAAAGATACAGGCAGTCCGCTCTGCTGCGTCCCTTCCAGGTCGCCGGGGCCCCTCATCTTCATATCCTGCTCGGCTATCTCGAATCCGTCTTCAGTGGAGCACATCAGTTCAAGCCGCTTAAGGGCTTCGGCTCCTGTTTTGGGGTCCTTGACCAAGATGCAATATGATTTCTCGGCACCTCGCCCCACTCGCCCGCGGAGCTGATGCAATTGGCTCAGACCGAAGCGCTGGGCGCTGCGTATCACCATCACGCTGGCATTGGGCACGTCCACGCCCACTTCGATTACGGTCGTAGATACCAGGATATTGGCCCTGCCGTCCACAAAAGCCTTCATGTTGAACGCTTTCTCGTCATTCGACTGCTGTCCGTGCACGATTGCAACTTTGTACCCTTCTTCGAGCGGGAATTCTTTCACAATGTCTTCATAACCCTGCTCCACATTGCTCACATCTTCCATCTTCTCATTGATGAAGATCATAGGGTACACCACAAAGGCCTGACGTCCCATAGCAATCTGGTCCTTGATAAAACGGTACATTCCGGGAAGGCGGTTCTGACCTATAAGCATCGTCTGCACCGGCTTGCGTCCGGGCGGCATTTCATCTATTACCGACACATCCAGGTCCCCATACAAGGTCATGGCGAGAGTGCGTGGAATAGGCGTGGCGGTCATAACCAGCACATGCGGAGGGACGCTGCTCCCCTGCCCCGGCCCTTTGGACCACAGGCTGGCGCGCTGGCTCACTCCAAACCTGTGCTGCTCGTCTATAACAGCCAGTCCCAGAGCTTTGTACTTCACCGTATCCTCTATCAAGGCGTGAGTGCCCACAATGATACCTATTTCGCCTGAAGCAAGACCTTCAAGCAGCGGGCGCCTCTCCTTGCGGGTGGTGCTGCCGGTGAGGAGGGCGCACCTTACCCCTGTCGGGGCGAGATACTTCTGAATGTTGGCAAAATGCTGCTGCGCAAGCACTTCCGTAGGAGCCATAATACATGCCTGATATCCGTTGCCTACCGCAATCAGGCAGCTGAGCACAGCGACCATAGTCTTTCCCGAGCCCACGTCTCCCTGCAGCAGCCGGTTCATCTGGCTTCCGCTGGCCATATCGCTGCGTATCTCCCTTATGACCCTCTGCTGCGCTCCGGTAAGTGAGTACGGCAGAGCATTATAGCATGCATGGAAGGGCGCGCCCACCACCGGCATGGCTATGCCATTGACGGCGCGGCTCCGCACATATTTCTGCTTCAGCAAGCTCAGCTGAAGGAAAAACAGTTCTTCGAACTTAAGTCTTCTGGATGCCAGTTCCAGAGCCCTGGTGTCATCGGGAAAATGGATGTTCTTGATGGCATATTGAAGCGGGCACAAGCCATGCCCGTTACGTATCGAGTCCGGCAGGTTTTCGGTGATTTCACTAAGGCAAAGGGAGATTGCGGCGCTCTGCAGCTTGCACATTACCTTACCCGTAATGCCGCCGGCCTTAAGCTTTTCCGTGCTTGGATACACGCCCGTGAGGACTCCGCGGGAAGACGTGTTCTCCTGCGGGGAATCCACCTCGGGGTGAACCATGTTCAGCTTCCCGTTGTATAGCTGAGGCTTGCCGAAAAAGATGAATTCCCGGCCCGGCTCCAACCTGTCGAAGGTCCATTTTACGCCTTTGAAGAAGACCATTTCCATGCGGCCGGAATCGTCTTCTACCATCACGCTCAAATGCTTTATGTTGATGAGGTTGCGGGAAACGACCCTGGCCCGTACTTGGACGTAGGCCACATCCGGGCTCACGGAGGCTATTGGAGTGATGCTGCTTCGGTCTATATAGCGGAACGGGTAGAAATGAATCAGGTCCTCGAGCGTGTTGATCCCCAGCTCCCTCTTGATAAGGGCCGCGCGTTTGGGTCCCACGCCTGGCAGGAACTGTATGTCATTCTTCAATTCACCCATTCCAACAAAAATAACTATTTCCGGGCAAAAAAGCTAACGCTGCATCATCACCAGCGCAGGCGCCTTTCCTTCTTCCAGCAAAGCTTTCATACGCTTCATGGCATCGGCACTGCGGGTAAAGAACATGCGGTAGCCCTCGCACAGGGCATTGAGTCCCGTCTGCCCGGTGTCTGTCACATTGAAGCGGTGCTTAGGGCAACCGCCGTGGCACAAAGACCACACCTCGCAGCGCAAGCACTTACGAGGCAGCGAATTACGCTTGTCGATGCCGAATTTAACCTGGACCGGGGACTGCATCATGGTTCCGAGGTCGTCGCGGTAGATGTTGCCCAGCAAGTACTTAGGATACACGAAATGGTCGCAGCAATAGACGTCTCCGTTGTGCTCCACCACGGCGTTGCCGCCGCAGGTCTCGGCGAAGCTGCAAGTTCCGGGCATCACCCCGCACCAGTTGGCCAGAGTGCAGTCGAAGAAGTTGACGAAGGTTCGGCCCACGTCGTGACGTACCCAGTATTCGAAGATGTCGCACATGAATTTGCCGAAGCCCACCGGGCTCACGGACCAGGGGGCAAGGGTGGCTCCTTCTTCGGAAGGATCGACAATATGCGGGCGGGCGTGTTTGTCGGGTTTGCCGCCTCGGAGCGGATAAACCACATGCTCCACCACCGGAGAGAACTGTATGTAATCGCTTCCAAGCCCCTTGAGGTACTGGTACACCTGGAGGCCTTTGCCCTCGGAAGCGCTGTTGATCGTGGCCATGATGTTGTACTGAGCTCCGGCGGCATAGAGTTTCCTTATGCCTTCGATAACCCTGTCATGACTTGGATGTCCCCCTTTGTCGCGGCGGTACCTGTCGTGAACTTCGGCCGGGCCGTCCATGGACACGCCGAGCAGAAACTGTTCGGAAGCAAAAAAGTCGGCCCACTCGGGGGTGATGAGGGTCCCGTTAGTCTGGAGCGTGTTGTGGATACGCTTGCCTCCCGCATACTTTTTTTCGAATTCGACGGCTTTTTTGTAGAAGTCGAGACCCAGTATGAGGGGCTCGCCGCCGTGCCAGTTGAAGGTCACGTCTTCTATTCCGCAGGCTTCGATGTAGGTGCGTACGTAGCGCTCCAACTCGGGTATGGTCATGCGGGGCTCGCGTCCGCCGTAGATTTCCGACTTGTCAAGGTAGTAGCAGTAGGAGCAGTCGAGATTGCACAGAGAACCGGCCGGTTTGAGCATAAGGTTAAACGCCGCAGGCCCGGTGAGCCGCTCCGCATCCTGAAGGGTAATGGTATCCTTGATAGTTCTCATATCAAATACAAAAATACGATAATTGACAGATTTTTTTGCCTTTCAGATAAATTTATCGAAAAAGTTATTACCTTTGTAGTCCCAAAGGAAAGATGCTCGAGTGGCTGAAGAGGCACGTCTGGAAAGCGTGTGACCGCCCAAAGCGGTTCCAGGGTTCGAATCCCTGTCTTTCCGCAAGATACAATCATCACACAAGCGCCGCACTTTTGTGCGGCGTTTGCATTTTGGAGGCCGTAAGAAACTACTTCAACAATCTCCTCAGGCGCTCGAGCACGCGGGAGATGTGGTATTGAACGGTCTTACGAGAAATGCCGAGAGAGGAAGAAATCTCCTCGTAGGACTTGCCGTCATAGCGGCTCATGGCAAAAGCGGCACGCTGATTATCAGGAAGTTCCATCAGTTCGTCGTCGATTACCCGAAGCAGGTCTTCAGCCGTTACTTTCTCGGGGTCAGCTTTCGGATGATAATGCACGGAAAACTCGACATACGCGCCCCTGGCCTTACGGCGCCGGAGCAGGTTGAAAACACTGTTCCGCGTCATTTGAAGCAGATAAGGCCGCACAGCGTCAATCTCGGGGAGCACTTCCCTGGCATTCCAGAGTTTCAGAAATACATCCTGAGTAATGTCCTCTGCGTCAGACTGATCCTTCAACAGCTCAAACGCGAACAGCCGCACAGCACCTGCATATTTGAGATACAGGGTGCACAAAGCATCCTGATCGGAATCCCGCAACTGCTGCAGCAGCATATGATCCGACTGAGAGTCCATTGCGCAAAAGTACGCATTATTTCGCTAAAATCAAACCTGCGGTATAAGTGCGGGACAATGGATACGAGCTGTAGTCTTCTCCAGGACGCATGGCGTCACTGACATTCCTGTTGACTTCGGGATTGTAGCCGGTATAGTTGGTCAGAGTGAACAAATTGGTTCCCTGAACGTATATTTTCAAGGATCCGCCGCTGCGCCCTTTGAGCGGGAAAGTATAACTCAGGGAAAGTTTCCTCAGGCGGAAAAACGATCCGTCCTCAATATGAAAAGTCGAGATAGAAGAGCCGCTGTTTCCCGTTGACTTGCGGGTAGAACGGTTGAGTTCGCCGTACGGAAAGCGTTGAAGGGATTCTTTCATCATGTTTCCTGACGCCTCCATGTTGCATAGGTAACGCCTCTCGAGGTTGAGAATTTCGTTGCCATAGACGCCATTGAAATCAGCCGCCAGTTCCAGCCCTTTCCAACTGGCGGCAGCAGAAAGGCCGTAATAGAAATCCGGCATGTAGTTTCCCACGATGGCGCGGTCGTCATCTGCCTCAAGAATACCGTCGCCGTCGGCATCGATAAACCGGAAGTCCCCTACCTGGGTCGATTCAAAATGCGGATAAGACGCGAGTTCTTCTTGGTTATGGAAAATTCCATCCTGCACAAGCAAGTAATAGCATCCTATCGGCTGCCCGACTTGCGTGATATAATAAGCCCCGCTATAATCGGACTGTTTGATGATGGGCGCGCCATCGGGCCCAAGGTGCAGCACTTTATTGCGGTTGAGAGTCCAATTGGCCGACACCGAATAAGACCAGCCGGAAGAGAACTTGCGGGCAGAAGAAAGCTCAAGTTCCACGCCCTTGTTTTCCATCGAGCCAGTGTTCATTCTGGCCTCCCCGAGCCCTGATGCCGCAGGTACCGGGACATCGAACAGCATTCCAGTCGTCCTGGAGTAGTACGCATCTACCGTCGCAGAAAGCATTCCTCCCCAAAGAGACAGGTCTGTGCCAAAATTGAACTGAGTGTTTTTCTCCCAACCCAGGTTGGGATTGGCAATCTGCCGGGGATATATCTGGTTGACCGTAGAATTCCCTTCCCCCATATAGACGGACGACATTCCATACAATGCCAGATACTCCCAATTCCCTATCTGCGCATTGCCTGTCTGCCCGGCGGAAAGACGGAATTTAAGCATGTCCAGGGAGTCAAAACCGGCCATGAAAGGTTCTTCGGAGGCTATCCAGGCCGCAGACATCGCCGGGAAAAAGCCCCAGCGAGACGAGGGCGAAAAGCGGGACGACGCATCACCGCGGATAGAGGCAGAGAGTAAATAGCGGCCCTTATAGGCATACTGGGCGCGGAGCAGCCAGGAAGCAAAAGTATAGGCAGTCTGGTCGTTGAACGTAGTTTTAGGGTCTGGAATGCCCGAGAACGTGGTCCTGATTTTATCGTCTCCTGCCGTACCTCGCGATTCAACGCTCAGTTTCCTGTACACCTGCTTTTCCGCTTCCCAAACGGCAACCGCATCCAGGCGGTGATTCCCCCAACGGCGCTGCCAAGACAACTGGTCAGACAAAGTCCAATGGTAGTAATTGTCGGATTGAGCTATAGCCAATGGCCTGGACAGCTGATATTCACCATTGTTGTAACGCTCACGTATCACCAGCGTCGAAGGACGGTAGTAGAGCCGGTCATATCCATAAACATCCGCTCCAAAAGTCATCCTGAACTCAAGTCCGGGAAGGAATTCCCGTCCGATGTAAGCCTTACCGTAGAGCGTCATATTCTCCCTCCTGTCCTGGATTTCACGGGCCAGGGCCACAGGATTGAGCACTGAATTGACCTGAGTATCCCAAAGGTGGTAGCGGAGATAGCCGTTCATGTCCCAGTTGTAGCTGCCATCTTGGTTGTACACAGGGAAAACAGGCGGCGCCATCAATGCAGAGGCAATGACACCGTCGTCGTTATACTGCGCCTCGGCATCGACGTGGTCGGTCCGCGACCAGGCCGGCGAGAGTCCCACGCCCCAGCTCCAGCGGCGTGACCGGCCGTCCAGATTGAGCCGGGCCCCGAGCCTGTTGAAACCTGAGCCTATAATTGTCCCCTGCCGCTGCAAGTAACTGGTTCCTATATAATACCTTAGATTTGACGTACTGCCGCTGACAGAGAGCGAATTATTCTGATAGAAGGCGGGGCGGAAAATGGCATCCTGCCAATCGGTATCGGTAAGGCCCGACTTGTCCGAATTCAAATACAAGCGCAGCAAAGGGTCGCTCCGATGGTAAGTTTCCGGCCGCAGATGGTCGGGGTCGGAAATGGTGCCTGTGGGCACGCTGGCCAGATATGAGCCGTCCCGGGCTTCGCAATAGAGCTTGGCAAACTCGGCGGCATTCAGCAAATTGATTTTATGCGAAACGGTCGCCACACCGGCCTGACTTTCGAAACGGATGCGCGGAACACGCGACAGAGAGCCTTTGCGCGTAGTCACAAGCACTACTCCACAGCTCCCGCGCGATCCGTAAATAGCAGCGGCCGAAGCGTCTTTAAGCACTTCAATGCTCTCGATATCAGCGATTTCGACATTCGAAAAAGACCGGGAATCGCACGGGATACCATCTATGACATACAGAGGTTCATTCCCCGCCGTCGCACTCTGGATGCCCCTGACGCGGACGGACACATTGCCGTCCGGCTGGCCTCCAAGAGTTGCCACATGCACTCCGGGCATACGGCCGGTCAAAGCCTCCCTGAAGTCGCCAGCCAGTTCTCCTTCCCAATCCGAAGCCCTGATGGTAGAAATAGCTGTACTGACATCGTGCCACTCCTGACTGCCATATCCGATATCGACAACTACCGCGGCAGCCAGCAACTCCCCTTCTCCCTCTTCGGTTGCGGCCTCAAGCACAACCGGACTGCTCCGGCGTGGTGTCTGTGGCACTCCGCCCGGACGGGTGATGATCACCTGCTTCCCGAAAAAAGACACAGAAGCGTCTGGCAACAATGACTCGAGCACCTCGGAAAGCGGTTTTTCATCCACCCGCAGAGCAACCCTCCTGCGAAGGTCCCATTCAGAGTCGGAATACACGAAACTGCAGCCGCTTTCCCGCTCCAGGCGGCGCAGCACCGACTTCACAGTGGCCCTGCGTACCCTTAGGCTAACAACGGGACCGTCCGGAACCGCGGCCATGGCCGGAGTCTCGGACGGTGCGCCTGTCAGCATTGCAGCAGACAAGAGCAAAGATGATATTACCAGTTGAATACGCGTACTTTGTACATGTTTATATCATTCACCTTTATTGTCTTCTTGTCCACGCCGCCATCGTTGGCAAAAATATCGTCAGTATAGCGGATGGTATGGGTTGACCAAGCGAAGGCACCTTCGGAATTACCGTTCCATGCATAGGTGTAGTATGCTTCTCCAGTGGAAGGGTTGTAATTGATAGACTTGACACCTGCATAGGAGCTGAAATGCGGCAGAGAAGTAAAGGCGCGCGTATTCATATCAAAGAGCGCAGCCTTGTTGCCACCCATTATCAAGGTATTCTCATCGACCAGTGTCATGTCATGCAAACCGGTCACAAAGCCGCTGGACGATTCGGTACGTTCCAGTTCCAGTTCAGGAGCACCGCCATCCCAGTTCTTAAGCTTATAAATCTGCACGGAGGTGGCGCCTATTGCATACAGCCGCTGCATCTTCTCGCTCCAGACGACTCCGTGGGCCGATTTCAGGCTATACGAAGCAAGCGGAGTGTCGGGAGTAGAACGATTGTATATCTTCACCACATCACCGCCGTCGGACACAGCAACAGCAATCCTGCCATTGGGCAGAACCTCAGCGGAATGCGCGTTGGCAATGCCTTTGGCAGACCAGAGGACCTTCCCGGTCTCGATCTCCACGAGGGCAGCCCAGCCGTTAGAACTTGTGACCAATATATTCTTGTTGCCGTCCACCGGTTTGGCGTCGTCGATATGGTCGTCATCAGCAATACTGCGGCCAATCTCGGAAGCGTGTTCACGGGCAATCCAGGTCCAGAGCAGACCAGACTTATAATCACCGGTTGCCGAAGCAAGTTTCTCGTCAATAAGATATACCCTGCCGCCGCCGCAAGCCAGAAGCTGACGTCCGCTGCTGGCGGGATTGGTATTCATAATCGCACCAGGGGCGAGTGATACCGGATCTTTGGTAACATACTCTATCGTTTCACCGTCGGACAGAGTATAGGTGATGGTAAAGCCGCTCTTGAAGTTGACCGGCGGGAGTATGACAGGGATAGTCTGTGCTTCCGAGGAACAGTCAAGAGGACTGGCCGGGGTCACGGTAATGGTCTTGCCGGAACCTTCCACGACAACCTGCTGCTCAAAATCATAAGTCACATTACCAGAAATTCCTTCTCCTTCATTTCCCTTAAGTTCCGCTTTGACGACGGAATAAAGTCCTTTCTGCACCATGGCCTGCACGATGGCCGACATCGGGGAAAGGATTACCGTGTTACCCGCATAAGCGGAACCGGAATTTTTGGTAGTCCCGAGGTACATTGGATCGAAATCGGTACCGTCCTGGGCAGCAGGGAAAGAAAAGCCCACGCCCGAAGCTTGCACTGTTATATTCGCAGAAACGGGATAATAACCGAGCAAAAGGTCTCCGGTGGCAGGTTTCTTAAGGTCGAATAGGAACATTGACGAGTTGCTTCCGACCGTCACCGGCGAAGCAACGCTGCGTTCCCCCGATGCCACATGCTCCAAGGCCACCTCGTCGCCAGCTTTGAGGGCAAAAGACCGCAAGAGTCCGTTAACATACCTTGAACTTCCGAACGTAACTGTGGTTTTGGAGACAATTTCTCCGTCGGAAGGTTTCTCTTTGCCATTGTCTTTATTGCATGCTACACAGGAAACAATGGCCCAAATGCCTATAAGGCCAAGAATGGTTCTACTTCTCATAGTTCTTAAAAATCACAGTGTTATATCTCTCAACAATCTGGGCGGGAGTGCCCTTTCCAGCCTTCACCTCGTGCATGAAAATGCCGTCGTACCCACTCAGGCGCAGCATATAATGCAGGGCCGGCCAGTCAATGACGCCGTCGCCGGGAAGAGCATGCCGCTCATCTATCCGGTCGTAGTCTGATATATGTACATTACCTATCCGGTCGCCCAAAACGGCAAAATATTTCTCATGAGTCTCTATCAGCAGATGGTTAACATCGAAGCAAACCATCACTTCGGGATAGGGTTCAATCATATAGCGCATCTCTGACGTCACCCTTCCCAGACAGGTCCGGGGCAGATTCTCGATGCAAAGAACTGCACCGATTTCCTTGGCTACGGGAAGCAGTTCCCCGATGGAAGCCCGGGCGTTCTCGAGGCGCTTGGCCCTGTCGCCGTCGGAAATAGGTTCGCTGCTGGGATGCAGCACAAGCCTCTTGGGATGGTATTTCTCGCCGCAAAGACGGATCATCCTTTTCTGAAGCTCAACATTTTTGGCCCTCTGAGCATCGTCCAGCACCGAAATGTCCAGTGTCCCGCTGAAAGGCAGGTGGCATGACCAAACTTTAAGCCCGAGGTCGGCAATAATCTTGCGGATATTCTCGGCGCGGGTTTCCCACTCCGCTTCGGGAATTTTGCGCTGGAACGAATTGCAGGTCACTTCCACCCACTCTATACCGGCATCCTTGATCCTCTGCATCTGAGCCTTTGTCTGCGAGGAATTAATGCCGAGGGACGTTCCCAGCGTGTAGGGAGTATTGATCAATTTTATATAAGCGTCTATATCTGGGATAACTGTTTTCTCCCCGTTATCCATTTCAATTTCAGCCATCAGTCCGCCAGGCAGGTCCACATCGGCCACCATGACAGGAATCACGGCGCCTTCTCTGCAGTCCAAGGGACTGGGCAGCAAAACTTTTATAGTAGATTCGGATGCGCTCACTTTTCCGGTAGCACAATCCTTTGTACAATTGCCAGCGAAGAGTCCACCGTCGCCAGGACGGATGGTCAGCGACTTAACCTTATGCGGAACCCGTTCAATACGGACAGGTATCACCCGGTAAACCGGCTTCATAACCAGGCATGTAGGGCTATAAGAACCGGGAACGCCTGTTGCGACACCACATGCCATGGGGATTATGGAGCCGTCCTGAACCGTCGGAATTGAGTACCGCACCGACTTGCCGTCCCACGTGATGGGGGCATCGAAAGGATAGCGGCCAAAGATGCTCAGCTCTTTCTTCCCCGCTGTAGCAACAAGACAACGGGCAGACGTGCCATCGGTCGTCACGGGCGACACTTTCTCATAATCTGCGTCTTCTCCGCAAATTCCAATAACTTCTGTACCGGTCCACTGATGATAAACCTCAACACATGACGGAGTGGAATACTCCCGCATGCTGATAAGCAGATTCAGAGACGAACCGTTACCACCGTCCGATTTTCCGCTACAAGAAAGTAGCAGCATGGCCGCACACATAAAGCCTGTCCAAGTTCTCATAACTGTCTCACTAATAGATAATTCATATTGCTTCGCTCGTTTCCTCGCGAATCAGTCGAGGGGCAGATAATGGTTCCGTTACCATTCTTCTTCACCCACATTTCGGTCGAGCCGCCGCCATCGACCTTCAGCGCCTGGTGCATTCCAAGTTCCAGGCAAATCTTGTAATGGTCATAGAAAGACATGCTGCCTGCGATGCATACCAGCATCAGGTGCCTGCCTTCTTTATCGCAGCCAAAAACAGAGGTGTGCGCGGGAGCGTGAGGGTCGTCGGTACCCGTCCCGGCCTTTCCATCCTTGACATACAAATACTTACCTCCCATATGCGCGGCTATGGGCTTCACTTCACCGTTAAGGGACATCTCCAGTTTGACGGAGATTCTGTCTCCCGGAACCGGTGTCAGGGCATCCGCCGAATTTCCTGTCAGTTGCAGGACAAAGTCGCGCGGGTCGCTCACATAAGGAGCCTTTGTCAGGGAGCCATGTATGCCGTCCAGAACTTGGAGCACTTCGGCCTCCTGCTCTCCTTCGTTGATTTTGAGTCCATCCCGGGTCCGGGCCACTATGAATTTCGCCTGCGTACCGATCTTGTTCACAATCGAAGGCTTGGAGGCGAAAGGTTGCTCCCGGAACCGGTAGGTGTAAATATTAGCCCCTTTGTAGGCTGCGGCACGGCTCTTAGGGTGCAGGGCCACGATTGTGTCATTCACCGAATACACCGACACCGTTTTGCCGCCGAAGGAGGCGCTCATCGAAACCTTTCGTTCTCCGAAGCGGAAAGTCCCGTCTTTGTAGATGCTCAAACCATAAACAAAGAACGGTTCCCTGCTCAATTCATAGGGGTTGTTCACAAACACCGGTTCGCCGTCCTCGATATGGCAGGACAGCGGAAATCCGCCCAGGGTAGAATAATAATCGCCGTTGATGCCTGACACGATATTCTCGCCGGAGGCAGTACGGCGCGCAATGTTTTCCGAGAGCGTCTCCCGGAGTTTCTTGCCGTTATTGGCAGACTCGTCACAAGGATTAGGACATATGCCATCTGCAAAGGAAGCCTCAACGGCAAAACCGCCGGATTCCATGTCAAGAGACAGCACATGCACAGTGGCGCCGAGCCTGTCCTGAAGGTATTTAGTATATTTGACGCCGGACACCACATCGAAACTTTCCTTCTGCTCCAAGGTAAAATCCCCTCCTATCAGTGTCCGCGGGTCAATCTGGCCCTCGTTTGAAGGCTTTTTTTCGCACGAAATTCCTCCTGCCAGCAAGAGCGCCGGCAGGAGAAACATCGTACAAAAGTGGCTATGCCGCATTATTTAATGCAGCAACTGCCGCAAATATCAATACCGTAAGCCATATAACGCTTGCCACCGACATACTTGCCGACAAAGCGGCCGTTGTCGCCGTTTTTACCGATATATGACGCGTACAGAATGCCGTCAAGGTAGTTGTTACCACCCATCTGCTTGTTGCCGTCGCCGGGGATCTGGAACGAATCCTTCACGGTCAGTTCGTGACTGAGCACATAGTTCATGTTCTGGATCTGGCCGGTGGAAACATAGAAGTTACCATCAGTGTCGGAACATGCACGGGCATAGTTGAAACCGTTGTTTGAGCCGATACCCGGATCAAACGTAGCCTTGAGCTCCATCTGGTCGCCGTCAACCAAGAATGCCTTGGACTCCTTGCTGCCGAAGAACACGTCTCCGTTGGGAGATACCACGGCACCCCACATGTTGTTGGTGCCGATGACCTTGGCATCGACGAGAATCTTGCGCTCAGCCAGGTCGATCTTCGACACGGCGCCGCTGTTATGGCCATAGTAGGCATACTTCTTATCGGGAGACACAGCAAAGCCGCCGCAGATATCAGAAGCTTTGATCTTCTGGTCGTAGCTCACGATGGTTTCGCCAGTCGAGGCATTGAGCCAGTTGATAGTCTTGCTGGTACCGTTGACGAGCACCACGAGGTCATTTCCGTTCACAAGCAGACCTGCACCCTTGGCGCCGAGTGCCACCTTCCACTTCTTGGCTCCGGTGGCTGCATCAAGAGCGAAGGTATTGCCCTGGGCATCGATGATGAACACCACGCTACCGTCTGCACTCACTGCAGGGCTGGCGCTCTGCATGCTGCCGGCTTCGGTGAACTGCCACCTCAGATTTCCGTCAGGACTCAGGGCGAAGAAATCGCCGGCGGTCGTAGTTCCGAAGTAGATATCACCGGTCACAGGGTTCACGGTGAGGCCGTTATAAGAAGAGTGATTTACAGTGTAAGTCCACTTCTTGGCACCTGAAAGGATGTCATAAGCCATCACGTTCGTGATCTTGTTGAAAGTCAAGTTGTACACGGTCTTACCATCGGGAGAGAACATGGGAGCGCCGCCCTTGAAACCGTTGTAGTTGCTTCCGTCGCAAGGGAAATCGTTGTCGTTGATAACGAACTCACGCACATTGATGGAAATATTCCAAGTTTTCTCTAAGCCGTTCACCTTTGCGGAAAGCACAGCGACGGCTGCAGGGTTAGGACTGTAGAAAGCCCCCTTGACCTCGTCGCCAGTAAGCACCGTGCCGTCGGGGAAGGTCCACTTCACATCTGTTGCGCTCGGATAGTCCTCGCGGTTGAATGTGAACGTAATAGGCAGACCGACTGCGGTCAGTTCGCTCTCGAGCTTATAAGGAACAGCAAAGGCAGGCATGGCACTGACGGAAACAGGATCACTGTTACCGTTGCTGTACTTAGCCACCACGGTGAATGTATAGGTCACGTCATCGGTGAGCCCTTCAATCACGCAAGATACTGCGTTCTTGTCGTTGATCTCCTTGGTCTGGAAATTCTCGCCATCCTTTGTGTAGGTGATCACATAGCCGGTCAGTTTGTCCGAGACGGGGGCAGTCCAGAAGAGGGTTACCTTCCCGCTTTCGGCATCGGCCAGCAGATTGGTCACGGCAAAGCGTGTGCTGAGAGGTGTAGCACCCACGGAGACAGCTCCCGAGATCACGTCACCATAGACAGCCTGTACGTTGAAGATATAAGAAACACCGTTCTTCAGGTTGGTCACAGTGTATTTGGTCTCAGTACTACCGGTACGAAGCACGATCTTACCGGCCTGGGCATCGGTGTAGAAGACTATGAACTCAGAGGCGTTCAGGCCTTCGGGAAGAGACCACGTCAGGGCCACCTCACCGTCGCCTGCAACAGCCTTGAGGTTAGTCACCTCATGACGGTCCGCCCTGGCAGTATCCTTCTCGAACACCGGCTCCTTCCAGCAAGACGCTGCGAGCGTCAGGGTGAAGGCCATCATCAGTATATAATTAAAAACTCTTTTCATATTACTTAAATATTAATAGCCTGGATTCTGCCAGAGTATAGAATCATTATTGTAGATTTCGATCTGTGCATTGGGAATCGGGAGGATGAGCTCATGGTCGTCCAGAGAGTAACCTAAAGACTTGAAATAGTCCACGGCAAGTCCGAGACGGACCAGATCGAACCAGCGGTGACCCTCGTAGGTGAACTCACGGCCGAGTTCGTCGGCAAGTTCCTGACGGAAAGCAGACTCAGACATTGCCGTAGCAGGCAGTTCGGCCAGACCGGCACGGGTACGAGTCATGTTCAGATACGGGATAGCAGCGGGGATGTTGCCGCCAAGGCCGAGAGCCTCTGCATATCCCAGAGTGATATCGGCGTAACGGATCAGCGGGAAATCGTTGCCAACCTGAGTTGTGTAAGTTGCATCGTAGGTATCATACCACTTGGGCATTGCATACACGGAGCTGGAGATCTTGATGAAATCGTGGATCAGGGGCCAGCGGTTATCCTTCTCCTTGTCGAACAATGCGGCAGTAGGCTCGGACGGGATGTGGCGGTCGGCCTCTACGTCGGTATTTGTGGACCACCAGTAGCCGTGACCGAAGTCATTGCTCTTGTTGTAGCAAAGGGCGAAAATGAACTCTTTGTTCATCTTGTTTGCCACCTTGAAAGCATCGGCTGTCGTTGCCATGAGACCGTAATTGGGATCCTTCAGTGCTTCAGCAAAAATGGCCTGGGCCTCGGGATACTTCTTGAAGGTCAGGTACACCTTGCCAAGCATGGCCTGAGCAGCGATCTTGGACACGCGGGCCTTCTCGGAAGGACGGGTCTGAGGGAGAAGTTTGATGGCCTCGGTAAGATCTGTCTCGAGTCTTTCAAGCATTTCGTCTGCGGAGCAGCGCTTGATGCCCTTGGCCTCGGAAGGAGAAACAACCTTGGTAATCAGAGGAACGCCGCCGAATACCTTGTAGAGGTTGAAGTTGTACCAGCTGCGGATAAACAGACATTCGCCTCTGTACTGCGCCATCTTGGCAGAAGAAAGCATGTCTTCCGTCATATGGTCCAGAACGTCATTGCAGCGGTAAATACCGTTATACCATGCCGCCCAGACTGCCGACAGAATAGGATTGGACGAGTTCTCCTGGAAGTTGTCCAGATCGTAACGGTCCTGAGTAGAAACAGCCATGGATTCCAGATATGCCTCGTCGGCCCTGAAAGCGAGCTCAGAGATGAAGAAACCGCTCTGGGTCTTCAGTTTGGCGTAGCAGGAATAGACTCCCTGGTTGAAATCTTCTTCGGTCTGATAGAAGTTGCCCTCGGTGATGTCGTTGCTCGGATACTGTCCGAAGAATGCATCACTGCAGGAAGCGGCAGACACCATCAGCAGACCGAGCGAAAGAATATATGTTATCTTTTTCATATCGATCAGAGATTAAAGTTCACACCGACGGTGAAAGTACGGGAAAGCGGATAGGAGCAGTAGTCTTCTCCAGGCCTCAGTGCATCGCCGGGACGACGGTTCACCTCAGGGTTGTATCCGGTATAATTAGTAAGAGTGAAGAGGTTGGTACCCTGCAGGTAAACTCTCAGATTCGATATCTTGGCCCTGGACAACCACTTCTTGGGGAAGGTGTAGCCGATGGAAAGATTCTGAAGACGCAGGTATGAGCCGTCCTCCAGATGGAAGGTGGACATCGAAGCACCGTTGTTACCGGTAGATTTACGGGTAGCACGGTTGAGTTCTCCGTAAGGGAAACGCTCCAGAGAGAGCTTCATCATGTTGGAAGAAGCCTCCATGTTGCAGAGGTAACGGCGCTCGAGGTTAAGGATCTCGTTGCCATAGACACCCTGGAAAGCTGCAGTAAGGTCAAGTCCCTTGTAGCCCACGGTGAAGCCGAAGCCGTAATAGAAGTCAGGCATGTAGTTACCTACGATGGCCCTGTCGTCATCAGCCTCCATGACACCGTCTCCATCAACATCGATGAAGCGGAAGTCACCGACCTGGGTGCTCTCGAAATGAGGATACTTGGCAAGTTCTTCCTGATTGTGGAAGATACCGTCCTGAACCAGCAAGTAGTAGCAGCCGATAGGCTGGCCTACCTGGGTGATATAGAATCCCTTCTCAGAAGAGTCGGTCTTGATGAGAGGTGCATCTTCGTCGCCAAGGTGGAGAACCTTGTTGCGGTTCAGTGACCAGTTGGCGTATGCATCATAGAAGAAACCGCTGCTGAAGTGCTTGCGGGAGGTCAGGTTCAGTTCGATACCCTTGTTCTCCATGGATCCGATGTTCACGTTGGATGTACCGAAACCGGAAGCGTCGGGAACAGGAACGTTGAACAGCATGTTGCTGGTCCTGGAATAATAGGCATCAACTGTCACACCCAAAAGGCCCTGCCACAGATTGGCATCCATACCGATGTTGTACTGGGTGTTCTTTTCCCAGCCGAGGTCGGCGTTTTGAATCTGCTTGGGATATACCTGGTTGACAACAGAATTGCCGTCACCCATGTAGATGGTGGAAATTCCGTAGAGAGCAAGCCAGTCATAGTTGCCGATCTGAGCATTTCCGGTCTGTCCGACGGAAGCACGAAGCTTGAGGTCGGTGATCCATGTGGCATTCTGCATGAACGGTTCGTCGCTCATACGCCAGCCGATGGAAGCTGCCGGGAAGATACCGAGGCGGTTGTTGCTACCGAAGCGGGAGCTACGGTCGCCACGGACAGAGGCAGAAGCCATGTAGCGGCCTTTCCAGGAATACTGGGCACGGAACAGCCATGAATCGAAGCCGTAATTGGTCAGGTTATTGAGTGTGTTGTCAATATCCAGAGTGACACCCTTGGTGGTCTGGATCTTGTCGTCGCCTATGGTGCCGGCGCCCTGTACGCTCATTGTACGGTTGATCTTCTTTTCAGCCTCATATGCAGCCACGGCGGTCAAGGAATGATCGCCCCACTTGTGAGTGTAAGAGAGCTGCTGGGCAATGTTCCAGTGGAAATAATGGTAAGACCATGCTTTGGCCGAGGGCTGTGAAAGCGCCGCGGTTGTGTGGGCGTTGGGATCCTCTGCCATGACGGCATCGGGCACGACCTCGATGTACTTGTTGCCGCGGAGAGGGAGAATCGTCGGACGGTAGTAGTCCCTCGCAAAGCCATAGTAGTCACCTCCCACGGTGATCTTGTATTCGAGTCCTTTGATGAACTCATAGGCGGCGTAGGCGTTACCTACGAGGGTGATCTTCTCACGATAGTCCTTGGTCTCATTGGCCAGGGCGACAGGGTTCAGAACCTCGTTGCACTGGGTGTCCCATTGGTGCTTGCGGAGGTATCCGTTCATATCCCAGTTGTAAGAACCGTCGCGGTTGTACACAGGGAAAATAGGCGGAGCCATGAGTGCGGATGCAATGATACCGTTGCTGTTGTACTGGCTGTCGGATTCTACATAGTGCTCAGTCGAGAAGGACGGGCTCAGGCTCATACCGAATTTGAAACGGCCCTTTTTGCCATCCACGTTCGCACGTGCGGAATAACGGGTGTAATCACTGTTGATGATAGTACCCTCGCGATACAGATAATTAGCTCCGACATAATACTTTACGGTAGGAGTCTGGCCGCTCACGGACACGGCGTGGCGTGTCGTATGGGCAAGGCGGAAGATAGCATCCTGCCAATCGGTATTGGTCATGGTGTGAGCTTCATCTTTGAGGTACAGGTCCACGACATTGTCGCTTCTGTGGTATGTCTGGGGACGGTCCGCATAAGGATCGGAGATGGTTCCCGTGGGGACATTGTATAGATAGGAGCCGTTACGGGCTTCCTGGAACATCGTTGCGAATTCCCAGGCGTTGAGCAGGTCGATCTTCTTGCTCACCTGCGAGATGCCGTAGTAGCCGTCATAAGAGATGACAGGCTTCTCGCCGGCGCCGCGCTTGGTGGTGATGAGGATAACACCGCAGCTACCACGGGATCCGTAGATAGCGGCTGCAGAAGCATCCTTCAGGACCTCGATGCTCGCAATGTCGGAAGCGTCCATCTGTGAGAACACGGAAGACTCTGTGGGCACACCGTCAATCACATAAAGAGGATCATTGCCTGCAGTGGCACTCTGGATACCGCGGATACGGACAGTCACGTCGCCGGTAGGACGGCCACCACCCTGCATGACCTGCACACCAGGCATCTTTGCAGCCATCATTTCACGGAAGTCAGAGTTGGTTTTGTTCTGCAGATCGTCAGATTTGATAGAGACGATGGAAGTAGTGACGTCGCGGCGGTTCTGAACACCATAACCGATGACGACGGCGTCTTCCAGCAACTCAGCATCCTGCTTGAGGATAACGTCAACGACATTCTGAGTGCTCGGCACGGAGACATTTGCAGTCTCGTATCCGATGCTGGAAATTTCGAGTACGACATCTCCGCTCAAACGGATTGAGAAGTTGCCGTCCAAGTCGGTAGCTGCACCGTTGGTGGTACCTTTCTGGATGACCATTGCGGAGATCACGGGCGTTCCGTCAGGCTCGGTGATCCGACCGGTGACGGTACGTGCATTCTGGGCGAATCCGGCTATGGAAGCGCTCAGCAAAAGGAAGATTGCCAAAAACTTTTTCATTGCTTCGGATTCTGGGTTAATACAAACTTTTCAGACTGTCCACCCTTGGCAGTGAAGACCACATTGGCGCTGCGTGCTGCAGTTCCTGTGTTTTCGCTGTAGGAAAGGACCACTTCGTGGATGCCCACCGAACCAGATTCAGGAGAAACGGTGACCCAGCTCGCATCAGATTTTACCGTCCAGTCGCAAGTGGCCGAAATGGTCACACCTCGCGTGCCGGCTTCATATGATACGGGCTTTCCTGGATGCGTGTACAAAGCCACGCTGTCGGGACGTGTCGGGGTCTCCACCTTCTGGCAGGAAGGCGCAAGCACGACCGCTAGAAGGGCCAGTGCAAACGACATAAGTACCTTTTTCATTAGAATTAAAGTGTTAATAATATTGGGTAATAATGTATTGTTTTAGTATATAATTACGTTTCTGGCTTGTATATCGGGGCGGACGGACAGGAGCCGGCCGAGGAGGGACATCACTTCGCCCAGGGACTCGGAGCCTACCGTCATCGAAATCAGCTTATCTGGCGGCACGCCGGAACGGTTGTCAATCCTCACGTTATATCTGTACGACAGGCAGTCGAGCAGTTCGCCCAGCGGCGTGGCATCGAAGGTCAGCGTTTCTTCGGTCCAACGGCACACGGAGGCGGCGTTGACCGGATCTATACGCACTGCCTTACCTTCTACGCTCAGCTTCTGGTCGGAATGCAGCACTACGCTCTCGGAAAGGGTGGGCAGGGATATGCGTACGGAGCCGGTGCGCAGGACTATCGCCTGCAGTGCTCCGTTGGATTCGGCAGAGAAGGAGGTTCCAAGCACTTCCGCCATGGCGCCGTCGGCAAAATGTACGCGGAAGGGGTGTGCCGCATCGGGTGTTATGTCAAAATGGGCGGTGCCGTCCAGACGGGCCTCGCGGAAAGAGCCTTGTTTGGAATAGGACAGGGAGCTGCCCGGGGAAAGCTTCACGGTGCTGCCGTCAGGGAGGGTGTAGTTCCGGACTCCGGTATCTGCCGTGATGATTGTTTCCTGCGGGGTGATGTCTTTTTTAAGGAAGAAAAATCCTCCTGTTATTAGCGCCACGATTACGGCAGCGGTCGCTGCTACCCGCAGGACTATACGACGAGGTTTCGAACTGCGGGAGAGGCTTTTTTTGAGGCGCATCATGCCGCTGATATCGACTTTGTTTTCTGCCGGGAGGGCGTCTTCGTGTTCGTGCAGATACCGCTGCACTTCGGGATCGCCTGAGTTCTCCAGCAGCCACAGATGCATTTTGTCCCGCAATTCCGCAGGCATGTCATCGTGACTCAGAAACCAGTCCAATATTCGCTTTTTCTCACTCATCTAATATATGGACACTTTTCCCCCGGTAATGTGCTAGTGAGAATTTTCAAGTTTTTTGCGGCGGGAGGAGGCGGGGGGACGGTGTGGGGCGGGGCGGTGTGGCAGCGGCCGTTGGGTTGGGGCGGTGTAGCAGTGGCCGTGGGGCGGTGTAGCAGCGGCCGTGGGGCGGTGTGGCAGCGGCCGTTGGGTTGGGGCGGTGTAGCAGTGGCCGTGGGGTTGGGGCGGTGTTGCAGCGGCCGTGGGGCGGTGTAGCAGCGGCCGTGGGGCGTCATTCCGAACCTTCCTTTGTCATTCTGAACGAAGTGAAGAATCTCACCGGCAGCATCTTAGTACTGTTTTTGCTCCCGAGG
>CAMJBH010000021.1 GCA_946403855.1 uncultured Bacteroidales bacterium
CTCGGCGAAAAGCGGGGCGATTTCGCGGTCTCGGAAACCAGCAATACCGCAGCCGTTGCGGGTGACGTAAAAGAAGAGTTCCGGGAGATGACCTTCCAATTTTTCTTGATGTAAATGTCCGTAACCTTCATTTCACGGTCCACGTGGCATAGTCCGTCGTTGATGACGCCCTTGTTCACGCCGCAAGCATAAGCAATCGTGGCCCACGAATGCCGGGCCCAATACAAGGTAATCCTTTCATCCCGGGTTTTCCGGCCGATTCGGTCGCTGTATTTCTTGAGTCCTTCGTTCACGTTTTCCCCAAACAAGGTGTAGGTGGAGTGCCGGTTGCAGAAATCAAATGCTGCTTCACCATCCTTTGCGAAGTACTCCTTGAGCAGCGGCACCACGGCCTTTTCGATAGAAACAAACATTTCCGCCTTGTCATCCCGTCGGGAGCGGGTTTTGGTGCGGTAGTAATGAAGAATATTGTCGCCTTGGAGCAGGCAGGAGTACAGATCGGGGGCATTCATTCCCATCAGCGCGAAGCTGATCAGGAACACATCAACGCCCAGCCGCTCGCGTCCCTTCAGCTCCTTTCTGATGTTAATCATCTTCTGGATGTCCTCTTTCTCCAATGCACGATGCCGCCCTGGCTGCTGCCTGGGCGGCTTGTAGAACTGGAATGGATTGTTAATCCGGATTAGTCCCTGCTCTTCGCGGTTGTATCGCAACCGGGCCTGACTGTGGATGAAGGCAATGCATGCCGGGTAGCAGCTGACGCAACGCGCACCTTCTCCGTGCTTGTTCACCAGCGCCCGTTCCCAGTCCCGCATCAGCGGGGAAGTGATCTCGCTGATGTCCATCTTATCTTTATCGATGTAGGTCCGGAAAGCATTGAGAGCTGTCCTGTAGGTCTTTTGCGACTGGCCTTTCTTCTCTGAAATCACCGTCTCGGCAAACGCAAAGAAGTCCAGTTTGAAGCCTTCTACTTCCTCAAGGACGTTAGAGATGACTTCATCAATGGATTTCTTCTGCAGCTCGAATACATCCAGCCGTGAGATACATTTCTCAATCTTACTTAGTAGCTGCTCCGCTTTTTCGCGAAGTTCGGGATTCTTTATCCTGGCGCCGTTCATATCTTTTTTGCGGACCAGGATGTTGGTCTTCATGAAGCGGCCTTGCCGATTAAAAGTGAAGCGGAGACGGACGAAAGCGGTCCCGTCTTTCTTCCACGCATCATTTGGTACTGTGTAGCAAACAGTTACTGCATCATTTGGGCTCATAATTTTCCATCAACATTCCATCAACATATTGCGCTGAAGGGCCCAGGAAGTACTTGTACAGATGCACATATATAAGCAATCGAGCCTCCAAGTGACTTACTTAGAGGCTCGTAACTGATTGATTTTCAATCATTTAAGGGGTGGAGCATAGGAGAATCGAACTCCTGACCTTTTGAATGCCATTCAAACGCTCTACCAACTGAGCTAATACCCCATTTGCGGACTGCAAAGATAGTAACTTTTTTTTAATTCAAAACATTTTTTCTTCATTAAAGCTGTAAAAATGTTCGTCGGCCACGATGATGTGGTCGATAAGTGCCAGCCCACATGATGCGCAAGCGTCTCTGAGAGAAGATGTTTCGCGTATGTCGGCAGCGCTCGGGCGCGGATCTCCGCTTGGGTGGTTGTGCACCATAATAATGCCTGCAGCAGCTTCTTCCAGAGCCAGTTTAACGATTCTTGGAATGTCGATAATCGTTCCCTTGCCACCTCCGACAGTGAGCTGGGCCGTTTTGACGATTCTGTTTTTGCGGTCAAGTAGTATTATCCAGCATTCTTCTCGCTTCAGCCCTTTGAGCCTTGGGCGCATCAGTTCGTATATCTGTGTGCATTCACTCACAGGAGCATTGTCCGTGCTCTGCTCTTGCATGAACCTTCGCCCGAGTTCGAAAGCTGCGAGCAATGTTGCAGCCTTGGGGAGCCCGACACCGTCGAGCGAAGCCAGATAGCCCGAATCGCACTCGAAAAGCCCCGCCAGCCTTCCGCCGGTTAGGGCCAGCAGCCTATGGGAAAGATCGATGGCGCTTTCTCCGCGCTTACCGGTGCGCAGCAAGATGGCCAGCAGTTCTGCGTCGCCCAGCGCTCTGGCTCCTCTTGCCAGCAGCTTCTCCCTGGGACGCTCATCTAAACTCATTTCTTTGATTTTCATAGTTTTTGCCCACCCACCCTCCCAACCTAAACTTTAAAAATATGATAACTTCACCCCACAATTAGGGCAATGCAAAATTATGGAATAAACACAAGCGGACACGGGAATTCCCGAATCCGGCACCACTTATTTACGATTTTTTAAGATTCGGCCAATATTTATTATATTTGTGATTCGATATTTTAAAGACAATATGGGTAGAGAAATAAAATTTTCACTAGTTTACCGGGATATGTGGCAGTCTTCCGGCAAATATCAGCCCCGAGCCGATCAACTTGTGCGCGTCGCCCCTGCAATTATTGACATGGGATGCTTCGACAGGGTCGAAACAAACGGCGGCGCATTCGAACAAGTGAACCTCCTGTATGGCGAAAACCCCAATAAATCGGTTCGCGTATGGACGGCTCCGTTCCACAAGGCCGGCATCCAGACACATATGCTCGAACGTGGACTTAACGCCCTGAGAATGAATCCCGTACCTGCCGACGTCAGGGAACTGATGTTCAAAGTAAAAAAAGCGCAGGGCACCGATATAGCCCGTTCTTTCTGCGGACTCAACGACCATCGCAATCTCAAACTTAGCGTAGAGTATGCAAAAAAGGCCGGAATGATCTCCCAGGCGGCGCTTTCCATAACACATTCTCCAGTACATACCGTAGAATACTACATGGGCGTTGTGGACCATCTGGTCGAATATGGCGCAGACGAGATCTGTCTCAAGGACATGGCCGGAGTCGGCCGCCCGAATGTGCTCGGAGAACTCGTCAGGGACATCAAGGCAAAATATCCTCATATTCTGGTGCAATATCATGGCCACAGCGGCCCCGGATTCAGCACTGCCTCCATGTTGGAAGTGGCAAGGGCCGGCGCCGACTACCTTGACGTGGCCGTGGAACCCCTGTCCTGGGGCAAAGTCCACCCAGATGTCATCACCATTCAGCAAATGCTGAGGGCAGACGGATTCTTGGTCAAGGACATCAACATGGATGCATATATGCAGGTCAGGGCACTCACACAGGAGTTCATTGACGACTTCCTGGGCTACTGGATCAATCCGTCCAACTCCAAAATGACATCGCTCCTTGTGGGCTGCGGTCTTCCCGGAGGCATGATGGGCTCCATGATGGCGGACCTGAAAGGCTTCCAGGCGGCTATCAATGCTGCCGAAAAGGCCTCAGGCAAGCCGGAAAGCGATATCGACACCCTCATGGTGCGCCTCTTCAACGAGGTCGAGTATGTCTGGCCGCGTCTTGGCTACCCGCCGCTCGTGACTCCGTTCAGCCAGTACGTCAAGAACACCGCTCTCATGAATCTTTTCGCTATGGCTCAGGGGAAACCTCGCTTCAGCACTATAGACAAAGACACATGGGGCATGATACTCGGACGTATGGGCAAACTGCCCGGTCCGCTTGCTCCCGAGATCATTGAACTGGCCAAAGAGAAAGGATTTGAGTTCTATACCGGAAATCCTCAGGACGAGTATCCCGACGAGCTGCCTAAGTTCCGGAAGATGATGCAGGAAGAGGGCTGGGATTTCGGTCCCGACGACGAAGAACTCTTCGAGCTGGCCATGCACGAAAGGCAGTACAGAGACTACCGCAGCGGCATTGCCAAGGAGCGCTTCGAACACGATCTCGCCGAGCTTAAAGAAAAAGCCGGAGCTCCGATCGTGGTAAAGCGTCCGGTAGTTGAAATGCCTGAATATGACATAAATACGTACACCGAAAAATACCCCCGCGCTTTCCCTCTTCAGGTCCCTGCACAAGGAAAACTGATATGGGAAATTGACGTTCAAGACAGTTCCAAGGCCCCTGTCGCCGGGACCAAAGTCCAGGCGGGCGAGCCTTGCGCTTACGTGCAGACACGTTACGGCTTGGAACCTGTTCTGCCGGCAAGCGATGGCCGAATCGTTGCCGTGACCGCCCCTCAGGGTAAAAACGTAGTAAAAGGAGAAATTGTAGCATTTGCTGAATAATGGAGAATTACAACAAAATACTCACCCCGGAACAGAAGGCCAAACTGTCCAAAGTCAAGCATGTGGCGCTTGATATGGACGGAACCATATATTTGGGCAGCAATATCTTCCCATATACCCTCGATTTTCTCGCCAGGCTGGACGGTGCCGGAATAGGATATTCGTTCCTAACCAACAATCCCACCAAGTCCGTGGCGGATTACCTTAAAAAGCTGGAAGGTATGGGAATACAAGCCGGGGAAGACAATATGTACACGACCTCGCTTGCCGCGATAGACTATATAAAGCGCACATGGCCCGGGGCCAAACGCCTGTTCATGCTCGGCACGCCTTCCATGATAAGCCAGTTCGAGAAAGCCGGCTTCGAGTCCTGCGCCGACAGCGCCGACGACCGCCCCGACGTGCTGGTGGTGGCCTTCGATCCGACGCTCGTATATTCCCGCCTCTGCCGCGCCAGCTGGTGGGCCTCGCAGGGAATACCTTACGTGGCGACGAACCCCGACCGCGTGTGCCCGACGGACCAGCCTACCATACTCGTAGATTGCGGTTCTCTGCAGAAATGCATCGAGCACGCCACCGGACGCAAACCCGACATAGTGCTCGGCAAGCCCGATCCTACGATGCTCGACGGCATACGTTTCCGTCACGGACTTAAGCCCGAAGAAATACTCATGGCCGGCGACCGCATCTACACCGATACGGCTATGGCTCATAATGCTTCGGCCGTGGGATGTCTTGTGCTCAGCGGAGAAACCACCCTCCAGACAGCTCTCGACGTGGCTGCCAAGGAGAAGGCATGTGAGGCCGAAGGCAAGACTCCGGAGTTCTATGCGCCCGACTTCATTGTGCGTGATATTGCAGAACTTGGCGACCTGCTTATAGAAAGCCGCAGATAGCTGAATATGCCTGGAGAGAATGATTTTTCAAGGCTGGAACTCAGTCTGCCGGCGGCCCGGAAGAACTATCGTTACTTCCGTTCGTTGCTGCGCCCTTCCACCAAGCTGCTTGTGCTCGTAAAGGCCAATGCCTACGGGCACGGAGCCGTGGAGTTTGCCTCGATGATGCAGGCCGAAGGCGCTGATTATCTTGCTGTCGCCCTGCCTGTAGAGGGGGTGGAACTGCGCCGCTCCGGTATCTCTTTGCCGGTGTTGGTGCTGACTGCCGGGACAGACTTCTTCCCCGAAATAATAGATTACCGCCTGGAGCCCGGAATACCCAATCTGTACACCCTGAACGCCCTTTGCACACTCCTTCGGGAGCGTGGAATCAGCGATTTTCCTGTGCACATCAAGCTGGATACGGGCATGCACCGTCTCGGATTCATGCCGCAGGAAATACCTGCGCTCATCGAATTCCTCCGGCAGCATCCCGAGGTAAAAGTGCGTTCGATCTATTCTCATTTGGCCGTGGCGGAAGATCCGTCCGAAGATGAGTTTACGCTCGGTCAGATAAAGCTGTTCGAGACCGGGGCCCGGAGCATTACTGAATCGATAGGATACAAACCTATTTGGCATGTGCTTAACTCCGCAGGTATAGAACGTTTCCCCGAGTACCAGTACGACATGGTGCGGCTTGGAATAGGTATCTACGGCATCAGTGCTTTGCCTGGAGTGAAGCTCCATCCTGTGGCGAGTCTGAAGGTCAAGATACTGCAGATCAAGACTTTGACCGAAGGTACGATTGGCTACGGAAGGCACGGACACGCCTCTCCGACGGGGACGCGCATTGCCACGATCCCGGTGGGATATGCCGACGGAATCAACCGGCATCTTGGTTGCGGAAAGGCAAGTTTCAATGTCTGCGGCCACCGCGCCCCTACGATTGGCAATATTTGCATGGACATGTGCATGCTCGATGTCACAGGCATCCCGTGCGAGCCAGGGGACACTGTGACCATCTTCGGCTCAGATCCTACCGTGAGCGAGATTGCGGGCCTGCTGGACACCATTCCTTACGAAATCCTCACCTCGGTGCCCCGTCGCATCGAAAGAATTATAGTTCGCAAATGAAAAGAATAGCTGTAGTCCTTCTTGCGCTTGTGAGCCTTCAGGCTTTTGCGCAGAACGGCGGCATCACGCCCGCCATGCTTGAGCAGATTACCAAAGGATGGAAAGGTGACGCTTCGGATAAAGCGCTTCGCAACGCTATCGGGCAGACACCTCTTAACACTTTGGCTATCAACGCAGAGAATGCTGCGATGATAGACACTCATTTCAGCGATTGTGTAAAGACAGTCGGCATCACGGACCAGAAGTCCAGCGGCCGTTGCTGGCTGTTCACTGGGCTTAACGTACTGCGGGCTGCAGCAATTGAGAAATGGAACCTGGGCGATTTTCAGTTCTCCCAGAATTATTGCTTCTTCTGGGATCAGCTGGAGAAGGCTAACCTCTTCCTCCAGGGCATAATAGACACAAGGCATAAGCCGCTGGAAGACAGGGAAGTGGACTGGCTCTTCTCCAACCCTATCGGAGACGGCGGCACTTTTACGGGTGTTGCCAATCTGGTGACCAAGTACGGTCTGGTTCCTGCCGATGCCATGCCGGAGAGCGCAGTGGCCAACAGTACTTCCCAGATGAGCGGGCATCTCAGGACCCTGCTCAGGCAAGACGGACTTAAGCTCCGCGCCATATCCGAGGAAGCATCTGCAGTCAAAATGAAAGGCGCCAAAGCCAAAAAGGCAGAGGCAGAGTTGGAGGCGCGTCTGCTCCAGGAAAAAACAGCCATGCTCACCGAGGTGTATCATGTGCTTGCACTTTGCCTCGGAGTGCCTCCCACCGAGTTCGAGTGGAAAGGCGAGACCAAGACCCCTCTTCAGTTCTACAACGAGCTGCTTGGGTACGACCTTGAGGGCGGCTATGTAATGCTTATGAACGACCCCAGCCGCGAGTACGGCAAGGTGTACGAGATTCAGTACGACCGCCATCTTTATGACGGCCAGAACTGGCTCTATGTCAATCTTCCGATAGAGCGCATCAAAGAAATGGCTATTGCCTCCATCAAGGCAAACGTGGCCATGTATTTCAGCTGCGATGTGGGCAAGTTCCTCGACCGCAAGAGGGGAGTGGCCGACATCAACAACTTCGATTATGAGTCCCTTCTCGGAGTCAAGTTCACCATGGACAAAAAGCAGCGCATCCAGACCCATGCGAGCGGGTCCAGCCACGCAATGACCCTGATCGGCGTTGACCTCAAAGAGGGCAAGCCGCGGAAGTGGATGGTAGAAAACAGCTGGGGCGCAGCATCCGGTTACAAGGGCAAAATCATCATGACCGACGAGTGGTTCAATGAATATATGTTCCGCTTGGTGGTAGAAAAACGCTTCGTGCCTTCGGACGTGCAGGCCATGCTCAAGCAGACCCCCATACAGCTTCCGGCCTGGGATCCTATGTTCCTTCCCGAAGAGTAAGTCTATCCTATCTGAATTGGATATTGAAACCCTCGTCCAGCAGCGGTGCGGCGAGGGTTTTCATTTGCTCCGTGCTGTACTTTTGGAGGCCCTGGGCCGGGGTGGGACGGTCGATGGAGTAGAGCTGCACAAGGCGGGGCTTGAGTTCGCGTACGATGTCCATCCAGGGGCCGAGCACTTGAGGCGACGCGGAGTCGAAGTCGTCGGATTTAAGGAACATGGTCTGCAGGATGAAATCGCCCTGGAAGCGCTTCAGGGCCTGCACGGTGCGCTCGACGCTGTATCCCGGAGCGGGGCGGTTGATAAGGGCCGCGAGGGCGTCGGTGGGTGCGTCTATCTTCATTATGGGGTTGTCCACCTTGCGGAGGGCTTCGAATACGGAGTCAATGTGTACGCGGGTGGCGTTGGACAGCACCGACACCTTGGCATCGGGGTAGTAGGCGGCGCGGAGGGCCAGCGTGTCGTCGATGATGCTGGAAAATTCGGGGTTGAGGGTGGGCTCGCCGTCGCCGCTGAAGGTGATGGAATCCACGGGCGTGCAGTCCAGCATCAGCTGCATCAGCTTGTCTTCCAGGGCACTGCGCACCTGCGCCGCGGTGGGTATGACGGTGTCGGAACGGCCGTCTGCGTTCCAGCCGCATTCGCAGTAGATGCAGTCAAAGTTGCAAAGTTTGCCCTTGGTGGGCAATAAGTTGATGCCCAGTGAGTTGCCCAGCCTGCGGCTGTGGATCGGGCCGAATACGGTGTCTTCTCTTAACATATCGTAGCAAAGTTGCGAAAAAATTGTGATATTTGTCCCGTTATGGTCGAATATATGGCAATAGTCAACCTCACGCCGGACTCCTTCTGGGAGCCCAGCCGGGTCTGGGATGCAGGCGTGCAGGTGGATCTTTGCGTGCAGCGGATCCGCGAATTCGCCGCTGCAGGCGCGTCCATCATCGACCTTGGCGCAGTGTCCACACGTCCCGGTGCAGCCGCAGTGCCGGTGGAAGAAGAATGGCGCCGTCTCGAGCCCGTCCTCCGGGCGCTCGCTCCTGCTGAACTGGCGGTGCGTATCTCCATCGACACCACGAGTTCGGAGATCGTGCGACGGGCGTTCGACATCATCGGGCCGTTCATCGTCAACGACATTTCGGCAGGGACGGACGATCCATTCATGCTGCCGCTGGCTGCCCGGCTGGGACTTACGTATGTTGCTATGCATAAGCGAGGTACGCCATCCACTATGGACGGCTTGTGCTGGTATCCCGGCGGAGTGATGGAGGAGCTTTTGAAGTACTTCGGGGCCTTTGCCAAGCGGGCGTCGGCTCTTGGGCTCTCGGACTGGATTCTCGACCCCGGCCTGGGCTTCGCCAAGACGCCGGACCAATGCTGGGACGTGCTGCGGGAGCTGGAGCGTCTGCAGGTGTTTGGACGGCCGATTCTGATCGGAGCCGCCGACAAGCGCTTCACCCGTATCGTCCCGGACGGGCTCACTTTGGCTCACGAAATGGCAGTTCGCGGCGGTGCGTCTATCCTCCGGGTGCACGAAATCCCAAAAATATAGCTATCTTTGCATTGTTCGGGGTACCGGCCAGCAGCCGCCGGTTGAGAGAGTCCCGTTGAACTTGATACGGTCAATACCGTCGTAAGGAAATGTCACACATAGGAGAATTCGATCTCATCGGGCGCATAAGCGCTTCTTTCAACTCATCAGACGGCGTCCGTCCCGGCCCCGGTGTCACCGGCATCGGCGACGACTGTGCCATAATTCCGCAGCGCTCCGGCATGGACACGCTGGTGACCACCGACCTGCTAATCGAAGACCGTCATTTCTTGCTGTCCGATGTTGACCCATGGCAATTGGGGTGGAAGTCTGCGGCGGTGAATATCAGCGACATAGCTGCCATGGGAGGACGCCCGACGGCCTCCTTCCTGTCACTGGCCCTGCCTCCGGACGGCATCGACGTCGGCTGGGTGGACCGCTTTATCGCCGGCTTCCGAGATATGTCGGCAAAGTTCGGCGTGCCGCTGCTGGGAGGGGATACGTCGGCTTCGCCCGACATACTGTTCATCAACGTGACGGTGCTTGGCGAGTGTCCTCACGGCAAGGCGCTCCGGCGCGACTCCGCTCGCCCGGGCGATCTGGTGTGCGTGACCGGCGCCCTCGGCGACTCTGCCGCCGGCCTCAAACTGGTCCTGGAACGTGCCGCCGCTGGTCCTGCGGCCCCCTTGTGTCATTCTGAGCGCAGCGAAGAATCTTCCCCCTGCCAGGCCCTCATCCGCCGGCACTACTGTCCCATGCCCAGGGTGCCCGAAGGGCTGGCGCTGGCTGCTTGCCCCGGCGTTCACGCCATGATGGATATCTCCGACGGCATCGCCTCCGACCTCCGCCACATCCTCAAGGCCTCCTCCGGGTCCGGAAACGGCAATTTGGGGCCTGTGGGCGCGGAGATCGACCTAAGGAAGCTGCCGCTGTCGGAGGAAATGAAGCACGTTTGTGCTCTGCGCGGCTGGGACCCTGCCGAGCTGGCGGTAAGCGGCGGCGAAGATTACGAATTGCTGTTCACGCTGACGCCGGAAGCCTTCGACGCCGCAGCAGCAGCGGTGCGCAAAGCCTCAGGCGGGAGCATTGGCATCACGGCGATAGGCAGCATCGTCGGCAGTGCTGCGGACGGGCAGGAGCCGTTGATCAGGTGGCTGGGCGGCGCCCGAAGCGATTACAAAGGATTTACACATTTCTGAAATTATGGAATACCCACGAGTTCTAACCATTGCAGGCAGTGATTCCGGCGGCGGTGCCGGAATTCAGGCCGATATCAAAGCTATCTCTGCTACAGGCAGTTACGCCGCCAGCGCCATCACAGCAGTGACGGTGCAGAATACCCTCGGAGTGGAAGGGGTGCACCCCGTGCCGCCCCAGACCATCGCCGCTCAGATTAAATGCGTGCTGTCCGACATCGGAGCCAACGCCATTAAAATCGGCATGCTCCATAGCGCCGAGGTGGTGCTGGCCGTCCGCGACGCCCTGAACGAAGCCATCAGCAAAGGCTGGATCGATACCGGAGACCCTGAGTCATCCGAAAGCCGTGTCAACATTGTGCTGGACCCGGTGATGGTGAGCACGTCGGGACACCGTCTGATCGAAGACAGTGCCATAGAAGTACTCTCGAAGGAACTCATTCCGATGGCCCGCATCATCACTCCGAATCTTCCTGAGGCAGAGGTACTTGCTGGCTGCAGCATCCACTCGGAGGAGGACTTTCCGGCAGTGGCGCGAAAGCTTTCGTGCGGCGGCCGCGTGTCGGTGCTCATGAAGGCCGGGCATCTGTGCGGCAGCGAGGTCACCGACATTTTCTACAACGCAGAGACCGACAGCATCAGCAGTTTCAAGCACCCTCGCATCAACACTCCCAACACGCACGGAACCGGCTGCACGCTCTCGTCGGCGCTTGCCTCTTACCTTGCGCAGGGGCTCTCTCCGGACGATGCCGTGAAGTCCGCAATCGATTATATATCAGGAGCTATCAAATCAGGCGCCGCCTATAACATAGGCCACGGACACGGCCCTGTCAATCATTTTTGGAACAGAATCAAAAAGATATGAAAATCATCGAACAAAAGACGCCGGTGGTGGTGAACATCACCAACTATCTGGCCATGAATTTCAATGCCAATGCGCTGCTGGCAATCGGCGCATCGCCCATTATGTCCTTCTATCACAAAGAGATGGACGATCTTTTGCGCATTGCCGATGCCCTTGTAATCAACATCGGCTGCCTCGATGACGACGAGATCGCTGGCATGCACGCAGCCGCAGCCGCAGCAGTCAAGTACGGCAAGCCCTGGGTCATCGACCCCGTGGGCGTGGGCGCCAGCTCGGCACGCACCGACACTGCGGTGGAACTCATCACCAAGTACCATCCTGCCATTGTCCGCTGCAACGCCTCCGAGATCATGGTGCTTCATGGCACCGCCTGCCGCACCCGCGGGGTGGACAGCGTAGAGCCCGTCGAGAAGGCACGCAAGTGCGCCCGTGAGTTCGCGGCCCAGCACGGCACAGTGGTAGCCGTGAGCGGGGCGGTGGACTACATCACCGACGGCAAGCGCGAGGCTGAGGTGCCCAAAGGCAGCCCGCTGATGGCCAAAGTGACCACTATGGGATGCTGCGCTACGGCACTGTGCGCCGCTTTCGCCGCTGTCCTGCCTCCGTTCGAGGCGGCCGCATCGGCCATGGACGTCATGGGCACGGCAGGTGAGGCGGCCGCCGCACGCTCCCGCGGAACCGGGTCGCTGGCCGTCAACTTCATCGACGAACTTAGCCTAATACCATGAACCCCAATCAGTTACGGCTGTATCTCGTGACCGACCGCCCGCTCTCGCTCGGCCGCGACCTGCTGTGGGTAGTGCGCGAGGCGGTGGCCGGCGGCGCGACAATAGTGCAGCTCCGCGAGAAGGACATCGACACGCGGGAGTTCGTAGAACTGGGCCGGCAGCTTGTAGAAGAATTGCGTCCGATGGACGTGCCGCTCATCATCAACGACCGTGTCGATGTGGCCCTGGCGGTCGATGCCGACGGCGTGCACATAGGTCAGTCCGACATGCCGTATGCCGACGCCCGGCGCCTTTTGGGGCCCGACAAAATCATCGGTCTGTCGGTTGAAACGATGGATGAGCTACGAGAGGCTAACTTGCTGGATGTAGATTATATAGCAGTGTCGCCGGTGTACTCTACGGCCACAAAGACCGACACGGCTCCGCCCTTCGGGTTGGAGGGCCTGCGTGAGGCTGCCGCGCTGACGCATCACCCTTCGGTGGCAATAGGCGGCATGAACCTCGGCACGGTGGCTGATGCCATGGCCTGCGGCATCGACGGAGTGGCAGTGGTGAGCGCCATTTGCAGCGCTCCCGAGCCCAGGGCAGCCGCCGCAGAATTGCGCAAACTGGCAGATGCCAATGCTAAAAATGTATAATTATTTATGGATAAAAAAGTATTACCTTCTTGGACCCGTGAGGCGTGGGACGCCGCCGAGCCCATCTATCAAAGCATTATAGATCACCCGTTTATCACCGAGCTCGCAGCCGGTACCCTGGCTCAGGAAAAGTTCGACCGCTACCTTGCCCAGGACGAATTGTACGTTGGTAATTATGGCCGTCAGATGTTCGAGCTCGCAGAGCTTATTACCGACCCGGAACAGCATCGCATGTTCAGCGATTTCGCCCGTGAAGGCATCGAAGGGGAGAAGGCCATGCACGCCTTGCTTATCGAGCGCTTCGGCATCGATACGGCAGTGCAACCGTCTGCAGTGACGGCCGCCTATAATGCTCATACTCAGGAGGCGATAGCCACCGGCAGCAAAGAAATCGGACTCGCCGCGATGCTCCCGTGCATGTGGGTGTACAATGAGGTGGGCCTGTACATTCTGCGCACGGCCCAGGTGGAAGGCAACCCGTACAAAGAATGGATTCAGGAGTACGGCAACGAGGCCTTCACCGAAGGTGTCAACCAAGTGCTGCAGCTGGCGGACGAGTATGCCGAAGCGGCAGATGAGACAACAAGAAAACGGATGACTTCGGCATATATCGAAGCCACCCGTTACGAGTATCTCTTCTGGGATTACGGTTATAATGGCTAGAAGCCGTTATATCCGGAGTTCTAGAAATTCTCTGCTGTAATCTCGAAGAAGGACTGGGGATGTGCGCATACGGGGCAGATCTGAGGTGCGGCGGTGCCGACGACGATGTGCCCGCAGTTGCGGCATTCCCATACTTTTACTGAGCCTTTTGCGAACACTTCCTGGGCCTCGATGTTCTTAAGAAGGGCCCTGTAGCGCTCCTCGTGGCGTTTTTCGATGGCTGCCACCATGCGGAACTTTGCAGCCAGGGCTTTGAATCCCTCTTCTTCAGCTGTTTTAGCAAAGCCCTCGTACATGTCGGTCCACTCGTAGTTCTCACCTGCAGCGGCGGCCGCCAGGTTCTCAGCAGTACTGCCTATGCCCTCGAGTTCTTTGAACCAGAGTTTTGCATGCTCTTTTTCGTTGTCAGCAGTCTTGAGGAAGATCTCTGCCATCTGTTCGAAGCCTTCTTTCTTGGCTACGGATGCAAAGTATGTGTACTTATTTCTCGCCTGTGATTCGCCGGCGAACGCAGCTTCCAGATTCTTCTCGGTCTGGGTTCCTGAATACTTGTTTGCCATATCGTGATAAATTGTGGCCAAATGTAGTCATTTTTGTTAAATTTGCAGTATGAAAATGCGTTTTTTATTTGCAATCTGTGCAGTGCTCTTTCTGAGCCCTGCGCTGTGGGCTCAGATTCAGTGGCAAGACCTTGGCAAAGGAGCCCAGGTGACCAGTTTCCAGGCACAGCTATTTAATTCTGTACAAAGCATTTCGGCTATCCGTTATCCCGAAAGGCGATTCAAGCTGCGGGTCATTAACGACCCCGGTTCTGAAGCCGACTGGACCGGAGTGCTGGCCGAGCGTCACAAGGGGCTTGCAGCGGTGAACGGGAGCTATTTCAACGTCAAGACCCTGGAGCCTGTCACTTATGTCAAAGAAAAACGCAGAGTCGAAGGGGCCACCACTGCGAATGAGACTTTCCGCACCGACGGACTGCTTGCGGTCAGGGGTCGTAAGGTTGATATAATCCGCTGCGATACACTCAATTACGATTCTGCTTCTAAGAAGTGCAACGATGCGCTTGCCGCCGGCCCAGTGCTGCTGCTCGACGGCTGGGAGGCCCGCGACGAATGGCCTACGACTTCGTTCTACACCAAGCGGCACCCGCGTACCTTTGTGGGCACGACTAACGACGGTTGGGTGTACCTGGTGGTGATAGACGGACGCACTCCCGGCAAGGCCGACGGCGCCTCAATTCATGAGACGGCGCTGATAGCCCGCCTGCTGGGTATCGACAACGCCATCAACCTCGACGGCGGCGGCTCCAGCACCCTTTGGACAAGCAAACATGGGGTTGTGTCCAATCCATGCGACAACCACCGCTATGACCACGAAGGCCAGCGGCGGGTGCCTAATATCGTCATGATCAAATAATTACCTCCAGAAGCCGCGAAGCTTCGTTTCGGTGAGTCCGGGGGAGAGACGTACGAACACGACTCCGTGCGGAGCGACTTCGGTCTCCCAGCGTTCTTTACGGGCAACGGAACCTATGTCCTGCTGCCTCCAGATGTCGTGTATCTTCTGGTCGGCAATGAGCCCGAGGGCGTGCGGGATGAAGCCTATTTTCTTGGGCTTGTCGCTCAGATTGAACATTGCAACTGCTAACGATCCGTCTTCAAGCGGTTTGACGTAGGTAGCGTAGGTTTCGTCGCCGTACTGGCGTACGCCCTGGGCCCCAAGGGGATCCTGGTTCACGTCAATCACCTCGCTGTTGCACAGCAGGCTCAGTGTGAAGTCGTCCAATTCCGCCATGTCGCAACCTATCAGCAGGGGAGAGGCGAGGATGGACCAAAGGGTGATGTGTGTGTACTGCTCGTCCGGAGTGAGCCCGGTCCAATGTGTCTTCGGACCCCAGCCCACTTTGCCCACCACGAGCATGTCGGCGTCGGGCCAGTTGCCGGGGGCCTTGAAGCCGGCCCAGCGGTCCTGTCCGCCGAAGCCTATCTTGTAGATACTCTCCCAGTTGTCGCGAATGTCGCCGGTCGTGCGCCAGCATTCGGCATTGTCGCGCAGAACGGGCCCCAGCACTACCTTGGAAGAGTTGGAGATGGAGTAAACTATGTCGCGGCCGGTGGCGAGCAGTGCGGCGCGCATGTCCTTGAGCCACCAGGGGTCGTTGTTGTTCCAGTCGTACTTGAGGTAGTCCACGCCCCAGTCGGCCCATTGGAGGGCGTCGGCGCGGGCGAAGGAATAGTCTCCGAAGAACCACACTGAGTCGCGTTTCATGCGGCTGCGGTCCACCTTGTACACACTGTCCACTATGCCCTCTTCGACCCAGGGATAGTGGCCGTCGGGGGTCGGTGACGAAGATCCGATGTGGCCTGCATAGGTTCCGCACCACGGGCCCGAGTATATGCCCAGTTTGAGTCCCTTAGAGTGCAGCCAGTCGGCGAGTCCCTTCATATCGGGGAATTTCTTGTTGGGCTGTATGGCATTGTACTTGCCTCCGCGTACGCCTTGCCAGCCGTCGTCGATGTTGATGTAGGACCAGCCGTAGTCTGCAAGGCCTTTGTCCAGCATGGCACGGGCGGAGCTCATGACTTTTTCCTGGCTCACGCTGTTGCCCCAGCAGTTCCAGGAATTCCATCCCATGGGTGGCGTGAGGGCAATTTTGTCGCCAATGACAATGCGGAATTCGCGCTCGTAAGATCCCAGTGAGTTGGTCGCTCTGAGAGTCACGTTGTAGGTACCTTTCTTGCGTGCGCGGCCGGAGATGATGCCTGTGTCCGGATCGAGTTTGAGGCCGCGGGGCAAGCCTTTTGCTTCGAATCGCATGGGCCTGACGCCTGTGGCTGGGATGCGGAACAGGAAGTCAGCTTTGGGCCTGGCTCCGTATATCTTGGGTCCGTTGATGCGCGGGGTGTCGGGAGCGGCGGGGGTGAGGATGGGTGCTTGGGCGAAGGAGAGGGCGCACAGGAAGGTGCACAAGAGAACAATAAATACTTTTTTCATAAGCTCTGGCATTTGGCTCCTCAAAGATAGTAAAAAATGCTATTGTTTTTCAGATAAAATATTTATATTTCGGAGATTTTGAGCGGAAAATTCTAATCTACAATTATATGGCAACGCAAAAACTACAGATCAAGCAGACCATAATGGATGGTGTCCAGTATGGCCTCAAAAATGTCGCTTCCCTTCTTCTCATGGTGGTCTTGTACATCCTGACATTCTGGATTCCTTACCTTAACGTAGGCACCACCATCGGAGTGTACAAGTCCATCATCAAAATAGGCCGCGGCGAGATAATTAACCCTCTTGCAATCTTCGACAAGGAGAATTTCAATGTCAACCTTGGCGAGCTTTTCCTGCTTACTGGTTTCATGACCATGGGCATCTCAGCTGCTATGATGTTCATGCTCATTCCGGGTATTGTCATAGGCATTGCCTGGAGTATGGCTGTCTATTTCTTCATCGACAAGGGGCTTGCTCCTCATAAGGCACTGAAAGTAAGCTACAAAGTTACAGACGGAGAAAAGTGGACTATTTTCTGGATCGTGCTGATTGTGTCTGCTTGCTTCAGCATAATCGGATCCTTGTTCATGCTCATTCCCAAGGTGGGCTGGTTATTCTACGTAATCATAATGATCGCCATGGCCGCCGTGCTCATAGCCATCGAGGGCGTTATTTACAAGCACTTCTCCGACAAGGCCGACGAGATGTTCGCCATGTTCGCCGACAAGACCGGCCCTTGCGGCTGTGGCCCGAAGGCTCCGGAGGCTCCGGTTGAGGCGGCAGCTCCCGAGGCGGCGGTGGCTGAGGCGGCAGCGGCTGAGGCCCCTGAGGCTCCGGCGGCGGCTCCCGAGGCCCCTGAGGCCCCTGAGGCTGCTCCCGAGAATCCTTAGGCTCCGGCGGCAGCGGCTGAGGCGGCGGCTCCTGAGGCCCCTGAGGCTTCGGCGGCAGCTCCCGAGAATCCTGAGGCTCCGGCGGCAGCTCCCGAGAATCCTGAGGCTCCGGCGGCAGCTCCCGAGAATCCTGCTGAATAAAGAGGTCTCCGATAATACATCAAGAACAGCCCGGACGTAATATCCCGGGCTGTTCCTGTTACTTTGCCACGTCGCGGCCTTGTTTCGTGTCAGGCGGCAGTGCTTTCTCTCTGATTTGCCACGGTTCTGCCGGTTTCCGTGTCAGTCTGCGTGCCTTCGCGGAGGGGAGGGTTCTCCACCCTCGGGCCGCTGGCCATCGCCCTCCCACTTCGCTCCGCTCGCGGGCCCCTCCCTCTACAAGCGAGGGTGCTTACGGTTCCGAACCCTTCCCCTCCGTCTCCGGCCGCACTTCTGACACGTTACCACCATTTTTCGTGTCAGTCACTGCCGTTCCTGCTCGCTTCTGCCACGCTGCGGGCTGATTCCGTGTCAATCTCTGCCATTCTTACGCATTTCTGCCACGCAGAGGCCTATTTTTGTGTCAATCCCCATCGGCTCCTCCCGGTTCTGCCACGCTGTGGCCTGGTTATGTGTCAGAGAACAGTGTTTTCATTCTGATTTGACACGATCCTGCCGGTTTCCGTGTCAGTCTGCGGGCTTTCGGGGAGGAGAGGGTTCGGAACCCTCGGGCCAATTAAGTGTTTAAACGATATTATTGGGGAGTAGGGAAAATGATGTCAAGAACACCAATGTCAAGTTTAAGCATTCTTGCAATTTGTTTTTTGGTGGCCTTGTATTCGAAGTGCATGGTGATCGCCAGCTCGGTTTTTTGGTCTTGAGATAACGACGTCAGGGGCAAGTTGCCGAAACGTTCTTTCCCAATGGAATTAACGATGCGGAATAATTCATCATCGGAGTAAATAATATTCTCTCCAATTTCTTTGGCAATTGTCCTGTGTGACTCAATGTTGCGAGACAGTTCGTAAAAGTAGTTGGACGCATTTCTGTAATACGACTCCGCGGCCTCAATGTCGCAGAAACTCAAGGGGCAAATGTACCCGTCAATTTTTTTGAGACCGGCTGGAATCTTGTCTGCTTTACGACTTCTTGTTATCTTTCTTATCTCCCTGATAGATAAAGTAATAGATTCTTTGACGTAACGCAGTCTGGCCTCAGGGTTGAAGAAGTATTTGTTGGCGCCCCAAGGATAAGAAAAGGGGTGAGTATTTGGGTTGACAAGGAAGCCGTTTCGGTTGTCATAAGATAGCACATTGCGAATCTCTAGAGCCGAATTCAGCTGTCGGGGAGCCGTAGCGGCCACTTCACTCAGGTCGATTAATCGAACTTTTGCCTTGAAATATCGTTCGAGAAAATATGCTAATAGTTTCATGAATCGCTTTATGTCTTCCAAATTTCCGATGATGCAGAAATGCATGTGGTTAGACATAAGCTCAAAAGTGAGAATGGTAATTGACGGTACGAGTCTGGATGTGATTCCGACTAAACTCATTCCGGTTTTGAAATCTTCTATGGTGCGGAAGATAATTTCGTGATTCTCAGGGGTTGAGATGTGCCAGGCCGGCATGGCTGGGGAAATGTTGAGGTTATTCATAGTTTTTTTATTGCAAATTAAGTGATAATTATTTGTTTCTAGTATAGTCGCAACGCCTTTTTTTTCGATTATAGCATCGCCAGGAGGTGAAAATAGGCCGCGGTTGACACGGAATAGGGGCGAAGTGTGGCAGAAAGGGACAGGAGCGAGCAAAATTGACACGAATAAGGGGCGAAGCGTGGCAGAAAGGGACGGGAGAGAGCAAAATTGACACGGGGAAGGGGCAAAGTGTGGCAGAAAGGGGCGGGAGAAAGCAAAATTGACACGAATAAGAGGCGAAGCGTGGCAGAAGCCCCGGAGGCGCCGGATACGCCGGAGCTCCCGGAGGCGTCGGAGGCCGCCACAGGCCGCCACTGGCCACTGAAGTCCCTGTGCTGCTGGGCAACGAAGGGTAGAAATGCAGAAATATTGATAAATATATTTTATATACTTAGAGCGTTTGAGGTATTATAATAAATTATTAGTATCTTTGTGCAATTTTTTACCCCTTGGTAAAAGGTTGGGGGTCCATGGATACCTCTCTCGGATGGGAGCAGGGCCAAAGGAGCAAGAGTCATTGCACCGGATCCGGCCTTAACCGGCCCGGTTTTTCTTCTGGCGTCGGACAGGGGAAGATATACCCAGAACTCAATGAATATCCTTGTTACCGGCTCCGCCGGCTTCATCGGTGCCAACCTGGTGCTTCGGCTCCTCGACGGCCATTTCGCCGAACTTCAGTCTATCGTACACGGATTTGACGGTTCCCAGTATGCCGCCCAAGCAGCGACTTTCGCCAGTTTGAACATCCTCGGCCTGGACAATCTTAACGACTATTACGACCCTTCGCTCAAGCAGTACCGCCTGAGGCTCATCGAGGCCAAAGCCAAAGAGCACCCGGAGCACAGCTATCGCTTCGTCAAAGGGGACATCGCCGACAAGGCACTGGTGGACAGCCTCTTCGAGGAGTTTAAGCCGGACATCGTTGTCAACCTTGCCGCTCAGGCAGGCGTGCGCTACAGCATCGAGAACCCCGACGCCTACATCAACAGCAACATGCTGGGCTTCTATAACATCCTCGAGGCCTGCCGCCACTCCATGCATCAAGAATCCCCCTACACCGGCGTCCAGCACCTGGTGTACGCCTCCTCCTCCAGCGTGTACGGCGGCAACACTAAAGTACCCTTCAGCACCGACGACCGCGTGGACAACCCCGTGAGCCTGTATGCCGCCACCAAGAAGAGCAACGAGCTCTTTGCCCACTGCTACAGCAAGTTGTACGACATCCCCACCACCGGCCTGCGATTCTTTACGGTGTACGGCCCCGCCGGCCGTCCCGACATGGCCTACTTCGGCTTCACCAACAAACTGCTGAAGGGGGAGACGATCAAAATATTCAACTACGGCAACTGCCGCCGCGACTTTACCTACGTGGACGACATAGTCGAAGGCATCATGCGCGTGATGGCCAAGGCTCCCGCCCGCAGCAAGGGCTCCGACGGCCTGCCGGTGCCGCCCTACGCCATCTACAACATCGGCGGCGGGCAGCCCGAGAACCTGCTGGACTTCGTAAACATCCTGCAGGAGGAGCTTGTGGCCGCCGGCGTGCTGCCGCAGGACTTCGACTTCGAGGCCCACAAGCAGCTGGTGCCCATGCAGCCCGGCGACGTGCCCACCACTTACGCCGATGCCTCCGCCCTGGAGCGCGACTTCGGCTTCAAACCACGTATCACCCTCCGCGAGGGCCTGCGGCAGTTCGCCCGGTGGTACAAAGAATACTACGGATAGAGCAGTCACTTGTGGCGCAGGTGCCGCGAACGTGTGGGCCGTGCCCGTGTGCGCCGTGCCTGTGCGCGCCGCGCCCGTGTATGCGCCGTGCCTGTGCGCGCCGCGCCCGTGTATGCGCCGTGAAATGTAAACGGCTGATTAGCAGTGACTTGCTAAAATAGCCTGCTCCGAAACGAGCACCCCAATATCCGTAACAGGTTGAATAACAGCTAAATGCAATTAACGCCAAAGATGCAGTACCATATATTCTCTCCATACCGCGTGTGCCCGCTGGGGGCTCACGTTGACCACCAGAAGGGTCTGGTGACGGGATTCGCCATCGACAAAGGCGTGGACCTTTGGTTCGATGTGCGTGAGGACACCCGCGTCGAACTCCACAGCGAGACCTTCACAGGCGACGTATCCTTCGACATCGCCACCCCGGCCCTTGTGAAGCAGGGAGACTGGGGAGATTATGCCCGCGGTGCCAAGTTCGCCCTTCAGAAGCGCTTCAAGCTGCGCACCGGCATCAGCGGTGTCATCAAGGGCTCGCTCCCCGTGGGCGGTCTGAGCAGCAGCGCGGCGGTACTCATCGCCTACGTGATGGCGTTCGCACGCGCAAACAATATCAGCCTCGAGCCTTTCGAGGTCATGAAGATAGCGTCCGAAGCGGAGCGCGAGTACATCGGTCTGAACAACGGTCTGCTGGACCAGGCCTGCATCGCCCTCGGCAAGAAGGACCACCTGCTGATGCTCGACTGCGAGAGCAACGAGTACCGCCTGATTCCGAAGAATCCGCAAATGCCTGACTTCGAGCTGGGTATCTTCTTCAGCGGCTTTACGAGGAGCCTGATGAGCAGCGACTACAACCTCCGCGTGACCGAGTGCAAGACGGCGGCCTGGATAGTGCAGGCATACGAGAACGTACCGCTCAAGACGCACGACCGTACGTTCCTCCGCGACGTGTCGGAGTCGATGTTCTGCCGCCACCGCGACGAGATGCCGCCGCGTTTCGCCCGCAGGGCCGAGCACTTTTTCGGCGAGCACAAGAGGGTGCGAGAGGGTATAACTGCCTGGGAGACAGGCAACTTGGAGTGGCTGGGGAGCCTGAGCAAGGCCAGCTGCGAGAGTTCGATCCACAACTACGAGTGCGGCAGTCCGGAGCTGATTGCCATCTACGAAGCCATGCTCACAACGGACGGCATCTACGGCGGACGTTTCAGCGGCGCCGGTTTCAAGGGAGCCTGCATCGCGTTGGTCGATCCTTCCAAGAAAGAAAGCATAGCGAAGGAGATTACGGACAAGTACCTCACCCGCTTCCCTCAGTACCGGAATACCTTCCGCATCGACTTCTGTAAGTCCGACGACGGCGCCCGCTTCCTGCCACTATAACCCCGATTGCCATTCTGAACGAAGTGAAGAATCTATGAAATCAATCATCCTCGCCGCAGGCTACGCCACCCGCCTGTACCCCCTTACGGAGAACTTCCCCAAGCCCCTGCTGGAAATCGGCAGGAGCACCATCCTGGACCGTCTGCTGGACGATGTTGATACGATTCCGCGGATAACGGGACACGTAGTGGTGACCAACGGCAAGTTCGCTCCCGTCTTCGAGCAGTGGGCGGCCGGGAGAGAGTCTTCCGAAACGTCGCTGCGCGACCCCTCCCATGAATGGGCCCCTCCCTCTTATGGTGCCGAGGGTGGCACAATTTCCGGCACTCAACCGCTGCCGGTGCAAGTGCTGTCGGACGGGACGTTCAGCAACGAGACACGGCTCGGGGCGGTGCGGGACCTGGTGCTGGCGCTGGAGACCTTCGGGATCGACGACGACATCTTGGTGCTGGCTGCGGATAACATTCTGGAATTCAGCCTCAAGGGATTCGTCGAGGAGTTCCGCCGCAAAGGCACGTCCATGATAATGTGCCACCATGAGCCGGAGATTTACAAGTTGCAGCGGACCGGCGTGATCGAGGTGGACGGAGATTTCCGGGTGCTGCAGATGCAGGAGAAGCCGCAGGTGCCGGTGAGCCATTGGGCCGTGCCGCCGTTCTATATCTACAGGCGCGAGGACCTGCCGCTCGTTCGCGGCGCCATTGCCGGCGGCTGCGGCACGGACGCCCCCGGGAACCTTGCGCACTACATGGTGGAACACACTGCCGTGCACGCCTGGCCCATGCCCGCCGGCCGCTTCGACATCGGCAGTCTTGATACGTACGAACAAGCAAAACTTAGATATAAATGAAAATTGCAGTTGCAGGAACAGGATACGTGGGAATGAGTATTGCCACGCTTCTGGCACAGAAAAATGAGGTTGTGGCGGTGGATGTGATTCCGGAGAAGGTTGAGAAGATCAACCGCCGGGAGTCGCCCATCCAGGATGAGTATATCGAAAAGTATCTGGCAGAGAAGGACTTGAGCCTTACTGCCACGCTCGACGGAAGGGCTGCCTATGCGGATGCCGACTTCGTCGTGATAGCCGCCCCGACCAATTACGACCCCAAGAAGAACTTCTTCGACACGTCGCACGTGGAGGAGGTCATCGAACTGGTGCTGGAGGTCAACCCCGACGCCGTCATGGTCATTAAGTCCACCGTGCCGGTGGGATACACCGCCCATGTGCGCGAGAAGTTCAGCTACCGCGAGCGCCAGGCGGACGGGACGTTCCGGGTGGTGGTGCCGCGCATCATCTTCGCCCCGGAGTTCCTCCGTGAGAGCAAGGCGCTGTACGACAATCTGTATCCTTCGAGGATCATCGTGGGGTACGACAATGGTCCGGAGGATACCGGGTCCGGATGCCTTCCGCTTCGCTCCATCCCTCCCACGCTTGACGGCGCGGGCCCCTCCCGTTCATGCGGCCACGGGCGGCCACAGGCACCGGACCCGGTACCCTCCGGACCTTCGTTGGCCGAAGCGGCGCATACCTTCGCCCGGATTATAGCGGAAGGGGCGCTCAAGCAGGACGTGCCCGTGCTCTTCATGGGCAGCACGGAGGCCGAAGCAGTGAAGCTCTTCGCCAACACCTACCTCGCGCTGCGCGTCAGCTACTTCAACGAGCTGGACACCTACGCCGAGATGAAGGGGCTGGACACGCAGGCCATCATCGAGGGCGTGTGCCTCGACCCCCGCATCGGCACGCATTACAATAACCCCAGCTTCGGCTACGGCGGCTACTGCCTCCCCAAGGACACCAAGCAGTTGCTCGCCAACTTCAACGACGTGCCCGAGAACCTCATCAAGGCCATCGTGGACAGCAACCGCACCCGCAAAGACTACATCGCCGACCGAGTGCTGGAGCGCGCCGGCTACTACAGCGCCAACAGTGCGTTCGATTCCGCCCGCGAGAGGGAAGTCACCGTGGGCGTGTACCGCCTCACCATGAAGACCGGCAGCGACAACTTTCGCCAGAGCGCCATCCAGGGCATCATGAAGCGCATCAAGGCCAAGGGCGCCAAGGTGATAGTGTACGAACCCACGCTCGAGGACGGCATCACCTTCTTCGGCTCTCGCGTCGTCAACAACCTGGCCGCCTTCAAGTCCCAGGCCGACGCCATCATCGCCAACCGCTACGACAGTGTGTTGGACGACGTGGCTGAGAAGGTTTATACGAGGGATATTTTCAAGAGGGATTAGAAGCTAAAATTGCAGTCCGGCAGGAATGTGGTCTCCGCCTGAAAGCCTGCTGAGCCAAAAGCGGAGTAGCAGGCGCCGGTGAGGGAGGTGGCGCGGTTGCGTTTGAAAGGGACGTTTGCTACTGTGATTGTATTGAGAGTGTTCCCGGAGGCGTTCAGAACTTCGGCCTTGACGTCCAGGTTCTCCTCTTCGGTGCCGATAAAGAAGGTAGTGCGGAGTTTTGAGACTCCGGCGGCAGCTGTCTAGAGCGAGATGGGGTTTACGAAGCCGGCGTTAGTTGAGGAGAATCCCGTGACAGGGCTGAAGGCGGTTCCGCCTTTGGTGAGAGGGATGTCTTCCTGCGAAACGGAGAACGTTTTTACGGCCACCGTGACGGGTGCCTGGCACTGGATACGGTCTTCCTTGACGGAGCAGGATGCTGCGATGAGCATGGTTGCGGATGCGGCCGCGAGAGAAATGAAGTGTTTCATAACTTTTTTGAATTAAAGGATTAAAATTGTTTGGATATTCGGAGATATTGCTTACCTTTGCTGTAGAAGGAAGCAAATCCGGAATCTGCGGAGTTATATTGGACTCTTAGCGTCGGTGAGCTTCTTTTTTCTTTTGTATAGAGTGGTTGCGGCCAGTTCAGAATGTCCTTTTCTGACTTCTTCAATCAAGGTATAGATTTCATCGTTGATTTTTTTGGTGTAAATGAGACCTTGATTTCCGTTCGCACATTTAGTGGGTTGGATTGAGTCGGCCTCGAGAACGATTTGAATGATTAGAAAGAAATCCGTCAAGGTAACAGGCTCCTGCCCTCTGAGGCGTTCCCGGTTTCCTGAATGTCTATGCATAATGTGTTTGACCGCGAAGTTGTCAAGGACGTGCCAATAACCTGGATATTCAGGCATCGATGAAGGGACAAGCCGGATTTTGATCAGGTTATTGTCACCCTCGTTTCTGGCTTGCGAGATGAAGTTTTCCATACTTCCTTCATAGTACTTGAACAGCGCGTCCATAAGGCTGGCAAGTTGAGAAAAAGAAAGTTTGCGTGCAAGGTTTTGAAAAAATAAACGGATAATTTGTAACAAGTTGATGTTTATAGTGTTACGAATGAGAATTTGCGCAAATGTCATTATACTGCCTTTGTAAGTCGCTGAAACACAACAGTGCCCCAACTTAGCCGTTGCAATCCTTTGATTTGTCGATTGTTTTGTTATAGATATGGCGAGATAATCCAAACAGCCGATGCCGGAGGCTAGCGATGCGAACGACTGAGGGAATGGTTCGACCGGCTCGCCAGCTGGCGGGTCAGAGGGTCTGGCCCCATGACCCAGAAAATGTAGATGGCTTACCTATCATAATTAAGCCAACAAACAAATGTTAAAAAGCCCAAACCCTCCACATATATGGAGTAAAAGTTGTACTTTTGCTAAAGAATATGAAAGGTCGAGACAACACGCAATCCACAGGAGGTGAGGCTATCCTCAGCAGTGCAGGGAACTTCACCGCATTCAGTTTCGGTGGCGACAACATCCGTTTCCGGGCGCCTTACAGCTTGGAGCGGTACGTCAGCGTTGTGCGGTGGGATGACGGCTATCTGGTGGTCCTGGCCAAGTACCGGCACAATGCCGAGCCGGAGGAGGAATACATCGACCTGAAGCCCATCCTTGACGATCTGTATATTGATTCCGACTCTTTCCTCAAACCTATCAAAAGCGTACGTGTCGATTATGATTGATATTGTCAGTTGCATTCTTATGCTCCTGTTGGGACCGTCCAACTATCATAAAGGTATAGAATACCTTAAGACTCTTTATGATGCTCCTGCATTGATTAACTTATTGGAGTCTATTTCGTTTGCCGAAAGGACTCGATCTTCGGTTTTATTTAAGGCTGATGATATTAGTCGAGGCATGGACGAACTTAAAAGAATTCTGGATATGCTAGCTGATAATAACCCAAACGCTTCTGATCAGCAGAAAATGATGATGAAGATTGGCAGTGAATGGTTCGTCTGGCAATGCCAGCAATCCATTTTGACGAAGTGCAAGATGAGTTAAATGGTTACAGTATGCTTCCGATTTACGAAGATCTGAATCGAACGAAATTGATTGCAGACAAGTCCAGACGAGGAACAGCAAACCTATTTGGTATAATTGCTTATACTGATGCCAATCCTAACATCAAGAAAGTTCTTCGCGACAGTGATTACTGGGATAGTTTCAATCATTTGTCTGCCGGATGGATTATATATGCAATCCGTCCAGAATATGGGCAGCATGTCACTTACTTTACCGATGAGAACGGATACAAAAGGGAGCTAAGTTCCTTTGAGTTTAATTATGACTTCTTGCAGGATTTTGGCATAAGCCAGGAGGAATCTTTCCCTATTTTCATCATTGCGGCCTTGGTAGAAGATGACCGCATTCAAGCTATCCGCATTCCGATTGATGACTCATCAATTGAAACGGCAAATGAAAGCATTCGACACATTATTAAGACAGCAACACAGGTCATCTCTGGGGTTGAGCCAAAATACAGATCTTCAACCCATGTGCTTCGTGAAGTTGAAGCACAAATGAACGCTTTGAAGGCAAGTACATCTTTTAGTAAAGCAAGTAGAGCTTTTAAGCGTTTCTTTCAAACTGTGACAACGGTAATTACCATTGCGTCAGGCTTTTAGGTGGATGTCAAGAATCAAAACTATTCTAGTATGAGCGTCTACGAAGAAAATATCATACCCATCAAGATAGCCCATCTGGCGGAATATGTGGCCAGGGTGAAACGTATCTCCTTGGATGATGCACTGGTGTACATCTATGTCAATCCGATGTACGAGCGCTTGTATGATGAGGAGGCCAAGTGGTGGTATCTGAGTACGGAAGCGCTGTATGAGGAGTTTGAGC
>CAMJBH010000022.1 GCA_946403855.1 uncultured Bacteroidales bacterium
TTAGGTTAGAATTGCAAGCCGCCTGCGCTGTGAAGCGCGGGCGGTATTGTTTTATGACCGTTTGCCACTGTTTTTCAACATTGTGCGTTTTATATTAATTCTTATTCGCCGAAGGTGACTCCGGTAAGGCTGCCGCCAGCCACCTTGCCGGAAAGGTCGATGTTGGCTCCGAGCTCTGCATCCTTGCTGACACTGTCATCGGCTGCGGCAAGTTCCCAGTTAGATAGACGGTTGATAGTACCTACATTGTTATGCCAGATGTTGAGGACCTTTACATACTCCTTGGCGAAGTCTTTGATGGAAAGTTTCGGCCACGCCTACCTCTGGAGGCTATAATGCTGAAAGACAGAGCGTTATTTTGATTTAAAGTCCTGGGATGCAGAACTTTAAAAACACGCAAAACGTTAAAGAATAGCACGTTATCCTCCAGCCCGCATTACCTAGATTATAGGCTCATTGCAAGCCGCCTGCGCTGTGAAGCGCGGGCGGTGTTGTTGTAAGGCCAAAGCTACTTGCTACGCAGAGGCTACTGTAATAGAATTCGACAAATAGACAGAACTGTAATACCTTCGACCAGATTCATGAAAGTCTGGCAGAAGAGAAGGGGATTTTTTTACTATCTTTACAACATTAAAATGTGTGTAATATGAAAACTCGAATTACATTTCTGGTAATAGCGGCCATCCTGCTGGCATCTTGCGGCAAAAACGAACCCAAGGAACAAATGCTTCCGCGGGCCATTGACGCGAGCTTTGCGGCGCAGTGCGACAAGGTGTTCGATGATGTGCGCACTTTTACTACCAACGAACTCCATACCCTGATCGTCGTCAAGGACGGCAAGGTGATATATGAACGCTATGAGCCCGGGCACGAGCCTGACGTTCTGCACATTATGTGGTCTGCCAGCAAGACTTTCACTTCTACTGCTGTCGGTTTTGCTGTTCAGGACGGTCTGCTGAGCGTTGACGATAAAGTCGTGCGTTTCTTTAACGACGACGAGCTCCCCGAGGAGCGCAGCCCCTGGCTCGAGCAGCTCACGGTCAAGAACTTGCTCACCATGTCTTCCGGTTTCACCCCTGTGCATGCCGGCATCCCCGAGTTTGGCAAAGACTACAACTGGGCGGCTACGGAACTGCATCAGCCCATGTATTTCGAGCCCGGAACCCGCTTCCACTACGACAGCTTTGATTCCTACCTGCTTTCGGTCATTGTGAGCCGTGTCACCGGGCAGAGACTGGATGAGTACCTGGATGGCAAACTCTTCAAGCCTCTGGGAATTACAGGATGGACATGGGAGACGTCGCCGCAGAACTATTCATCCGGCGGCTGGGGTCTCTACCTCAAGCCGGAGAGCATGGCCAAGATGGGGCAGTTCATGCTTCAGAAAGGTTCATGGAACGGAAGTCAGTTGCTGAATCCTGAGTGGATCGAAGAGGCCACATATCCGCACATCATGCAGTATGCCGGCACTTCTCCCACACCCGAGCAGCTTGAGGCTTATGCCAAAGATGACAAGAAAAGTGGCTATGGCTACCAGCTTTGGATTTGCCCTGGCGGCGGTTACCGTCTGGACGGTGCCCACGGTCAGTACTGCTATGTCTATCCGGACAAACAACTGGTAGTAGCCTGTTTCGCCGAGACCGCCAATACCGCCCTCCTTCGCAAATCAATTACTGACAATATAATAGCCGCCTTTTGAATTGATGCTTAACTGGAAAACAATAAACTGCTGTATCCGGTGCCTGTAAATCTTGGGTAAAAGGGCACCGGAGACAGCAGTTTTTATAAAAATCCAGAAATGAGAAAAGCATTGTTGATGATATTTGCCGGAATCCTGGCCTGCAGCGCTGCAAATGCTCAGGGCGGCGGGGTGGAATTCACCAAGGAATATAATCTGTTGAACTTTTCGCTCAACACCAAATGTCTGGAAGTGGGATTCACTGCCGGCCAGGCCGGAGCGTTTACGGACAGGGCTCACTTTGGCATTGGCGCGAGCGTCATGGTGGCCGGAGTTTACGTCGATTTCCTGCATGCCCAGCCACAGCATAAGTACTACATGCACCCCGAAGAAGCCCAGTGGCATGATACAAATGCCTTTTGCATCAATGCCGGTTATGCGCTTCCGATTACCAAATGGCTGCGGGTGATTCCGCTTGCGGGTTATGCCCAGACCAGCGAAGGCATTACCGACGGCGCGTCGTACGAGTATGATGAGGACTCCTGGTATCACAGATACACAGTTACGCCAGGCAGCCGGATGCATTATTTCAACTTTGGAGGCGGGCTTTCCATCCACCCGAGCAAGTGGTTCAGCATCAATGCGTTTGTGACACGCAGGGCCATTTACGGAGGTGTTGCCTTGAATATTCTTGCAGTTGCGGGCAGATAATTGAGCCTCAGGCGGCTTCGAAGCGGTATCCCAGACGTTTGAGCTCGATTGCGGCCCCTATCTTGAACATGACCTCTTCGCTGGCGAGGAACATGCGGTAGGCCTCTGCCGTGCCGGGCTCGGGACACTCTTTCATGAGGAAGTGGTGCGCTTCTGTGCTCAACGACTCCATTGCCTTGACGCTGTGCTTGTTGTCTTTGAGGATGTCGGCAGTGATGTGGTCGTCCATGTTGTCGAAGCCTCTGTCGCCAAGGAAGAAAGAGTATTGGGTGCCGGCATAGCGGGCCCAGTCTTTGTCCCAAAGGAATGCTACTGCCATGCCCAGGTATCCTGCGCATGCAAGGCAGTATTCAGGATAACTGTTGAAGTTCTTGACGGCGTCTCCGTAAAAAGAGGGAGCGTATCTGAGCCACGATTCGTCGATGTCTGGAGAAGACAGGAGAGTTCCTTCCAGAAGGCCCAGGTTTGTGGTCAGATGAAGCAGATGCTCCATCAGTTTATCCTTGTACTGATCAGTCATACGATAAGAATGTCGGGCGCAAAGATAACTAAAATCTGACTACTGTGTCAACAGAAATCCGAAGCTTTTGTATATCTTTGCGCTACATAAATGTAATTATGAGAAGATTTAAAATCTATATTTTCGTACTGGCGCTCCTCTCCTTAGCTGCAGTATCCTGTTCCAAAGATGTCCCCGATCCTTCTGGTATAGAGTGGATTGAACGTCCCGACGGTTTTTCTGAACGCTATGCACTTGAGGAAATGGTGGTGCTGAGCCGCCACAATATCCGGTCTCCGCTCTCCGGGGGCGGATCGGTCCTGGCCAGGATCACTCCCCATAAGTGGTTCGAGTGGACCTCGGCGCCTTCGGAACTCAGCGTCAAAGGGGGTGAGCTCGAAGCCATAATGGGCCGTTTCTTCAGGGAGTGGTTGGTTATGCAGAATATAGTCGGACCTGGCAAACCCGCCGAAGGGCAGATGCGTTTTTACTCCAACTCCATGCAGAGGACTATAGCCACGACCTCTTATTTCCTGAACGGTCTTTATCCATCCTATGATATTGAGGTAGAGACACATGCTCCATATGGCACCATGGACCCGGTGTTCAATCCTCAGGTTATCGGAGCGAGCGAAGCTTTTACGTCGGAGGCTTTGTCGGAGATTTCCGCCTTCGGTGGAAGCGAATCCTTTGCCGGCATTGGCCGTAAGGTTAGCTCCAACTTCAAGCTTCTCGAGGAGGTCCTGGACATGAAGAATGCTCCTGCGGCGGCAAACGACACAACGTCTTTCAATACCGACGACGTGCAGGTTTTCATAAAAGAAAATGCAGAACCGTCCTTGAAAGGAGGGCTCAAGATGGCGACATCGGCTGCAGATGCGCTTGTGCTCCAGTACTACGAGGAAACAGACGACCTGCGGGCCGGTTTCGGTCACAAATTGGCTTTCAGCGACTGGGAGAAGATAACGGCGATAAAAGACTGGTACGAAGATGTCTTGTTCACGGCTCCGTCGGTGGCTAAAAACATTGCCCAGCCCCTTCTGAAAGAAATACTCTCCGAACTGCAGCAGCCTCAGAGGCGTTTCACCTTCCTGTGCGGGCACGATTCCAATCTGTGCAGTGTCATGGCGGCTCTGGACTGCAACGACTTCGACCTGCGCGATGCGGTTGAAAAGAAGACTCCTGTGGGAGGTAAGCTCATTTTTGAAAAGTGGACCGATTCCAAGGGCGCCGAATATGCCGATATCCTGCTGGTCTATGCTTCTGCCGCCCAGCTGCGCAACAAAACGGCCCTGAGCCTTTCCACTCCGCCCTCCTATGTAAAGATTACCATGAAGGGACTTGAACCCAATGCTGACGGGCTCTACCCCCTGGAAGATCTCTTCGGTTACATCGAGAAAATCACCAAATAGTGACACCCTGAAGTATGCGAGAATTGCGTTGCCCCAATTGCGGAAAAGTTTTCACCGTTGACGAAACCGATTATGCTTCAATTGCCAACCAGGTAAAAGGAGCCGAGTTTGACGCCGAGGTGCGCAGGCGCCTGTCTGAGTTTCAGGCTCAGCGTGACGCACAGGAACAGGCCCGCGCGGCCAAGGACGGCCAGAAGTTTCAGGCGGAACTGTTCGGCCGCGACCAGCAGATAAGCGTGCTGCAGAACAAGCTGGACTCGATGGAAGACCGCAAGCAGCTCGAGCTGGCCAAGGCGGTGTCGGCCAAAGATGCCGAGATTGCCAGACTCAAGGCCCAGATCAGCCAGGAACGTTCCGATTCCCAACTGCGTCTTTCGCAGGCGGAGCTGCAATACGAAAACAAACTCAAGTTTGTTCAGGAGCAGGTGGACTATTACAAGGATCTCAAGACCCGCATGTCCACCAAGATGGTAGGGGAAACGCTTGAAGCTCACTGCAGTACGGTATTCAACAGCGAGCTCCGTCCGCTTATGCCGGGGGCGTTTTTCGAAAAGGACAACGATGCGTCCGGCGGCAGCAAAGGCGACTTCATTTTCCGCGACTACGACGACGGTACCGAGTACATTTCCATCATGTTCGAGATGAAGAACGAAATGGATGAAACGGCCACCAAGCACAAAAACGAAGATTTCTTCCGCAAGCTCGACGCCGACCGCACTGCCAAAGGCTGCGAGTATGCCGTGCTGGTGTCGATGCTCGAACCCGACAGCGAACTGTACAACGGCGGAATCGTAGATGTGTCGTACCGCTATCCCAAGATGTACGTCATTCGGCCGCAGTTCTTCAAGTCCATGATAACGCTCCTTGTCAACGCTGCCAAGAAAAGCATTGAGTATCAGAGAGAACTGCAAATCGCCCGCAGCCAGAGCGTGGACGTGACCAAGTTCGAAGAGCAGCTGAACATCTTCAAGGATACCTTCGGACGCAATTACCGTCTGGCAAGCGATAAGTTCCATACCGCCATAGAAGAGATAGACAAATCCATTGCGCACCTGCAGAAAATCAAAGATGCTCTGATTGGTTCGGAGAACAACCTCAGGCTTGCCAACGACAAAGCTGACGCGTTGTCTGTTAAGCGTTTGACGCGAGGCAACCCCACCATGAAGGCGAAATTCGATGCGATCAGGGCAGAAACTTCCTCGGCTGAGCCTATTGCACAAGAAAAGTAAAATTCCTATTTTTGTGCGATGGACAAAAAATACATAGCCCCAGACATTGAACTGCAGAACGCAGCTCTTTTCGAACTTATCTGTCAGTCCGTAGGCGGAACCATAGAGGATTTCAAGGACGACGGTGAGTTTGTCTGGTAATTAAGCTCACGCTTCCTATGGCGAGCATGGTCTGTGCCGCCAGATAAGTAATCATCACTACGAACCCTCCCATAAACGGGCTCAAGCCACCGAAGTTCCTGACTGCTATCAGGGCGTCGGAGAAGGTGAACAGTACAGATCCGGCAAACAGCAGCCACCAGCTGAACCCGCCGAAACGGAGGGCGCCTGCAAGGGTGCTGAACATCAGTAGGGTCAGCACGAAACCATAAATTCCCATCGGGGCAAGCATGGCTCCGCTGATTCCTATTACCTTTATGAGGCACGCTACTATTGCGGCGCAGCAGGCCAGCGCCACTGCCCAGTGCCAGGCTTTAAGTCCCTTCCAGGAGATGCCGCCGAATAGTGTGATGTAAAAGATGTGGCCGACCATGAAGCATCCTATGCCTCCGGCGAAGAAGGCGAAGCCCTTGCCGAGGAGCATAGTGTCTCCGGCAAATCCGAACAGCTGGGCGCACATCAGCAAGATTGCCCCTGCAGACCGGGCGGAGGTGAGTAGATATGTGAACGTGGTCAGGCACAGCAGAGGCATAAGCGCCGGTTTGACACAACGCTCCAGGTCATTGTCGGAAAGACAGCCCCACAAATTGAGTGTGCAGCACAGCGCAAAGAAGGCGGCGGGCACAAGCCAGAGATTAGATTTTTTCATACTTACAAAAATATCACTAATTTTGTAAAATTATGGGACTGTTTGATTTTTTCGGTGAAAGCGAACACCGAGTTTTTAACTACAAACCGATATACTACGACCCCGAAGAAGAAAAGCGCAAGCAAATGTTCGGAGCCGTGGACGGCACCATGGACAAAGAGAAAAAAGACGGTACCTATGTGCCCGGCTCGTACATCAAAGGGTCGCTTCGTGACGGAAATTACAGCCGTACCCGCGGCCACATGGGCAAGGCCAGGACTATAATAGGCATCATTACGCTCCTGCTGATAGTCGCCGTGCTTTACTTCATTGCCAAGTTTTACTCTATGCTCTAAGCGATGGGACGCCTCAAAGTACTGTCAGCAAGGCTGTCCAACATGATTGCCGCGGGCGAAGTGGTCCAGAGGCCCGCTTCGGTCGTGAAGGAGCTCATGGAGAATGCCGTCGATGCCGGTGCGAGCCAGGTGGATGTGGTGATCACAGACTCCGGGCGCACACTCATACAGGTAATTGACAACGGCACGGGCATGAGCCCTTCCGATGCAGTCCTTTGTTTCGAGCGTCATGCAACATCCAAGATTTCGTCGCCGTCGGACCTCGAGAACATACTGACCTATGGATTCCGCGGTGAGGCACTGGCCAGTATAGCCGCAGTGTCGGAAGTGACGTTGCGCACCCGTCGCGAAAACGACGAAACAGCCACGCAAGTCGTCATAAGCGGCGAAGGCGGCGTCAAGACTTCGTCGGTATCAGCTCCCACCGGATCCAACTTTGCGGTGCGCAACCTGTTCTATAACACCCCGGCTCGCAGAAAGTTCCTGAAAAGCGACAACGTTGAGTTCAAACACATAGTTGAGGAATTCACCAGGGTGGCCGTGCCGCGTCCGCAAATCGGTTTTTCGCTGTCCCATAACGGCCGGGAAGTGTTTGTGCTGCGCAAAGCAAAGTCTCTGAAGTTCCGCATTCAAGATGTCATAGGACGCAATGTAGTGGGAGATGTGGTGGATGTATGCGCCGAAACTTCAGTGGTGAAAATAAGCGGATTCGCCGGCCGTCCGGAAAGCGCCCGCAAGACCATATCCAACCAATACTTCTTCGTCGGAGGACGTTATTTCCGCAGTCCCTATTTGCATAAGGCGGTCATGAAGGCCTACGAAGAGTTTATCCCTGAAGGCTTTACGCCCAATTATTTTATATTTCTCCAAGTCGATCCGCATTCGGTGGACGTTAATATCCATCCTACCAAGACCGAGATTAAGTTCGAGGACGACAACCTTATATTCCAGGTGCTTTATGCGGCGGTGCGCGAGGCCCTCGGGCGCAATAGCTCCGGGGCGAGCATAGAATTCGAGCGGGACGCAGCTGTGGACTTTCCCCAAAGGGGGCCGGGATTCGAGGAATACAGGGGCTCGGCACTGCCGCCGGTGCCCGATTTCGACCCGTCATATAATCCGTTCAGTTTCGATGCCGGCGCTTCCGTGCCGGACAAATCTTCCGGAGCAGTGCCGTCCCCGTCCTATTCTTCCGGTGGCCTGAGCACACGCAGCGGCAGCTACGGGCAATTGTTCCAGACTGCCGCCAGCGAGCAGGATGCAATGGTGATCCAAGGCCGCTTCGTCCTGACCCGTTCGGCGTCGGGAGTGATGCTGGTACACATTCGCAGGGCGTGGGAGCGCATACTCTATGAACGCACGCTGAAGGCTCTTTCGAACGAAGGCCATGTGACCCAGACGGCTCTTTTTCCGGTGGTCGTGAATGTGGGCGTGCAGCAGAGAATGCTGCTGGAGTCAAACTCGGAACTGCTTAAGAGCCTGGGCTTTGACATCAGCCCCGAGGGCTCCGATTCGGTGAGCGTGGGCGGAGTGCCCGAGGGCTACAGCTGCGACAGCGGGCAGGTAGAAAGGATGATAGGCGATTTGTTGCTGATACTGTCCGATTCGGGCAGCGCGCTGCAGGAAGTTATGCAACAGAAAACGGCGGCCAAGTTTGCCATGCTGGGCTCTGTCAATGCACAAGTGCCCGATTCTCCGGCTGCGGTGCATCATTTGCTGGACATGCTTTTTGCGTGCGATAATGCTGAATTTACGTCCAACGGGCGCCGCATAGTGTCCGTTTTGGGAACAGATGAAATAGAAAAGAGGTTTAATTAATGTCTTATTACTATCAAGAGAACCGGGGCGGCTTTTTGTCATCAGTGCCGCCGGTGACCAGGAACCTGATCATAATCAACGTGGTTGTCTTTATCGCCACCCTTATTAACGAGAACTTCATGATAGGCACTTTCGGGTTGTTTTATCCGAGTTCCCGATATTTCCACTGGTGGCAGGTAATAACCCACATGTTTATGCACGGAGGAATATGGCATATATTCTTCAATATGTACACCCTGTTCATCTTCGGCGTGGTGGTTGAGAGAATATTGGGAAGCAAGAAATTCCTGTTCTTTTATTTTGTGTGCGGCCTGGGTGCCGCAGCCATGCAGATCGGGACCCAATACATTGAAATGCAGATGTTTGTAAACTCCGGTTCGCAGTCGGCACTGCAGTCGATAGCCGCATTGAAGAGTACGCCCACCGTGGGCGCTTCCGGTGCAATATACGGAGTGCTGATGGGATATGCAATGCTGTTCCCGCAGTCCAAGATGACGCTGATCTTCCCGCCCGTCACGCTCAGCGCAAAGTGGATGGTGGTGATATTCGCAGTTATAGAACTGTTCACCGGTGTGGTCGGATTCGCCGACGGAGTGGCTCACTTTGCCCATCTGGGCGGTATGCTCATAGGTTGGCTGATAATTCGCTGGTGGCGCAAGAGGGGAGTGCTATTTGAACACGACAGAATATGAAAGAGATAATCGAAGAAGCCGTAAAGGTCCTCAGGGACGGCGGAGTAATACTGTATCCTACCGATACCGTGTGGGGAATCGGCTGTGATGCCACCAACTCTGAAGCGGTGGCTAAGGTATTTAAAATCAAGCGCAGAAGCGAAGCGAAGTCGTTGGTGCTGCTGGCCTCCGACCTGGATATGGTGGCTTTGCACATTAAGCAGATTCCGTCGATCGCCATCGACCTGGTGGAGGTTAACGATGCACCCATGACTATTGTATATCCAGGGGCCCAGGGGCTCGCTCCCGAGGTGGTGGCGGAAGATGGTTCAGTGGGAATAAGGATTCCCCATCATGAGTTTTGTACCGCCCTGGTACGGAGGCTCCGCAAGCCGCTGGTGTCCACTTCAGCCAACATTTCGGGCAATCCTGCACCCGAGTCGTTCCGGGATATAGATCCGGAGATCAAGTCAGCTGTGGATTGGGTGGCTCCCCGTCGTTTTGAGGAGGGCGCTACTGGCCGGGCTTCGCAGATCATCAAGCTTGGTCTTCGCGGCGAGGTTGAAGTTATACGTCCCTGAAGCATGTATATAGGTCTCATATCCGATACGCATGGCGTTTTCAGCGAGCCATTTAAAGAGTTCCTGGCTCCTGTAGATGTGATATGGCATGCCGGAGACTGGGGCGGCGACGCTGCTTTTGTGGACGGCATTGCCGAGTTTAAGCCTGTCGTGGGCGTGAGCGGCAACTGCGACGGGGCAACTGTGAGGTATCTTTACCCAGAGGTGCAAGTGCTTCAGCTCCAGGGATTGAAGGTGCTCATGACCCATATCGGGGGCTCTCCCGGACACTATTATCCTTCGGCCAGGGCACTGATAGAAAAGCATCGTCCGGATGTTTTTATTTGCGGTCATTCGCATATTCTGAAAGTTATGCGGGACCGGCAGTATGATATGTTATATATTAATCCGGGTGCCGCAGGCCTCCAGGGATGGCAGCTGGTGAGGACCGCTCTCCGTTTTAAAATAGAAAACGGAGAAATTAAAGATATGGAAGTATTTGAACTTCCGAAAAATAGTGCTAACTTTGCAGGTTAGTTGAAAAAGTTTAACCTTTAAAATATTACAATCATGAAGAAAGTTGTTATTTCTTTGGCCATTGCCGCAATGTTCCTTTGTTCATGTGGCAACAACAATGCTAACAAGCAGGCCGAGGGCGAGGCAGCCGCTACCGAGCAGTGCTGCGAGAACGCCGAGGGTAAAGAGTGCTGCAAGAACGCTGAAGGCGAGAAGTGCGAGAACTGCGAGAAGGCCGAGGGCGAAGCTTGCGAGAATTGCGAGAACGCAGAGCAGAAAGCTGAGTAATCAGTCTCCCAGGCAGGTATAGACCTGCGTGGTTGCAACCAGAGCAGCCGTCTCCGTCCGGAGGCGGCTGTTTCCTAATGTTACCGGCACCCAGCCGCGGCCCAAAGCCAACTCCGCTTCTTCCGGAGAAAAATCTCCCTCCGGACCTATCAGAATATATATCTCCGGCACCACCTTGTTCCCGCAGGGCGACTCTGCCCCAGGAAACTTCGCTTCGCTCATCCCTCCCACGCCTGACGGCGCGGGTCCCTCCCGTTCACATGACCACGGGCGGCCATGGTTTCCGGGGGCAGAGTCGCCCTGCGGGAACAGAAGTTCGGGAATGGAGTGCTTGGGACCGTCGAAACAGTAGCATATCAGCTTGAGGGCATCGTCGGGGACGGAAAGGATGAAATCCCGTACGCTGACCGGCTGAAGTACCTCGGGAATTGCGCCTTTGAGCGACTGCTTGGCGGCAGACTTGACAATCCTCTCCAACCTTTCCGTCTTGAGAACCTTACGCTCGGAACGGTCTCCAATTACCGGAGCCAGCACATCGATACCTATTTCGGTAGCCTTTTCGGCAAACCACTCATAGCGGTCGATGTTTTTGGTAGGGCACACCGCCATGGTGAGACGGTAAGGATGGGCCCCGAAGCCGCTTTCGCTGCTGCAAATACGTGCACAGGCTCCCTTTGGATCTGCATTTTCGAGAATGCACCGGTAGAGGGTACCGCAGCCGTCAATGATGCTAAGTTCGTCGCCGGCACGGTGCCTAAGCACCCTTACGCAGTGCCCGGATTCTTCGGCGTCCAGAAAGATGAGACCGCCGTCTATTTGATTGCTGAAGAAGATTTCCATTCTGTATGCAAAGATGATAATTTTCGGCTAAAATAGCTATATTTGTGCTATGCGACTTTATACTCTCACATCGGACCTTCATGGCGAACTGGCCAAGAATGCCCACAATGAACAGTTCATTAAGGATATCGAGGCAGCCATCGGCCAGACCTTCGATTACCGCGAGTCGGACTTTTCCGATTTCGGAGCGTTCGGAGATATTATTTATGTACGTACCGGAGGTACCGAAGGAGTGTTCAAGAAAGTCTTCGAAGGTCACGAAGGAGCAAGGGTGCGCCTGCTCACAAGCGGCCAGAGCAATTCTCTTGCAGCATCCATGGAAATACTCAGCTGGCTCAACCAGCAGGGTCTCGGCGGCGAGATTATCCATGGCTCCATAAGTGAGATAGCTTCGGACCTTCTGCGTTACTATCCCCCTGTCAATCAAGGACGTTCAAAGCTGATACACACCTTTGTCGAGCCCGGGATCCTGGCCGGCAAACGCTACGGAGTCGTGGGGAAACCCTCCGACTGGCTTATCAGCAGCGCTGTAGATTACGACAAAGCGAAGGAATTGCTGGGCGCGGAACTGGTGGACATTCCCATTCAGAAACTGATAGACCTGGCCCGCTCCGCCGCGAACGGGGCAGACGCAGGAATCCTGGCCCCCCGTGGCACTGTAAGTGGAGGAGGCCCGTACGGCAGGCCTCTGACTGCGGAGGATTTCGCCGGGTCCGATGCCATCTATCGAGCACTTCTCCAAATAAAAAAAGAATATCGTCTGGACGGGCTCACACTCAGGTGCTTCGACCTTCTGACTGCGCTTGGAAATACCGGATGCCTTGCTTTGGCCCGCTTGAATGCCGAAGGTTGCGTGGCAACATGCGAAGGTGATATCCCGGCCATGCTCTCCATGGCGATAGTCCGGAAGCGCTTCGGCAAATCGGGCTTCCAGGCCAATCTTTCAAGGGTTGAGGGCGACGAATTCCTTTTCGCACATTGTACCGTGCCCCTTGACATGGTGTCGGATTACTGCTATGACACCCATTTCGAATCCGGAATAGGTGTCGCTCTCCACGGTATATTGCCCCAGGGCCCGGCCCGTATCTTCAAGCTTGGAGCCGACCTCGAGCACTGTATAGACGAAGCTGTGGAGATTCTGGGCAATCCCTACGGAAACAACCTGTGCCGTACCCAGATAATTGTCCGCGGTTCTTCGGCCCTGCGCTCTTACTGTCTTGGCAGTCCCTTGGGGAACCACCACATCATTGTGACTATTTAAGTGTTACGGCTCCTGGGAGAGGCTCAGGATAATGTCGTCGATGATGGCACCGACCTTTGACGACGGGGCCGTGACGTTGTTGGTGAGGATGGAGAAATAGATAGTCTTGGAATTGTTGCCGTCTGCCGGAAGGATGTAACCGCTCATGCAGAGCACTCCGTTCATGGAGCCGCTCTTCATCCTTACTCTTTCTTTAACGTCTTCCGGTGCTCCCTTCATGCGGTTCTTCAAGGTGCTTTTGCTGCCGGGGGAGGGGAGGCTCCCTATGTATGCGTCGCGTGCTGCAGAGGAGTCCATCATCCGGAGGAACTTGACGAAGAATTCTGCAGAGACGTAATCTTTCCTCGACAGTCCGCTGCCGTCCAACAGCTGGCAGGAGCCTGAAGGCTTAAGTCCCATCCCGGTGAGCATTTCTTCTGCTGCCTTTTCGGACATGGCTCTGTCGGCGCTGCCGTACATGTTGACTGCCAGCATGTTAAACAACGTTTCCGCGTAGAAGTTGTTGCTGTCGAAGTTGGTGTCTTTGACAATGTCGGCGAGCTTTGGTGAGCTTGCCTGCCCGATTACTGTAAGGGATTTGGAGTCAGCTGCTTTGGTGCCAGTGTTGGAGAACAGCAGGTCGGTGCGCACATTGCCGTCGGGGGATATGTCGGCATAACCGCCGGATACATCCATACCATTCTGCCTCAGGTATTTGTAGAAGTGGTAGGCGCAAGTGTAAGCGCCGAATGAATTGGACGCCTCGAGTTTGTATGACTTGCGGTCGGCGGGGAAACTGCCGTGGAATTCGCCCACGGGGCCGTACTCGGAGTTGGTGTAATAGAGTGTGTTGGCGCTGCGGGCCTCTCCCGTGACGGCAGAATTAATGTAGCTCATCCATGGAACCTCAGGATACAGCACATCCATGTTGGGGTGCTTCCCCACTTCGGCGGGAGTTATGGTGAACTGCTGGGCGTTCAAGAAGAAATTCAGGCCTGAGGGCCCTGCCCCGTAGCTGTATCCAAGATCTTCGGCCTGCCAGGACATGCCGTAGGTGGGACGTTTGAAATAGCGAGGGTCTCCGATGATACGGCCCTTTATGACTTTGATTCCGGCTGCGTCCAGCAGGGCCTTCCACGAAGCGAAGGTCTCCTCGGCAGGGAATGAGCTTGCGGTTTGTGCGCCGGTGGTGGGATCGCCTCCGCCGATGATGTAGAGGTCACCGTCGAGAATTCCGTCGTTGATGTTGCCGCGGTACGCAATGGTGGTGGTGAAGCGCCAGTCCGGGCCAAACTGCCTGAGGGCGAGTCCTGTCGTTATGAGCTTGACATTGGAAGCCGGAACCATCTTCACCTGCCTGTTGTACTGGGCCAGTGTATCGGCCCCCCTGACGGCAAGAACCCCGAAAATACCGGAACGCAGAGGCTCTTTCCGGGAATATTCGGATACAAGTTTCTGCGTTCCGGTGTTGCGAGTCGCAGCTGCGGCCGGCAAGGATACCATGGCCAGCAGCAATGCGGATATGGCAGCTAAGCGCCTCAAGCCTCTTTCCTGACGGCTGCGCTGAGCTTCTCGTAAAGAGCGTCAGTGCGCTCGAGAACTTCTTTGCGGAGTGCGTTATAGTACTGGCGTGCAGGACCTTCGGCCTTGCCAACCTTGTCGCGAAGTTCGTTATAGAGATCAACCGCCTCTTCCATGAGGGCGGAAGCCTTGTCTTCACTCACCTTGGAGTTTACTGCGGCCACTAAAGAACAGTCCTCGATAAAAGCGCTGAGGACGTAGTCGATGTCTTTCTTGATGTCTCTTAAATTCATATCTTTCTGAATTAATTCGGTGCAAAGATAGTGATTATTTCTGAAATATTGGTTTCAGTGCGGCATCGATTCCTTCGCCCCGCATTCCGTCCTGAAGTACTTTTCCGTCGGGACCGAAGAGGAACAGATGGGGAATACCGGCCACCCCATATTCCTCCGCAAGTGCTGCGGCACCCGGATCGAACAGCTGCGGATAATAGATGCCCATTTGTTTCATGGCATCTTTTGTTGCCTCCATCTTATCCTGGATGGGAATTCCCAGGACGATAAGGCCTTTGTCTTTGTAGTCGTTGTAGGCCTTGATGACAAAAGGAGTCTCTTCCTTGCAAGGCCCGCACCAGGAGGCCCAGAAATCCACGAGGACATAGGCCCCTTGCCCGATAAAGTCAGACAGATTCCCCTTGGATTCGATGAAATCATCCCCGGAAGGATTCAATTGGATAACTGTTTTTTCGGTCGCCGTGAGGGACTCGTAACGGCCGGCGATCTTTGGATTGGAATGGATGCACTCGCCTCCCTTTTCATATAAACTGATGAATTCTTCATCGGAGGCGTCAGATACAAGTATGGACATGGCCTGAACGCCGACAGGATCTGATAAATGATTCAGATAGACCTCCTTGCAATGTTCGGCCATGGTTTTGTGCATTTCTTCCCAGAGGGCTTCGGCGCCTGCTTCATCCCCGCTCTCCGCCAGCGCCACCGCCTTTTCGTTATAACTCGTAAAATGAGCCATTATCCAATTCTGGAGCTCCTGCAACTCTTCCGAAAGCGGACTGCCGGTTACGGTAGCAATCCCATCCTCGATCTTCACGGTGATTTCCTTGCTGTCGGGAATAAGGCTTACAGGCTCGCTCTTAGGTCCGGGAATCAAAGCGACTCCTGACCGGGAATCCCTTTTGCAGGAGAGAGTAAAAACTCCGTCCCGGACAGCAGCGGCGTCCAGATGATTTCCCGTTCCACCCACCAGCCAAACACTGTCCACTTGCGGACTGACGGAACCTGTAATGGTGCATGTTGAGTTGGAGGAGCATGAGGCGGCCCCTATAATGGCGGATAATGCCAGTAATAATTTGCGTATCATATTGAGGATTAATAGATCTTCTGCAAATATATTAAATAATTGTCTAAATTTGTACCGACTGCATCTAAGGCGCAGTTTAGGAATAACCAATATCATATAGTTGACATGAGAAAATCATTGCTGACGATCCTGATGATGCTCCTCTGCGGGCAGTTTTTTGCGAATGCGCAAGCCATCGAGGCTGGAGACCGTTTCTGGGACGGCTCCACCCTGTTTACCGTCCGGGAAATCCGGATGGGCAACATCGTGTATATGACAGATGCCATAGGCGACCTCGAACTGACCCTGGAAGCCTGGCCCGAGAAAAAAGGAAAATACACACTGCGTCCCAGCCGTAATGCCGAAGAAGCACCTTACGGCGCAGATTTCGGAACCCACATCGATTATATAAGCCAACCGGACAACAAGTACCTGATCATCTATGGCGACAACGACACAGTGGCCCAGGTTCTTTACCAGGTGCAGCCTATGCAGGACAGTTCGCCCTCCGGCCTGTGGTACAATGGCGCGCTGGTCTATTCTGCCTCCGCTTCGGAAAACGGATCCGTGCTGAATGCTATGGTTGAAGGGGAGGAACACGAATTCCTGCTGGCCCCCGTGGCGGCCGACGGGGACCTGTTTGAAGTGTCTTCCAGTCTGGAAGTGTTTGTGAATGAATACGAAGACGCTCTCTACGCCCGCAGAATACGGCAGGACGGACTGGATGTCATCTGCTTCTATAACAAGCGGAACATCCTAATTGGCGCTATGGAGCTTACACAGGTAGAGGACGCTCAGGAGCTGAACATTCAGAAGTGGATGGCGCTTCTGCGCGGCGAATACAAGAGCGAAGGCGGCAAGGATGTGGTGATTGACGATTTCGGCGGCAGCTACAACGGCAGGCCCATGCCTTTCAACGCAGTCACTTTCAACGGAATGGTCACTGGGGTTCTCGACTTCGGGAGCGACGGCCCATACCTCGCGGGCAAGGTGGAAGCCGTACCGACACAGGATGGCCTCCAACTGACGGAGGTAAAAATGAATGAAGGCGAACCCTGGTACGAAAAAACCGTATCTTACTTCAAATTGAAATGGACCGGTTCCGGCAGCCGTTTCGATTTTACAGGCAAAGAACTGCTGACCGGCGTTCTGCATAGCTGCGACAAAGCGCTTCTTCGAGTGATGCGCAATGCCATCCTGGCCCAGCACGGCTACGTTTTCAAGTCCAAGGACCTAAAAGCTTATTTCGAGGCCCAGCCCTGGTATAAACCAGTTCCGGGCAATGCCGGCATACAGCTGTCCCTGCTCGAGCATCTGAATCTGCAGCTTATTCAGGCCGCGGAGAAAGAATGACCTTCTTCTTATTTTACGTAGAACTGGCCGCCGCCCACTTGGCCTTCGGCCCAGGAGCAGGTCATTGATCTACAAGTACTCCTCCATTTTCTGTTTTGCGGAGGCAACTGTGGCACGGCCCTTTGCGAGGAAGTCCTCCCAACGGTAGTATGGAGTGATGTCTTTCTCGTTGAGCATCATTTTCACGAGAGTGTCGCCCTTGCGGTTACGGTAGAAGATCAGCTGCAGGTTGGCAGCCATGGGGACATTTGAAAAATCGTAGATGTACTTCACATCTTCAGGATGTTCCGCGCCCTTGTTCCATCCGTCCATGTCGAGCAGCGTCAGGAGCATGCCTATGGGGGTGTCGTGCCCGAAGCGCAGGCGGGCTCCGGTGCGGCCGTCCGCCAGATCTTCCTCGGCCTTGTCCAGTATATCTTCAAGCAGGTATGCGGCAATGTAGAAAGAGTGGTTGAGACCGTTGTGCCCGGGGCCCCATTTGTTGTAATACAGCAGGTTGCTCCATTCCCAAAGACCGCATAGCTCTTCAGGGGTAAAGAGTTCGGTGAAATGATATGGAACATCGGTGCACTCTGTGCTTATCATCAGGCGGTAGAGTTCTACCTCCAGCTTGGTGAGGCCGAAGTTCCGTTTTACCCAGTCGAGGTCGGTAAAATACTTCTTCAGGTACTCTTTTGCAGGGATTATTTTGGCCTGGAGAGCCTTCATTTCGGCCTCCCATTCTTTCCCGTACGCTTTTTTGCCGTCCTTCGCCAGCTCCGCGAAAGGCTTGGTGCTGTGGTGGGGATTCATGATGTGGAGCCAGGACTCACTGGTCTGCTTTGTGATCTGAAGCTTGCTGTCGCGCTCTTCCAGGGCGTCGCAGAACGCCACCATGGACATTATGGAGCGTGGGATAGTGGAAGCCCGGGCGTCTATGACAGGCCTTTTGCGGAATACCTCCCTGTAGTTTTGGTACATTCTCTTGCCGATTCCGTAGTGCTGGTCCCATCCCTTGCGGGTCAGGTCTCCTGCGTGAAGGTCAAAATAGGGGAAGGCTTCGAGGTACTTCCGGGCCAGGGCTTTGCCGTCTCCGGTGAGGACATCCGCCGCGAGGGCCTTCTCGAAGAGAGCCTTGAGGTTGTCGTAGCTTGACTGGATATAATTGTACCTTGAGCCGTGCCTGCTGTAGTGGCTGATATAGACGGGCTTGTAACCTTTGGGCGGAGCGGAGGGCTTGCAGTCTGGCACGGGATAGTCCCTGTATTCCAGGTAGGCGTATTCCGGGTCAGACAAGATACGCTCGAAGGCTGCAGGGAGCTCCTGGGCGCCGGCGGAGATACCTGCAAACAGCGCACATGCGAGAAGTAATGCAATTCTGTTTCGTGTCATACTATCCGGCGACTACACGGGAGGAGTAGTCGGAACCCTTTGCGTTTTTAATAACTGTTTTGTAAGCCTCCAGGGCTGCGGAAGGGACGTAAATCTTTTTGATCTGGTCCAGGCATACATTTTTAATATTAGCCGGAGGGGTGTTCCCCTTGAACCGGATGGAAGCCAATGCGCTGTCGTTGACCGGATCCTTGCCGAATTCAGAGAGGGTGGCCGGGAAAGTGAGGTGAGTCAAAGCCGAACAGGAGCTGAAAGCGTAGTTTTCGATGCTGGCCACTTTAGTCGCTTCCAGGTTTATGCTGGCAAGACTGGTGCACCCGGAGAAAGCACCGTCCCTGATTCTGGTCAGAGCAGCGGGTAGGCTGATGCTTGCAAGCTTTGTGCAATTCTTGAAAGCTTCAATGCCGATAGAAGTCAAGTCTATAGTCAGATTGACTGTTTTGAGAGCGGTACAGCCTCGGAACGTTCCGGTCATGAGAGTGGTTACGGAGGTAGTGGCGAGGTCTGCGAATGCGAGTGCGCTACAATCTTCGAACACACCGCCGGAGAGCGTAGTCAGAGTCTCGGGCAGAGTTACGCTCGTAAGGGAGGTGCAGCGGATAAATGCGTAGCCGCCGACAGATGTGACCCTGCTGTTACCCCAGAGGACGGTTTTCAGCGAAGAGCAACCTGCAAAGGTATATTGTCCGATTATCTCCAGAGACTTGGGAAAGCAGACGGAGGTCAGTTTTGAGCACCCGCGGAATAGGTCACCATCTGTATCCGTAATTCTAGTGAAAAACTGGAAGAAATTGGCATTCGTCAAATCTATATTGTTCATGAGTCCGAGTTTATTTCTTCCGGAAGGGGAGAACTGTGCGGCCTCGTATCTTGTGAGCCGTCCGTCACGGTTCAGGTCGGCTCCTTTGGTTGTCATTATGACGGTCCGCACCGACTCGGGCTGATTCACCAGGATGTCCTCTGCACTGGGCTCTGACATCGTCACGGCCTTGCTGAAGCCCTTGCCGCGCTCGATGGCAAATGCCTCAATCTTTCCGTCGTAAAGGCTGTAACCTTTACCTACATTCTCCAGCGTCAGCGTGAAGCTCTGCTTGTCTCCGGCCTCATATTCATCGGAATTGGCCCGCAGGTCCAATGCCGCGAGAAGTGCCAGATAGAGCGTCCCGCCGGTGCTGCTAGACAAGGAGAAGGATCCCGTGGCTTCGTAGGTTTCGGTGTTGCTCCATCCGCTCCAAATAGGGTCACTTGTGCCGCGGGTGCCTACAAGCTTTGCGGTCGGAGTCAGGAAAGGGTATCCGCCATAAACGCCGTCGTATCTAAGCGTTACGTTGTAGTCTTTTCCCGCAGCATTCCAGTCGGCTTCGGACGGGACTGTGACGGTGCTCTTCACATAGCTGGTGCCCATCGTCAGGCTCGTCACTTTCTTGTTAGCGTAGTCAATCTCGCCGAAGAAGAGGACGGTGCGCTTCACAAGGGCTTCCAGGTCGCAGTCCATTGCGTTGGAAGTGAAGTTGATGCTGAGGTCGTGTTTGGAGGCGTCCCAGGTGAACAGGCCCGCTTCAAGACCGGCGGCGGGGATGATGATGGCATGGATTGTGTCCGGATACTTCGTGATCCAGGTGTTGAAGTCGGCCTTTGTCTTACCTTCGCGCAGGACGATATCTCCCTTGAAAGTGCCTTTTTTTGTGCTGGCGCCGCTCACAAGGTTCATCATCGAAGGGAGGACAGGGCAGTTCATACTGCCACTGTAAACAATCATTTTGTCGCCTTCCGAATAAACGATGTCGGAGGTGCTGTTTCCGTTCATTTGGGCCTTGGTCGTGCTTGCGTCTGTCTCGGCCGAGAACGGAATGAGGACGTGACCGTCGGTATCGCATACGGTCGTTTGCTCCATGCGTTCGCATGAATTTATGAATAATACTGAGGCCGCCGCGGCCACGAGTGTGAATATCTTGTGGAATGTCATCTTGTTTCTCAGTTTGGTAGGTTAAAAAGTAAATCCCGGCAGTTCATCTGTCACTAAAGATTCGCAAATAATGCGCTCCTGGTTGATGTCCAGCGCCTCGCAATCTGGCGAGAGATAAAAAAGTTTTTCATTCATATGTTTGCATGTTATGTTTTGACTCCGTAAAGTTAAAACGTTTGATTAAATAAAACAACGATTTTGAGTGTAACCGCTAAGTCCCTGTCTGCCAGCACTCAAGAATTTTCGGGTGCTCCGTTTAGAGCACCCGAAATCTGCAACATGCTGAAAAATAGCAGTTTGTCTTGAACGCTACAGGAGATCCAGCTCGCAGAGCCCGCCACGGCTCCCAACAACAAATGGCACAGGAGCTTTCCCGTCCTGCACAAGGTTGCTAAGGTAGAGAGGCTCACCCAGTATAAACAGGTTTGCGCAGAAAGTGTCGCCCACCTTGAGTTTAGAGTTCTCGGCCTTCTCTACAATAAACATGGCATTTCCGAGATAGCGGAAGGTACAATACCTGTCGGGCATCCAGCTGACTTTTATTCTGTCGCCGATATGGAGCGAATCGGTGCTGATGTGAAAAGAGAGAAGCGGGTCGGAGCCGCAGCAATCTATGTGCCTTAAAAAATCATCCCAGTCTTTATGGCCAAGCAATCTTGAAAGGATGTCGAGGGTACTGAGACGAGCCTTGTCTGCTCCGCTGACATAGCCCCAGAGCCTTTTGAGCGTGGTGGTACTTATTACTTCGTGATTCTTTTCCCAAATGGCGGTGCGCAGGAAATCGAAATCTTTGGGTGTTTTAATTTTGCGGTTTAGGCAGATTTCTACCTGTTTTCTTAGTTCTAGTATTTCCGGACTGGTCTTGTTCATCATGCAGCACAATTTACCTCATAAAGGTAACACATTTATTTGCATATGTGCTAGTCCTTTTTGGTCCTTTTGGAAAGTTAGGTCTTCGATTTCAATCTCTTCGATTGCACCTGATTCAACGCTGGCACACATCATGCCTCGCAGGCCGTAATTCTGCTCTTCTTCGATACAGGGTGAGGCGTAAGCCAGTTTAGTCTTCTTGGTCATAAGATTAGTGCAAAAAATATAAACTTATCTAAAAAAAACAACCCTTTGCAAAAAATAGCTTATTTTTGTCATCGCTATTTATGAACGAGAACAGCACTTCAGGCCCGTTGGATGGCCGTTTTATTTCCGAAGAAGAGAATCCTGGAACATTCGAAGAAATTCCCGGCGGTGGTTTTAGCGCACTGACTAAAACATGCCGCCAAGGGCGCTGGTTCATACTCAAGGGACTCAAAACTGAGTTCAGGGGCCAACCGGTATACATAGAACTTCTGAAGAAAGAATATGACCTGATGGTTCAGCTGGACCACCCGAATATCGCAAAGGTCTATGCCAAAGAATATAATGATTCCTTGGGACCCTGCATAGTCATGGAGTACATCGACGGGGTGCGGCTGGACACCTTCCTGTCCGGCAATCCTTCCCGGGATGCCAGGCGTAAAGTGGCAGACCAGCTGGTGGACGCTCTGGCTTACATCCACAGCAAACAGATTCTGCACCGGGACTTGAAACCAAGCAATATTCTGGTAACGCGTAACGGCGGCAACGTCAAAATAATAGATTTCGGGCTTGCCGACGCCGACAACTATGCCGTGCTTAAGCAATCTGCCGGGACGCGCAGTTTCATGGCCCCGGAGCAGGCCTCAGGGAAGCCGGTCGACTGCCGAGCGGATATTTATTCTTTCGGACTGATACTCAAGATGTTGTTCCCGCACCGCTATAGGGGCATAAGCGGATGTTGCTGCGCTCCGGATCCTAGCCGGCGCTATCCGAACATGGAGGCGGTGGGCAAGGCTCTCCAAGCCAGTGACCGACGTCGCAGGAACCTTCCCGGAGCATGCATAGCGGCGGCGTTGTCCCTTGCTCTTGCACTGTCCCTTGTGCATAAGACCGAGCCGGTCGATGGCCCCGTAGAGGAACCGCTGGCTACTGATTTTTATGGATGGATACAGCAGACCTTCTGGCCGTACACCCAACTCTGGCACCAATTGAAAAGTGAGGCTTCCTCAGGTGGTGAGTATCGCGAACTCATGCTCTCAAGGCTCTCTAAGCTGTTGGAGCAGACAAGTGCACATTACCTCGAAGCGGCAAATTTATATAGGCCCGGAAGCATAGAGATGCTTCAGTTTCTATCCATGTGCAGCAGTCAGGAAAAGGCATATAAAGTGCCGGCATTGGATATCATAAACCGCAACTGCCCTTCGTTTGAAGAAGAATTCGCGGGCGGACGGCTGACCAAGGAGGCCTATGACAGCCTGAAGTGGCTGGTGTCTAACAGCGTAATGACGCTCAGCGTAGAGAATGTCACGTCAACTTCCGCGTCCTGCGGGGCCGCCCTGACAGCGGGCTCTTTTGCCGGTGGCTCGGAAGTCGGTGTCTGCTGGGGACCGTGCCATAATCCGGGCATCGGAGGCCGGCACGTAAAGACCGGCACTGACGGCGGGCGAGTTACTATAGAAGGGCTTGAGCCCGGATCTTCTTACTTTGTTCGGGCCTACCTTACCGGCAGCGCCGGGACAATATATGGCAATGAGCAGTTCTTCAGCACTTTGGGCGGCCCGTCGATTGCGCCTGAGGGAGCGCTGCCTGCTACGTATTCTGTGGGGGAAGGCTCGCAGGTTTATTTGTCCAGGGGAAATTTGCAGTACCGGGCATCTGACAGCACGTGGCGCCTGGCCCCGCGGCAGTTCGAGATATGCGGGAAGAACAATCTTAAGATGTCCGAGACCTACGACGGATGGATAGATCTTTTTGGCTGGGCTACAAGCGGTTACGAACATGGGGGAGTGGACTTTCAGCCATGGAGCGGCAACAAGGATACCAGTAGCGACGTCCTGCATTATGCCTATGGCCTTCCTGGTGCATGCCTGTGGGAAGGCGACGGTAGGGCAGACTGGGGATACAACCGGATCCAGGGCGCCAGTAACGCCGAGGGCCTTTGGCGTACGCCCAGGGTGGGCGAGTGGGTGTATCTTCTGTTTGTGCGTAAAACTGCATCCGGGGCCCGTTTTGCCAAGGCACGGGTGGAGGGCATGGATGGCCTCGTGCTGTTTCCGGACAACTGGCAGACGGAGTCCTATCCTTTCCGGTTTGTGAATGTTGCCGACTCAAGCTGTGAGGCTAACGTCATCTCGGGCCGGGACTGGGAGAGCCGGCTGGAACCCCTGGGAACGGCCTTCCTTCCGTTTGCAGGAGCGCGCGCCATCTCCGGTATATTTGACAGTTTTGGCGCATACTACTCTTCCGACGCAGCCGGCTCCGATGCCTGGCACCTATTGATATACGATGATGTTTTCTTTGACGCCCGCGGCCACAGAGGCGACGGCCTGTCTGTAAGGCTGGTGAGGGATCTGTAATACACTGCATCAAAAGGACCAGAAAGGACCTTAGTGATTACCTGTTTTATTGTTACTTTCGCATCTTAATCTATAAAGCGAAAGAATACATCTGCAATGAAAAACAAGGAAACACTTACAAAAGCCGGCAGAAGCTACATTTCGCCGGATTCGGTCCTTTTGGATTTTGAGCCTGAATCGATGCTGGCATACAGCAACACAGAGCGCATAGGTGAAGATAATAATGAATATCCTTGGGACAATTAATCGGCTATGAAACAGAGATTTGAACTTACTTTGCTTTTGGCTTTTGCGGTGCTGGCAGCCTGTAATCGCGAAGTCGTTGAAAGCCCTTCCAATATCGAAATCGATGATGTCCTGTACGCTCAGGTAGAAACTCCGTGTGACATGGACACAAAGTCCTATGTATCTGACGATCTACGCGTACTTTGGGATGCCTCGGACGCTGCATCTGTTTTTAAGTATATTACTGTCAACCAGAAATATACCTATTCCGGCTCCGCAGGAACAAATAACAGCAGTTTTACAAAGACAACGTCGGGGTCCGGTTCTGGCACGCCGCTGGATTATATATATGCAGTATATCCCTACAATAGTGGTATTTCCATATCTGCCGAAGGAACAATCAACAATGTCCTGATTCCCGGCACCCAGACATATAAGGCGGAGTCTTTTGGCAAGGAGGCCAACGTTGCTGTGTCGGCTTCCGAGGATTCACAGATGCTGTTCAAGAACTTGTGCGGTTACGTCAAGATACGTCTCTATGGAGATAATGTTACTGTCTCTAAAGTATCTTTGAAAAGCATTAACGGAGAGACAATCAGCGGGTATGCTACAGTATCTGTGGCAGTGGGGAATAATCCTTCGCTGACTTTTGTTTCTTCTAAGAGTTCTGAGATCGTTCTCACTTGCCCCGGAGGCGTTAAGCTCGGCACAAGCAAGGCCAGTGCCACCGAGTTCTGGTTCGTAGTCCCTCCTGTAACATTGTCCCGAGGCTTTAAGATTGCCGTTTATGAGAATGATGCTCCCGTTTTTGAAAAGAATGCTTCTTCCAGGTTCACGGTGGAGCGTAACCTTCTCAAAAAGATGGCCCCTCTTAAGGTAGAGAAGCCCACTGTATCTTCAGTTACTTTTGACAAATCGACTTATACCGTCAAACGAGGAGAGAGCATCCAGCTCACTCCGACCATCCTTCCTGCTGCTGCGAGTTCTCTTCCCGTCAGTTGGAAGTCTTCCAATACGTCGTGGGCCACTGTAGATGGCTCTGGCAACGTCACAGGTCTTGTGAAGGGTAAGACAGTAACCATTACTGCTACGGTAGGATCTGTGTCCGGTACGTGTAATGTCAAGGTGGAGGCTCCTGACCTTGTGTCTTTCTCTCTTTCACCTAACCCGGTGTCGATGTACCCCCTGGATCAGGTTAAAGTTACTGCTGTGCTTAATCCTTCAGATGCTGAGGTAACAACGGAATACTGGTATATTGATGCCGACAGCATTGCCGGAGTTGGCGGAGGCGGTGACTGCTGGCGCTACGTGAATGCGTTCAAGCCCGGTTCTGCTGTACTTAGGGTTGTTCTTAATGGGAATATCGAGAGGACAGTAACGATTAATGTGCAGGATCCAGCTCCGGCTGCGGTTGACTTGGGCCTGAGTGTCAAATGGGGGGACAGGAACCTTTTTGCGGAGAGCGCTACTGCGACCGGCCGATATCTTGGCTTTAAAGATGCCCTTGGGTATGAATCAACTAACTCAGATGCGGCGGAATACTTTACCGACGGTCGGTGGAGGCTTCCCACAAAGGCGGAGTGTCAGGAACTGTTAGATAAATGTACGTATAAAACCGAGACTCTGAACGGCGTAACCGGCCTGCGCTTTACATCCAAGTCGAACGACGCATCGATCTTCCTTCCCGACGTGGGAGGTTATATGGGCTCAACTTATTATGCTCCAAATGCCATGGGTTGTTTCTATTGGTCGAAGACAGTAGAAAGTTCAAACAGTTACAGACTATATTGGACAACGGCTTCTCATAAACCTTCCATCAGTGTACTCGAAGCATACATGGCCAACGATTATAAATTCGTTGTCCGCCCTGTAAAAGCCAACTAATCTGTTTCTATAACTTAAAGCGGGCTGACTAAAAGTAGATTCTTCGGCAGGTGAACCTGCCTCAGAATGACATGAGGCTGTCATTCTGAAC
>CAMJBH010000023.1 GCA_946403855.1 uncultured Bacteroidales bacterium
TGAACAGCGCATCGAGATCCGAATCGATGCACTTGGTGCTGTAATCCACCGTCAGCCTCTTCCCGGCAGGATCATAGCTGAAGACCCCCTGCGATACGCCTTCCTGGGGGATCAGGGACGCTTGGAGCGTCTTTCCGGCCAGGTCTGCCTCAGTCTTGCCGGCCGCGAGGGTCAGGTAGCCCGAGAAAACGGCAGATTTGTTGCCAGCCCCGGACTTCAGGGTGAGGATGGACGGTTCCACGATTTTCCAGCAATAGACCATCAGCTGGTCGCCCTCCGAGAATACGATGTTGGTGGTGCTGCCGTCCATCGCGACCTTGGTCTGAGGTTCTCCGGCCTCTGCGGTGAAGGGCACGAGAATCTGAGTGCCGTTCTCAGCGGCAGCAGAAGTCTCATTGGTGGATTCCATCTCAATACGGGTGCAGGCAAACGCGGCCGTCATCGATGCGACCAGCATTATAATATAGGCTTTTGTTTTCATATCCGTTCGAATTATTCATCCTAGAATTCAAAGCCGGGAAGATCCCCGGTCTCCCAGTTATCACCGCTGGCGCAGATCATGCCCTCAGTCTTCATGTTTACGACACTCGCTTCCGGAGTCGCGTACATTCTTTTTTCATACATATGCATATTCATTTTAGATTCGCAATACTTATGAAGACAAAATTACTCCCCCTTCCCAATTTCCATTCATTATTTTTCAGTAATTTGCCAATCCAAGAGTATTTAAACCCCGTGTTTTTGGCATTTTTTTGTATTTTCGCAGCGTAGCGAAAATAGATAAACGATGCATCTGAAACACATCATACTATTCGCAGTCACATTGCTTTTTTCGGCCTGCTCCCCGGTTTCTGACAGAAATAACGCCGGAGCCGAAGTGCCCATTCTCCTTGCCGAAGCGGCCCAAGACGTGTCGGTCCAGCAATTCGACAATGCTATGGAAAATGCCCTTCGGGCACTTGACCTCTCAGCTGGGGATCCCTTGCTGAAAGTGCAGAGCCTATCCACCATCGTGGGCATAGATATCATGGCCAGTCGGGACGCCGATGCCTGGGAGAAAGCGCTGGAAGCCGAAGCCATCGCCCGGGATGCCGGTTTCAAGAAAGAGCTCGCCGAAATCCTTATATCCAAGGCAAAACTCTGTTCCTACGCCGAAATTTCCCCGGAAACCGGCCGGAACGACGAGGGACTGGAATATGCCACGGAAGCTCTTCACCTCGCCGAAGAGGCCGATGCGGTCGAGCAGCAGAGCGAGGCTTGTTATATCATCGGTTCCCTGTACATCAACAAGAACCGCTGGTCTGATCCTGTCGATCCTGACATCTACCGTACTGCAGGTGAATGGCTTGATAAGGGCCAGGCCCTGGCCGACACTTACGATATTCCGCGTCTCAAGCGCAACGGTATCCTCTTCCGCTCCCGCTGGTTCCAGCAGGGCGACCGCAACGAAGAGGCTATCGCGTACTTCGAGAAGGTATTTGCGACCCTGAAAGAGAGCGATTACCTCACCGCATCGGCATTGGATGACCGGTTGGTACGCCTATACACCCGAACCGGGCAGTACGAAAAAGCGTTGGACGCCCACGACGATTACGTTTTCCGGATGCAGAAATACCTCCAGCAGAAACAGGATGAAACCCTGCAGGAGATGCAGACCCGCTTCGAAGTTCAGGAAAAGGAGCGTGCCCTCGAACGCGGCCGATATAGAACCCTTATCCTCCTGCTTGCCCTTCTGCTTGCCGCAATAGCCATTGTCCTCTTGGTCCGCCAGGCGCAGAAAGCCCACCGTCGCAACACCGAACTGCAGCGCATCAGTGACAGCAAAGAACAAATCATCGAAATCCTCTCCAAAGACCTTAAAAACCCCACTGGAGACTTTGCCAAGCGCATTGAAACTCTTTCTGCCTCCGCAGCCTCCCTCTCGCCGGAGGAAATACGCAAGCGCTGCGAAGAACTTATCCAGGGTGCCCAGGAAATCAATGCCGATGTGGCAAGGTACGTGGGCGACGTGCTTATTGATCGCAGCAAAAGGATAGCCGACATCGGCCTCAGCGCCCGTGAAATCCAGATTATTCGCCTAAGTGCCGAAGGCCTTACAGCCGCTCAGATTGCCGAACGCTTGTTCCTCAGTATAAACACCGTGAACACCCACCGTCAAAGGATTTACGGCAAAATGGGGGTGGGGAACGTTACCGACATGATCCGCAAGGCCACAGGACTGGGGATTCTTTGACCTCCGGCATCTCCTCCTTCGTGCGGTATGTGGAAAAGATACAAAAAAATCGCAGCAGAGCCGCGATTACAGGTTAAACCTCAGACCAGCGTCGAAGTTGAACATGAACGGTTTGTCCGTTCGCACCGACTTTGGCTGCCCGGGTGAGTGGAAGTAATAACGCACGGCCGGATCGAGGTACAGCCCCAGTTTGTCTGACAGCTTGAACTCCAGGCCCAGGCCCAAAGCGGCGGAGAACTGGAAGCCTCCGGCTTTGTCGTTAATGACGCTTGGAGTAGCGCTCATGAGCTTGTAGTTGTTGGCTATACAGTAGTCTGCCGAGCCTCCGCCCCATGCATACACGTTCATGAGTCCGTCCTTGGTGCCGAGCAAATTGTAGTAAACGTTCACAGGAACGCCCACATAGTGTACGGTGTGGAAAATGGAACCTTCGTAGGGGCTGGCTGCCGAACCGACATAAGAACCGTTGAATGAGCGGCTCAGCATGGAATAATCCAGGCCGGTGCCGAGCGAAAGCTTGTCGGCGAGCTTGAAGCGTACGCCGAGACCCACCGTAAACGGTACGCCGTAGGTGGACGGACCGGCTTCGCTTATGCCGGCATCGGGCGAACCGGCGCCCGGAGCCATGCGGCTGATGCCGTTGCCGCCGTAGGAAATGTTGGAATCATTGCCGCCCACGCTGCCGCTGGCATAGAAGCCGCGTACGTTGATGCCATGGTTGCGGGGTATATTGTCTTCCTGCATTATGCGGGCCCACTGCTCCGCCGTGTCTTGATCCTTTTGGTTCCCTTCCGGCCCGGACGGAGCGTTCTGGCCGCCCGCAGGGCTCTTGTCTGCGGGCTTCTCGCCAGCAGGCTCAATATCGGCCGCGGTGGGATGATTCTCCCCTGCGGTGCCGGCCTCCGGTGCTGCAACTGTGCGCCTTACGGTGCGGCGGACAGGTGTCGCAGGGGCTTCGGACTCGGGAGAATCTGCCAACGCTATCAATTCGGGAACAGCCCTCTCCGGACTCTGCTCAGACTGGGCAAGTATCTGTATATCATCCGGTTTCACGGGGCCTGAACCCCTGTTCCCGGCAAAGAACAGACCGACCGCCAGGGCTGCGGCTGCGAAGGCGGGCACTGCCCACTTCCACCATGCTGCAGCAGCGGCTGCGGAATCAAGACGCGCGGACACGGCACGCCACACCCGTCGGGGAGCCTTCTCCTCGGCGTCGTGCATCACCGACTTTATCTGTCGGTCGAAATCCTGCCAATTGTCTTGCATCTTTATCTTTCTTTTTTCTTCTTTTCCAAAATCCTGGCCTGCAGCATCGACCTCGCGCGCAACAGCTGCGAACGGGAAGTGCCTTCGGATATTCCGAGAGCCTGGGCGATTTCGTTGTGGGCGTAACCTTCGATCACATACATGTTGAACACGGTCCTGAAGCCCGGGGGCAGCTCGGAAATCATGGCGCAGAGCTCCTTGTAGCCCAGGTCCTGGACTGCTGAAGGGGCCTCGCTCGAGAGGCTGCGCGCCGAATCCACGTCCTCGCTTTCCTTCAGCACGTCGTTCTTGCGCAGATTCATCAGGGCCGTATTTACAAAGATCTTCCTCGCCCACCCTTCGAAGGAGCCTTCCCCCGAAAAGGTGTCAAGTTTGGCGAACAGCGTCACAAAACCGTCCTGCAGAACATCTTCCGCGGCATCCCTGTCTCCCATATAACGCAGGCAAACTGCGTACATCTTTGAGGACAGGAAGTCATAGATGGCTTTTTGTGCACGTCTGTCGCCTTCCTTGGCTTTTTCAATCGTCCAAGTATTAAGATGCGAGTTGTCCTTAAAAAGTTGCATCGGGCCTCAAAAAATCTCAAAACCTCAAATGAATATGCGAAAATAGACAAAAAATCAATACTTTTGTAATTGTATGAAGAAAGTCCTGGTTAGTTTAGTCCTTATATGCAGCCTGCTTACCCTCCGGGCGCAGGAGCCGCAGATCGACAGCACAAGCGTGGAAAACGCTGTCCTTGATGCTGTCGGCAAGCTGGAAAACGGGCAGCAGGACGCCGCTTACGCCATTTTGGATTCCCTGAAGAATGTGGCGCCGGACAACGACGCAGTACATTATTATCTTGGCACTTGCCGTTTTTCACGCGGCGATTTCAAAGGAGCGGCGGAGCACCTGGAGACTGCCGTGGATCTGGATCCGTCCAACAACTGGTACCTCGAGACGCTGGCCAATCTCTACATATATATCGGTGAGCCCGCCAAGGCTGGAGAACTCTACCGCGTTCTGGCAGAGCGCAATCCGGCCAGGTTCCGCAACTCCTACACACTTGCGCTGATGGCCGACGCCTACCGCCTCAGGCGCGATTACGACGGCTTCTTCGGCACCCTCACCGAACTGGTGCAAGACCCGGACGTGGACGACGAACAGAAGTACCAGGCTCTTACCGGGGCCTTGGGAGGTTTCGACTCCCGCACGTTCAACACCATCCTCCCACGCATGGATACGCTTGTCCTGAGGTACGCCCAGGCAGAACCTTCCAGCGTTCACGCCCATCGCCTGCGGATGGAACTTGCCGTCACGCGCGGGGACAATCCCACCGTGATCAGCGAATGCCATACGCTCATGGAGCTTCAGAAAGGCGACAAGGACGAGCAGCTCACCTATCTTTCCATAATCGGCGACACCTGGCACACCATGGGCGACAGCAAGAAGGCGTTTAAATATTATGAGGAGGCCCTGAAGATAGATCCTGAATACTGTCCGGTGCTGAACAACTACGCCTACTTCCTCAGCGAACAGAAGCGCAAGCTCCGCAAGGCGGCCAAGATGAGCCGGATAACCGTCGAGAAAGAGCCGGACAACGCCACGTACCTCGATACCTACGGCTGGATACTTTTCCTGCGCGGCAAAGCCAAGGAGGCCAAACCCTACTTCAAGCATGCCATGATTTACGGAGGCAAGGAAAGCGCGGTGGTACTCGGCCATTATGCGGCCGTACTCGAGAAGCTGGGGGAGAAAGACCTTGCGGCCTACTATAAGAACCTGTCAGAGAATAAAAAGAAATGAGAGCTTTTCGTATCCTTGTCTCAGTGTTGCTGGCGCTCTGTGCGGCGCTCCCTCTGCAGGGGCAGAGCTTGTCTGCGAAGCGCGACCGAAAGGCGCGTCTGGAAAAGGATATACGTGTGCTGGAAAGCCAGCTGTCCGAGGCAACCAAGCGCAGTAACAGTGCGGCGACCCAGCTGGACCTGCTGCATGCCCAGTCGGAGGCCAGGCGCGAACTGCTACAGGACAGCGAACGGGAGCTGAAGACCGTGAGCGACAGTGCCCGGGCATGCCAGAAACAGATCAAGACCCTGCAGGAGCGTCTGGACACGATGACCTTATACTACGGCAAGCTGGTCCGTAATGCCTACAAGAACCGTGATGCGCGTTCCTGGTACCTGTATATCCTTGCAAGCGAGAACCTTGCCCAGGGCATGAGGCGTTACGGCTACCTCCGTCAGCTGTCCTCGCAGATGAATACCCAAGGCAAGCGGATAGTTGAGGAACGCAACCTGCTCCAGACAGAGCAGAAGCGGCTGGACAGCCTGCAGATGGAGGCCCGCAAACTCCGCGACGAACGCGCTACCGAGCTCGGGGAACTCCGCAAGGAGGAAGAAAAATCGCGCAGCCTGGTGAACCAGCTGCAGAAAGACCGGCGCAAGTATCAGAACCAACTTTCCGGTAAACGCAAGGAGGTTGAGGCCCTGAACCGGGAGATAGAAAGGATGATCGCTGCCGCTATGAATGACGGCGGCGCCAAGGGCAAGGGCAAAGCCGGCGGCAAAAAGACATCTTCCAAGATAGACCTGGCGCTTTCCAACGAATTCTCTTCGAACAAAGGCAAGTTGCCATGGCCTGCCGACGGTAGGGTCGTGAGCCACTTCGGGCGCAACCCTCATCCTGTTTATACCAAACTCGAGATGCCGTTCAACAACGGAGTTGGAATAGCCCTTGAGCGGGAAGCTCCCGTGAAGGCCGTTTTTAACGGTGTGGTGAAGCAGATAGTTGTCATCCCGGGATACAATCAGTGCATCCTCATACAGCACGGAGAATATTTCACTTTCTACTGCAAGATGGGTTCTGTGGCAGTTAAGGCCGGCGACAAAGTCAAGACTGGAGAAGTGATAGGACACGTGTCCACCGGTCCCGACGGAACGCAACTGCACTTCCAGCTTTGGAAGGGACGCGATCCGCAGGATCCGGAAAAATGGCTTCGTTGATTATTATTCCGCCTCGCCGCTGACCCACACCAGAACGTGCCGGTCAAAGGTCATGTATTGGAGCTTCAACTCTTCCTCGTAGCCGTCTTTGTTGATAAAGGTGGCGTCCAGTTCGCCTTCCTTGCGGGGGCGCACAGCCTCTATTTCTATCTGCTCGGCAAAGTCCACTTTGTACTGTGACATCTTTTTGTACACAGCCTCTTTGGCGCACCAGTAAATGGCCAGCTGAGTGCGGCGGTCGTCGGCGTCGTCGTCCAGTTCTTCCAGTTCGTCTTCTGAAAGAGCCTTTTTCTCTACGGCGCTGAAGTCGCGGTCCAGAGATTCGCAGTCAATACCCACCTCGTCCACGTCATTCAAAATGATGGCTACATACTTGTCTGTGTGGGTGATGCTGATGTTTATAGAGTTGTTTTCGATGTACGGTTTGCCGTTGTCGTGGTGGCTCAGGTACACCTTTTCCTCGAACATGACGTCGAGCAAAGCGCGTACTGCAAGCTTCTGCTTGCGCAAAGATTCACTTTTGATGTATGAAATTTCTTCCAGTTCGTCGGAAGGTATCGATGTGAGTGCCCGAAGCTCGGCCTCGGTCTCTGTAATTTGCCAGACGCCTAGTCGCAAGTGATAGTCGTCGTCAAGATCTTTCTGTAGATATAGTGCCATAAACGAATATAACACCGCAAATATAAACATTTTTTAGAATAACAGAAATTTCTATGGGTTTTGTAGAAGAAAAGGGTAGCGCTTGCCGGACCCGTAAAACTTGGGCAAAAGGGTCCGGCAAGCGCTGTCCTTTTCTTCCAGAATTCGACATCAATTATCTTTTTAAAAAACTTTATAAATGGTATAATTTTTGCAGCGGGTACGCGCTCGTTAGAGTAGTATGAAGAAGATATTGATTTCTGTTGCAGGCCTGGTCTTTATGGCCGCACAAGTAAGCTATTCTCAGCAGCTTATTACGCTGGACGATGCCCTGCGCATAGCACTGAGCGAAAACGCATCCGTTAAGGTTGCAGACCTTGAAATCGAGCGCACCGGATATGCCCGCAAGGGGTCTTATGCCGCCTTGTTCCCGCAAATCGACGGTTCTGCAAATTACCAACGCACCATCAAGAAACAAGTCATGTACATGGACTTCGACATGTCGTCCATGATGGGAGGAGGTAGCGGTGAATCCACGGATACCCCTTCTGCCGCCGCGCCAACCGGCCGTTCCGCCGACGGATTCGAAGTTGGACGTTGGAATACCTGGTCAACCGGAGTCTCTGCAAGCATGCCGCTGGTGAATGCGCAGCTGTGGAAGAGCCTCAAAATCTCCGACCAAGATGTGGAGCTCGCCGTGGAAAAGGCACGCAATTCGCGTCTGGAGACCGTGAACCAGGTCAAGAAGGCATATTACACGGTCCTTCTCGCCAAGGAGGCTGCATTGGTGTATAAATCGGTGTATGACAACGCTGTAGAGAACCTCAATCTCACCCAGAAGAAGTATAACGCCCAGCGCGCCTCGGAACTTGACCTCACACGCGCCAAGACTGCCGTGGCCAACGCCGTCCCGAATGTATATGACGCCGAGAACTCGGTTGACATCAGCCTGTGGCAGCTCAAGGCTGTCATGGGGGTGGCCCTGGACACCGATATAGACGTGGCCGGCTCACTCACCGACTATGCCGACAAAATGCTGTCCGAGCCCCTGCCCGGCGACGACCTGAGCGGCAATTCCACCCTCCGTCAGCTCGCCATTCAGGCAGACCAGCTCTCCAACACCATAAGGCTGCAGCAATATGCCTACCTGCCGAGTCTTGCAGTGGCTTTCTCGTACAGCCTGAACGCAATGGCCAACGACTACAAGTTCAACCAATATAAGTGGTCGCCCTATTCTTACGTGGGGCTGAGCCTCAGCATTCCTATTTTTTCCGGCGGCAAACGCTACCATGCCGTGAAGGCCGCCAAGGTGCAGGCGCGCGAACTGGACATCCAGCGCACCAATACCGAGCGCCAGCTGCAGATTGCGATACGTCAGTATCTAGGTACCATGGAGACCGCCATCAAGAGCCATGCTTCGGCTCTCAGTGCGGTAGAAACTGCAGGCAAGGCCTACGGCATAGCACGTCAGTCCTACGACGTGGGCCGCAGTACCCTCACCGACCTCAACGACGCGCAGCTTGCCCTCACTCAGTCGCAGCTGGGCGTGTGCCAGGCCGTATATAACTATCTCACTGCAAAATCCGACCTCGAAGGTACCTTGGGTGCCGATTTCATTGATAAAACATCCGAAAATGAATAAACATATCTACTACATTGCTGCAGCCTTCCTGATAGCCGGCTGCGGCTCCGGCAAGGGCTCAGCTGAAGGACAGCAGCAAGCTCAGGTTCAGGAACAGGTTCCCGTCGTGTCTGTTGTGACGGCCGCCAAGGAGAACGTGCCCCAGACATCGCTGTATTCTTCTACAGTTCAGGCCAAAGTTGTGAACAACATAGCGCCCCAGGGTGCCGGCCGCATTCAGAAACTTAACGTAGAAGTGGGCGACTTTGTGGCCAAGGGACAGATTCTGGCCGAAATGGACCGCGTGCAGCTCGACCAGGCGGAACTCAAGCTCGCAAACGACCGCACCGAACTGGAGCGTGTACGTTCCCTGCTTGCACAGGGCGGCATCTCCCAGGCCGATTTCGAGCAGCTCGAACTGGCCTACAAAGTGAGCAGCAGCACCTGCAAAAACCTGGAAGAGAACACCATACTGCGCAGTCCTGTGAGCGGAGTCGTGACCGCCCGTAATTACGACCGCGGCGACATGTTCACCATGGGCATGCCCATCTATACAGTGCAGCAGATTACCCCCGTGAAGATACTTGTAGGTATTTCGGAGACAGACTATACCCGCGTCAAAAAGGGCGACAGCGTTACCCTTACTGCCGACGCCCTGCCGGGAAAGACCTTCAACGGCACCGTGAACCGTCTCTATCCCACCATGGATGCGGCCACCCACACCTTTAACGTCGAGGTAATCGTGCCCAACACCCGCCGCGAACTTCGCCCCGGCATGTACGCAAGGGTGACGGTGAACTTCGGTAACTCCTTCAACATCACCCTGCCCGATACGGCCGTGCTCAAAATGCAGGGCGCAGGCACCCGCTCCGTGTTCGTCATTAACGACGAAGGCAAGGCGGAGATGAGGGTGGTGACCCTTGGCCGCTTCTTCGACGGCAAGTATGAGATCCTTTCCGGACTGGAGGAAGGGGAGAGAGTGGTAGTGAAAGGCAACTCTGCGCTGAAAGCCGGCCAGACTGTACAAATCGGATAAGCGATGAGCATCTACCGCACAGCTGTTAAGAACCCGGTGACGACCGCTCTGATCTTCATCGCGTTCATGATTTTCGGAATCTTCTCGCTGAGCAAGACCAGCATTGCCCAGTTCCCCGAGTTCGATTCCAACACCATCATGGTTATGTCTTCCTATCCCGGCGCCAATGCCGCCGACATAGAGACCAACCTGACCAAGGTGCTGGAGAACGCCCTGAACGGCGTTGAGAACCTCAAGGAGTTGAATTCCAGGTCCAAGGAGAACATCTCCCTGCTTACCCTTACATTCGAATACGGAACCGACATAGAAGAGGCCACCAATAACGTCCGAGACAAGCTGGACATGGTGAACTCGGTGCTGCCCGACGGTGCTACCATGCCCGTCATCTTCAAGTTCAGCGCCGACGACATGCCCATCATGCTGCTCACGGCAACCGCCGACGAGAGCCTTCCCGGCCTTGAGAAAATACTCGACGACAGGCTTGCGACCCCTCTGGCGCGCGTGCCCGGCGTGGGTACGGTGAGCGTGGCAGGAGCCCCCACCCGTGAGATCCAGGTGTACTGCGATCCCACCAAGCTCCAGGCTTACAATCTGAGTATCAGCGCCATTGCCGGTATTATCTCCTACGAAAACAAGAACCTCCCTTCCGGTAATATCGACATCGGTTCCAATACTTATACGCTCCGCGTGCAGAAGGAGTTCAGCAATCCTTCCGAACTGCTCGACATAGTGGTCGGCTCTGCGGGAGGACGCACCGTGTATCTGCGCGATGTGGCCACCGTGCGCGACGGCAGCGAGGAACGTGAACAGGAATCTTATACCGACGGACAGCGTTCGGCCCGAATCGTCATCCAGAAGCAGTCCGGCGCCAACACGGTGAATGTTATCCGCGGAGTCAAGAAACAGCTCGAGAAGATCCGCCCCACCCTGCCCGCAGACGTGGACGTGACCATACTCGTGGATGGTTCTACCGAGATCATCAACACCATCAAGACCCTGCGCGACACCATCATAATCACCTTCCTGGTGGTTATGCTCATAGTGTTCATATTCCTGGGCAACTTTAAATCGACGTTCATCATCGTCCTGTCCATCCCTATCGCGCTGCTGGCATCGCTGGTGTACCTTTTCGCCACCGGCAACACGCTGAATATCATCTCCATGTCTGCGCTTGCCATTGCCATAGGAATGGTGGTTGACGATGCTATAGTGGTGCTGGAAAACGTGACCACGCACCTCTCGCGAGGGGAGCGGCCCAAGGAAGCCGCGGTGCACGGAACCTCGGAAGTGGGTATCTCCGTCATCGCCTCCACGCTCACCATGCTCTGCGTGTTCCTGCCTCTGACCATGATCAACGGCATGGCGGGAATCATGTTCCGGCAGCTGGGCTGGATCGTGAGTATCATCATGATCGTGTCCACCACGGCGGCGCTTACCCTGGTGCCCATGCTCTGCTCCCGCTGGCTCAAGCCCAATGAGAAGCACGGCAAGGTGTACAACGCCATATTCAACCCCATCAACCGTTTCATTGAGTGGATATCGAGAGGTTACGCCCATGTTATCCACTGGGCTACAGGACACAGGGCCATCGTCATATCGAGCTTCGCAGCGATTTTCGTGGCCACGTTGCTCTTGCTGGGACCCGGTCTCAAGACCGAATTCTTCCCCCACAGCGACACCGACCGTATATCCTGCAACATTGAGCTGCCCATGGGAACGGCGCAGGAGGTGACCCGCGAATTCGCCTTCCGCCTTTGGAACGAAGTGAAAGCGGAAGTGCCTGAGGCCCAGCGCATAAACTTCACCTTCGGCCAGGCCGACACGGACAATACGTTTGCCAATATGCAGAACAACGGTACGCATGTCATTTCCATGAACATACGTATCGGAACCAGCAGCACGCGTGAGCGTACCAGCGCCGAGATTGCCGACGTGATCCGAGGCATCCTGCGCAAATATCCCGACATCCACAGGGCCACAGTGTCCGAGGGTGGCGGCGGCATGGGCGGTGCCTCCACCGTGAAGGTCGAGGTGTACGGCTACAGCTTCGAGACCACCGACCAGATTGCCCACCAGCTGCAGGCCAAGATGCTTGAAGATCCGGCATTTGCGCAGGTGACCCTCAGCCGTGACGAATATACTCCAGAGTACCAGATGGACTTCGACCGAACCAAGCTGGCTCTCAACGGCCTCAATTCCACCACCGCGGGTGCTGCATTCAGCGCCGCCATGAGCGGAACGGTGGCATCGTACTACCGCGAAGACGGCGAGGAGTACAGCATACGCGTCCGTTACGCCCCTGAGTTCCGCACTAGCATCGAGGACATGGAGAATATCATGGTCACCGGGCCGCAGGGCTATCCGGTGCGCATGAAAGAACTCGGCACCATAGTGGAAACGCTTGTGCCTCCTACCATCGAGCGTAAAGACCGCGAGCGTCTCATTACCATCAACGGAATCGTGGGCCGCGGCGTGGCCCTTTCAGACGCTGTGGCTGCCGCCCAGAAGGCGATAGACAGCACCGATATTCCGACCGAACTTAATACCGTGATCGCCGGTGACTACGAGGACCAGCAGGACATGTTCGCCGATATGTTTTTGCTCATAGTGCTGATTATCATACTGGTGTACATGGTCATGGCTTCTCAGTTCGAGTCGTTCATGAGCCCGTTCGTGATTATGTTCAGCGTGCCTTTCGCAATTGTGGGCGTGCTCATCGGCTTCGCCGTCACCGGTACCAACCTGGGCATGATGTCCATGGTGGGTATCATAATATTGCTCGGTATAGTGGTCAAGAACGGTATAGTGCTCATAGACTACACCATACTCCTGAGGGAGAGGGGACTCAATGTCCGCGACGCCTCCCAGACGGCGGCACGAAGCCGACTTCGTCCTATCCTCATGACCACTCTCACCACAGTGCTCGGTATGCTGCCAATGGCAATCGGTACCGGCGAAGGAGCAGAGCTCTGGCGCTCGCTGGGTGTCACCGTGTGCTGGGGACTTACGATATCCACTCTGGTGACCCTGGTGCTGATTCCTACCCTGTACTGCTCCGTTTGCGTCAGGCAGGAGAAACGTAAGAAAAAACAACTCGCAAAGCAGCAATGAAAGCGATTTTTATAAGTTACAATCAGGCATACAGCGACGAGATTGTGGCTGTGCTCGAGAAGAACCGTCAGCGCGGATATACCCGCTGGCTGGATATACAGGGCAAGGGCGGATTCAACGGCATCCCCCATCTGGGAAGCCACGCGTGGCCTGAGCAGAACCACGCCATTCTTACTTTTGTCAAGGATGAGAAAGTCCGGCCAATACTTGATGACCTGAAAGCCAAAGATGAAGAATCTCCTGATCTTGGACTCCGTGCTTTCGTATGGAGCATAGAGGACGTGTAATAACAAAATATTTTTTATATTTGCATATTATGGAAAAAGTAATTACATCAACCAATTTTCAGGAGTTTCTGCAGGAGCCGGGACTTCTGGTTATAGATTTCTGGGCCACTTGGTGCGGCCCTTGCCGTATGCTCAGCCCTATAGTGGATGAACTGGCAGTCGAATATGAGGGCCGCGCGACCGTTGCAAAGTGCAATGTGGACGACTGCGAAGATATTGCAGCGCAGTTCGGCATCCGCAACATTCCCACCCTCATATTCGTCAAAGACGGAGCAGTGGTGGACCGTACCGTGGGCGTTCTTCCCAAACAGGAGCTTGAAGCGAAATTCAATCTCTATCTATGAGGCTGCTACTCTTCTGCTCTGCAGTCAAAGAAATAGCCCCTGAATACAACGACGCGGCCCGCAGTATTGTGAGGGCCGCGTGTGGCAAGGGCTACGAGATAGTTTCCGGCGGCACCATAAAGGGTACCATGGGGGTGGTGTGCGACGAGGCATCCAAGTGCGGCGCCAGAGTGATCGGAATCCTGCCCCGTTTCATGAAAGGCCTCGAGCATCCGGGGCTTACCAGCCTGGAATGGACCGACACCATGTCTGAGCGCAAGGAAAAGATGCGCGAAGGCGCCGACCTGGTGGTGGCTCTTCCCGGAGGAATAGGCACGATGGACGAGTTGTTCGAGACCATGGTGCTCTCCAAGCTGGGCCGTTTCGGCGGGCGCATTGCCGTTTATAACCCCGGAGGCTTCTATGATCTTCTGGAGGAGCTTCTGGACCATTTTGTGGCTACAAATATGCTTAAGCAGGAGCACAAAGACCTTGTGCGTTTCTGCTCCAGCGTGGAGGAAGTTACGGCCTTGTTGTGAAAAGGGAAGACATCATATCCATGCTGGGTGCAAGCTGGGACGACTTCGGACTTCTGGTCCGTGACGCCCTGCATTCCGATATCGCCCTGCTGAACAGCGTGAATGATTCGCTGCTGGCCAATTCTGGCAAGCAGCTCAGGCCTTTGCTCCTGCTTCTGGTGTCCAAGGCGCTGGGCAGCATCAATGACGACAGCCTTCATTTTGCCGCTTCTGTGGAGTTGCTTCACAATGCCACCCTCCTGCACGACGACGTGGCGGACGGCAGTTCTCTCAGACGTGGGCAGGCGACCGTCGCCGCCCTGATGGGACCTTCTGCGGCTGTGCTTGTGGGCGATTACTGGCTCTCCAAGGCTATGGACATGGTCATGAGTTCCAAGCACCGCAACGATGCGGTGATGCTGTTCTCCACCGTGCTGTCCAACCTCGCTCAGGGCGAGATGCTGCAGATAGAGAAAGCGGCGGCAGCGGATACCAGTGAGGAGGACTATATGCGTATCATCTACTGCAAGACGGCTTCGCTTTTCGAGGCGGCCTGCGTGGCCGGAGCCTTGGCTATTGATGCGCCACAGGCCGCCATGGATGCTGCTGCAAGGTACGGGCGCGCCGTGGGCCTGGCTTTCCAGATAAGGGACGATATGTTCGATTACACCGGCGGGGACGGCCTTGGCAAGCCCGTAGGGCTGGACCTGAAGGAGAAGAAGATCACCCTGCCCCTGCTCGGAGCATTGAAAAACAGCGGCACGGAAGCGGAGATAAGAGCCATGGTACGCGACATAGAGGACCATCCCGAGAATTGTACGGAAATTCAACGTTTCGTGATTCAGGGAGGCGGCCTGGACTATGCCTCCGCACGTTTGGATGAATATATACTTGAGGCCAGGGCCGCCCTTGACGTTTTCCCTGCCTCGGAAGCGAAAGACATTCTGGCCGAACTGGCCGGATACAACGCCATTAGAAAGAAATGACCACGGAAGAGATACTTGCCGGGATGGTTGACTCGGGGCGCGTTCCCCATGCCATCATGCTGTCCGAGCCCGACGGGGGCCCGGCGTTCGGCATTGCCATGGGCTTCCTGGAGCACTTGTACGGCGATGCCGGCGGCCGTGTGTCCAAGCTTATCCATCCCGATGTACATATCATCTTCCCCACCTGCTCTCCCAATACTTCTACTTCGCTTATGCCGCAGTTCAGGGCCCTTGCAGCCGGCGGCGGCCGCTTCACGGAGGCCCAGCTCAACGCCGCCCTCGGCATAGAGGGTAAGTCGTCTTTGATAGCTGTGGCCGAGGCGAAAGAAGTCCTGTCCAGCCTGTCGCTGAGTGCTCTCGAAGGAGGCTGGCGCAGCGTTGTAATCTATCTTCCCGAGAAAATGAATCAGGAGACGGCAAACCGCCTTCTGAAATCCATAGAGGAGCCTTCGGAACACACTGTGTTCGTGCTTATTACCCATGCTCCCGAGAAAGTGCTCCAGACCATCTGGTCGCGTTGCCAGCATTTCCAGCTGGGAGATGTGCTCAGGGCTCCCGATTTCGAAGCTCCGGAGCTGCTCGACTCCCTCATGGACGCCCTTGCTGCACGCGATCTGCTCGGAGCCCTTGAGGCCGGCGAAAAAATTTCGGCCCTTCCCTCGCGCGAAAGTGCCAAAGCTTTTTGTAAATTTGCAAGCGACGCCATGCGCAACCTCTTTCTGGCCCAGCAGGGCCTGGATTTGCCGTCAACAGCATCCGGCAGGGCTGCAGAATGGGCTCCGCGCTTTAAGAAGACATTTCCGCGCTCAGCCTCGGCTTACCTGGACAAGGCCTGGAGGCTGGTTGACCGTAACGTTAATACCAAAATAGTTTTCACCGACTTGGTGAACAAACTTTCAAGTTTGTGCTGATGGACAACGAGACTATACAATACGACTGCTTCCGCGGTTGTACCGTGGTGAAAGATACGCAGAACGACGAAATAAACTGCAATTACAGAGCCGGCTGCTGCAAGTTGTCTGACCGTAACTGGCTCAAGGGTCTGGACGACGGAACCTGCCCCGATATTTTTGAAGTGCGTTTTAAAAACACGCGCAAGGGTTTCTATATCAACGATTCGCAGCAGAAACTCAACGAGGGCGACATGGTGATTGTGGAGGCGGCCAACGGCCACGACCTGGGCATCATCACCCTGACCGGCCCCATTGTGGCCAAACAGATGGCTTGCAAGGGCGTGAACCCCGACAATGTCGAGTTCAAGAAGATATACCGCAAGGCCAAACCCTTGGACATCCAGAAATGGCAGGAGGCGATAGCGCGCGAGCATGAGACCATGATTAAGGCCCGTAAAATCGCTGCCGAGCTTGGTCTGGAGATGAAAATCGGCGACGTGGAGTTCCAGGGCGATGGCACCAAGGCCATATTCTACTACATAGCCGACGGGCGTGTCGATTTCCGGCAGCTCATCAAGGTGTTCGCCGAGGAGTTCCGTATCCGCATAGAAATGAAGCAGATAGGTGCACGTCAGGAGGCCGGTCTCATTGGCGGACTCGGTGTCTGCGGGCGCGAGCTCTGCTGTGCCAACTACATTACTTCTTTCCAAAGCATTTCCACATCGGCCGCCCGCTGCCAGGACCTTTCGCTCAATCCCCAGAAACTGGCAGGTCAGTGCGGTAAGCTCAAGTGCTGCCTTAATTACGAGGTGGCCAACTATCTGGACGCACAGTCCCGTATCCCTAAGGTGCAGGGTCCCCTGGAGTTCGAAGATGGCCTGGCCTACCTTCGCAAGACCGACATCCTGAGGGAAATAATGTATTTCTCTTACGACCGTAATTCCGACGCCGACCTGTATCCGCTGGATGCTGCCGAGGTGCGGGAAATCCTTGATATGAACCGCCATGGCGAAAAGCCGGAGTCTCTTCGTTCCGAGCCTGAACCTGCAATACCGGAGTTCGTTACGGCGGTTGGAGACGACAGCATCAGCCGTTTCGACGCTCCTAAGCGCAAGCGTAACCACTCTCGCAAGCGCAACGGCGGCAATGGCGGCAACGGCAACGGTCGTCGCAACGGAGGCGGAGGCAAGCGCTCCGACAAGTAATGCGCGCCCTGCTCCCGATCCTCTGTGCTTTGGGCGTGCTTGCAGCGTGCTCCCGCCCCTCGTCGTACGAACAGTTCGTCCGTTCCGACGGCAGCGGGGAATATAGTTTCGAGCTGGAACTGCCGGACACGCTGTCTTCTTATGACATATCTTTTTATTCCGCAGTGGACAGGCCGTTATTCAGCGCCGATACTTTGCGGAGTTTTCCCCTTCAGGTGGTTTGGCGTTCCCCTTCTGGCAGATATTTCTCCGAGACGGTGTATTATCCTGCCGATTCGCTGAAGGCACGTTACCGCAGCGGCATCGTTCCCTCCGAAGAGGGCTCCTGGACACTCTCAGTAACAATAGCCCCCGAGCCTCGTGGACTCAGGGGCCTTGGTGTCATTTGCCGGCGGAATTCAGTACCAGAATAGAATCATAACTCTGATTGACCTTGCTTATGAAATCTTTGAACACCGGGTATGTATCCTTCCCGGAACGATATTTCTTGAAAGAAAGGCTTTGAACAATTGTGACGCAGTCTCCGGAGCATGAGGCCGTGGACGAATAACTGGCCCATGGCGTATCCAGTATGGTACTGCCGGGCATGCTCTCTACCGAATAACCTTTAGGTATGTGTACTACAGTTGTGTCTGTCTGAGTGTATGCTGCCGGGATGCAGATATCGTTGATCCTTTCGCTTTTTTGAGTGGGTATTTTTTTATTTACAGAATTAAGCGGAACAAACATGCGCCCGTTCTCTGTCCTGCCGTATTTAGATGCACTGAAGCTGAAGCTTATACTTTCTGCCGGACAGAAGGGCTGCCCTGGAATGAAACTGTCAAAGTTGTCTTTGTTCCAGTTGATACGGAACGACTCCGGATGCATCTTGAATCCTTCGGTCAGAAATCTCTGTTTGCTTTCAGGCTTAATGTCGTCCCAAGAAAAAAAGCTCTCGGCAAAGTCGAGGAAGTATTCTTGTCTGACCTGAAATGCTGCGTTTCCGTCCGCTTCCAAAAGAACGTCGGTACGCTGGGTGGTGCGGCTCAGTGAATCGTCATAAGACCCGACTCTGGTGAGTTCTCCTCCTTCCGGATGAATCAGTACTATCTGGTGGCCAGCCACATTGTCGTGTCTGTACCCTAGAGGAATCCGTGGATTGGTGCATTCCACGAACACTGTGTCTCCGCTTTCTCTAAGGGGTACGGCCAGCATAGCATGGTTCATCTGCCCGGTTGAGGTAAAACCAGGGAGCAGAGTGGCGCGCTTGGTGTTTATGATATAGTAAACGGATGGCACGCCGACGGCTTTGAGCATGGCGTATAGATAGTTAGAGAGTGCTTTGCAATCTCCGTAACCACTGCGCTCCACCTCGCTGGCGGCAATCGGCTTCAACTTACCGATTCCGAGTTCAATCGCCACGTATCGTGTGGTTTCTCTCAGATAATTATACAGAACTTTTAGCTTTTCAAAATCGTTGCTGCAGTCTTTTGTGATTTCCCGCAGTTTAGATATAGTGCTTTCGGAAAGATAGTCCGATCCATTCTGCAACTTGCTTAGCCACAAGCCGTATTCTTTCCAGTCGGACTGTGATCCGGGAGTCTGTCCATATTCGAATTCCTTTGGCGCTACATATAACACAGGCACTAATTCTGTGCTTGGCGGCATGAAAAATTCACTCCTAAAGGGCTGGAAATCCTCCACTTTCCACTCAAGCCTCACCCTGTCTTTGGTTTGAACAGGAGGTAACTCTTGTACTTTGTTTGCGTAGCTGACTATTTCTGTCCCGGCAGGCAAGTCAAGTGTGTATGAAGCCGATTTAATGAGCACATTTTCAGTTTCAATCGGTGCGAATACGGGGAAGTTCGCGATTCCGCCCTTGTAGTTCACGGTGTACTCATATCGTACTGTAAAAGGATAGCGGCCAGAAGGCTGGTATGCCGATATGTAGCTGTCTTCTGCCAGTCCCGATGATATGGACTGAGTGATGAGGTCTTTCTTGCCGAATTTGATTTTGCGCCCTCCTGTCTCAATTTCTCCGGAGAAATTCCCAATGGTCTTGAATGAATCGATGTAGATTATCGGCGTTGCTTGCCGAAGCCCCTTTTCGTTATTAACGAGTACTTCTGAGCTGACCTTATAGCTACCACTGACCGGAGAGGTCATGGTAAAGTTCTCTTTGAGTGACAAGATCACAGCATCCGGGACCAGAGTCAGCAGTAAGAGGATAAAGCGCATTATTGTTTCTTTAGAACTATCGTAAAGTCGTATAAGTTGCAAAGTTCAGCCCAAAAGTCCCTCAATTCTTTGTAGTGATCAGGGGTTACTAAACGTCCGTTGCCGATGTAGCGGAAGTTTAAGGTGATGGTCCGAATGCCGTCGAAACTGCATTGGGAGAGAACCTGGCTTGAAGCGACAGGGCATTTGATGGATACCGGTTTGGGTATTGATTCCACAGTATAACCTTCGGGAATAACGATTTGGGCGCTGTAGTTTATGACCTCCGGGTAAGCAAATTCAACAGGAATCTTGCGCTCAGTAGATTGAAAATCGGATCGGTCATGATATTTGCTGAGGAAGGGCTTAACGTAAATGATGTCGCCAGAGGTGTTTCCGTGGTTGCTGAAACTATATGTAAGGCTGGCATCAGGACTCCATTCCTGATCTCCGGTGAAAGCAATATCTTCAATGTCGATGCCGTCTTCGTTCTCAATTATTTCGGCATATTTCTCAGTATCGTCGTAATCGGAGAAAGAGCTTTTCATTGTTTCAGCCCAATTGTTGAATCCCCTTTGCATTCTGGTTCCCTTGATGCTACCGTCTGCATTAACTTCAATCTTGACATTATCAATGAGCTGGTTGCGGCACAATTTGCTGAGGTCTGTCCATTCTCCGTTCCCATCTTTAGGAATGACGCGGGCCCTCTCTACCAAATAATTTGTGCGAAGGACATTAAGGAAACCCGATTTGTCGGAAGCGTCTAAGAACCATACCGTCCCAGAAGGCGCCGTGACCCTGAGAACTACCGCGTTATAAGCATCTATGCTTACATGGTGGTTCATGATTATCCCTCTGTTTCTGGTCATCAGGAACACCGGGTCGGCCTTGAATCCCATTTCGTTCAGGGCGGCACCGGTCAGGGCGTTTATATCTGCAGAATCGCCTTCTTGGTTTTTTATGGCTTTGGCAGAAGAAGGGAAGATGTTGTGTTTTTTGTTCCAGCGGACTTTTTCGGCAACTGCGTTACGCATAGCGACCACCTGCTCCATTTCTGACAGACCTGAAGAGGCGATGCGTGCGGCATCTTCGCTGAAATGCGATTTGGCGTAGAATTCTTTGACGCATCTTTCGGAACGCAACAACTTGTCAACTTGCTCCCAATCGTATGAGTAGTCTTTACGGAGAGTCTCAGGGATCTCTATGCTCCGCAAATCATATATGAATCCGAGCCGGTACATATCGGGACAAAAGCAATATGCAGCGGACGAGAGAGCAGGAACGTCCACAGCCTTATGTTTGTCCACATGAACTTCATAATCGAGACGTCCGGATCCTAAAAGCAGTGCCGACTGACGGATTTCAGTGTCGGTGGTACAAGGTACGAATCCCTGAAGAATGCGGCTGAAATGGAAGTACTCTGCGCTGGTGAACTCGGCTTCCGACAAGTTTATCGGCACATTTTTCTGAAGATAAATTGTCCCGATGTCTGCCACGAATGGAGATTCAAAAGTAAAAGTAACCTCAACAACCGAACCTACTCGTACATTGGGCGCGGAAAAAGAAACAGAGCGTTTAGTATCGGATACCTTTTCATCAAATATCATCTTCCGGTTAAGCTTGTCCTCTGTCTTCTTGCCATTTACCAGATTGTATGTCGATAGTTTTATGTTGGTTACCGATTCCCTTGGACTACAGTCGGTGGAATAAAAAATCTTGAAGTCGGGGTAGTCTTTCCCCGACTCCTTGAGAATCTTAATCCTTTCGGTGTGAACTATTTTGCGCCCGAACTGCAGTGAATTGGAAAACGCAGCTTCTACTTCTTGCTTGCAGTACAGCAATACAACTGCGGCAGAAGTGTCCGGCGGATAGACAGTCATCTGCAGCTCTTCTTCAGATACGGCCCCGAACTTGGTATTTACGGGAATAGTTTGGGCTGCGGCACCTATGCTTGTGGCCAGGGCCGAAATCAAAAGGAGTCTTTTCAGATTCATTTGGTCCTGATTATGATTGCACTTTTGTAGTCGGAAGAGCCGAGGATGGCTGCGCTCGAAGAGTCGAGAACGGAGATATTCTTTACATTGCTCAGCGCTACCGATTTGAGCGACTCTGCTTTTTTGTCGTCAACCATTATTAAGACGCTGCCCTGCTTGCCGAAGCCGGGTACGTTGGCTTTGAGAAATGCTTCAACGTCGTTATTGTAGCGTGTAACATCCTCGCTTGTAGGATTGTAACCCTTTGTCGAGGTTATGGTCTTGTGGCTTGCGGTATCGTTTGCTGCCTGTGCTACCTGGCTGCCGCGGCTGTTGCCCTGCTGTGCCTGGAAGGATGCTGAGCAACCGGCCAGGGCTAAAACTGATAACAATAACAAAAATCTTCTCATAGCTGATGTGTTTTCCCTCAAATATACAAAAAACAGTCCGAAACACTAGGCTTCGGACTGTTTTTTATGCTCAGTGGCTAATTAGTCGTTCAAGCTGAAGCGCTTGAAGGCGACAACCTTTGCCTCTTTGTCTTCGGCCTCGATGGCTGCCTTGACAGTGATCTTGTCGTCGCTCATCTGGTACTCCTGCTCCTCGAGAGTCTGCTCTTTGAGGAACTTCTGCACGCGGCCGTTTGCGATGTTCTCGATCATGGCGGGGTTCAGGCTCTTTGCCTTCTCCTCTCCCACGGTCTTGATGATTTCGCGGGCCTGGGCAGCCTGCTCAGGGGTGATCCATCCCTTGGCGGTGTTGGAGTCGATGTGCTCCTCGCTGTCCACGTGGGCGGGATTGATGCCGGCCTTCTTGAGAGCGGCGTCGATTGCCTTCTGGACCATCTCGTCCTTGGTCTTCTGGATAGCCACGGCCTTCTCGTTGTCGAGAATGCTCTGAGGGCAGTCTGCAATACCGATGGAGACAGGGTTCATGGATGCAACCTGCATCACGATACCCTTTGCAAGGGCCTCGCTGACGGGCTTGTTGAAGCCTACCAGGGCGCCGAGCTTACCGTTGATCTTGTGGATGTATTCGGCAACGAAAGGAGCCTCAATGAGGGCGTAACCTACGAGAACGTGCTTCTCGCCGGTCTTGCCGGTCTGGGCCTCAACAGCCTCGGCCACGGTGTAACCGTCGGCCATTTTGCAAGCCTTGAGTCCTTCGAGGTCGGCGGGGCAAGCTGCGATGGCTACGTCGGCGATGGCGTCGGCCAGGTTCTGGAAGTCGGCGTTGCGGGACACGAAGTCGGTCTCGCAGCCAAGGCATACCAGGATACCCTTGCCGTTAGCGATGCGGGCCTTGACGGCGCCTTCCGATGTTTCACGGTCGGCTCTCTTGGCTGCAACCATCTTACCTTTCTCGCGGATGATGCCGATAGCTTTTTCGAAGTTGCCTTCGGCCTCTTCGAGAGCCTTCTTGCAGTCCATCATACCGGCGGAAGTCATCTTACGTAACTTCATTACGTCTGCTGCTGTAATTGCCATAGCTTTATTTCTTTAAGAGTTAATGGAATTATTCGGCCTTGGCCTCCTCGGCGGGAGCTTCGGCAGGGGCTTCGACTTTTTCTGCGGGAGCCTCGGCAGCCTCCTCAGCCTTTGCACCCTTGCGGGAGCGGAGCTTGCGGGATGCGGCTTTTACCTCGGTGTCTGCAGTCTCCTCGGCGGATGCCTCCTTGTCTTTCTCGAGCTTGCGCTCTTCGAGACCTTCGGCGATAGCTCCGCACAGGATGTTCATGATGCACTCGATAGACTTTGCAGCGTCGTCATTGGCCGGGATCACATAATCGATAGTGGTGGGATCGCAGCAAGTATCAACCATTGCGAAAACCGGAATGTTGAGGCGGTTGGCTTCCTTGACGGCGTTGGCTTCCTTCTGGATGTCGATCACGAAGATTGCGGAAGGGAGACGGCTCATGTCGCGGATGGAGCCGAGGTTCTTCTCGAGTTTTGCTCTCTGGCGGTCAACCTGGAGGCGCTCACGCTTTGCGAGCTTGTCGAAGGTGCCGTCTTCTTTCATTTTGTCGATGGTGCCCATCTTCTTGATGGCCTTGCGGATGGTGGGGAAGTTGGTAAGCATACCGCCCGCCCAGCGCTCGGTGACCGAAGGCATGCCGACAGCGGTAGCTTTCTCGCTGACGATGTCCTTGGCCTGCTTCTTGGTGGCCACGAAGAGAATCTTGCGTCCGCTCTTGGCGAGAAGCTTCATTTCTTCTGCAGCCTCGTCTATCTTGACGATGGTCTTGTGCAGGTCGATGATGTGGATACCGTTCTTCTGGTCGAAGATGTACGGAGCCATCTTGGGGTTCCACTTACGGGCAAGGTGTCCGAAGTGTACGCCTGCATCAAGCAGTTCTTGGAAATTGGTACGTGACATTTTGTGTTGTTCTGTTTTGTTTTTAAACTGTGCCCGCTCTGGGGCCTCTTTACTTCAAGGCGGAGTAGCGGAATGTCCGGTCTCCGGCCTTTTCCGCAGGGTGGCAACATTCCGTGGGAATGTTTAAAACCACCTCTGTGCCGTAAATCATCAAATAACTAACGTTTGCTGAACTGGAAGCGTCTGCGGGCTCCGGGCTGACCGGGCTTCTTGCGCTCGACCTCGCGTGCGTCGCGGGTGAGGAAACCGGCTGCCTTGAGAGCGGGACGATATGCTTCCTTGTCAATCTCACAGAGTGCGCGGGCGATACCGAGACGGATGGCCTCGGCCTGGCCTTTGGTGCCGCCGCCGCAGATGGTGATCTGGATGTCGAACTGACCTGCGGTACCGGTGACCTCAAGAGGCTGGTTCACCACGTAACGGAGGGTCTCGGCGGGGAAGTAGTTCTCCAGGGGACGGTCGTTGATGGTGATGTTGCCTTTGCCGGCGGTGAGATAAACGCGAGCTACAGCTGCTTTACGTCTTCCAAGGGCGTGTGTCTGTTCCATTTGCTCTGTTTAAATTTCGTTTAACTTGATTTGTTTGGGATTCTGCGCCTGGTGCGGATGCTCAGGACCTGCGTAGACGTGCAGGTTGCCAAGGATCTTGCTGCCAAGACGGTTCTTGGGGAGCATGCCGCGGACGGCCCTCCTCACGAGTTCGGCCGGCCTCTTCTCGAGGATCTCCTTGGGCGTTGTGAAACGCTGTCCGCCGGGATATCCGGTGTAGCGCGTGTAAACGCGGTCGGTCATCTTCTTGCCACCGAGGGTCACCTTCTCTGCGTTGATGACGATGACATTGTCACCGCAATCCACGTTGGGGGTGAAGCCGGGCTTGGTCTTGCCACGAAGGACAAGAGCCACGCGGGAGGCCAGACGACCAAGTGCGAGATCCGTCGCGTCAATGACGACCCACTCTTTGTTCACAGTGCCCTTGTTCAGGGATACTGTTTTGTAGCTTTGTGTGTCCACTGTCTTGATCTTTAAATGGTTAATAATAACATTGCGATCCCTTCAAAAATTAGGGGACGCAAAGGTAGAAAATATTTCTTAAATATCAAAGTTTATGCTTGCTAATTCAAAATTTTGCCCTATCTTTGCAGTCCGTTCTTCATCCGGGCTTGGTTCCCGGGCAGTGACGGCGGGGTAGCTCAGCTGGTTAGAGCGTCGGATTCATAATCCGGAGGTCGTGGGATCATGCCCCACCCCCGCTACAAAAGATTTCTTGTCATTTCGAGCGAAGTCGAGAAATCTCAACATAAGTCTTGATTGACTACGTTCAATCTCCCAGACTAAACTCTCTATATACCCGT
>CAMJBH010000024.1 GCA_946403855.1 uncultured Bacteroidales bacterium
CAGACTAAACTCTCTATATACCCGTCACAACCCCTTGTGATGGCTTTTTTTATATATGGGTGGTGATAGAATTGACTACGACCAACCCGCCAACCGGTTGGCCGGCTGGCAGCCTTGGGCCGGAGTTTAGCGGAGAACTTTAAGGATCTGAGCGCGGGCGGCGTCCGGGAACAGGCCGGATATGTGGCTGATAAGCAGGTCGAGGGACTCCTCGGGACTATGGCCTGTGTGCAGCGTGAGGCCACTGCCGGCATCGGAGAATCCGGGAAACCCCGGGAACCCGGCGAATGCCGCATCGGACTCGAACAGGGATTCCGGCGTGCAGAAGGACGCCCGTTGCCAGCCTTTGTAGCTGAGATTCGGTCCGCCGTACACCCGGGAGATGTCTCCGGTGACCATGCGGCACTGGTGCATGAGCTTGCCCATGGCTGCGTCGGCTGCGCCTTTCTTGACATCGAGCAGGGTGCGGACCTCCTTTATGGAAACGGTCCCCTGTCTGGCGGCAAGGTCCAGAATCTTGCGCCCGCTCAGGTCGGGCTCATATTTCGCCCGCCGTACGTTCATCAGTTCCCTGTACCAGGGAATGGTCGCAAAAGCCGCCTTGCCGCCGCAGAGGAATTTGCCATAGGCTATGTCGCCGGACCGTACGCATTCAATCTTCCAGTCCCAGGGACCCAGGGTGCCCTCCTCATCGTCGAACCAAAACCCCGGTTTGGTGAGTTCCTGGATGGAGTAACCCGGTATGGCGCAAGGGAAGAAGGGAATGATTCCCGCCTCGCGTACTGCCTGCTCCATGGTCTGAGCGCTGTATATCTGAGCGGACAACGGCATGCTTTGCAGGGTCTAGACCGACAGCAGTATCAGCAGTTGCGCCGACAAAACTTGCAGGAACAAAGCGAAAGGATATACCGCCGAATAGGCAATGGACGGAGACGAGTTGCGGAAAACCTGACGGGAGAAATCGAGGGCGAAAGGATTGGTGGCAGCACCTGACAGCAGTCCGCAGATATTGTAGAAATTCTGCTTGAGGACCACTCTGGCGAAGATTCCGGTGAGCAGCATCGGCACGAAAGCGATAACGGCACTGTAAAGCAATATATTCCAGCCGCCGGAAGCGAATGTGTCGGTGAAGGTGCTGCCGGCGCCCAGGCCGACGGTGGCAAGGAACAGGCAGAGGCCGATCTCCCTGACCAGCCGCAATGCACTGGTGCTTGTGTAGGTGGAGAACTTCCACCTGGGACCGAAGTGTCCGATGATTATTCCGATGATGAGGGGACCTGCCGCCAGGCCGAAGTGGACGGCGTGGCTCATGCCCGGGAAGCGGATGGGCACGGCGCCCAGTATGAGGCCAAGTGCGATTCCGATGAACACAGGGGCGAGATTGGGCTTGTCCAGTTCGGAACTCTTGTTGCCGGCGGCCTCGGAGAACTTGCGTATGCCCTCTTCACTGCCTACCACACGCAAGCCGTCTCCTATCTGTATATACATGTCACCTATCGCCACAAGTTCAACGCCGGAGCGGAGTATCCTCACCACCGAGACGCCATATTCGCCGTCGAGGTTGAGGTCCTTGATCTTCTTGCCCGTAAGCGAAGAATTGGTAACCAAGATTTTACGTGTCATGGAGCCTTCAGCCGCCTTGATCTCCTTTCCGAAGCATATGCCCAGCATACGCCGCTCCGACCCCACAAGGTCAACGCTTATCCTGTCTCCCGCGGCAAGCTCGGGGTTGTCTATGACGGTGAATGTTTCTTCGCCGCGAGTAATGCCGGTAACGGTATAATTGCCGGGGAACCGGGCCAGAATGTCCGATAACTTCCTGCCCACGACGGCAGGATTGATTACCTCAAACCTGCGAGACTGCAATTTGTCGTCTTCTTGCTCCGAGCCTTGGATGGCAGAGGCCTCTTTGTTCAGATTGATGCGGAAAAGCACCTTCAGCAGAAGCATCACCAGCACGGAGACCAGCAGTCCCACGGGGTAGGCGATAGCGAAACTGTTGGCTATACTTGAAGCTGTGTCGGGATCGTCAACCTCGGAAAGCAGGGTTCCGTAGGTTGCATCATACCAGGTCTGCTGCGCGGTACCCATGCCCGGGGCATTTGTCACTGCGCCGGACATCGTTCCCACCATTTCGGGGAGCGACTCTCCGGACAAGTTCCACAGCACGAGCGTCGTGGCCACGACCAAGGATATCATCAGCAAAGTCATGAGATTGAACTTAAGCCCTTCTTTGCGGAACGACGAGAAGAAGCCGGGACCAACCTGGAATCCTACCGTGAAAACGAACAGCACGAGCCCGAATTCTTTGAGGAAATGGAGGAAAAGCGAATCGGCCTTGACTCCGAGAGCGCCGAAGAGAATACCCACGAATAGCACCCAGATGGCGCCAAGCGAGACACCTTTTATTTTTATTTTAGATAATATTAGGCCTATTCCTATCACAAAACACAGCATCATCAGCGAGTGGCCTGTCCCTGATGAAAAGAAAAGATCGTACATCTCAGACTAGTTTTAAAAGGTCGCAAATTTAGTCACGATCTTCGAAACCACCAAACGCTTTTGTTTGTTAGGAGCGGCGAAGCTGCTGATACTGCTGTCGGTGTAAGGGGGACTGATATAAAAGATTCTTCACTTCGTTCAGAATGACAGCTTCGTTCTGAATGGCGGATTCATGTCATTCTGAGGCAGGTCCACCTGCCGAAGAATCTACTTTTTAGCCAGCCCCGTTGAACATTATTGTTAAAAATGACTAACTTAGCATCCTAATTGTTTAGTTATGAAAAAGGTTTTATTGTTTATGATTCCTGCGATGATGCTGGCGGCCTGCCAGCCTAAGGAAAACAAGGTGCCGGCTCTCGATCCCACAGACATGGATCTCGCCGTTGCTCCTGGTGAGGATTTTTACCTTTACGCCAACGGCGGTTGGATGAAAAAGAATCCGTTGAAGCCCGAGTATGCGCGCTTCGGTTCCTTCGACGTGCTGCGTGAGCAGAATATCAAGAACCTTAACGAGTTGTTTTCGGGCATGACCTCGCTCACCCCCGAGCCCGGAAGCACTGAACAGAAAATAGTCGATTTGTACAAACAGGGTCTAGATTCTACCCGCCTGAATGCTGAAGGTGCGGCTCCACTGAAGAAGTATCTCGACGGCCTGTATGCCATAAAAGACAAGAAAGAACTCGCCGCCTGCCTGGGCAAACTTATGCTGGTAGGAGAGGGCGGCTTCTTCGGCGGCTATGTCGAAGCCGATCTGATGGACAGCAAGAACCAGGTGCTCTATCTGGGACAGAGCGGTCTGGGCATGGGCGACCGCGACTACTATGTCGATCCGGCCAATGCAGAGCTCCGCAAGGGCTACGAGAACATGCTCTGCAAACTGTTCAGCCTTGCCGGCTTGGACAATCCCGCAGTGCGCGCAGCCAATGCCGCCGGGGTTGAGGACAAGCTTGCCGCAATTTCCTGGACCAGCGTCCAGAACCGCGATGTCGTGAAGGGTTACAACCCCATGAGCTCCGCTCAGATTTTCAAGACCTACCCTGGTTTTGACTTCAAGACTTTCTGCGAGGCGGCCGGCATACCCGAGCAGGACAAGGTTATAGTCCAGCAGCCTTCGTTCTTCGACGGCTTCAGCAAACTGTTCAAAGATGCCGACCTCGAAACCCTCAAGGATTATCTTGCCGCCCAGCTCATTAGCGGTGCCGCAGGCTCCCTGTCCGACGATTTCTATCAGGCCAATTTCGACTTCTACAGCACCCAGATGAGCGGTGTCACCGAGAAGAAGCCCCGCTGGAAGAGGGCCATGAGCGTTCCCAACAGCATACTCGGCGAGGCAGTGGGCCAGATGTACGTGGCCAAATACTTCCCCGAGAGCTCCAAGCAGAAGATGCTTGACCTGGTGAAGAACCTCCAGATATCCCTGGGTCAGCATATCCAGGCCCTGGACTGGATGTCCGATGCCACCAAGGCGCGCGCACTCGAAAAACTCGATGCTTTCAAGGTCAAAATCGGCTATCCCGACAAGTGGAAAGACTACAGCACCCTGAAGGTAGATCCTGAGCTCAGCTACTACGAGAACCTCAGGGCCGCCAGCGCCTGGTATGTCGCAGACAATCTGTCCAAGCTCGGCAAGCCCACCGATCCCGAAGAGTGGGGCATGACTCCGCAGACGGTCAACGCCTACTACAATCCTACCACCAATGAGATATGCTTCCCTGCAGGCATTCTGCAGCCGCCGTTCTTCAACCCCGACGCCGACGATGCCGTGAACTACGGAGCTATCGGTGTGGTCATAGGACACGAAATGACCCACGGATTCGACGACCAGGGCAGCCTCTTCGACAAGGACGGCAACATGAACGACTGGTGGACCGCAGAGGACCGCGAGGCCTTTACCAACAAGACCAAAGTGCTTGTGGATCAGTTCAATGAGATTGAAGTCCTGCCCGGCCTCAAGGCCAATGGCGAACTGTCTCTGGGCGAGAATATAGCCGACCACGGCGGAGTGAGCGTGGCATGGACCGCTCTGCACAATGCCCTCGGCGACCAGGAGCCTGCCCCTATCGACGGCCTTAGCGCAGCTCAGCGCTTCTTCCTTGGCTATGCACGCGTATGGGCCCAGAACATCACCGATGAAGAAAAGGCCCGTCTGACCAAGCTCGACGTACACTCACTCGGCGAGAACCGCGTAAATATGACACTGCGTAACTTCGACTCATTCTTCGAAGCCTTCGGCATCAAGGAAGGCGATGCCATGTGGCGTCCGGAGCAGGAGCGCGTACATATCTGGTAGAATCAGCGGATTTCTACCGGCAGTGAACAACGTATATCCTCGGATGAGGAGCCGATAAGTACAGTCCAGGTGCCGGGGTCCACGACCCAGCGGTGAGCCTGGGCATCGAAGCGGGAGAAAGCGCGGCGGGGAAGGGAAACCGATACCCGGGCGCTTTCTCCCGCTTTTATTGCCACCTTCTCGAAGCCTCGGAGTTCTTTCACGGGACGCTCTGCGCCTCCTGCCGGAGGTGCGATGTACACCTGGACAACCTCGGCGCCGTCGCGATCCCCGGTGTTGCTTATGTTTACGCTTGCAGTCAGTACGGTGTCGCCGCCGGATTCGGTGTCAAAGCTGCCGGAACACTTGACGGAGGACTTGGAAAGGCGTGCGCCGTCATATCGGAAAGTAGTGTAACTGAGGCCGTGGCCGAAGGGGAACTTACGGCTGCACAACCCTGCGCATCGCCGAATTCCCGACCAGGAGATAGTTATTTTTCGAAGTTCCTGGATGCGAACGGAAGCGCCATGCGCAGTGCCTGGTGCCAGTATTCCTGCGTGTGGCCGCCGTCGCGGACGCGGAATTCGCATTTGATGCGGCGGGCGAGCATCTTGCGGTGGAAGTCCTCGTTGAGTTCGAGGAGGAAGTCGTCGTCGCCGCAATCGATAAACCATTTGACGTTGCGCAACTCATTCAGAGTAGCCTCTGAAGCGTTGTCCAAAAAGTCGAGAGCCGAATGATCGCATACCGACTGGCAAACTATTTCGAGCTTGTCCCCGCTTTTGTGGGCGCGGCCGACCTTGTTGTCCTTATTGTCCAGCCAGGCGCTCATCGCATAGCAGCTGGAGAACATATCCGGATGCCTCTGGGCATATACGGTGCATCCGCCGCCACCCATCGAAAGGCCCATGACGGCGCGGTGCCCCTTGTCTCCCATTCCCCTGTACTTTGCTTCCACGGCCGGAATCAATTCCTTGAAAAAGAAATCTTCGTAATTCCATCCGGGCATGTTGAAGTATCCATTTTGCACATTGTGGGCATCGGGATGACCGGCATTGGGCATCACTATAATCATGGGTACGGCCTCTCCGGAAGCAATGAGTTCGTCGGCTATGCCTTTCATCTTCATGTTCTCCACCCAATTGGTGTAGGAGCCGTACAATCCGTGCAGAAGATACACTACGGGGTACTTGCGCGCCGACTTATCAAAGCCGTCGGGCAAATACACATTGAACTTGACCTGGGCGTCGAGTATCGCGCTGCGGAGGCTGTCGGTAACTACCTTGCCTGCATTGACGCGTACTGCCGGCAGTGCCAGCAGTACTAATAGAACACAAACAAAACGTTTCATTTCTTGTACTTCATTTCAAACAGCCCGTCCTGACCCTGGACCAAGAAGCGCTTGCACTTGAAGTGCGCAAGGTCTTCCAGCTCGCCTGTGGTGCCGATGCTCATATCGAGCACCTCCACAGGGCGCTTGTTCTTGAGGTCCCATACAAACAGGTAGCTAGGATATTCGGGAGTGCCAAGTCCGGTGGGCATCATAAGTTTGCCTTTCCAGATGCAGAGGCCCTGGCCGATGGTGGCATAGGCAAGGCCGTGGTCTTCAACAACATAAGTGTCGATTATGTCATCTTTTGTGAACACCACGTCCCCCTCGCTTATCTTGGGAAGACGGAACTTGATGACGCGGTGGCGGTTGCCCTCCACGTCTTTGTCTTTGGTGGTGTTGCCGTAGCCGTAGAGGACTTTGTGCTGGCGGTCCACTACCCACTGGAGGGCATAGCCGAACAGGCCGTCCACATCGTCGAAATGTATGGTCTGAACAAGCTCCGAACCCTGGAAGCCGGGGAGGATGCGCTCCACGAAGAGCACGTCCTTACGGCCCTTGTAGGGCTGTTTGTGGCACTGACTTACATAAATTACCGGCATGGGGTCCTTGCGGTCTGCTTTCTCCACGCCAAATGAGCATACGTTGGAATGGTTCACGGGATCATGGGTGGCAAGGTTGAATTTGCCGAGCTTCTCCAGCCCGTCTTTGCCGTCGTATTTCCACACGGTGGCGATTCCTGTGTGCTGGAGGCTTACTACATAATTCTTGTAGCAGTCCATGCCCTGGTAATTGGCCTTCTCGAAAGCCGTGATGTGCCTGTTCTCAAAACTGTCGGTTGATAAAGGTACAGACACAAAACCTTTGTTCTGCGCTGCCATTGTGACAGAAACCAGAACCGCCAGAACAATAAATAATCGTTTCATTATAGCAATGATTTAAACAAGCGTACACCCCTCCGGGGGCCATAAAACATGGGAAAAGGCCCCCGGAGGGGTGTACGCTTGTTTCTATATTAACATAATAGTTTATTCAGCAATAGCTTGTCTAATGCTGGATGGCCATCAGGCGCAAATACTTCAGCACGGTATCGCACCACTCCTGGTCGCCGGGGAACTGATAGCGGGCGTTGCCCTTGGGATCGGGAGTGAAGATGGTCTCTCCGTTGGGAGTGAGCTCCACCCATCCGCGCTCCGACAGAGTGTACAGGTCGTCTCCTTCAACCGCGTTGATGACTGCCAGCGGATCCCACATTTTCTGGCCGGTATCGCACTGAACGTTCTGATAGACCCACTTGATGGGGTGGATGTCTGTCCAGTTCATGTCCGAAATCACCAGTTCGGGCTTGTAGTTGAGCGGGTCGCCAACCTCGCCGGGAGAGAAGATGATGTCGATTTCCTTGGGCCAGAGTTCAAAGAACTTGAGGGAGAAGTCTATGGCCTGGGTGAAGTTGTAGTCGGGCTCCACCGCCTCGCCGAAAACGCCGCCCATGGTGTAGATTGCATTGACCTTGCTGCGCACCAGTTCCACGCCGTTCAGTGGAGAGTATTCGTCAGGTCCCGACTGAAGCAGGCGGGCAAGGGTGGTGACGAAGCCCACGGAGGCTATGGTCACGCTCTTGTCGGGCTGCTCGCTGAGCAGCTTGCGGTAGAGCTTGTAGCCCTCGGGATATTCCTTCTTGCTCTTGTAGGTCTGTTTGAACATCGGGTCGGAATCCTCAGTGCGTGCGTAGGCTACGTTGTGGTAGGGGATGAACACCTTGGGGTCCTTGATGCCTGCCCTTTCCAGTCCGATTGGAATGTCGGGGTAACCGTAGAAATTGTTCATGATGTCCACGGCATCGGCATTGGCGGCGCCCATGCGGTCCACTATCACTCCGAGCAGGTTGCAACGCTTCATGTCCATGTAGCGGTAGAGGAGCATGAGTGCGAAGAGGTCGTCGGTGGACGAGCCCATGTCGCAGTCGAAGATGATGCGGCAGTCCCTCTGTTCGTAGTTGGACTTGATGTTGATGCCCTTGGCCACGTCGTACACCGTGTGCTGTCCGTTCTCGCGGGCGAATGCCACGGCGGCTGCCAGGCTGTCTTCAGGGAAGCAACGGGTGGAGTCGAAATAGTACTTGCCGTTCTCGGGGTTGTACCATCCGCCCACCAGTCCGTTGTGCTCGCGGGCATGCTTTACCACCGCAGGGATGCTCTTCTTGTCGAAGCTGTTCTGGGTGGCTATGTAGGACACCATGATGCCCTCGGTGGGCTGCTTCAGAGTGTTGATGTCAAGAGTGAAGCCGTCGGGATACATCTGCCCCATGGCCCAAATGACATTGTAGAGTTCCTTGTCGGAAATGTTGGTCTGTGCACTTGCGGCTACGCCCAGGCACAGCACTGCGATGGTAAGCAATACCTTGCGCATGACTTAAACTCTTTGTCCGTATGAACGGTCGATAGTGTTGACGGTAATCTTGTCGCCCTGCTCGATGAAGAGGGGAACCATGATCTTGGCGCCGGTCTCGAGAGTGACTTCCTTGAGGGCGGAGGTGGAAGCGGTATTGCCCTTCACTGCGGGCTCGCTGTAGGTCACTTCCAGGGTTACATAGGTGGGGAGTTCGCATGTGAGGCACTTCTCTTCGCCCACCACGAACATCATTTCCACATGCTGTCCTTCTTTCATGAGATCGGCGTTTTCAACCACGTCCTTAGGAAGGAGAATCTGCTCATAAGTCTCTTCGTGCATGAAGTTGAAGCCGTCTTCCTCGGCATAGAGGAACTGATAGGGACGACGCTCGACATCGATGGTTTCAATCTTGGCGCCTGCGGTGAAAGTGTTCTCCAGGATGCGGCCGTTCTCGAGGTTGCGGAGCTTCGTTTTCACGAAAGCGGGACCCTTGCCGGGCTTGACATGCTGGAACCATACAATCATGCACGGTTTGTCGTTGAATTTCAGGTAAAGACCGTTTTTAAAATCTGCTGTTGTTGCCATATAAAATAAATTATTAGTGTTATCTATTACTCCCGCCAGACAGAGACTGCAGGCGGTGTACATCCTGCGAAGATAGCTATAAAGCGGAATTATTGCAAATTTTTTATAGCGCTTGCCACATTGTCTAGCAGCCATTTGGGTGTCGAAGTGGCCCCGCAGACGCCGGCCGAAGCGACATCTTTGAACCATTCCTGCTGCAACTCTTCCGGCCCGCTTATACGGAAACTGCGGGGGTTGATGCTGCGGCACCACTGGTACAACACCTTGCCATTGGAACTTGAACTGCCTGATACAAAGACAATAACATTGTGCCTAGCAGCGAATTCGGCGAGTTCCTTGTGACGCGATGCCACCTGGGCGCAGATGCTGTTATGCACAGTGAGACGCTCTCCGGCGAAAGTGCGGAGCGTCGCGGCCGCCTGAGCGTATGCCTCCGGGCTCATGGTGGTCTGAGAGAAAAGTTCCACCCTCTTTTGCGGGTCCAAGGCCCCGGAAGAGAGCAGACCTTCCAGCGCTCCGGCGTCCTCCACCACCAAAGCCCTGCCGCCGGCGCGTCCCACCAGGCCGAGCACTTCGGGGTGCCCGATTTTGCCGAAAATGACAACCTGAGAACGTGCTGCCGCTTCTTCTACCCTGGCCTGAAGACGCAGGACCACCGGGCAGGTACAATCTATGACTTTGATACCCAGCTCGTTGAGGCGACGGTAGGTGGCCGGCGGTTCACCGTGGGCGCGAATGAGCACGGTGCTGCCCGGCGCAAGGGAACCCAGCGAATCCTTGTCCGTCATCGCAAGCCCCCGCTTCTCCAGTCGTGCGAGTTCCGATTCGTTATGCACGATGGCGCCGAGCGACCATAGTTTGCCGCCGCCCTTTGAGAGGAAGTCTTCCGCTGTGGTAATGGCCCTGATGACGCCGCCGCAGAATCCGGAATTGGGGTCTGTTTCGACCTTTATCATAAAATTCCGAACTTGCCTTGGATGAGGCCCTGCACCCACGCAAGTTCCTCTTCGAAACTCATGTCGGAATTGTCCAGTTCGAATGCGTCTTCGGCCCGGCGCAGGGGAGCCGTTTCGCGGTGGGAATCTATGTAGTCGCGCTCACGCAGGTTCTTCACCACTTCTTCCAGGAGAGGATTCTCGCCTTTGGCCACAAGTTCGTCGTAGCGACGACGGGCCCTTACCTCTTCACTTGCCGTCATGAATATCTTCAGCTGGGCGTCGGGAAAAACTGCCGTGCCAATGTCGCGCCCGTCCATGACAATGCGCCCGCGGCGTCCGAATTCGTGGAGCATTTCGTCCACCCATTCGCGCACGTAAGGCACTGCGGCTATTGGACTTACCTGGGCGCTCACCTCCATCGAACGTATCTGCGGCTCAATGCAGCGGGCTCCCATGCAGAGTTTGCCTTCGGCATCGAAATGCAGGTCAAGGCTCTTCAGTGCCTCCTTGAGCGTGGGATCTATGACGCTGATGCGGTTTATGAAGCCCTCTTCCTGCGCAAAGAGGGTTACGCCCCTGTACAGGGCTCCTGAGTCGAGGTAGAGAAATCCGAATTTGCGGGCTATCTTTTTGGCCAGCGTGCTCTTGCCCGTAGAAGAGTAGCCGTCTATAGCAATAATAATATCTGGAATCTTCATATAAGCACAAATGTAGAAAAAAATAACGATATTTGCCGTATGAAGATTCTTATTATTGATGACGAACGGAGCATACGCAACTCCCTCGGAGAGATACTTTCAGACGAAGGATATATCGTAGAAACAGCGGAAAACGGCACGGAAGGTCTTGAGAAGGCGCTAAAGGGCCATTACGACATTATATTCTGCGACATCAAGATGCCCGGCATGGACGGAGTTGAAGTGCTGGAGAAGCTTTCTGCAGAGGGCACGGAAAGTGCCGTCGTCATGATTTCCGGGCACGGGGACATAGAAACGGCCGTGGAGTGCATCAAGAAAGGAGCCTTCGATTTTATCCAAAAGCCGCTGGACCTTAACCGCATACTTATCACCATCAAGAACGCCACCGACAAGACCAAGCTTGTGACTCAGAACAAGAGCCTGAAGAAGAAAGTGTTCGGCGGCGAGCGCATGGTGGGCGAATCGGCAGCTATCTGCGCAGTGCGCGAAATGATAGAGAAGGTGGCGCCTACGCCTGCAAGGGTGCTCATTACGGGCGGCAACGGTTCCGGCAAGGAACTGGTGGCCCGCAGCCTTCATGCACTCAGCGACCGTGCCGCGCAGCCCTACATAGAGGTAAACTGTGCCGCCATTCCGTCGGAACTTATTGAAAGTGAGCTCTTTGGGCACGAGAAAGGGTCCTTTACCTCCGCCATCAAGCAGCACAAGGGCAAGTTCGAGCAGGCCGATGGCGGCACCCTTTTTCTCGACGAAATCGGCGACATGTCACTTGCCGCTCAGGCCAAGGTGCTGCGCGTGCTGCAGGAAAATAAGCTTTCGCGCGTGGGCAGCGACACCGACATCAAGGTGGATGTGCGTGTCATCGCCGCCACCAACAAGGACCTGCGCGCCGAGATTGAGAAGGGCAACTTCCGCGAGGACCTGTACCATCGTCTGAGCGTCATAGTGATAAGGGTTCCCGGCCTGGACGAGCGCAAGGAGGATATTCCTCTGCTGGTCGATTATTTCGTGGAACGCATCTGCACAGAGACCGCAATGCCTCGCAAGACTTTCAGTCCTGAAGCAGTGAAAATGCTTCAGGAGCGCAGCTGGAAGGGAAATATCAGGGAACTGCGCAACGTGGTGGAGCGCCTGCTCATCCTGGGCGACGATGTTATCTCCGCCGCCAACGTACGGTCCTATGTGATGTGATCAAACAGTGCTATGACTATTTCAAAAACGGCCAATTAGAGCCTTTCGATTTTGAGTTGCTGGATGCGGTAGCGTTTGTCCTTGCAGCTCAGGAAGATGGTCACGTTGAATGTCTCTCCGCCGGCCTTTAGCGTGCCGAGAGCATACTTCATGTTGGCCCGCCCGGCGGTATGGGTGATGTCGAAACTGCGGGGAGTATAATTATCGAAGAAGGTCTTGACTATCTGCCGGGCCTGAGCGCGGCTGGCATCGCTTTCCTGGGCCAGAACAGCAATCTCCAGGTTTTCGGCAAACCAAGCCGAAAGCGCGTCCGAGTTGCCTGCGGCGATGTATTTACTGATGGGTACGAACACATCGTCACCGCCTTCCTGGGGAACGGTGACCGACGGTTTGGATACCGGTTGTAGCAAATAACTCTGTGCCAGGGCGCCCGGCCCAGACAGCAACAATAGGACAAAAAGCAGGATGCTTGTCTTTCTCATACCGTAGTTTTCTTTTGCAAATATTAAGCCAGTTTGTTATTTTTGCATTCGATGCGAATGACCCTTCTCACAATGGGAAAGACCGACATCCGATGGGTTGCCGAAGGTCTGGAAATGTATTCTTCCAGGCTTGTCCACTATGTCCCGTTCTGCGTGAAAGAACTCCCGGAGTTGAAAGGCACAGGGGCATTGAGCCACGACCAAGTGAAGCAAAAAGAGGCAGAAGTACTGCTGAAAGCTGTCAAGCCGTCGGACATGGTGGTGCTTTTGGACGAGCATGGCGAGCAGTTCAGTTCGCTGGAATTCGCCGCCCGGGTGGGCAAGTGGCTGCAGGCCGGCCGCGACATCGTGTTCATCATCGGAGGAGCTTACGGCTTTGCCCAAGCCGTTTATGAGCGCAGCCAGGCCAAGATATCCCTCTCGCGGATGACTTGTTCGCATCAGCTTGTGAGAACGGTTTTTGCAGAGCAGTTGTACCGAGCCTTTACAATACTGAAGGGAGAGCCTTATCACAATGAGTAAAAAGTGGTCCATACGCGATTATGTCTGGCCGGGGCTGCTTATTCTGAGCGTGGTCCTGCTGGTGTTCGCCGTGGCCACTCCGCGCGCCGTCGGAGACACCGATTCCGTGGCACGTAAGGTCGAGCGGCGCCTGCAACGCCGTATGGCCAAGCTGGAAAGCTACGTGTCCCGTCCGCCTCAGAAGCTACCTTCCGACATGGTCATATACACCTATTCCGACGATACGCTTCAGTCATGGATGGGCCAGTTCCCGTTGTACAACGACGACATCAGTTCCAGAGTCGTGGTGCAGCGCATCACGAACCCGAGAGTGACTTTGCGGTCTCCCTTGAGCTATGTGACTGAAGATCCGGAATTTATGAATCTGGGCCCCAAGTGGTATATTGTGCGGGCCAGCGAGGTGAATGGCAAAAGAGTCATTTCCGGACTCGAGATCAGCAACAGTCTGGACCAGAGTTCTTACGGCGGCGTGAACAAACGCCTGCACCTGCGCCGGCGCTTCTCGGTGCGCCCGCTGACCTACAGCGGCGGCAGCCCCGTGATGCTGGACGGCAGGCCTGTGTTCAAGGTGCTTTACGACTCCCTTTCAGGCGTTGTCATGGCGAACGACGCCCTTCTGTGGGGGGCTTTGTTCCTATTCCTTGCGGCGTCGGTGGCCTTTGTGTTCCGCCGGCGGACCGTAGGCCGTGCGCTTATAGCTTCTGCCGGCATCCTTGCTTCCATTGCCGCCATGTACTTCTGGGGACGGAGCGTTCAGTCAGAAGTGCCCATCTTCTCGCCCATGCTTTATGCCGGAGGCTCTTTCCTGTTCTCGCTCGGAGCTGTGCTGCTGCTCAATATGGCCATCCTGCTGTGCGTGCTGGTGTTTTATCTGGCCCGCCGGAGCCTGTGGCGCAAGGTACGCGGCAGGTTGTCCGTGGTGTTGCTGTCGGTGGCGGACGTATTGCTGCAGGTGGTGATATTGCTCAACGTGCACATGACCCTTGGCAGCATCGTTTCAAATTCAGGTATATCGCTGGAACTCTATAAGTTAGGCAGTCTGTCGTGGTACACGCTGATTGTGTACCTGTCCTTCCTTTCGCTGCTCTGCTGCGTGCCCATGCTGCTGCAGATGCTGCGCCCCGTGGTAATTGCGGTCGCCGGCCGCTGTCCTCACTTTATGTCCCGTGCCTGGAGACTTGCGTTCTCTGTGGGGGCGGCCGTGTACATGGTGATAGCAATGGCCCTGCTGGGCTTCGAAAAGGAAGAAGACAGAATGGAGGTCTGGGCCGGCAAACTGGCGGTTGACAGGGACATCACCCTTGAACTTCAGTTGCTTAAGGTCGAACGCGCCATTGCCGACGACGCCGTGATCGGTACGCTCTCGCTGATGGACGGAAGCGAAGCCGTAATTCGCAACAGAATCATAGACAATTACTTAGCCTCGGAAGCGCTGGATTATTCCATCAGCGTGCAGCTTATCCGTCCCGGAGTGTCACAGCCGCAGCTGGTACAGCATTTCGAGCAGATAACCCGTTACGGAAGTCCCATTTCCGAGGGCTCTTTCTTTGTGGGGTCGCCCACTCCCGAAGGCCCGTCCCGCTACGACGGCGTGTTTACCTATTTCTCCCAGGAGGCGCAGCCCGTCCATCTGCTCGTAGGCATAGAGCAGAAGACCATGCCCTCCGGCAAAGGTTACGCACGTCTTCTTGGCTTCATGACGCCGGGGCGCACCAGTCTTCCCGCGGCATATTCGTACTCCCGCTACCAGGGGAGGGACCTCAGGACCTTCCGTGGCGAGTATGCCTACGCCACGCGCATGGACGACTGGATGTATTCCGAAGTCTATGAAAAAGGTGCCTGTCACTACTATAGGGACGGTTTCGCTCACTTCGTGAACGTCATCTCGGACGACGAGGCCATGATAATCTCCCGCCGCCAGGTAGGGGCTTTCAGCTACGTGGTGGCCATGGTCACCGCAGGCCTGCTCATGTACCTGCTGCTCTGGTGCCTTAAACCGCGGCCGCGCAAGAAAAGCCCTGGCGGGCACACGTATTTCCGTTCCAGGATATCGTGGACGCTTATGGTGTCGCTTATCATGGCCCTCGTGGTGATGGCCCTGGTGAGCGTGCTGTTCGTGTACCGGCGCAACGAGGCCAACCAGCAGGCCATAATGTCGGACCGCATCAACGCCATTCAGCTGCTTGCCCAGAACGGACTCAGGGGGATAAATTATAGCAATCCGGTCAATTCGCCGGAGTTCGCATCCATGATTCAGTCTGTCAGCGACAACACGGGCTCGGACATCAGCGTGTACGGCACCGACGGTCACATTGTGCTTTGTACCAACCCCGATGCGCTGGACCGCCTGCTGCTGGGCTTCCGTATAGATCCAGAGGCTCTGGACCTCATAACCAGGCGGAATCTGCGCTACTGCATCACCAAAGAGGACGTAGGCAGGAGGCACTATCACACCATGTACATGCCGCTTATGGATGCTTCCGGCAAGATTACGGCAGTGATAAGCGCCCCTTATGTGGAGGAAAGTTACGACTTCGAACGGGACGCCGTGATGCATATGATGACCATACTCACCGTGTTCCTGCTGCTGTTCATTCTGGCCCGGTTCACGGAGTCGGCGGTGCTGGACAGGGTGTTTCTGCCGCTGAGCATGATGGGCCTGAGCATGCGCAAGGCAGGGGAGGGACTGAAGCATATACAGTACTCGCGCAACGACGAAATATCTTCGCTGGTGGATGCTTACAACCGTATGGTGGACGAGCTTGAAGAGAGCAGCAGCCGCCTGGCCCAGGCCGAACGTGACAAGGCATGGCACGGCATGGCGCGGCAGGTGGCGCATGAGATCAAGAACCCTCTCACCCCCATGAAGTTGCAGATTCAGAGGCTGATACGACTTAAGCAGAAGGGGGATCCTTCGTGGCAGGACAAGTTCGACGACGTGAGCAAAGTGCTGCTCGACCATATTGACATTCTCACGGAGACTTCCAACGAATTCTCTACCTTCGCCAAACTCGACACCGAAGAGCACACGCGGCTTAATCTGGACCTTATGCTCCAGGAAGAAATATCCATGTTCGATAACCGCGACGACGTGGAATTTAGCTACATAGGTCTCCACGACGCCATGGTCATGGGCCCTAAGCCCCAGCTTACGCGGGTGTTCGTGAACTTGCTGGGCAATGCAGTTCAGGCAGTCGAAGGACGCGGCGGGGCCAAGGTGTACGTGTCTCTGCGCAAGTCCATGCGCGAGGGCTTTTACGACATCGTGGTAGAAGACAACGGCCCGGGCGTGTCGGAGGAGAATATCCACAAGCTGTTCAATCCCAACTTTACCACCAAGAGCGGCGGTTCCGGATTGGGCCTGGCCATATCAAAAAGCATTCTGGACAGGTGCGGGGCATCCATTGCTTACTCCAGGTCGTTCACCTTGCAAGGAGCGTGCTTCACGATTTGTTATCCTGCAGCTTGAGGCAAAATAGACGGTGGTGCTCCGGGCCCCTTTACCAATGTTCTATGGGGCCCGGAGCACCACCGTCTGTTTTGACTGTTTCATTGTTACAATTCTATATTGTGACAATCAAAATTTTTGTATCTTTGTAAGGTTATTTAAGGGCAATGAAAATCTCCGGGGCAATATTCGCAGGAAGCAGCACGCGCGTGTCTGGCAAGCCTAAGAGAAAACTGCCCGAATTTGCTTTCATAGGCCGCTCTAACGTTGGCAAGTCCTCACTTATAAACATGCTTACAGGCAGGCGCAAGCTTGCCATGACTTCGTCCACGCCGGGCAAGACCAAGGTGGTAAACCACTTCTTGATCAACGACCAGTGGTATCTGGTGGACCTTCCCGGTTACGGCTATGCCAAGCTGCCCGACCGTATGCGCCGTGAGCTTACCGAGGTGATAAGGGATTACATACATAATTCGGAAGAGATGCGGTTGCTGTTCGTGCTGGTCGATTCGCGTCACGACATAGGCGCCATCGACGTGGATTTCCTTTCCGAACTTGGCGAGAACGGTATTCCCTGCGCCATCATTTTTACAAAAGCCGACAAATTGGGCCCCGTGGCCCTGGAGAGGCAGATAGAAAAAGACAAAGCCATTTTGTCGCAGACTTGGGAGGAGCTGCCGCCCATGTTCATCAGCAGTTCTTCCAGCGGCTCCGGCCGTGACGATATACTTGACTTCATTGAATCAATATTATGATACACACTCATCGCATGGAACTGTTCGCTTGCAGGGCTTCCCGGGATTTCGCCTGCAAGGTTATAGAACAACTGAACGAGATCCGTAGGCCCGAAGAACCTCTCTGCCGTCTTGGCGATCTTCAGGTTACACCTTTCAGCGATGGAGAATTCCAGCCGTGCTTTACCCAAAGCGTGAGAGGAGCCACCGTGTTCATCCTCCAGTCCACTATCCCTCCGGCAGACAATCTCATGGAGCTGCTGCTCACCGTCGATGCCGCCAAGAGGGCTTCGGCAGACAAGGTGATAGCGGTCATCCCTTATTTCGGCTGGGCACGTCAGGACCGAAAAGATAAGCCGCGTGTGGCGATAGGCGCCAAGCTCACCGCCAACCTGCTTACTGCCGCCGGCGTGGACAGAATCATGACCTGCGACCTTCACGCAGACCAGATTCAGGGCTTCTTCGACATTCCTGTGGACCATATATACGCCAGCAAGGTATTCATCCCTTGCATAGAATCACTAGGCCTGAGCAATTTGTCCATCGCCGCACCCGACATGGGCGGAGCCAAGAGGGCGAATTCCTATGCCAAGTCGCTCGGCGGCAAGCAGGACTGCGGCGTGATCATCTGCCACAAGACACGCGAGCGTGCGAATGTGGTGGCGGAGATCAAGGCCATCGGCGACGTTGAGGACAAGAACATTGTGATTGTGGACGATATGATAGATACGGCCGGCACTCTTTGCAAAGCTGCCGACGTGCTCAAAGAGAAAGGTGCTGCGAGCGTGCGCTGCTGCGCAACCCACGGCATACTTTCGGGCAACGCCCTGGAGCGTATCCACAATTCGGCAATGGAAGAAGTGTACATCACCGACACCATCCCCCATCCCGAACTGGAAGGGGACAGCAAGATTCGTGTGGTTTCCATGGCTCCCGTTTTTGCCAGTATCATAGACAAAGTGTATAACTACGAGCCCATAAGCCCGGGATTCGTTTATTGATATGGGACCTACGTTACTTGCGGCTGCTGTCATTCTTGGGCTCGGGGTATTGGGCATGAGCTTCAATATCCTGTTCCGCAAGAAGGACTTTCCGCACTACGACGTGGGCTCCAACGAAGAAATGCGCAAGCGCGGCATCCGCTGCTTCAAGGATGAGGATGCCGCACTTCACGGTAAAACCTGCAACGGACAGCAGTCCGATGCATGCAAAGATTGTAAATTATATGAGTTTGGTAGCGATCGTAGGACGTCCTAATGTAGGTAAGTCCACCCTTTTCAACCGTCTGGTAGGAGCCAGGCAGGCCATAGTAGATGACACCGCCGGCGTGACCCGCGACCGGCATTACGGCCGTTGCGAGTGGTGCGGGCGGGAGTTTTCGGTGGTGGACACCGGTGGCTACACCAGCAATTCGGACGACGTGTTCGAGTCCGCCATACGTTCGCAGGTGCAGATTGCTATCGACGAGGCCGACCTTGTGCTTTTCATGGTAGAAGCGGCCACCGGCATTACCGACTACGATGCCGAAATCGCCGATGTCCTGCGCCGTTCCCGCAAGCCTGTGGTGCTCTGCGTGAACAAGGTGGATACTGGCGAAAAGATGTTCGATGCCTACCAGTTCTATTCCTTGGGACTCGGAGAATTGTACAGCATTTCGGCGGCCAACGGTTCCGGTACCGGCGACCTGCTGGATGCCGTTGTGGCGGCTCTCCCCGAGGAGGCCGACCAGACCGATCCCTACGAGGGTCTGCCCAGGATAACCATTGTCGGAAAACCTAATGTCGGCAAATCTTCGCTCACCAATGCCCTTCTGGGGACGGAACGTAACATTGTGACGCCTGTGGCCGGGACCACCCGCGACAGCATCGAGGCTCACTACAACAAGTTCGGGCATGAATTCATGCTGGTAGATACCGCCGGAATCAGGCGTAAGGCCAAGGTCAACGAAGACCTTGAATTCTATTCCGTGATGCGTTCCATCCGCGCCATTGAGCATTCAGATGTCTGCATCATGATGATCGATGCCACCACCGGCATGGAGGCTCAGGACATGAATATTTTCTCGCTCATTCAGCGCAACCGCAAGGGCTGTGTGCTGGTGGTGAACAAGTGGGACCTTTTCATAAAGGATTCAAACACCTTGAAGGAGTACACCCAGGCTCTCAGGAGCCGTATTGCTCCCTTCGACGACGTGCCGATTGTGTTTACGTCCGTGGTCAAGATGCAGCGCATACAGGATGTGCTGAACGCCGCCGCTGAGGTGTATGCGAACTACTCGCAGAAGATTCCTACGGCCCGGCTCAACGAGGTCATGCTGCCTCTGGTGGAGGAGACTCCTCCTCCTGCATGGAAGGGTAAATACGTGAAGATCAAGTATGTGACGCAGTTGCCTACGCGCTTCCCCGCATTTGCATTCTTCTGCAATCTGCCGCAGTATATCAAAGATCCTTACAAGCGCTTCCTCGAAAACAAGCTCCGCGAGAATTTCTCTCTGAGCGGATGTCCCGTGCAGATTTACTGCCGCCAGAAATAAGCCTTCTGGGGTATGAAACACAGATTCGCCTTGGCTCTGTACGGGCTGCTGGGGTCTATCCTGTCGGCGGCTGCCGGGCCGGCGTATCCGGTGGGGAATGCGGGCCCCGGTTTTATCCAGGGGCCGAACGGTAAGCTGTCGGTGGTGCTTCAGCTTCCGCGTGGTTTCGATCCTGATTCCGATCGGTGCAATCTTGTCATCTTGATGCACGGGGTGATGTCGAACAAGAATATCGTCCCGATACCTCGTATCGCCGGCAAGCTGGTTAAGGCGGGTTATGCTGTGCTGCGTTTCGATTTTAACGGGCAGGGGAAGAGCGAGGGCGATGTGCTTTCTTGTACCGTGCCTTCCGAGATCGATGACGCCATGGCGGTGTATGAGTACGCCTGTACGCTCCCTTTCGTGGATAAGATAGTTCTGGCCGGGCACTCCCAAGGAGGCGCCGTGGCCGGGATGCTCGCCGGCCGTTTGTCTTCGGAGGCCGGTGGTGCTGAGGTTGATGGTGTTATGGCTGGAGGATCTGAGGTTGATGGTGCTGTGGCTGGTGGTGCTGAGGGTGGGGGTATTGTGGGTGGTGGTTCTGAGGTTGATGGTGCTGAGGCTGGTGATGCTGTGGGTGGAAGTGCTGAGGCTGGTGATGCTGTGGGTGGAAGTGCTGTGGCAGGTGGTGCGGTTCGTCGGGCTCCTGATGCCTTGGTCCTATTGGCCCCCGGAGGCGCCATCAAAGATTTTGCCCTGGAAGGCAGTTTCCTCGGCGTGCACTGCGACCCGGTCAACCCTCCGGATTACGTGCAGGTCTATTGGTATAAATTCAGCAAGGAATACATCCTCACCGCCCAGAAACTCCAGATCTACGAAGAATCAGCTCCCTATTCAGGCCCCGTACTGGTTCTTCACGGTACTGCCGACAAGGTCATCCCCCTGAAATACAGCGCCCTGTACAACGTAATCTATCCCAGCTGCGAGTACGTCGAAATCCCCGGCGAACGCCACCTCCTCACCAACCACCCCCGTGAGGTCGATTCGGCCATCATCTCCTTCCTGTCCCGCGCCCTCTGACTTTTTTGCTCGTTTCTGCCACGTTGTAGCCTTTCTCCGTGTCAACGTTGGTTGTTTTTCCCCCCATTCCTGCCACGGTTCTGCAGGTTTCTGTGTCAATCTTGGTTGCTTCCTCCCGTTTTTGCCACGCTGTGGCATAGTTTAGTGTCAGTAGCCAGCCATTCCTGCCTATTTCTGCCACGCTGTAGCCTGTCTCCGTGTCAGTTTCTGCTGTTTTTGCCCGTTTCTGACACATCGGAGACTAATTTCGTGTCAAACATGGTTGTTTTCGGCCGTTTCTGCCACGTTGTGACCTTGATTTGTGTCAGACAGCGATGATTTCGCTCAGATTTGACACGATCATGCCGGTTTCCGTGTCAGATTGTGGGCCTTCGCGGAGGGGAGGGTTCTCCACCCTCGGGCCGGGGGCCCTCGCCCTCCCACTTCGCTACGCTCGCGGGCCCCTCCCTCTACAAGCGAGGGTGCTTACGGTTGCGAACCCTTCCCCTCCGTCTCCGGCCGCACTTCTGACACGCCACGGCCACGTTCCGTGTCAATCTCCTCCGTTTCTGCCTGTTTCTGACACGTTGAGGCCTAATTTTGTGTCAAACTTGGTTATTTTCGGCCGTTTCAGCCACGCTGCGACCTCTTTCCGTGTCTGCCGCCATCATTTTTGTTTGTTTCTGCCACGGTCCTGCCGGTTTCCGTGTCAGATTGTGGGCCTTCGCGGAGGGGAGGGTTCTCCACCCTCGGGCCGGGGGCCCTCGCCCTCCCGCATCGCTCCGCTCGCGGGCCCCTCCCTCTACAAGCGAGGGTGCTTACGGTTGCGAACCCTTCC
>CAMJBH010000025.1 GCA_946403855.1 uncultured Bacteroidales bacterium
GCCGAAGCCGCTCATTTATAAGGGGGTGTCTGAGGGGATCGCCCCTCAGTCCCCTGGGGGTGCAGGGGGATTGTAGTTCGGTGACGAACAATAAAAAAAAGCGGCCGAAGCCGCTCATTTTTTATTGTTCGTCCGGTTGCCCGTTCCCGTAGTCCGGACCGGGGCCGTCCTGAGGACCCTGCTGTCCGCCAGGATTGAAGCCGCCGTCACCGGGGTTGAAACCGGCACCGCCCTGAGGACCCTGGGCGCCGCCCTGCTGGCCGGCCTGGTACATCTTCTCGAATGCCTTGTTCAGAGCCTCGCTGTAGCGGTCGATGTCTGCCAGATTCTGGCTCTTGACAGCCTCCTTCAGCAGGTTGCAATTATTTTCAACCTCGCCCTTGATGTCGGCAGGCACCTTGTCGCCGTTCTCCTTAAGGAACTTCTCGGCCTGGAATGTCAGAGCATCGGCATTGTTGATCTTGTCAACACGCTCTTTCTCTGCCTTATCGGCCTCTTCGTTAGCCTTAGCCTCGTCACGCATGCGCTGGATTTCAGCATCGCTCAGGCCGCTGGAAGCTTCGATACGAATGCTCTGCTCCTTGCCTGTTGCCTTATCGCGGGCGGACACACTCAGAATACCGTTGGCATCGATATCAAAGCTGACCTCGATCTGAGGTATTCCGCGCGGTGCAGGAGCGATTCCGTCCAGATGGAACACACCGATCTGCTTGTTGTCCTTCGCCATGGGACGCTCGCCCTGAAGCACCCTGATTTCCACTGAAGGCTGATTGTCAGCAGCAGTACTGAACACCTGGCTCTTCTTGGCAGGGATAGTGGTGTTGGACTCGATAAGTTTGGTCATGACACCGCCCAGAGTCTCGATACCGAGGCTAAGAGGAGTGACATCCAGAAGGAGGACATCCTTCACATCGCCTGTGAGCACACCGCCCTGGATAGCAGCACCGATAGCTACAACTTCGTCGGGATTGACGCTCTTGTTAGGCTCCTTGCCGAAGAATTCCTTAACCATCTGCTGCACCTTGGGGATACGTGTAGAACCACCTACGAGCAGAACTTCGTCGATCTGGGATGCGCTGAGCTTTGCATCCTCGAGGGCCTTGCGGCAAGGCTCGATGCTGCGGCGGAAAAGATCGTCGCAAAGAGCCTCGAACTTGGCACGGCTGAGTGTCTTGACGAGGTGCTTAGGCATACCGTCAACTGCAGTAATGTAAGGCAGGTTGATCTCTGCGCTGGCAGCGTTCGAAAGTTCTATCTTTGCCTTCTCGGCTGCTTCCTTAAGCCTCTGGAGGGCCATAGGATCCTTCTTCAGGTCCATGCCGCCGTTTTCGGATGCGAATTCGCCGGCGAGCCAGTCGATGATGGCCTGGTCGAAATCATCACCTCCAAGGTGGGTATCACCATTAGTGGAGCGTACCTCGAATACACCGTCTCCAAGTTCGAGGATGGAGATATCGAAAGTACCGCCGCCAAGGTCATACACGGCCACCTTCATATTCTTGTTCTTCTTATCCAGACCGTATGCGAGAGCAGCGGCTGTAGGCTCATTGATGATACGCTTAACATCCAGGCCCGCAATCTTTCCTGCCTCCTTGGTCGCCTGACGCTGGCTGTCGGAGAAGTATGCAGGAACGGTAATGACTGCTTCGGTGACAGGCTGACGAAGATAGTCTTCTGCGGTTTTCTTCATCTTCTGAAGAATGATTGCAGAAATCTCCTGAGGGCTGTACAGCCTTCCGTTGATGTCCACACGGGGAGTATTGTTGTCGCCGCGGGAAACATTGTACGGTACACGGGATATTTCTTTGTTCACCTGATCGTAAGTCTCACCCATGAACCTCTTGATAGAGAAGATTGTGTTCTTAGGGTTGGTAATAGCCTGACGCTTTGCCGGAGAACCGACTTTGCGTTCGCCGCCTTCGGTGAAAGCTACGACGGACGGAGTCGTACGTGCTCCCTCGTCATTGATGATAACGGTAGGCTGATTGCCTTCCATAACGGCAACGCACGAATTCGTGGTGCCAAGATCGATTCCGATAATTTTTCCCATATTCTTAATTCCTTTTGTTAAATCAATTCTTCCGGACCAGCCTGAATCTCAGACCCCGGTCCGCGACTAACATAAACAAATCTTTTGCCAATTGCAGGTTTGTGACAATTTGTCATATTTTCCTTATCTTTGCCGCCTATGACATACCGACAATTGACAGAACAAGAATATTCCGACCTCGCTTCCCGCATTCTGTACGAAGACAACCATCTTCTGATTGTCAACAAAAAGAACGGCGAGATTGTGCAGGGAGACAAAACCGGCGACGAGTGCCTGGCAGATGCGTACAAAGCTTTCATAGCAATGCGCGACTCAAAGCCTGGCCAAGTATTCATAGGTATCCCCCACCGCCTGGACCGCCCTGTCAGCGGCATATGCATTCTGGCAAAAACCAGCAAGGCGCTCGGACGGCTCGGAACCATATTCCGCGAAGGCGGAGCACACAAACGCTACTGGGCCCTCTGCATCAATATGCCGGATCCCGCTGAAGGACTGCTGGAAGACTGGCTCATAAAGAACGAGCCCAAAAACAAGTCTTACATCACCACCGAAAGGCCGGGAGCCAAACTGGCACGGCTCAAATACCGTTACCTGCAAAGCACCGCAAACTATCATCTGATAGAAGTGGAATTACTGACAGGGCGCCATCACCAGATACGTTGCCAGCTCAGCCATCTCGGCTGCCCCATCAAAGGAGACTTGAAGTACGGAGCGCCACGGTCCAATCCCGACGGAGGCATCTGCCTGCACGCCCACGAAATCAGCTTCGAGCATCCGGTCAAGCACACCGAGATCCACATTATCGCTCCTCCACCCGCTTCCTGGCCGGGCCTCTGAGGTCAAGTAATCTTCTTCAGCGACCGCGCATACTCGCTTGGCGTCATTCTTTCATTCAGTTTGAACGCCATATTAAACGACACCACGGTGTGAAAGCCGCACATTTGCGACAACTCGTTCATCTTAAGGTTTGAATCCTTCTTGATTAGCTCTACTGCATATTTAATGCGGTAGTAATTAATCAGTTGATTAAAGTTACGCCCGGAATGGAAATTAATGGCGCGGGACAGGTACATCCGGTTCGTACGAGTCATCCGTGCCAAATCGTCCACCGAAAAGTCGTCCTGAAGGTAGGGCTTCTTGGTTTCCATGATACGTATCACATCGTTGTAAAGAGATGCCGAACGGCTGTCGGAATCGACATATTGAACCGGCACCTTGTACTCCGGAGTTTTTTGGCACTTCTTGATTTCTTCCTCCTTGGCAGTGCCCAGTAACAAAGTTGAACGGGTAAAGACTCTGTAATACTGCAACCCGTACAGCACTGTTTCGAAGCCAAGCAACACCCAAAGGCCGCGTCCGGTGATCTGGGCGGCTGTCAGCCAGGAGCCGGCGGCCAAGAATACAGATATATGATAGAGCATCATATAGTCTTCTACTCCTCGCCATACAGCAGATGTATGGAACAGAGACTGCACTTCGGCATATTTCAATTTGATTTTTCTAAAAGAAAAGCACAGCACAGCCAGCTGCGCGGCCAGCACGATGAGCCACCCGGGCGCATACAAGACTTTTAGAATCAAAAACAAAGCAAGAGAGAAGGCCGAAGCCGCAAGTGAGGGACGTACCGGATCTTTGTTCACCGGATACAGCATCAGCATTTGCAATGCGCAATAAACATCTACACAAAAACAACCTGTGCAAAAACGGCGCTTAAGCAAGACGTCAACAAGCGCAAGCAACGGCAAGGCCGCCATGGAAAGCAGCCTTACAGTCTTGTGAATACATATTTTTTCTTTCATAGCGACGTCAAAAATATGTATTTAAACTCTCTTCAACGTGGACTGAAGAGGGGTATTTTCAGCGATTTACGATTCTTTCGACAAATCTTTTTTTAGCTTCACCTTCTCCTTGATCTGGTCGAAACCCTTACCGTAAACACCGGAAACTGACGACACGGAAAGGAAGGCGTTGGAATCTATAGATTTAACAAGTTTGAGCAGAATGCTCAGATCCGACTTGCGGGTAAGCACCATAAGGACCTCGGTGCTCTGCTTGGTGTACCAGCCCTTACCGTCCAGAACGGTGACTCCCCTGTGGAGGTTGTGGGTAATCTGGTCCGCTATCTCAGCATACTTGTGCGACAGAATGAACAGCTGCACAGACTGGCGGGAACCGGAAAGATACATATCAATCACGGTGCTGTTCACGGCCACGAGAATAAAGCCATACACAACGGTGGTGATTTTTTCGGTCCAGGGCAGCAATTCACCGTCGGCGGAATATGAGGGAACGAGCATGGACGAAAGGATGATGACAACGTCCATCCACATTATCATACGCCCGGGAGACACATTGCGATACTTATTGACTATCAGCGCTATAATATCAGTGCCTCCGGTGCTGCCTCCTTGCGACATCGTCATACCTATTCCGACGCCTACAAGTATGCCGCCCATTATGGTACTCATGAGCTTACCGTTTTCTACCGCAAGCGTCTGGCAGATTTCCTGAGGGATTAGCCCCTGGAGGGCATTCAAGCCTATGGATGCCAGAATAACGGCGAACACTGTCTTTCCGCCGAAACTTTTGCCAAGAATAAACATGGCAACCACCAGCAGCACGGCATTGACAAAGAAGTATGTCGTACCTATTTTTATAAATCCGCGGGTAGCATACTGTACAATGGCGGCCACACCGGATACTCCCCCGCCGACGAGGTTGTTAGGGATGAGGAAGAGGTTCCACCCGGTAACATAGAGCAATATGCCCAGCGCAATAAGGGCATACTCCTTAAGGAAAATCAAAAAGTTTGTTTTATTCTGCGGCATTGTTCTTATGTTTTGTTCTGATTCCAGCCTTTATTTCTTCGAAGCCTTCTCCATACACACTATGGGTGGGAGAAACTGACATGAAAGCCTTGGGATCGATTTCTTTTATGACCCTGGAAAGCTCGGGGAACTCCTTACGGCTAAGCAAAATGACCAGAACGTTCTTGTCATTCTTGGTGTACCATCCCTGGGCCTTGAGCACGGTAACTCCGCGCTCCATCTTATTTGCTATATAATCTGCAATCTGATCGAATTTGTCAGAGAACACCATCAGCTGGTATGATGACTTGCCACCGCCAACCACGAAATCTATGATCATCATGAAAGTGACGATTTCGACAAGTCCGTAGCACGCGTCGGCAAAAATCTTGTCTGGCAGGAACAGGAGCAAGGACACCACAGCAAAATCGAGGATGAAGAAAGCGGCGCTGAGCGATACCGGCCAATACTTATTGATCATAAGCGCCACTATGTCGGTGCCTCCCGTGCTGCCTCCGTACCGAAGTACCAAACCGATGCCGACTGCCTCGAGCACACCGGCGATGACGGGAATCAGCAGTGTCTCCCTGACATAGAAAAACTCCCCCGGAATGCAATGCAGGAAAGTCATCCCGGAAACGAGTTCCATGGCCAGGGACGATACTGCTATGCAATACAAGGTCTTGAAACCAAAGCCTATGCCCATGGCCAGGACGGCGACCAGTATCAACAATGCATTGATAGCGATGTAAGAATACTGAGCCTGTATAACACCTGCGGTGGCATACTGGATAACCGTGCAGAGGCCCATAAGCCCTCCTGCAGACATGCCGTTGGGAATCATGAAGCACTCCCAGCTGATGGCGAATATGAAACACGCCACAGTGAGTGCCAGATACTCCCAAATTAATTTCAGTACCTTTCTCTGCGTCATTTCACCACGACATTGACGATACGGCCAGGAACCACAATAACCTTCACTATGCTCTGTTCGCCAACATACTTGGGAGTCTGTTCGGCGGCCCGGACGGCTGCCTCAACCTCCTGTACTCCAGCAGACTTGGGCAAATCGATAGTGAAACGCATCTTTCCGTTGAACTGCACAGGATATGTCACATTATCCTCGGCTGCATAGGATGCAATAAACTCAGGGAAAGACGCATAGGCTACAGAAGAGTCATGCCCGAGCTTTTCCCACAATTCTTCCGCTACATGAGGAGCGAAAGGACAAAGAAGAATAACGAGAGGCTCCAGGATCGAACGCTTGCTGCATTTGAGCGCGGTGAGCTCGTTCACGGCAATCATAAATGCGCTGATAGTAGTATTGAAAGAGAAGTTCTCTATATCTTCCTGCTCTTTTCCGATGAGTTTATGGAGAACCTTGAGTTCTTCTGCACCAGGCTTTTCGTCATTCACGAGCCACTCGTCCTTGAAATAGAACAGCCTCCAGAACTTTTTCAGGAAACGGTTCACACCGTCTATACCTTTGGTATCCCAAGGCTTGCTCTGTTCCACCGGTCCAAGGAACATCTCATACAGGCGGAGAGTATCGGCACCGTAGGTATCGCAAACGATATCGGGGTTCACCACGTTGTACATGGACTTGCTCATTTTCTCTATGGCCCATCCACAGCGGTACTCCCCGTCTTCGAGTATAAACTCAGCATCCGCAAACTCGGGACGCCACTTCCGGAAGGCCTCCAGATCCAGCTTGTCATTGTACACGATATTCACGTCAACATGAATCTCCGTCGTCTCATATTGGTCCTTCAGACCTGCGGAAACGAAGGTATTGGTGCCAACGATACGGTACACAAAGTTGGAGCGTCCTTGGATCATGCCCTGGTTTACAAGTTTGCGGAAGGGCTCATCCTCACAGATATAACCCAAATCGTAGAGGAACTTGTTCCAGAAACGCGAATAGATCAAATGTCCGGTTGCGTGTTCGGTGCCTCCGACGTACAGATCTACCGAACGCCAATATTCATCGGCCTCGCGCGACACAAGGGCGCTGTCGTTATGGGGATCCATATACCTAAGGTAATAGGCGCTGGAACCGGCGAAGCCGGGCATCGTGGATGTTTCGAGGGGGTATCCCTTGTACGTCCAGTTTTCGGCACGGGAGAGAGGTGCTTCTCCTGTGGGTTTGTAAGAACTGATTTCCGGAAGTGTCAACGGCAAGTCCTCTTCCGCCACGGGGCAAGGAATGCCGTCTTTGTAGTAGATCGGGAACGGCTCTCCCCAATAACGCTGCCTGGAGAAGATAGCATCTCTCAGGCGCCAGTTGGTCTTACGTCTGCCGAGTCCATGCTCCTCGACATAAACTTTCGCAGCTTCCATTGCCTCCTTGACATCCATTCCGTTCAGGAAACCGGAGTTGCACATCTTTCCTTCCTTGGCGTCGAATGACTCTTCGGACACATCGCAGCCTTCAATGATAGGCACGATGGGAAGATCGAACTTGCGGGCGAAAGCATAATCGCGGCTGTCATGAGCGGGAACTGCCATAATAGCGCCCGTTCCATAACCTGCCAGCACATAGTCCGAAATCCAGATCGGAATCTTCTCTCCGGTGAACGGATTGATGCCGTAGGCCCCGGTGAACACGCCGCTGACGCTCTTGCCACCGGCTATCCTTTCGCGTTCGGTCTTCTTCTTAACTTCCTGAAGATAAGCCTCCACCTCTGCTTTCTTGTCGGCCGAAGTAAGCTCCGGCACAAGTTCGCTTTCAGGGGCGAGCACCATGAAAGTAACGCCGTAAATAGTATCAACGCGTGTTGTAAATATCGTTATCTTCTTGTTCCTGCCGTCGCACTCGGTATCAAAGACCACTTCCGTACCATCAGAACGTCCTATCCAGTTACGCTGCATCTCCTTGAGCGAATCGCTCCAGTCGAGTTTGTCGAGCGAGGACAACAGCCTGTGTGCATAAGCAGACACGCGGAGCTGCCATTGTGTCATCTTCTTTTGCTCAACGGGGAATCCTCCGCGAACCGACAGTCCGTCTTTAACCTCGTCATTGGCCAGGACCGTACCCAGCCCTTCGCACCAGTTAACCGAAGTTTCTCCCTGATATGCAATGCGGTAGCGCATCAGAATCTCCGACCTGCGCTTTTCGTCTGCATCCGCCCACAGTTCGGGAGTCACGTCTTCATAGCCCTCGGTTTCGAATTTATGCACAAGTTCTTCGATAGGACGCGCCTTGTCTTGCACAGGGTCGTACCAGCTGCCGAACATCTTGAGGAACGCCCACTGGGTCCACTTGTAATAAGCCGGATCGCAAGTACGCAGTTCCCTGTCCCAGTCGTAGGAGAATCCTATCCTGTCCAGCTGGCCGCGATAGCGGGCTATATTGTCGCTGGTGGTCTTCTCCGGATGCTGACCTGTCTGAATCGCATATTGCTCGGCAGGGAGCCCGAAGGCATCGTATCCCATGGGGTGCAGCACATTGAAGCCCTTGAGCCTTTTGTACCTGGAATATATGTCGCTTGCTATATATCCCAGCGGATGGCCCACATGGAGTCCGGCTCCGGAAGGGTACGGGAACATATCCAGAACATAATATTTAGGCTTAGACGCATCTTCAACAGCCTTGAAGGTCTTGCGGGCGGCCCAATATGCCTGCCACTTACTTTCAATCGACTTAAAATCGTATTCCATATAGTGTTTCTTACTTTTTCTTTTCCAATCTGAATTCCACGTTGATCGAAATTTCCGACCTTACCTTCTTGCCCCTGACCTTTCCGGGCTTCCAGTCGGGAGATGCCTTGATGACCCGCAGCGCCTCCTCTTCAAGCAGCGGATGACTGCTCTTCAAAGCCTTGACCTCCACAACTTTACCCGTCTCGTCGATAATAAAGTCCACGGTCACACGTCCCTGGATTCCCTGCGCCTGTGCCTGCTTAGGGTACCTGAGATACACATACACCCATTTGCGCAGGAACACGGCAGGATCCGGACTTCCAAGGAACGACGGCCGCACATCGCACTCATAGTACGGCACGGCCCCCGTACGCCCGGTAAGGTAGAGTTCCTTCACTGCCTCGGTGGGATCAAAATCAGGTTTGGAGCCATTTGCCAGCTCGACGATAAAATTATAGATATACTCCAGCTCGCGTTCCATAGAATCATACTCGACTATGGAAGGAGTGTCTTTTTCGCTGTTATATTCCGGATACATGCCGGTAGTGAAAAAAGCCGACGGTATCTTGCGGTCGTAGAATATTCTGTGGTCCGAAGGACAAGGCTCCTTTGTAACAAGCTGAGGATGAACAGGCTGCAGAGTCGAAGACATGACAGACACGAGCTTGTTCAGGTCGGCGTTGGAAGCGGTATAGACATAGAATCCGCCCGATGCGGTGCCAAGCATATTCAATTCCACAGCAGCGTCGATGTCACTGCTCGCGCCAAAAGACCTGTTAAGGAAATACCAGCTGCCGGCTCCGTCTTGCAAGGATGAGCCGCAGGCGAGCAGAATGACTGAACGCTTGAGCAGAACCCTGTTGGTGTTCAAGCGGCCGGCAAGCTGGATTAGCATAGCAAGTCCGGAGGCATTGCCGTTGGCGCCATAGTATGTACGACTCACTGGCGTACCGTTTACATTCACGGTTGCCGTACCAAGATTGTCGAGCCGAGCACAGACGACCACATATTTATCCTTCAGTTTTTTGTCGTAACCGGTAATGAAAGCGGCCACATTCCTGGACCTCAAGGTGTCTGAATCTGATTCCCGCTTAATCCCGAACAAATCGCCGTCGGAACCATAAAGCAGGTCAGCGCCTTGGGCTTGGAAACGTCCGGCGACGTACCTGGCGGCTTCCAGCTCGCCGTCAGAACCGGCTGCACGCCCTTCCAGAGCCGCAGATGCCAGGTAGCCGACATCTTCTTTCATCTCCCGCACGACTTCGCTCTCCGTAAGGTCTGAATACAGAGGATTGCGGTACTGGGCGTAAATGCTCAGAGGGGCAAGAAGGCAAAATAATAACAGCAGGCGTCTCATAAGCTACTCATTGACAATAAGCCAGGCCTCTTTGGAAGCGAATGGCAGCTGCTTGGTCTCTTCCAAAGCCTTCACCGCTTCAGCAATATTGTTACAAGGCGCTACAATCAAAATATTAAGACCGCGGCGGGTCTGGAAAATGCGGGTCGCATAACCTGCCGCTTCATATTTCGCCGCCAGTTTTTTCGCATTGGAATCACTGGAAAAAGCTCCCACCACGAGTCCCCAGCGGGCATTCAGCCACGACGAAGGGATGCTCCTGACCACAGAAGCCTTGCGAATCTTGCCCGCCTTGGACAAACTGTCAACCGCCTTCAGAGAATCAGCCGCGGCCTTTTCCGCGCGCAGCACAGAATCGCGGCGGGCACGGTCGAGCGAATCGCGAAGCCTTTGGGACAGTTCGATACGTTCTTTCTTCTCCTGAATCCAAGCAGAATCAGGACGGCCAGCCATGCGACGGAAGAAGTCGCAGGATGACACCAGGCACAGGACCAGCAAAAGAGCAAACAAATAGTGAACTTTCTCCATAAAACGCAAAGTTAAATAAAAATCTTATATTTGCGAGTGCGCAAAACGATATTCATACTCATCCTGACGCTGCTTGCACCACAAGCCGTAACCGCTCAGTACCTCTATAAACTAACGCCTCCGCGAGCCATCTATGCGCCCTGCGACACCGCGACCCTGTTCATAATAGGAGACGTAATGATGCACCGCAAGCAGCTTGAGCACGATCATCAGACCTTTCTGAAATTCATCGAGCCGCACATGCAAGATGCCGATTTCTGCATCGCCAACATGGAGTTTTCCCTTGGCGGCAAGCCCTACACAGGCTATCCGGCGTTCTCCACTCCGGACTGGTATGCAGAATACCTGGCCCAATGCGGAGCCGACGTCTTCCTGACTGCCAACAACCATATTCTCGACAGGGGCCTCAAAGGCTTGCGCAGAACGATATCCGTTTACGAAGCAATGTCCCGGACAGACGGCATCATGTACACAGGTATAGGGGCCAAGCCACTTGTCATACGCAAGCGAGGCATAAGCATTGCCCTTGTCAACTTCACTTACGGAACCAATATCGGCCCGGAGGCCTCGGCTCCCGACGCACTGAGAATGCGCAAAGCAGATGTTGCCGCAGCAATTTCAGAAGCCCGCAAAGAAGGAGCCGATTTTATAGTGGCTCTCCCCCACTGGGGCAACGAATATCAGCTCCGGCACAGCGCCAACCAGGAATCCTGGGCAAAATGGCTCGCAGGCCAGGGATGCAGCGTCGTGGTGGGAGCACACCCCCACGTCGTCCAGGACACCACGCATATCAACGGCATGCCAGTCATCTATTCGATAGGCAATGCCGTATCGAACATGAGCGCGGAAAACACCAGGCTGGAACTTGCCGTGACCCTGCGCTTCGTATTCGACCGCAACAGCGGCACAAAAAAAATGCTCGAACCTCAGCTGGATTTCATGTGGTGCACACTTCCCGGAAGGCTCACCCACAGCTATGCCACCATATTAATAAAAGAATGGGCCAACCGCAGGAACGATTGGCTCATATCTTCAGATTATGATAATATGATTCAGACTCTTGATCGAGTCAAATCGGCTACCGGAATCGAGTGACTACTGCTGCTGCTGTGAAGCGGTCACCATTGCCGCATACTTTTCGTACTTCTCCTTGTAAGAAGGATCAGCCTCGCGGAAGCGGAAGCAGGCATTCTTGAGATACTCTGCCACAGCGACCTTGGTCTGCTCGTCCTTGAGGACCTCAATGGCCTTCTCGAAGGGTTCCACACAAGCCTTCAGGCTGTTTTCGAACTTCTCGACAAGAGCCATATATTTGGCATCATCCATTTCGTTGCTGGCTTCCTCGGAGTATTTGATGGCCTGATTGTAGAACATCTGGCCCTTTCCGATGTAACCGAAAGCATAGTTAGGATCGATCACGGCGCACTGGTCGTAAGCGGCCACAGCCTCATCTATCTTACCAAGCTGGTTGCAGATATTGCCTTCCACGTAGTAGAGGGATGCGTTGTTGGGCTCGTTCTTCTTGGCCTCGCCAAGCAGTTCGAACAGACGGTCGGTGCTGCCGTTGTTGTTGATGTAGTAGTTAATAAGACCGACGAGAATGCTCTGGCTCTGAGGGAACTTCTGGAAGCCTTCCTCAAGATATTCCTTGCCTTTCTCGGCCTCGCCGGACTTCTCTGCTATATCAGCAAGCTTGGCGAAAGTCTCACCATCCTCACCATAGTAACCAATCTCGCGGCTCTTCTCGAAGAAACCTTTCGCACGCTCCATATTGCCGGAAAGCCATGCGGTGAAACCGGCATTGTAGATGGAATTGCTGTCAACCTGGGCGACCGGCTCGGCAGCGCTTGCAAGAGCAGCCTTCTCAAAGAATTCAGATGCCTTCACAAGGTCTCCGAGGGTGTAGGAGGTATAAGCCTCATCGACATACTTGCCGGCGATGGAAAGTATCGCTCCGGTGATGTCTTTGGTCTTTGAGTGCTTGACGTCCAGCTCATTGGCCTTGGTGTAAGCCTCAAGAGCCTGATCCAGTGCATTTTCAATGACCGGCTTGGTGATCTCTATGAGGCCAAGCTGACCGGCAGGATTGAAATAGTAATTCCTGGTAGGATACACTTCCTTGACCCAATTCTGGCCATTGATAACCACGTTTTCGGTAGAAACCGGCTTCTCACTGCCCTGAACGAGTTCAAGCTCCTTGCGGGAAGCGTTGATCCAGCCATTTCCGGCAGGTGCATCATATGCATCGATAAGGGTCTTACCGTACTTCATCCAAGTAGCGAACTTAGTGTTCTTCTTAGGATTCTCAATGTCCTTCTTGGCATTCTCAACTGCCGATTTGGCAGCAGATGCCGATTTAACCTGAGCGTTGGCGAACGAAGTCACCATCGCAAGAAGGGCCATAACTGTAATAATTCTTTTCATCGCTATAAAGGTTTTTATTATTCTGCGTTTTCTTCTGTTAAGTTCTCCGACTCCTCGGCGGAATCTTCGGCTCCGGCTACCGGGCAGACAGCTGCAATGGAGTCTCCCTCGCGTATGTTGATCAGCTTGACGCCTTGCGTCGCGCGGCCGGCTACCCTGATATCTCCTACGGACATCCTGATGGTAAGGCCGGACTTGTTGATGATCATAAGGTCATTGTCTTCTGTTACGAACTTAATTGCAACAAGCGGGCCAGTTTTTTCAGTGATGTTGATCGTACGCACTCCCTTGGCACCTCGGGCAGTCTTGCGGTACTCCATGGGATCGGTACGCTTGCCGTAGCCGTTCTCGCTGACTACCAACACAGTACGTGATGCATCATCGGCCGATTCGGGGTTGTGGCAGATGGCTCCGATGACCTCGTCGTCATCTTCGATATTTATTCCGCGAACACCGCTGGAATTCCTTCCGAGAGACCTGAGTTCGGCCTCGTCGAAGCGGCAGCAGCGTCCGTTGCGGGCAGCAATCATGATTTCATTCTTGCTGTCGGTGAGAAGAGCGTCCAGCAGTTCGTCCCCTTCCCGGATGTTGATGGCTATGATGCCTTTGTTGAAGCTGCGGGAATTGGTGTAGTCTGCAAGGTCTGTCTTCTTGATCACGCCGCGCTTGGTAACGAGTATCACATAGCGTTCGGCGCTTGTATCAGCATTCTTGGGCAGAGGAATGTTCAGATAGGTGCGGATCTTGTCTTCAGGATCAATGGCAAGGAGGTTCTGCACCGCGCGGCCCTTCGAAGTACGGGTTCCTTCCGGCAGTTCATAAACTTTCTTGCAGTAGCGCACGCCCTTGTCGGTGAAGAACAGCATCACGGAGTGCATATTGGCCACGTAGATGTGCTCTATGAAGTCTTCGTCGCGCGTGGAGCTGGCCTTCTTGCCCACTCCGCCGCGGCTCTGGGTATGGAACTCTGCCAGAGGAGTACGTTTGATATAACCCATGTGCGAAATGGTGATCACAACGTCCTCGTCGGGATAGAAGTCTTCCGGATTGAACTCGTCCGCGCTGAGCGTGATCTCCGTACGGCGGGGATCGCCGTATTTGCTCTTCATCTCGGCAGACTCCTGCTTGACTATATTCAGCTGCTCGGTCTCACTGGCAAGGATCTCGCGGCAGCGGGCGATGAACTTCTCCAGGTCGTCGTATTCCGCCTGCAGGCGGTCTTTCTCCAAACCTGTGAGCTGGCGGAGACGCATTTCCACAATGGCGCCCGCCTGAATGTCAGTGAAATCAAATGTGGCGACAAGTTCCGCCTTTGCGTCATCCACGGTCTTGGAATGACGGATGATGGCCACGATTTCGTCAATGACGTCTATGGCCTTCAGCAGTCCTTCCAGGATGTGGGCGCGCTTGAGAGCCTTGTCCAGCTCGAACTTGGTGCGGCGCACCACGACCTCGTGCCTGAATTCCACGAAATTCTGGATCATCTCCTTGAGGGAGAGGGTGCGGGGACGGCCCTTCACCAAAGCCACGTTGTTGATGGCAAAGCTGGACTGGAGAGCCGTGTACTTGAACAAGGTGTTGAGCACCACGTTGGAGTTGGCGCCCATCTTGAGGGGAATCTCGATGCGGATTCCCTCCCTGTTGGTAAGCTCGAGCAGGTCGGCGATGCCTTCTATCTTCTTGTCGCGGACAAGCTCGCCTATGTGGGCGATCATGTCGCGTTTGTTCACCATGTAAGGGATCTCGGTCACCACGATGGTCTCGCGGCCGTTGTCAGCCACCTCGATCTCGGTCTTGGCACGGACCACTACCCTGCCGCGGCCGGTGTTGTAGGCATCTACGATGCCCTGACGGCCCATGATGATGCCGCCCGTAGGGAAATCGGGACCCTTGACATACTCCATCAACTCTTCCGTGGTAATGTCCGGATTGTCAATGTATGCGCAAATGGCATCGCATATCTCGCCGAGGTTGTGGGGAGCCATGTTGGTGGCCATGCCGACAGCGATTCCGCTCGAGCCGTTGAGGAGCAGAAGCGGAAGCTTGGTGGGGAGAACGGTCGGTTCCTGGAGGGAATCATCGAAGTTGAGCGTCATGTCCACCGTGTCCTTGTCGAGGTCGGCAAGGATATCCTCGGTCATCTTGGCAAGTTTGGCTTCGGTGTAACGCATGGCCGCAACAGGGTCGCCGTCCATTGAACCGAAGTTTCCCTGGCCGAACACCAGAGGATAACGCTGGCTCCACGGCTGGGCCAGACGGGCCATTGCATCATATACGCTTGAATCCCCGTGAGGATGGAATTTACCTAACACTTCGCCCACGATACGGGCTGATTTTTTGGTCTGGCCGCTAAAACTCAGGCCCAGGCCGTCCATGCCGAAAAGCACGCGCCGCTGCACAGGTTTCAGTCCGTCACGGACATCGGGCAGTGCTCTGGAAACAATAACAGACATCGAATAATCGATGTATGCGGTGCGCATTTCGTGGTCAATCTCTACCGGCTCTATATAGCCGTGAACGATTTCTTCACTATCCATAAGTTTTCTATACGATATAAACGTACAAAGATAATAAAAAAATTAGTATTTTTTGCCATCTTTGCACCATGGATTTACAGCTTTCAGCGCTTTTTCAAAAAGTTCTCGAATATAGCCGCGACGAGGCCCTGCGCACAGGTTGGCGCAACATCTGTCCCGACCATATCATGCTTGGCATTCTAAGACACGGAGACAATTCTGCAGTAAGTACTCTGGAGGCCGCGGGACTATCGTGCGACGCCCTCAAGCTAAGTCTGGACGATGCCGTATTCGTCAGCGACCAGGTTCCCTGGGACGAACTGGAAAACATCAACTTATGCGAGTCGGCAGTATCCCTGCTGCAGCATGCTTCCCTGGAAGCGGCGCGCTGCTCCTCAGATTTTGTGGAGCCGCTTCATTTCCTCTTGGCCTGCAGCCGTATTTCGGGCTCTTATACGCACGACTGGCTCGAAGAGCATGCTGTAAGTCTGAGGGCGCTGGTGGAGGCTTCCGGCTGTCCATGGGACAGTTACGGGCTGAACGCAGGAGCCGCTCAAAAAGACGCTGCGGCCCCGAATCCGGAGATCCTGGCCGCAGCTATAGAAAAGCGCATCCGCGACGGTTACGTCACAGATAACCCGCACGTAAGTTAAGCGGAAAGCTTGTTGAGAGAAAGATCAACCAACTCTTTGACTCTGGGTTTATAGTCGGTATTTGCATCTTTCAGATACCTGTGTGCTATCGCGCAGCACACAGTACCCGCCTCGTGACCGAGTTTGGCTGCCATTCCGGCCAGAGCTGAGCCTTCCATCTCGAAATTGGTTATCTTGTAGCCCTTGAATTCGAAACTCTCAAAGTCGCGGAGCATGTCAGGCATGGCAAGTCCTTGACGGACCACGCGTCCTTGGGGGCCGTAGAAACCAGACGCAGAAATCGTCATGCCCTTCACGGTGCAATCCGCCATGCGGTCTATGATACCCTGTCCGGCACGCACGAAATACGGATCTGGCAGATGCTTGTTCCAATGCACATGCTCTTTGAACGCCTCTTCAAAATCCAGCAGGGCTATGCTGTCGCGGTTGTCGTACCAGTTGAGCAGACCGTCGCAGCCGACGGAAATATGAGACAAGATGAAGGCACCCAGCGGAATTTCGGGCTGAATGGCGCCGCAAGTGCCTATTCTCAGTATGTTCAGGCACTTATGCTCGGGCTTCTCTTCGCGGGTGTTGAAATCCACGTTGGCAAGGGCGTCCAGCTCAGTCATAACGATGTCTATATTGTCTGTGCCTATACCGGTGGAAAGGACTGTCATCCTTTTGCCTTTATAGAGTCCTGTAGCCCACACGAACTCGCGCGATGAGCCTTGACATTCAACGGAGCTGAAGAAAGAACTGACCATGGCCACACGGCCGGGATCTCCGACCAGGATAACTGTATCGGCCAACTGTTCGGGACGGATGTGCAGATGGAACACGGAGCCGTCGCCATTGATAATGAGTTCAGATTCAGGGATTCGCATATTATTGTTTTTTAATGATTCTTGCGTTTTGAAGAGCGGAGGCGCGATGAACTCCTCACGAGTAACTCATCCGCCCAGATACTGCGTGCTGCGAGCACATCCAGAATTACCGCCACAAGAGGAAACACTGCGCTGACATGGAACACCGGTTCGTTGCCGGTGACGAAGAAATCTACGGCCAGCCACACCTGGAGAGCCAGGGTGATGATGGCGGCAAGGACAGCGGTGCGTACCTGGAACACCCTGAAGCGATAAGTCGTGAGGGCAAGCAGGTGAAGCGCCGCACTGATGATCAGAAGCACAAGATATGGCCAATATGACACATAACTAATGTCTCCGGCCTTATTACAGAAAAACATTGCCACGACCAGAGCCGTGGAAATAGCTAAATAAAGGGTTTGTATTCTCTGCCACATAGTTAAATTCGGGAATTAAAGCGTGCAAGCACTGCCTGCTCATAGGTCTTGGATACCGGGATCCGGGCTATGGAATCGTCATCGAGTTCAATGCTGTAGCCATCTTTTTCAGCACTCAGCAGGCGCACTTTACGTATATTGATAATAAACTTGCGGTGACAGCGCAGCAGGTCGCTGTCGGCAAAACTCTCTTCTACAGTCTTCAGGCGGCACCTGAGCATGTATTTCTTCATGGTGCCGGAACTGTCGGTGTACCACACCTGTATGTAATTGTCATCCGATTCTATCAGATACAGATTGTCGGAACTGATAGAAAATTTAAGCGCCCCGCCATTGTCGAAAAGGGTTATGCGCTTCTCGGGCGCTGCGGGAGGCGGAGTATCACTGACGACATTGTCGTAGTTCATCAGGCGTATCGTATTGTCCTTCTCTTCGAGCATGAAATACTGCGCGGAAAGGATGTAGGGAAAGGCAAGCGATATCGTGGTATAGACCAGGGCGCTCAGGAACAGCGGCCAGAAATGGGTGCTCTCCAAAGATATTATGCCAATCTTGTCGCCTTCCAGCGTGAAGAAAGTATAGAGAAGAGAGATCAGCAGCACTTCGGCGGCGTCCCAGGCCATGCAGTGCCATATCCGGAACGACTTGGCGTTACGCATCATATACTGCCCCACCTTGCTGCAGCACACTATCGCGAGAGCCACGATATAGAAAAATACAGTGAACAGGAACGCCTCGCTCTTTCCGAGATTAAACCAGGCATTGTGCGAAAATGGTACGCTGACGAGCAAAAACACCAAAGAGAAAAAGGCCGCGAAGGTCACGGTCATCACTAATTGGTGTTTTCCAAGGAGGGCCCTGGGGAACTGATCTCGGAGCGATAGCATTACTTCTGCAAATATATGAAAAATTTGTATATTTGCGGCCTAAAAGCTAAGCTTATGAGCAAAAGAGTAGCAGTTACAGGACTGGGCGTACTGTCTTGTATTGGCAATGATGTTAAGACATTCTGGGACAGCCTGATACATGGCGTCTGCGGTATAGATTACATAACCGAATTTCCCACCGACGGACTGCCCGTCAAGATTGCAGGGAAAATACGCAATTTCAATCCCGAAGAATACGGAATGGACAAAGCTTTCGTGCGCAAGCAGGATCCGTTCACGGTTTTTGCCATGGCATCGGCATGGCAGGCCATGAATGATTCCGGTCTCAAAGCAGGAGAGAACATCGATCCGCTGAGGCTCGCCACCTATGTCAGTTCCGGCATCGGAGGTTTCCAGACCATACAGCGCGAAGTGGGCAAAATGATCGAAGATCCCACCGGACAGTGGATATCTCCCCTATTCGTGCCTACCATGATAGCCGACATGGCCGCCGGCCAGATTGCCATTAAATATGGAGCGCAAGGCTCCTGCCTGGGCATAGTAACGGCCTGCGCCACTGCGACTCATTCCATTGGAGAAGCTTTCCGTACCATTCATCACGGCTATGCCGACGCCGTAATAGCCGGTGGCACAGACCACTGCGCCATCCCCATCGGCGCCGCCGCATTCGGAAACGCCAGGGCGCTTACCAGGGCCGAAGATCCCAAGCACGCCAGTCTCCCGTTCAACGCAGACAGGGGCGGCTTCGTCATGGCGGACGGATCGGCAGTCCTCATACTCGAGGAACTTGAACATGCACGCGCCCGCGGCGCACACATCTACGCAGAAATAACCGGTTACGGCAGCACCTGCGACGCATACCACGCCACTGCACCCAGGCCCGACGGCAGCACCCAGGC
>CAMJBH010000026.1 GCA_946403855.1 uncultured Bacteroidales bacterium
TGAAAATGGAGCCTTCGGAATGGGCCCGCATCACCCAGCTGCTCACGCAGCTCAGACACGAACTGCAAGAGAACGAAGACTCCCCCGCCCTGCGGGACGTCATCCTGGGATATTTGCGTCTAATCCTGGAGTACTGCCAGCGCATCTATCTGCGCCAGCTATCAAAGGTGAGCAAAACCTCAACGGACATCCTCAAGCGTTTCCATAACCTGTTGCGGGAGTATTATCTAGAAGGAAAGCAAATGGACCTCGGCGTCCCTTCTGTCCGGTACTGCGCTGGGCAGCTGGCATATTCTCCCCGGTACCTTGGCGACATGATCCACCAATCCACCGGCGGCACAGCCATAGGCTACATCCATGCCTTTGTAATAGGGCAGGGCAAGAGCCTGCTGATGAACGGCCACAATATAGGCGAAACCGCCCACCTTCTTGGCTTCGAGTTTCCACATCATTTCACTCGACTCTTCAAGAAGGTGACCGGTATTACGCCGACGGAATTCCTGGGAAAATCCTTAATGGATACTAATTTGCCTTAGAGGTTTTTTGAGCTCCTCTTGCTTCTTCTTGGGGATGAGCACATTAAGCACACCATTCTCAACCTTGGCCTCTATCTTGTCGGACTCTACATCAGAAGGCAATGTCAGCATCTGCTGGAATTTCTCATAAGAGAATTCGCGGCGCAGATAGCGTCCATGATGCTTCTTCTCATTGTTTTCGACCTTCTTGTCCATTGTGATCACGAGATTGTTCTCGTCGTCCACATGAACGCGGAAATCTTCTTTGGTAAGGCCCGGGGCGGCTATTTCAACCTCATATTCATTTTCGTTTTCCAGTACGTTGATGGCCGGAGCCGTGTAATTGGTCTTTTCCATCCAGCTGTTGTCGAAGAAGTCGTTGAAAATGTCAGGCAACCAGCTTTCAGCATTTCTTTTAATTGTAGGTAACATAACAAAATCATTTTAAACTCCTCCGGTTTCGGGTCCTTACGTGGCCTTCCGTCCGGGTTCCTTTTGCGGAACAATTAGAACTAAGGCAAAGTGGGGGCCAATGCCAGAATTTGAACTATTTGGCACTTCCGGAGTGACAGAAAGTCCTTTTTGAGGACAAAACGGCAAAGATCCGGCGATTTGATATTATTCCGATTATCTCTATCTTTGTGTATGCGCAAGTTTGTTTTTTATTTGCTCTTTGCTCTCATGGGACTCAGCGCCGCCGCCCAGACCCCGGGAGAGCTGAACAACACCAGGATAAACGGATTCCGTCCAATTTGGTTCGACATTGGGCAGAGGAGCGAGTATGGTTCAAAGTACAGCGGCGCCTTCGGTACGTACACCATGAAGCACCGTCCCCTGGCCATATACAGCCCCGAAGCGGACAAAACATTTTTCGTGTATGGAGGCACCACGGCAGCCGACGAGCGGCACCTGCTATGCATGATCAGCTGCTTCGACCACAAGACCGGCCTTGTCCAGAAACCAACTGTTGTTTACGACAAAGGGCCGGTGAACGACACTCACGACAACCCTGCCCTGCTCATCGACGCCGACGGCTACATTTGGGTTTACGTGGCCGGCAGGGGTAACAAGCGCATCGGTTTCCGTTTCCGTTCCGTCAGGCCGTACGACATATCTGCATTTGAAGAAAAGGGCGGAAGCATCATGGCTTACCCACAGCCGTACTACATAGAGGGCAAAGGACATTTCTTGTTCGAAACACGCTACGACGGCGTACGGAGGCTGTTTTTCCAAACATCTCCCGACGGCGAACACTGGTCCGATTATCATCCGCTGGCCAGCATCATCGACTCCTCTGCAGGAGAGACAAAATCGGGTCATTACCAAATAACCGGGCGCTGCGGAAACAAGCTTGCAGCGGCTTTCAACCGCCATCTGAACGGAAAGTGCGACACCAGGACCAACATTTACTACATTCAGACCACAGATTTCGGGAACAGCTGGACCCTGGTCGATGGAACGCCCATAGAGATTCCCATAACCGACAAGAACTCACCATGCAAAGTACTGGATGTAGAAGACAGCGGTAAGAACTGCTACATAAAAGATGTAAACTTCGATGAGAAGGGACGTCCGATAATCCTCTACCTCCTAAGCAACGGGCACCAGCCCGGACCCAAGCACGGACCGAGAGAGTGGTTCACGGCCCACTGGAACGGCAAAAAATGGAACTTCCGTTATATTACCCAATCTACCAACAACTACGACTCCGGTTCAATATGGGTCAAAGGAAAAACCTGGACCGTCATTGCTCCCACGGGGTCTGGACCTCAACGTTGGGGCCAGGGAGGAGAGGTCCAGGCATGGGTTAGCCGGAATAACGGAAGGACATGGAAGATGGAGAAGCAATATACCGCGGACTCCCCTGCCAACCATTGCTATGTACGCCGTCCCGAGAATTGCAAAGATCCCTTCTGGTGTTTCTGGGCAGACGGCAATCCCGATGTCTTGTCGGTATCGCACTTATACTTCGCCGATTCTGAAGGGAACACATTCAGGCTCCCTTACGAAATAGCTGCAGACGCCGAATGGGTAAAGCCCGAATCAGTATCCGGATAGTAATCGGATGAGAAAGTTTGTTCTACTGTCTGCCGTTGTGGGCGCGTCCCTTTCGCTTTTCTGCCCAAGGGTCAATGCGCAGGACATTTCAGTGTCCGCATCCAGGCATGTGCTCACAAACACAAAGTACATCAGCGCCCTGATTCCGGGCGACCGCGGTTTCAACTCTTTCGATGCGGCGATCACTTGGAAAAGCTCCGGAGAATGGGCCAGGCTGTACGGCGACCCGAACATGGGCTTCGGCGTCTCGTGGTGCAATCTGGGAGCTCTGGACTGCAAGGACGGAGCCAAGGTGGGCGATTCATTCGCATTCTACGGGACATGGATGCGGGACCTCCTGCGTTTGGGCCCTGTGGCCGCCGGATACTGTGTGCAAGGAGGCATGGCCCTCATGAGCAATCCCTACCACAAGATTGACAACCCGTTGAACGACTTGTACGGCGGACCGCTCACGTTTCATTTCAAGGCAGGAGTCTTTCTGAGGGCAAGCATCGCTTCCGGGTGGAGCATAAACGCAGAAGTGGCGTTCAAGCACAATTCCGCCGCCCGTCTCTTCATCCCGAACAGAGGACTTAACGCCCTTTCTTATTCTCTGGGAGCCAGCTACGCCATTGGTGATAAAACTGTGACCCCAGGGGCTAAATTACCGACAGCCAGTCCATTGATGTCCAAGGTACGGCTTGCCGTTTTTGCTGGCGGAGGCATTCATAGATGCATGGCCGAATTCGAAGCTGACGACATGTTGGCTTCCGGTTCCAGGCCGGACAGCTACACCCCATGGTTCAAAGGAAGCGCCGGAATAGAGGCTGTGTGGCACTACTGCAAGAAAACATCCACAGGCCTTCAGGCGGAACTTCATTACATCAGCAACACCGGCGCCTTGCAAAAAAGCGACAATATCCTGTACGGCGCGGCTGAGCGCTCCTACTCTCCGTGGGCTCCCGGACTCGCCATTATCCAGGACTTCTATATAGGATCATTCACTGCCGGCGTGGGACTTGGGGCATACCTTTTCAGGGAGGTCGGGATACACGAAAACCACGGGCGCCTGTACCAGAAAGTCAACATCAGGTACTACCCCGACTTCCTGCCGTCGTTCTTTGCAGGTATTTCGCTGAGGGTGCACGAATTCAGCCGGGCCGACTACTTCGAATTCTCCGTCGGCAAGTCGTTCGGTTTCAATTGATTAAGCCTGTTGTTCAGCACCTGGATAGAATCCTGGAGCATTTCGATGGTGGCATTGAGCCTCTCCACCCTTTTGTCTGAATGCTCGAGTATGCTCTGAATCACTTCCGTCTCAGAGATATCCGTACGCACCGTTACGGCCTCTTCCCTGAACACAATCTGGCTGCGGGTAATTCCAAATTTTTCGGCATCCGAATAGAGTTTCTCTTTGTCTGCCGGTGCGAGCTTCTCGCCGGCCATATACAGCTCGATGGTCGCAGGATTGGAAGAAACGTCCACGGTGTAATCGTATATGAAGCCCTTCCCAAGCGATTTGTTGTCCGACACCAGCGTTGCGGCATTGCGGCGGAAATTGCTTTCCTGCACCATGCGCACCGCCGAAAGGACGCTAGGGACAATGATAATAACCAGAATGGCAGCCACTGCCTTGCCCGACAGCTTGGTCGAAGTTCCTTGCGCCGAAGAGGATACGGGGAACTTGAGATACTTCACCATCACAAATGTAGCAAGTGATATGAAGATGCTGTTTATCAAGAACAAATACAAGGCTCCCAGAACATAGCTCCAGTTCAGGATGGACAAACCGTAACCCACAGTGCAAAGCGGCGGCATGAGCGCGGTGGCTATGGCCACGCCGGACAACACCGTGCCTTTTTCGCTGCGAGAGATCTCGAGTATTCCGGCAAAACCGCCGAAAAGGGCGATCAGAACATCGTAAATGGTTGGATTGGTCCTGGCAAGAAGTTCCGTGGGATGCTCCATGTTCAGCGGGCTGAGCAGGAAATACAACGCGGAGGCCATTATGCTTATGACCACCATGACTGCGTAGTTGCGAAGCGAGTCTTTTAGCAAATGAATATCCTGCACTCCAAGGCTGAATCCGAATCCGAGTATGGGACCCATCACGGGAGAAATCAACATGGCTCCGATAATGACCGGGATGGAGTTGACGTTCAGACCCACTGAAGCTATTATAATTGCGCAGGCCAAAATGAACACATTGGGGCCGCGGAAATATATGTTTTTACGTATAGATGCGTTGGCTCCGTCCAGATCGACATAGTCTGAAAGGCTTACCAAAGACTTAAAGAAGTTGCTGATTTTCTGATTCATAGGGCCAAAGATAGCATTTTTGAGATTCTTTTCCTAACGGTCAGGGCTTTTCGATATTGCATCGCGCCAATTTGGAGGCATCTTCATGACTCAGGATTCCGGCGGCCTCAAGTGCCTGCACCGTCCATTGGTCCCGCGGCGTGTTGTCGCGAAACAGCACTATAGAATGAGCGGTATGCCAGTTTTTAATATAAGGATGCATGCGCAGGCTGTCTTCGGAAAGATGCCACAAGCGAAACTGTTCAGCCGGAGCAGAGCACACGATAAGGTCCGACAGCCCGCTGTAACGGTCGGAGTCGAAATTATATATGTCCATCAACTGTTCTTTGTATGAATAACCGCCCAGCCGCTCCCTGTATTGAACCATTTTCGATGCAAAATAAGGCCCTATGCCCGGTAGTTCATCAAATGCAGCAGAATCTGCCTTGTTGATATCAAGCTTGGGGATGTTGATGTACGGAGCCAGGCGCTTATACACCGAATCCGACACCACGAACGACTTTGCAAAATCGGAAGGGCGCCGGTAACGCCCGCCTTTGGCTCTGTAGTTCAGTACGGCCTGGGCCTGCTTGCTCGTAAACCCCAGGCGTTCAAGATCTTCTGCAGAAACCGTGTTCGGATTGAAGCGGAAACTCTCCACCCTGCGTCCGGCACGGCGGACATGTTCCGCCGCAGGTGAATGGACGGCGTTGCGTCTTACCGTCAGCGTGTCGCACCCGGTGAGGCGGGACGCCAGTGCAGGTTCGACCACATATACAGTATCCGGAGCATCTCTTTTGGCCGTTATATACAGAGCCGCCGCCTTGTGGACGAAAAGAGATGACTGATAACCGATTATAAGGAAAGCTAAGGCGATGCCGCCTATTTTGAACACAGATGACGGAGCCTTGTCAGAGGAGTTCTTCTTGTCCATCGTCCTTCCCCTCCATCCTGTACTTGTTACGATGTTCCTTATGTGACTCCGCCGGCAGTCCTGCCACCACAATCACAATTTCTCCCTTGGGCTCTACGGCCTTGAAATGCTCGAGCACGCTTGCCAGACTCCCCCGGCAGTGCTCTTCGTGCAGTTTCGAGATTTCCCGGGCCACAGAGCACTCACGCTCCGGTCCGAACAGCTCTACGAACTGCCCGAGCGTCCCCACAAGACGCCTTGGTGATTCATAAAATATCATAGTTCTCGTTTCTTTGGTTAATGAGTCAAGTAAAGTTTTGCGGCCCTTTTTCAGCGGCAGAAAGCCTTCGAAGCAGAATCTGTCGCAAGGCAGACCGGAGCTGACCACGGCAGGTATGCATGCAGTGGCCCCGGGGAGCGTCTGGACCGTAATGCCCTCTCGGGCGCACTCTCGCGAGAGCAGGAAGCCGGGATCGGAAATGCCGGGAGTGCCCGCATCACTTATCAATGCCACGTTCATGCCATGCAGGATCTTTTCCTTGATCTGCGCCACGGTGATATGCTCATTGAATTTGTGATGAGACACCAGGCGTCCTTTTATGCCATAGTGCTGCAGAAGCACTCCGCTGGTGCGGGTGTCTTCGGCCAGGATGAGATCGGCCTCTTTGAGCACCGACAATGCCCGGAGAGTGATATCTTCAAGGTTCCCTACCGGCGTGGGCACTATGTATAAAATTCCGCTCTGCATGTCGCAAGTTTTTACTATATTTGTCTGCACAAAGTTAAGCAAATGTTTTCAGAGAACCACAAAAAATCCGGCTGCATTGAAGTAGTTTGCGGCTCAATGTTCTCCGGCAAGACCGAAGAGCTCATCAGACGCCTGCGCCGTGCGCAGTTTGCAAACCAAAAAATAGCAATTTTCAAACCTGCCATCGACAATCGCTACTCCGATGTAGAGGTGGTCTCGCATGACTTCCATAAAATTTCTTCCAAGCCAATAGCCGATGCGTCCCAGATGCTCGACATAGACCCCGACGTGGAGGTCGTGGGCGTAGATGAAGCCCAGTTCTTCGGCACTAACCTGGTGGACGTATGCCAGACCCTGGCGAACAGAGGGGTGCGCGTAATCGTCGCCGGCCTGGACACCGACTACCTGGGCAAGCCCTTCGGTCCCATTCCCATGCTCTTGGCCGTTGCAGAAGATGTGCAGAAGGTGCATGCCATTTGCGTTAAATGCGGCAACCTGGCCAATCACTCGCATCGTCTGAGCAAGAGCAAAGACCTGGTGGTCCTGGGCGAAAAAGACATCTACGAGCCCCTGTGCCGCGAGTGCTACAACAAGGCGATAGCAGAAGAAGGCAAGGCCTGAGTTATCGTCTGGGATGGTGTTCCAGCACTGTCTTCTGCCAGGTCTGCGAATCAATATGGGTATAGATCTCGGTCGTGAGTATGCTCTCATGGCCGAGCATTTCTTGCACTACCCTAAGGTCCGCACCGTTTTCTACCAGATGGGTGGCAAAGGAATGGCGGAAGGTATGGGGGGATATTTCTTTATGGATACCGGCCAGCATTGCCCTCTGCTTCACCATGTTGAATACAGACACACGGCTTAGCCTGCCCCCGCGCAGGTTAAGGAACACGAGGTCGGAAACATCCGCACTTGCCGGCTCCGGGCGGACCTGCAGCCACATATTAATAGCTTCCAGTGCCGGAGCGCCGATGGGTACGAGACGTTCTTTGTCTCCTTTACCTATAATCCGGATGAATGACTTGTCGGCATAGACCTGGGACAACTCCAGCGAACAGAGTTCCGACACCCGCAGGCCGCATCCGTAAAGTACCTCCAGGATGGCCCTGTCGCGTATGTCGCCGGGCTTTTGCAGCGGCACCGACTCTATGATGTCGGAAACTTCTTCTACCGACAACACCTCCGGCAAATAGCGGCCGAGCTTAGGGGCGTCCAGCTGATCGCAGGGATTGTCTTTTCGTTCCCCTTCCAAAATCAAGAAATCGAAATAGGAGCGAAGCGCACTTAGCACGTGGGCCTGGCTGCGCTTGGAAAGGTTTTTCGACCGTTGCTGCAAATACGCCGCAATGTCGTCCGAGGTGCACTCCGCGGCCGGTTTGCCATTTAGGAAAACCGCAAGGGAGGAAGCCTCCGCACTGTAGGAAGATACAGTATTCGGCGACAGCTGACGTTCTATTGCCAAATGATACGAAAAAGGATTCATATACAAAAGTAACAAAAAAATTATTATCTTTGTAAAATTTATATGAAGAAGCAGTTCGCGTACATACTCTGCGCCTTGCTGTGTGCGCTGTCCTTCCTCTCCTGTTCAAAGGATGGGCCTGACGCTGCGCCCAACCGCCGTGTCGTGATAATGTACGCCGCCAGCTTCAGCAATCTTTCCCCCTCTATAGAGGAGAATATCAACCAGTTCTGCAAAAGTGAAAAGTTGCCTTCCGTGGGCAGCAGCGACGTTTTCCTGGTCTATGCGCACACCACCGAACGCTTCGGGGTGTATGTCAACACCAGTCCGGTGCTGTTCCGGGCATACACAGGCACAGACGGCAAGCCGAAACGCGATACCCTGAACGTATATCCCGATACCGACATAAGCGGCTCCGCAGAAACCCTCAACAAGGTATTGACCGAAGTCCAGAGTCTTTTCCCGGCCAAAAGCTACGGACTCATCTTCTCCTCCCACGGCAAAGGATGGATTCCCAAAGGCTATCAGGAAGAAGTTTATACCCTTTTCAACAAACAAAAGCAGCTGCGGCAATATCCGCTCACAAAGGACCTCGGCAATGAGAAGCCCAAGGAGTCCGGCATGGACATCGCCGACTTCAAAGACGCCATACCGATGCATCTGGATTTCTGCATTTTGGACGCCTGCCTCATGGGTTGCGTGGAAGTAGCGTACGAACTCAAAGACAGGTGCGACCTGCTGCTCTTCTCCCCCACTGAAATTCTCAGCTACGGCATGAATTACACCGCGATGCCCGAGAAGCTGCTGAACATCCAGGAACCTGACATAAAGGGAGTCGCCCGCGACTTCTACGAGCTCTACGAAGCGCAGTCCGGCGACTATAAATCTGCCACGGTAACTTTGGTCGACTGCCGCAAACTGGACCCTTTGGCAGATGCTTTCAGAGATATTGTGGACGCCCACAGAAGCGAGATTGAAAAGGTTAATAAGAGTCAGGTCCAAGCATATTTCTACAACGACTACCACTGGTTCTTCGATTTACGGGACCTGCTTATCAAGGCCGGTGCAACGGAAAGCGAAGTCCGCACCCTCGACAGTGCTTTGGACGGGTGCATACTATACAAGGCTGCTACGGAAAAGTTTTTCGACCTCAAGCTCGAGAATGTTTGCGGCTTGAGTGTTTACATTCCTTCCTCCACCAGCGTGAATTTGAATTCATTCTACAAAACTTTGGCCTGGAACAGTGCCACGGGCTTTATCTTATAAAACTATGTCTCTGATTGAAGAAAAAATTGCTCTGGAAGGCTTGACGTTCGACGATGTTCTGCTCATTCCGGCCTTCTCCGAGGTACTTCCAAGGGAAGTTGACCTGCACTCCCGTTTCTCCCGAAACGTAACACTCAACATTCCTTTTGTTTCCGCAGCCATGGACACTGTTACAGAAGCCCCGATGGCCACGGCGATCGCTCTTGAAGGCGGTATCGGCGTCATCCACAAGAACATGCCTGCGGACCGGCAGGCCGCCCAGGTGCGCGCCGTCAAAGAGGCTCCGGTGCCTCAGAACAAGCCTCTGGCCAATACTGACAGCCAGGGCCGCCTCAGGGTTGCTGCCGGAATCGGAGTCACCCCGGACGGAGTGGAAAGGGCGGAACTCCTGGCCGAGGCTGGTGCGGACGCTCTGGTCATAGACAGCGCCCACGGGCACAGCAAGGGCGTGCTCGAGCAACTGAAGAATGTGAAAGCAGCACTGCCCAACATCGATGTAGCAGTAGGCAACATAGCAACTTACGAAGCCGGAAAGATGCTTGCAGAGGCTGGCGCCGATGCCATCAAAGTAGGCATAGGTCCGGGATCGATCTGCACCACCAGGATTGTTGCAGGAGTCGGAATACCTCAGCTGTCGGCCATCTACGAAGTGTACAAGGCCGTGAAGGAATTCAATATCCCCATCATCGCAGACGGCGGACTCCGCTACTCGGGAGATATAGTCAAGGCACTTGCCGCCGGTGGCGACTGCGCGATGTGCGGATCCATGTTCGCCGGCTCTCCTGAAGCTCCGGGCGAAGTGATAGAGATTGACGGGCAGAAGTATAAGTGTTACAGGGGCATGGGCAGTATCGACGCCATGAACGCCGGCTCAAAAGACCGCTATTTCCAGTCCGGCGAGACCCAGACCAAGAAATTGGTCCCCGAGGGCATTGTGGGCCGCGTTCTTCTGAAAGGACCTGTCGAAGACATTGTTTACCAGCTGCTTGGCGGCCTGCGTTCCGGCATGGGTTACTGCGGAGCCGCAAACCTCGAAGCGCTCAAGCAAGCTCGTTTTGTGCGGGTGACGCCCAGCGGTATGGTAGAAAGTCATCCGCACGACGTGACCATAGCCAAAAGCGCTCCAAATTACAGTAAATAGCAAACATCATGAAACGCCTTATAGCATTGTTTTTGTTCTTAGCCTCCGGCACTGCCGCACTGGCGCAGACAGACCTTAGAGCCGTCTATAATTTCGCATCCGACTCCCCCGTTGCTTCAATAAACATCGAGAGCTGGAGCGTCGATAATTGGGGCGACAGCTTCCTGTCCGGCGGATTCAACGTCAAGGCTGAACCCGTGTCGCTGACTTCGGGCTATCTGGACTTTGCCAGGAATTTCAACTTCTGGCACAATGTCCCGGTGCTCAAGGACTTCTCCCTGCAGGCCGAGTTCAACGGAAGGGTGTATTTAGACAATTTCAATGCCCTCTTCGGCGTATCCTACACCGTCCCCCTGAAGAAGGACGTTCTCCGCGCATCCGTGCTGTTCAAGACTTTCAACGGAGGCGCCTCCAGCCCTTTCCCCATGCAGCTCACCATTCTCTGGCGTCTCTACGACCTGTTCGGAGTCCGGGGGCTTGATTTCCGCGGCACGGCCCGCGGATGGGGCGAGAACATCACTTACTGGTACGGCGACACCAAGCACACGGGCGACATAGGAGAATTTATCATTCTCGTCCAGCCCCAGCTTTGGTACTCAGTCGGGCAGTTTATAGGAGCCGAAAACCTCAGTATAGGTGCAGAGGTGGAGCTTTCATACAACTGGCTCGGGTGCCGTGGATTCCACGTACGCCCGAGCGCAGGTCTGAAATTACAGTTCTGATTCTTTAGTACATCAGCACGAAGCAGAGTGCAGCGAGTGCGCCGCCGGCCAGAGGGCCTGCGACGGGAATCCAGCTGTATGCCCAGCCGCTGTCGCGCTTGCCTGATATAGGCAGCACTGCATGGGCGATTCTCGGCGCAAGGTCCCTGGCGGGATTGATTGCATAACCGGTCGCGCCGCCGAGAGACATGCCTATTGCCATTATGAGGCAAGTCACAGGGAATGCACCAAGGCTTCCCATGCCCACCATAGGCGTATTTTCGGCTGTCGAGAACACCAGAATCACAAACACGAGAAGCCAGCTGGCCAGTGCCTCGCAGAAGAAATTGCGGGCGTAGTTAGTGACGGCCGGCATGGTGCAGAACACGCCGAGCTTGGTATTTGCGTCCTCAGTGGCGTCGAAGTGATCTTTATAGAAAAGATATACGGCAAGGGCGCCAAGGAAGCCTCCTATCATCTGCGCTGCAATATAAGGCAATACTTCAGCCCAGGCGAATTTGCCGGCTGCAGCCAGACCAAGGGTTACGGCCGGATTGAGGTGGGCGCCTGAATAAGGGCCGGAGATGAACACTCCGCACATCACCGCGAGACCCCAGCCGAGGGTTATGACTACCCAACCGCCGCCAAGGCCTTTAGATTTATTAAGTGTGGTGCAGGCGACCACGCCGTCGCCCAGAAGTATCAGCACAAATGTGCCGACGAGTTCGAAAAGACATTTGGTTATCAGTTCCATATCTCTATTGTTTGACTAAAGTTCTGGATATTGCATCTTTCCAGCCCGCCACAGCAGCCTGGACTTCCGCCGGAGAGGCCGCGGGGGTAAAGGTCCTTTCTGCCTTCCACTGTTCCTTCAGAGAATCGAGGGAGGTCCAGAATCCTACGGCAAGGCCCGCCAGATATGCAGCGCCGAGCGCCGTGGTCTCTGTGACCACCGGCCGCACGACCTCGGTTCCCAGGATGTCGGCCTGAAACTGCATCATGAGATTATTGCGGGATGCACCGCCGTCCACCTTGAGGGAACGAATGGATAATCCTGCGTCTTTACGCATGGCGTCCACCACGTCCATGGTCTCAAAGGCAATGCCTTCGAGGGCCGCACGGGCTATGTGCGAGGCGCTTGTGCCCCTGGTGATACCTGTGATGGTGCCCTTGGCATAAGGATCCCAGTACGGGGCTCCAAGACCGGTAAGGGCAGGCACGAGATAGACCCCGCCGTTGTCCGGCACCTGTGACGCAAGAGCCTCTATGTCAGACGACTGCTTGACGAGCCCGAGGCCGTCCCTAAGCCACTGCACGATGGATCCGGCCACGAAGACACTGCCTTCGAGGGCATAATCCACGCGGTCTCCGATCTTCCAAGCGATGGTGGTCAGAAGCTTATTATCTGATTTTATGGCCTTCGAGCCGCTGTTCATCAGCAGGAAGCATCCGGTTCCGTATGTGTTCTTCATCTCGCCCGGTTCCGTGCACATCTGCCCGAAGAGGGCCGACTGCTGGTCTCCTGCGGCTCCGGCCACCGGCACGCCGCCAAGCAGTTCGCAGCTGCCGTAAACCTCGCTGCACGAACGCACCTGCGGCATCATGGATGCAGGTATGCCGAGCAAGTCCAGCAATTCCTCATCCCAGCGGAGAGTATGAATGTTGAAGAGCATGGTACGGGAGGCATTGGTCACGTCCGTACAATGCACCTGACCGCCGGTAAGTTTCCAGATAAGCCAGCTGTCAACGGTTCCGAAGCGCAGGCGTCCCTGGCGTGCAAGGTCGCGTGCATTTTCCACGTTCTCAAGAATCCAGCGGATCTTGGTGCCGCTGAAATAAGCATCGATGAGCAGTCCTGTCTTGTCCTGAATCTTTTCTGTAAGTCCGAGAGCCTTCAGGGAATCGCAATACTCCGATGTGCGTCTGTCCTGCCACACAATGGCATTGTACACCGGTTTGCCGGTCTGGGCGTCCCAGACGATGGTGGTTTCGCGCTGGTTGGTTATGCCCACGGCAGCAATTTCCGAAGTGTCGATACCGCATTTAGCCACTACGTCCAGCATAACCCCGGACTCACTGGCCCAAATCTCTTCAGGGTCATGCTCCACCCAACCCGGGCGGGGGAAATACTGGGTAAATTCCTTTTGGCTGACGGCAAGAGGGGTGCCGTCGTGATCGAAAATGATAGCACGGGAACTACTTGTTCCCTGATCGAGTGCAAGAATATATTTTTTCATAATAGTCTTTCGCAAATATAATACTTTTTGGTATTTTTGTAGGACTAAATGCATGCTCTATGAATCATTATTTCAGAATTTTTGCAGTTTTAAGCACGCTGATAATCGCAGCGTCTTGTTCTTCGACCAAAAAGTTAAGCTCCGGAACTTCCGCATTCCCTCCTGTCGATCAGGACGGAAAAATAGCAATCGTCGCACACCGCGGTTTCTGGAAATCAGAACAGGGAGGCATGAGCGAGAACTCAATAGCCTCATTGAAAGCGGCTCAGGATGCCGGACTGTGGGGTAGTGAATGCGACATTCACATTACCGCAGACGATGTGGTGATAGTGAATCACAACAAAGACATAGAAGGCAAGCTCATCCGCGAACATAAGTACGCAGACTTCGCAAATGACCTGCTGCCCAACGGAGAGCGCCGCCCGACCCTGGATGAATACCTGGTCCAGACAGCGAAGTGCAAGACCACCAAGCTTGTCATCGAGTTCAAGAAACAGTCTTCCCAAGACCGCGAAGACCTGATGGTGGACAAAACCATCCAAGCCCTTAAGGCGCATAAACTGTACACTCCGGAAAGGGTGCTTTTCATCAGTTTCAGCCGTCACATCTGCGAGCGCCTCGCCAAAGAGCAGCCGCAGTTTGTCAATCAGTACCTTTCTTCCGATCCCACAGGTATCAAGGAAGCCCCGGTCAATTACCAGGTTCTCGGGATCAACGGTATCGATTACCACTACAAGATGTTCAAGGCCCATCCTGATTGGGTGAAGGCTGCCCACGACCTGGGCATGTCGGTCAATGCCTGGACAGTCAACGAAGAAGACGACATCAATAAAATGATAGAACTGGGAGTAGATGCAATCACCACCAACGAGCCTCTGCTGGTGAGGTCTCTCCTGGGTAATAAAGAGTACAAAAAAAAACGGTAGAACCAATGTTAAAAATTAGTTTGAAAGGATGCGATTCCTTTGTAAAGGACGCCGATTATCAGAAATACGTACAGAAAGCTCTGGCGGCATATGACGTACTTGACAAAGAAACAGGTGCAGGAAATGATTTCCTCGGCTGGAAGACCCTTCCGGACGGCACACCGGAGTCGCTGATTAATGATTTCGAATCGGTACGCGACAGCTGGAAAGCCCTCGGCGTAAACCTCGTTGTAGTTATAGGCATAGGCGGTTCATATCTTGGCGCCCGCTGCGCCATAGAGGCCCTGGACCACCAGTTCCTGCCCAAGAAGGACAGCCCCAGAGTGGTTTTCGCCGGCAATAATCTGTCCGAAGAATACCTCGCAGAGCTCATGGACCTGGCACAGCTGAGCAATGTAGCCTGCATCGTGATTTCCAAGTCAGGAACGACCACGGAGCCCGCAGTAGCATTCAGGATTGTCAAAGAGCACATCGAAGAGCGCTACGGCAAGAAAGAGGCGGCCGTGCGCATCGTTGCAATCACCGACGCAGTCAAGGGTGCCCTGAAGACTCTGTCCACCCAGGAAGGATACCGCAGTTTCATAGTTCCCGACAATGTGGGAGGACGTTTCTCCGTACTCTCCCCTGTCGGTCTGCTGCCCATCTGCGTGGCCGGATATGACATTCGCGCACTTTTGAAAGGAGCGGCTTCCGCCAAGTCGCAGGTCAGCGTCCGCAGCGCCGAAAATCCCGCAGTACAATACGCCGCAATGCGCAACCTTCAGTATTTCGAACTTGGCAAAAAGGTAGAAGTACTTGTGACCTACAACCCCCGCCTGATGTTCCTGGGCGAATGGTGGAAGCAACTCTTCGGCGAGTCTGAAGGCAAAGACGGAAAGGGCATATATCCTGCATCTGCAAACTTCACCACCGACCTGCACTCAATAGGACAGTTTATCCAGGACGGAGACCGCTGCCTGTTCGAAACCGTGGTCAACATAGAGAAGTCGAGACGCAGCGTCACCATCGGGTCCGATTCACAGAACCTGGACCAGCTTAACTACCTTGCCGGACAGCATGTCGAGCACTGCAACGCCATGGCTGCGCTGGGCACCAAACTCGCCCACATCGATGGCGGCGTGCCCCAGATAGAGATCAGCGTGGAGCAGGTCGATGAGTTCTGCATCGGAGAATTGTTCTATTTCTTCGAGGCATCATGCGGCATCAGCGCCTACCTGCTGGGAGTGAATCCGTTCAACCAGCCGGGCGTGGAGGCATACAAGAAAAACATGTTCGCCTTGCTGCGCAAGCCCGGCTACGAGGCTCAGACCGAAGAAATTCTCAAGCGGCTGCAATAGCTGCCAAAAGAACTTCACTTAGTGTAGGATGCGCGTGGATTATGTCACGCGCATTCTTTGTATTCACGCCAAGGGCCACAAGAACCGCCGCTTCGTGGATAATATCAGAGGCGTGCGCCCCCATGATGTGGACCCCAAGAATGCGTCCGCTGGACTTATCGGCCAGAACCTTGCACCAGCCGTCGCTCTGGCCGGATGCCACAGCCTTGCCGTTTGCCCTGTAGTTGGCTTTCCCCACTTTTATCTCGATACCGACGCACTCTTCTTCGGTCTTGCCCACCGTGGCGACTTCCGGCACCGTGAATACTGCCGCAGGCACCACCGAAAAATCAATTCCGTCTTGCTCGCCGCATATATGGTTGAGCGCGCGCCGTCCCTGGGCTGAGGCCACATGCGCAAGCATCATGCCGCCGGTAATATCGCCAATGGCATACACCCCGGGCACATTGGTCTGCATATTTGCATCTACTTTAATGCCCTTGGGCGTATAGTCTATCCCTGCTTCGTCGAGGTTCAGCGAGCCCAGATTGGGGCGGCGTCCCACAGCCATCAAGACGCAGTCCGCCTCAGTCTCGAAGGATTTGTCATTCTTGGTCCAACGTACCGTGTTTCCATCTATTTCGGTCACACGTGCAGAGGTCTCTATAACTATGCCTCTGCGCACAAGTGCAGCCTTCAGACGCTTTGACAGGTCGATATCGAAGCGCGGCAGCACATTGGGACAGAACTCCAGGACTGTGACCTCCGAACCGAACTTCCTGTAGATAGAAGCGAATTCCAGTCCGATGACTCCTCCGCCGATTACGCACAGGCGGGACGGGACATGGTCCAGATTGAGCATTCCGGTGGAATCCAGGGCCTCGGCAGCGCCGGGAATAGGTAGCGAAGCGCTCACCGAGCCGGTGGCAATGATGAGTGCATCTGCCGAGTATTGAATGCCGTCCACCTCTACGTTACAACCGCCCAGGAGCTTCGCCCGGCCCTGAACCATGGTTATCAGCTTATTACGCATCAGCTGTGCGATTCCGGCCTGCAGTTGGGCTATAACCTCCGCCTTACGTTCCAAATCGGGCGAAGACATGGAGCACAGCGCCTTGGTGGGGATACAGCCTTCGTTCAGGCATGTACCGCCGAGAGGCCCTTCGCTTATGAGTATAACTTCAATTCCGCGGGAGGCAGCTTCCGCCGCTGTTTCATAGCCGCCGGGACCGGCACCGATAATGATGATTTTCATACTATTGGATCTACATCTATTATTACGCGCACACGTCCCGAGGTCTTCTTTTCGAAGGCCCGGGCCCGCTCGCGGATTTCATTCTTTCGTTTTTGAAGACTGGAGTCTATGGCCAATGATTCACGTTCCTTGTGCCCTCCAAAGTAGGTATCAATCAATCTTGTGTACGGAGGCAGATTAAAACGTCGCCTTTCTTCCAAAAGCCTGTCCAGTATGTTCTGGGGAGAGCTGAACACCGGATGGTCGGCTTTTCCGGTCTGCACCAAAAAGGCTCCCGAGCACTGCTCCCCCAGCATGGCCAGCGTCTGCACCACCCTTTCGTCTGCCCTGAAGTCGCCCTCGGGGAAAAGAGCATCAGCCTGAAGCACAGCCACTAACGAGTAGCGCCGGAGGTCGCTCAGCCGCGCCTGCGAGAGCGTGAGAATATCTACTTTCCGCTCCGGGAACAGTTGTGAGACCTCTTCGAGCAATTCATCGGGCTTCTCCCACCCCCGGATCAGAGCGATCTCCCCTTCTGCGCGGCCAGCGGCCTCTATCAACTTACGGGAGAACCTGCCCACCATGCCTGATTTGCGGCGTTCGGCGTTCACATCTATCAGAATCATAGGGCTGGGCTTTCCGGAGGTATTCTGCAAGCTGTACTTGCCGTTAAGCGCATTGTAATACGATTCCAGCGACGGGTACGGGGTCCCCAGAACCACTTTTGCGCCGTGAATCCTTCCGAGCATCACCGCTGCGTCCCGGGCATTGTACCGAGGTGCCGGCTCCGTTTGTTTGTACAGCATATCTTGCTCATTTTCAACTATTATGAGTCCCAGACGGCTGAACGGGAGAAAGATGGAGCTGCGCGGACCTATGACAATTTGAGAGCCGAAACGGCGCACGTCTTCGGCGATACGGCGCCGGCGCGCATCTGTCAGGTGCGAGTTGACGCAGTGCACTTGGCCGGAGAACTCTTCTTCAAACACTTGCTGAAGCTGCTCCCCTGCGGCGATTTCCGGAATGAGCACCAGCACATTAAGCCCGGCCGCAAGAGCATCGCGGCACAGTTTGATGTATTCATCTGTGCGGCCTCCGCCGGAAAGCAGGACGGGCTTGCCGGGATCGGCCTTGGGTGCATTATCCACCGGCAGAAGAGTGAGGGCGTTCAACTGTGCTTTTATGGAAGCGCACTCTGCTTCCAGGCGTTCCCGAACGTTGTCCCGGTGCTTTCTGGAGAGAGCCTCCTCCCGCACGGCGAGACGCTGTTCCAGGCGCTGCTTGATGTTTGCAGCAACTTGCTCGCTGCGCACCTTTCCTGCCGGACGCGCCGCCTTAAACACCTCCCCCACTGTGCATAGATAGTATGAAGCCAGAAAGTTCCAGAAAGAAAGCTCGGCCTCCGTGACCGCCGGTACCTGATAATTTACCTCAATCACATCCTGCACCCGTCCGTCATCGATCCCGGGGCCATCTACTTGGCGATACACCACTCCGGCATAACGGGCATGCCCCAGCGGGACGACAACCCATGTGCCAGGCTCCAGCCTGCACGTACAACGATACACAGGGACCCAGTCCAACCGGAGCGGCACCAGCACTTGTATATAAAACGCCTCATCCATACAAACACAAAAATATCAAAAATAATTTGTAAAGTCTCAAAATATTTATACCTTTGCAATCCCAGTAAAGAAATGGTGCTGTAGCTCAGATGGTAGAGCAAAGGACTGAAAATCCTTGTGTCGG
>CAMJBH010000027.1 GCA_946403855.1 uncultured Bacteroidales bacterium
GGCTCTTATGTGTCCGACAAGGGATTCCGCTTCGACTTCTCCCACTTCGAGAAGCTTTCCGACGAGCAGATCGTGGCCGTCGAGAAAAGAGTCAACGAACTGATCCGCAGCAATTTCCCCCTGGTGGAGAACCGCAACGCCACCATGGACGAGGCACAAAGTCTCGGTGCCATGGCACTCTTTGGCGAGAAGTATGGCGACCGCGTGAGGGTTGTTACCTTCGGCCCCAGCGTTGAGCTTTGCGGAGGCTGCCACACATCTGCAACCGGCAATATCGGCTTGTTCAAGATAGTATCCGAATCGGCCATCGCTGCTGGCATACGCCGTATCGAAGCGGTCACCGGCGAGCAGGCCGAAGACATGGTCGATGCCATGCAGACGCTCATCAAGACCGCCCGTTCCTTCTTCAACAACGTTCCCGACCTCACCGGAGCCATTCAGAAGATGATCGAAGATAATGCTTCCTTCAAGAAGCAGGCAGAGGAGTTCGCAAAGGCCAAGGCCGCCGATTTTGCCAAGCGGCTTAGCGGAATGGCAGAAGTGAAGAACGGCATCAATATCATTGCCCTGTCCCACTCTTCCGACCCTCAGATCGACCCTGCAATGCTGCGCAACGCTGCCCTCTCGCTGCAGAAAGAGCTTAAAAACACGGCTCTGGTGGCTGCATACGAGGCTTCCGGCAAGCCGCAGCTCATGCTCATGTACTCCGACGACCTGGTGGCCGCCGGACGTCATGCAGGCAAGGAAATCGGAGCGGCTGCCAAACTCATCCAGGGTGGCGGCGGCGGACAGCCCGGCCTGGCCACAGCAGGCGGCAAGGATATTGCAGGACTCAAAGACGCTCTTGAAACCCTTATAGCCACGGCCACACGTTAGGTTTTGTATAATCAGGATGAGGAAACTGGACAAATTCACGCTGAAAGCATTTATCGGACCTTTTGTCGCGATATTGCTCATCGTGGTCTTCATCCTGATGATGCAGTTCCTCTGGCTCTATATCGACGAGCTGGTGGGCAAGGGCCTCTCGTTCGGGGTCATCATGGAATTCATGATGTGGGGCGCCTGTACCATCCTGCCTATGGCACTCCCTCTGGCGGTTCTGCTGTCGTCCATGATGGTCATAGGCCAGATGGGTGAGAATAAGGAACTTATGGCCATCAAGGCTGCAGGCATTTCGCTCGGCCGGCTCATTGCTCCGCTCATCGTGACCTCCGCCATCATAAGCGTAGGCGCCTTCTTCATCGGCAACGACCTGGTGCCCAAGGCCTACAATGAGATTTTCACCCTGCGCGACGATATCACCCGCACCAAAGGCGAAATAAAGATTCCGCCGGGAACTTTCTACGACGGAATCGAAGGCTATGTGCTCCGTGTGGAAGGGCGCAACGACGAGACCGGCATGATGTACAAGGTGCAGGTGTACGACCACACTTCGCGCCGAGGCAACAACTCGATTATAATCGCCGACTCCGCGCTGCTCAAGATTTCCAAGGCCAAGGATTATCTTACCTTCTCTTTGTTCAACGGTTCCAACTATCAGGAAACCAACGAAATGAGCTATCGCGATACATCTCTGGCGCTGAGCCGGGTGGACTTTTCGCGAGAGGAACTGATTATCCCGCTCAAAAATTATTCTTTCGAGAAATCCGACTCCGCACGTTTCTCCGACCAGGCCAAGTCGATGCGCCTGGACCAGCTTGTGGATCAGAAAGATTCGCTGGACAATTACAATGCAGAGGCATTCAAAAAGCACTATGCCCGCATGCGCGCGGAGAATACCTTCCGCGAGTATGAGCAGCTCGACACAGCCAAACGCAATCCGAATCTGAGCAATTTCTATTCGGACAAAATGTGGACCTGGGAGAGCGTGGACCAGATAGCTTCCGCTTACGACCGTGCCGTCTCCATGAGCGACAGGTTGAGCGGAGACGTGCTTTCGTATAACCACGACATCTATCAGTCCACCTTCTATCTGAGGCGTACCGACGTGGAGCTTTTCAAGAAATTCGCACAGGCGCTGGCCTGCTTCCTGATGTTCTTCATCGGAGCTCCGATCGGAGCCATGATAAAGAAGGGCGGAATAGGCATGAGCGCTATTTTCTCCATGCTTTTCTTCGTGATCTACTGGATTGTCCAGATCACCGGAGAGAAGATGGCAAAAGACGGCACGTGGCTGGCTTTCCACGGAGTGTTCAGCCCTGCCTACATATTGGCGCCGATCGGCGCCTTCCTCACCGTAAAGGCAGTCAAGGACGCCGAACTTTTCAACATGGATACAGTCAAAGCTACCTGGCGCAAGATAATCAGCCGCATAGCCGGATTCTTCCGCAAACCCCGCATCGTTTACATGGGAACCCCCGAATTCGCCGTGGCTCCGCTCGATGCCCTTATCAAGCGCGGCTACAAGGTGTCTGCGGTGGTCACCGTGGCCGACAAGCCCAGCGGGCGCGGCCTCAAGGTGAACGAGAGCGCTGTGAAGCAATACGCGGTTGCGCACGGCATACCTGTGTTACAGCCAGTTAAGCTCAGGGATCCGGAATTCCTGGAGCAGCTTTCCGACTTCAAGGCAGATATCTTCGTGGTGGTGGCCTTCCGCATGCTGCCGGAAGAAGTATGGCGCATGCCCAAGCTCGGGACATTCAACCTGCATGCGTCCCTGCTTCCTCAGTACAGGGGAGCGGCCCCTATCAACTGGGCCATAATCAACGGAGAAAAGCGCACCGGCGTCACCACCTTCATGATTGACAAGAATATCGATACCGGAGGCATCATTTTACGCGAAGAGTGCCTGATCGACGATTCCGACAATGCCGGCAGCCTGCACGACAAGCTCATGGCTATCGGAAGCAACCTGGTGTGCGATACCGTGGAACTCATAATTCAGCGGAACGTGGAACTGCGTGTCCAGCGCTCCTTCGTTCAGGGCTCCGAGGAGCTTAAGCCGGCGCCCAAGCTCACCCGCGAGCTGTGCCGCATAGACTGGACCAAACCCTCTGCGCAGATACGCAATCTGGTGCGCGGCCTTTCGCCATACCCCGCAGCATACACGGAGTTGGTTTCCGAGGCCGGAGAACGTTTGCAGCTCAAGGTTTATGAATGCTCTCCCATGGCATCCATGCCAGAAGGCATCGAGAAGCCCGCTCCGGGACAGATTATATCGGACGGAAAGTCATACCTTGCGGTCGGTACTGCCGACGGAGCCCTGAATATCCTTGATTTGCAGCTTTCAGGCAAGAAACGCATGGAAGTGGGCGCATTCCTTCTGGGCTTCCGCAATCCGGCATCGTGGCGTTGTGATGAAAAGTAAAGACCGGCTGCTGGCCCAGCTCCGCGGCGGCGAAGCACTTTCCGCTTCCGATCAGCTCCAGCTCACTATGCTGCTGGCCGTTCCCGCAATCCTGGCCCAGCTTTCCTCTGTACTCATGCAGTACATCGATTCCGCCATGGTGGGGCGTTTGGGCTCCAACCAGGCAGCGTCGGTGGGGCTTGTGTCCACTACCACCTGGATAATGGCCGGATTTGCCATGGCTGTGGTGACCGGTTTCTCGGTGCAGGTGGCACATGCGTGCGGGGCGAAGGAGTTCCGCAAGGCTCGCGAAATCATGCGTCAGGGCCTGTTCAGCGTGGCTCTGTTCAGCATTTTGCTGGGACTTATCTGCGTGGCCATCAGCGGCCCGCTTCCTCTCTGGCTCGGCGGCGGAGAAGAAATCAGGTCCGACGCCTCCGACTATTTCTGGATTTATTCGGCCTTCCTGCCGGTATCCATGGTGGCCTTCGCCGCGTCCGCAATGCTTCAGGCAAGCGGCAACATGAAGGTCCCCAGCATTATATACGTATGCATGTGCGGATTGGACGTGGTGCTCAACTATTTGTTCATCTACTTGCTGGACATGGGAGTGGCCGGCGCCGCCCTGGGCACAGGCATGTCTGAGCTGCTTGCGGCCCTGGTGGTCTTGTGGTACATGTTTACCCGCTCCGACGAACTCAAGATCACAGGAGAGAAAGGGAGCTTCATCCCTACCCATACACATCTTCGCACAGCAATGGGAGTCACGGGACCGCTCTGGCTCCAGAATATTGTCATGCGCGGCGCCCATGTAATGAGCACAATCATTGTTGCGCCGCTTGGAGCGGTGAGCATAGCGGCAAACGCCTTCGCCATCACTGCCGAGAGCTTCTGCTACATGCCGGGATACGGATTACAGGATGCCGCCACCTCTCTTGTCGGGCAGAGCCTTGGAGCCAAGCGCAACGACCTTGCACGCCGTTTCGGATGGACCACCATAGGGATGGGAATGTTGATAATGTCGCTGCTGGCAGTCGCCATGTACGCCTTTGCCCCTCAGCTCATGGGTGTCATGAGCAATGACCCGGAGGTGGTGAACCTCGGCGCCAAAGTGCTTAGGATAGAGGCCTTTGCGGAGTGCCTGTTCGCCGTTTCCATCGTGGGCTTCGGGGTGTGTGCCGGCGCCGGAGAGACGCTGTTCCCTACAATACTCAATTTCGGCTCCGTGTGGCTGATACGCATAGGACTTGCCCTAATTCTCACTCCCCGCATGGGCCTTACGGGCTACTGGATTGCCATGGCTCTGGAGCTCACGGTGCGCGGCCTTCTGTTCCTGTGGTTTATACGCAGCGGCCGCTGGATGCGTAAGTGGACTTTAGGTAACGCTGGCTAATTCGCCAAAAATTAGTAACTTTGCAGCCTATGCGGCTTATTGTCTATAATCCTGAGACCTTGAACTACGAGGAAAGGCAGCTCACCGGCTGGAAGGCGGTGCTGCACTTTTCGTTGATGGCAGTGGCCGCCGTGGCAGTGGTGGGTGCGTTCTGCTGGCTCTGGTTCGTAAAGTTCGGGAACGACCTTCCTAAGACTGCGATACTTAAAAAGAACAACGACGCCTGGCAGGCCCGTATGGGAGTGATAAGACACAAATTGGATGTGTATGAAGAACCCCTTTCGGGCATTGAGGCCAGAGACAACGAGGTGTACCGCCTCATTTTCGCTCTCGACGAGATTCGGGACACGGCAAGAACCGACAGCCTTCTGAACCCCATGCAGGCGCTTGACATGCGTTTGAATGCTTTCCAGAACCGTATAGACAGGCAGATGTCGGCTTTGGGAGAGGTGGCGCTCGTGGCACGCGAGGCCGGGAACATGGTGTCATGCATTCCCGCAGTGCCGCCGCTGCTGCCCAAGAAAGGAACATATCACCTGTCCAGCCCCTTCGGCACCAGAGTCGATCCGGTGTACGGCGGGCTTGCAAAGCATTCAGGCCAGGATTTCGCCAGTAAGGTGGGCAATCCGGTGTACGCCACCGGCGACGGAGTGGTGGAGAAGGTGGACTTCAAATTCTCCGGCTACGGCAACGAAGTGCTCATCAACCACGGCTTCGGCTACCAGAGCCGCTATGCCCACCTGAGCACGGTTGACGTGGGCGTGGGTCAGCCGCTCAAGCGCGGCGACAAGATAGGCGAAGTGGGTAAGTCCGGAAAGGCCACCGGACCGCACCTGCACTACGAGGTGCTTTACCGCGGCACTCCGCTCAACCCTATGTCCTTCATGGATATGGACATGCCGGTAGAGGAATACAGGGCTATGATAGTCAAGCGCCGCATGGAAAATGCGGGTATGCGCCCCACGGCGGCATCGCTTGGCGAGAGACAGAAAAAACAGGGAACCAATGGCAGGCAATAGGAACGTGATTCTGTACTATCTGTGGACGACACTTAAGTTTGTGCTTACAGTGTTGTCGCTGACCGTGGCCGCTTATGCCGTAGTGGCCCTGGTGTACAGCACCGACGAGGAAAAACGCCTCCAGGAAGAGAACGAGAGCTATGCTGCCCTGTATCCTTCGCTTCCTAAGAAGATAGACAAGATAGGGACCGATCTCGAGACCCTGTCCCGTAAAGACGACATTATATACAAAGACATCTTCCATTCCGAGCCTCCGCAGGACGACCCCATGTCCTCGCTGGGAATCTTCTTTGGAAGCGACTCCATTCCCGACGCCAAACTGGTGTTCTATACAGCGGCCAAGGCCGACAAACTGACCGGCGATGCCGCAGCGGTGGACAGCCTGTTCAGGCATATTGTGTCTTCTCTTAAGGATTCCGACGTGGTGCTTCCTCCCATGAGCCTGCCTCTGGACAGCATAAGCTACACCCAGACGGGCGCGGGTATAGGCACCAAAATCAATCCGTTCTACACCACCATGGCCCAGCACAACGGGGTCGATTTCGTGGTGGCGCAGGATACGCCTGTGCTTGCCTCCGCCGACGGAGTGGTGTCGGCCGTGAAACACTCTCTTAAAGGTGAGGGCAACACGGTAACGATCAAGCACAAAGGAGGGTACATAACCCGGTACCTGCATCTCTACGAGATAAAGGTCTCTCAGGGCCAGAGCGTCAAGAAAGGCAAGGTCATAGGGTCTGCAGGCATGTCCGGCAACTCCTACGCTCCGCATCTGCACTATGAGGTCTGGAGAGACTCCACCTTGCTCGACCCGCTTAACTATATATTTGCTTCCGTCTCTCCGGACGAATACTCTAATATGGTCTATATGGCCCGATATACCAAGCAATCAATGGATTAACAATATGGAAAAGCTCTACTATTCAATCAGCGAAGCCGCCGAGGCGATAGGCGAATCTGTGTCTCTGGTGCGCTTTTGGTCCAACAGCTTCCCCTCTTTGCTAAAGCCGCGGCGTACTGCCAAAGGCAACCGTCAGTACACGGCTTCAGACCTGGAAATTCTGAAGCAGATCCACTATTTGGTAAAAGACAAAGGCCTTACTCTCGAAGGCGCCGCCAAGAGTCTTGCGGCCGAGAAGGCTTCGGTGAGCAGCTCCGTGAAGGCGCTCGACTCGCTCAAGTCCATAAAGGCTCAACTTATGGAGATAAAAAATTCCTTATAAATAAAAAATAATTCCTACTTTTGTAGTTCCCGAATTTTGATAATATCTAGATATGGCCACAACAAAGAAAACCAAGAAAATCGTAACTCCGATAGACGAGCGCGAAACCTTTGTATCACTGCAGAAGAACTTTGCAGATACCGAGTCCAATACCGAGGAAAAACTAAAGATCCTCTATGACCTTCAGAACGCCGACAACGCCATCGAGAAGCTCATCCAGCTCCGCGGCGAACTGCCTTCCGAGGTCGCTGAACTCGAGTCCCAGGTGACTTCCTGCAACGACAAGATTGCCGAACAGGAGCAGGTAATCGCCCAGTACAACGACAATATCGCCGCAATGAACGAGGATATTGTGAGCCTGGATGCAGAGATGGAGAAGTATCGTCAGCAGCTCGAAAACATTTCGAACAGCCGCGAGTTCGATTCCATTAACAAAGAGCTCGAGAACCTGGGCATCCTTCGCAAAATCGACGAAAAGAAGATAGGCGAGTCCCGCGAAGCCATCGCCGACTGCAAGGCCGCCATCCAGAGGATAAACGACAAGCTCGACGTGCTCAACATAGACCTTGAAGCCAAGAAAGAAGAACTGGCCAAGATCGTGGAGTCCACTTCCAAGGAAGAGAAGGTTCTCGTGAAGAAGCGCGACGAACTGGCCGCCAAGCTGGACGAGCGTACCGTCAGCGCCTACGACCGCATCCGCGCCAGCGTGCACAATCACCTTGCAGTGGTTACCGTGTTCAACGGAGACTCCTGCGGCGGCTGTTTCAATACTGTCACCCCGCAGCGCCTCATTGATATCGCCTCCGGCAAGAAGCTCGTGATCTGCGAGCACTGCGGGCGTATCATCGTGGCGACGCCCGAGAACGCCGAATAATGCCTGAGCCTTCTTCCAAAAAGACCAAGAAAGCATCCGCCGCCAATCTGGACGCCATAGGGCTTGAGATGGGAAACAAACCGCCTCAGGCTCTTGACGTAGAAGAGGCGGTGCTCGGTGCCATGCTGCTCGAGCAGTCCTGTGTAGATCAGGCCATGGAAGAGCTTACGGCCGAATGCTTCTACGACCAGAAGCACCGTATGATCTTCGAGGCCATGTCTTCGCTGGTGCTGGACCACACTCCGGTGGACATCATCACCGTGAGCAACCGCCTCAAGGAGAAGGGCAATCTGGACACCGTGGGAGGCCCTGCGGTGCTGGCTCTCCTGTCGGAGAAAGTGGGTGCCGCGGCCCATATTGAGTTCTATATCAAGATACTCAAGCAGAAGACCATTCAGCGCGACCTCATCACCGCTTCGTACGACATCCTCCGCGATGCCTACGACGAGTCGGTGGGCGTGGACGACCTCATAGACAAGGCCCAGACCAAGGTGTACGATGCCATACAGAGCAACGTACGCAAGGAAGTGCAGGACATTGGCAGCATCATAAACGAGGCCATGGGAGACATTCAGGAGCAGCAGACCTCCGAGGGTCTGAGCGGTGTCCCGTCCGGCTTCGTGAGTATAGACCGCATCACCAACGGCTGGCAGCGCTCGGACCTTATAATCCTTGCCGCTCGTCCTTCCGTAGGTAAGACTGCGTTCGCCCTTAATCTTGCCCGCAACGCCGCTGTGGACCATCACATGCCCGTGGCCGTGTTCTCCCTTGAAATGTCCGCCAAGCAGCTGGTCAAACGTCTGATGACCAGCGAGTCAGGCTTGCCTGCAGATAAGATAAAGGGCAACCGCAAGCTGGAAGCGCACGAGTGGGAACAGCTGGAATTCAAGATCCGCAATCTGTCCAAGGCCCCGTTCTACATAGACGACACTCCGGGTATGCAGATCATGGAGTTCCGCACCAAGGCCAAGAACCTTGTGAAGAACAAGGGCGTGCGTCTTATTGTTGTTGACTATCTGCAGCTTATGCAGGGTCCGGTGGAGCTGAAGGCTGTGCGTGAACAGGAAGTGGCCGCCATATCCCGTACGCTCAAAGCCACCGCCAAGGAACTGGACATCCCCATCATCGCCCTTTCGCAGCTTTCCCGCCAGGCTGTCACACGTGCCGGAAGCAGCGGAAAGCCCCTTCTGAGCGACCTCCGCGAGTCAGGCTCCATTGAGCAGGATGCCGATATGGTTATCTTTATCCACCGTCCCGATTATGTGGGCCTGAGTGAGAGTATCGAAGACAGGGAGAAGACGCAGATTATAATTGCCAAGCACCGTAACGGCGAGACCAAAGACATTGACATGGTGTTCAAGAGCGAGCAGATCCGTTTCATGGAGATGGATGAGGCTCTAGACAGCCTTGCCGCCCGCACAGTGCCTTCCAGTATGAACGACGACGTCCCCTTCGACGGTGCGTCCTACGGCGGCTTCGGCCCCACCAATGAATTTTAATGGAACATATAACACATAAGGGCCGCATTGTGGCCATAGATCCGGAAATTACCACGATAGAGATAATTGCCGAGTCGGCCTGCGCTTCCTGCCACGCCAAGTCCCTGTGCGGGCTGGGTGAGGAGAAGGTCAAACAGATCGAAGTGCGCACCAGCCCCTGGGCTCCCCATAATGTCGGGGACGAAGTAGAGGTGGTACTCAAGAAAGCAATGGGCTACAAGGCAGTTTTCATAGCCTACGGCCTGCCCCTGGTGGTGCTGTTCGCTGCCCTTATGCTGCTGGGAGCGCTTGGCGTTGGAGAGCTTTACGCCGGCCTCGGAGCTCTTGGCGCGGTGGCCCTGTGCTATTTTATACTGTTCCTTTTTCGTAATAAAATTAGCAAAGACTATTCATTCTTTCTGAAATGACCAATACGATAATCTGGACCGTTGCGATCCTCACTGTCCTTGGCCTGGTTCTGTCTCTGGTGCTCTTCTGGGTGGCCAGGAAGTTCCGGGTAGAGGAAGATCCGAGGATTGACGACATCGAGAAGACGCTGCCGGGAGCGAATTGCGGCGGATGCGGATTCGCCGGCTGCCGTGCTTTTGCCGATGCTGCCGTGAAGGCCGGCAATCTCGATGCGAATTATTGCCCCGTAGGAGGCAATGAAGTAATGAAAAAAGTGGCCGACATCCTGGGCTGTGCAGTCAAGGAAACGGCCCCCATGGTGGCTGTGGTGCGTTGTAACGGCACCTGCGAGGCCAGGCCCCGGGTGAATGTGTACGAAGGAGCCATGAGCTGCAAAGTCAAAGCATCGCTCTACGGCGGCGACACCCTTTGCCTCTTCGGCTGCCTGGGTTGCGGCGACTGTGTGTCAGCCTGTTCGTTCGGGGCCCTGAGCATGGATCCCGCCACCGGGCTGCCCGTAGTGGACGAGAGCAAGTGTACAGCTTGCGGCAAATGCGCCGCCGCCTGCCCCAAGCACATTATTGAGCTGAGGGCGAAGGGCCCCAGAGGCATGCGCGAGTATGTTTCCTGCGTCAATAAGGACAAAGGTCCCGCGGCTCGCAAGGCCTGCGCGTCGGCTTGCATAGGCTGCGGCTTGTGCGAGAAGACCTGTACGCACGGGGCGATAAGCGTTGCCGACAATGTGGCATACATCGATTTTAACAAGTGCAAACTCTGCCGCGAATGCGAGGCTGTCTGTCCTACCGGTGCCATCCATGGCGTGAACTTCCCCAAGCCTCTCGACAAGGATGCCGTGAAGAAGCGCATAGCGGACCGCAAGGCCAAGGCGGCGGAAGCAGCCAAGGCGGCAGCGGAGCAGGAAGCAAAAAAGGAGGTGACCAATGGCTAAACTTACATTCTCCATAGGCGGCATACATCCCGCCGACAGCAAGCTGGCACGGGACTGCCGGATAGAGACCCTGCCCTTGCCTCCTAAGATGTATGTGTCTATGTTCCAGCACCTTGGTGCCATGGCGAAGCCTGTCGTGGCAGTGGGCGACACCGTCAAGGCCGGACAGATAATCGCCGAGCCGGGCGGTTTCATCTCGGCTTATGTGCACTCTCCGGTGAGCGGTAAAGTGACAGCTATAGGGCCCCGCAAGGACCTGGCCGGATTCAACCAGATGCATGTAGAGATAGAAGTCCAGGGCGACGAGTGGGCCGAGGGAATCGACCTTTCGTCCGATCTTGTGACAGAAATCCCTGAGGACAAGCAGTTCATCCTCGACCGTATCAAGATGAACGGCGTGGTAGGACTCGGCGGAGCCACTTTCCCCACCCATGTCAAACTCAATCCGCCGCCCGGAAAGACGGCAGAGTGCCTGATTCTCAACGGTGCCGAATGTGAACCGTTCCTGACCAGCGACTACCGCATCCTGCTGGAGCGCACGGACGAGATTGTGGTGGGCGCCGCCATCATGCAGAAGGTACTCGGAGGCTGTCCTTGCGTTATAGGCATCGAGGAGAACAAGCCCGAGGCCATCACCGCTGTGGGGTCTTCTGTCTCCCGCCTGGGCTATCCCGGCATTCGCGTAGAGACCCTCAAGAAGCGTTATCCGCAGGGAGGTGAGAAGCAGCTTATCGACGCTGTGATGCACCGTCAGGTCCGTTCCGGTGGCCTCCCCATCGATGTGGGCGCCGTGGTGCAGAATGTCGCCACTTCGCTCGCCGTTTACGAAGCGGTTCAGAAGAACAAGCCACTGGTTACCAATACACTTACGGTCACTGGTGATGTTATAGATCCTGCACGTCAGCACAACTACCTCTTCCGCATCGGCATGCCTCTGTCGTACATTGCAGAATATGCCGGAGGCGTACCGGAAGGCACGGTGAAGATAGTCAGCGGCGGTCCCATGATGGGTAAGGCTATAGCCAACCTGGATGCGGCCACCGTGAAGGGATCGTCTTCCATCCTTTATCTCGGACAGTCCACCACCCGTCACGCCGCTACCCCTTGTATCAGCTGCGGACGCTGCGCTGACGCCTGCCCCATGGGTCTGGAACCCTTCCTGCTCAAGCGCCTTTACGCTGCAGGCGATGTGGCTGCCCTGGAGCAGAATGCGGCCCAGGACTGCATAGAGTGCGGCTGCTGCCAGTACAGCTGTCCCGCCTACGTTCCCCTGCTCGACAATATACGCATGGCCAAGGCCCAGGTGATGGGCGTCATCCGTGCCCGAAACGCCAAAAAATAAGAATATGGATAAATTGACTGTATCCCCTTCGCCGCATGTGCACGCCAAAGCGTCCACCGCATCCATTATGCGGGACGTGGTGATTGCGCTCTGCCCGGCGATGGTCGTATCAATACTTTTCTACGGCTGGTCCGAAATCATGGTCCTGGCCGTAGGCGCTGTGAGCTGCGTCGCAATCGAGTGGCTCATTGCACGTTACCTCATGAAGCGTCCCGAACTGTTCAGCGGCTGGTCGGCACTTGTGACAGGCATACTGCTCGCTATGAACCTGCCGTCCACATCTCCTTGGTGGATGATTGTGCTTGGCGCGCTGGTGGCAATAGGTGTTGCCAAGATGTCCTTCGGCGGCCTCGGGCAGAACCTGTTCAATCCTGCCATTACTGCCCGTGTTTTCCTCCTGATTTCATTCCCGGTGCAGATGACCAACTGGTCTGTTCCGAACGGTTTTGTGGGCGGAGTGGACGCCGTTTCGGGAGCCACTCCCCTGGGCCTTATCAAGGAAGGCCTCAAGGCTGGGGAATCCATCTCCGAAGTGCTGGCTTCCAGCGGAATGGATGCCCACATGCTCCTTCGCGACATAGGCGGTTCGGGCGGAGAGATTTCCGCCCTGGCCCTGCTGGCTGGCTTTATCTACTTGCTTGTCCGCAGAGTGGTCAAGCCTTGGATTCCGCTCAGCATACTCGGCACCATCGCCGTGATTGCGGCTGTGTTCCACGGAATAGATCCCGAGCATTTCACCGGCCCTAATTTCAACCTTATCACGGGCGGTGTGCTCCTTGGAGCTTTCTTCATGGCCACAGACTACGTGACTTCGCCTATGAGCAACTGGGGCGGAGTGGTGTTCGGAATAGGTATTGGTTTGATTGTGATGATGATACGTTACTTTGGGTCTTACCCGGAGGGCATGTCCTTCGCAATTCTGATCATGAACTGTTTCGTGCCGCTCATCAACCGTGCGTTCCACCAGAAAAAATACGGGAGGGCTTAGATTATGGCAGCAAAATCGAATCTTAAGAATATGGCTCTGAGCCTTACGCTGGTGTGCCTTGTCTGCTCTGCCGTGCTTGGAGTGGTGTACGCCGTGACAAGCGACCCCATCAAAGCGGCCGAGATTGCCAAGACCAATGCTTCCATTGCCAGGGTCCTGCCGGAATTTGATGCCCAGCCCGTAGCGGAGAGCATAGAAGTAGGCGGCAGTGTTTACAATTATTACCGTGTGCCCGAGACCGGCTATGCCATTATCTCCACCGTAAGCGGCTTCGGCGGTCCGTTGAGCGTCATGGTGGGAATAGGGGATGACGGTCTTGTGTGCAATACGGTCGTTCTTTCCCACAGTGAGACTCCCGGTCTGGGTGCTAAATGCCAGACCGACGAAGCGTTCCTCGGCCAGTTCAAAGGCTGGGATCCCGCTGCCAAGAAGCTCGCTGTCACTAAGGACGGAGGCGATGTTGACGCCATCACGGCATCTACCATCACTTCTCGTGCTTATTCTGCGGCTATAGCCAATGCGTATAACGTTTATCTTAAATTGAGGGGAAATGAGTAAGTTCGGATTGATTACAAAGGGGCTTCTCAAGGAGAACCCTACATTTGTGCTGGTGCTCGGCATGTGTCCCACGCTGGCCACCACAACGTCGGCCATGAACGGCCTTGAGATGGGCCTGGCTACTATGTTCGTGCTCATTCTCAGCAACATAGTTATTTCCCTCATTGCACCTGTAGTGCCAGACAAAGTGCACATTCCGGTATATATTGTGGTCATTGCCACCTTCGTTACCGTGCTGCAACTGCTCATGCAGGCGTTTGTGCCTCAGGTTTATGAGACCTTGGGTCTGTTCATCCCGCTTATTGTAGTTAACTGTATCGTGCTTGGCAGGGCGGAAGCTTTTGCATGCAAGAACAGCGTCGGCGACTCTGCACTGGACGGCATCGGTATAGGACTGGGCTTTACGCTTTCGCTCACTGTGATTGGCATTGTGCGTGAGATCCTGGGCAGCGGCTCGCTGTTCGGTTGGAAGTTCATACCCGGCGACGGCATTCTGGCATTCGTCATGGCTCCCGGCGCATTCCTTGTGCTCGGATACTTGATGGTTCTGTTTAATAAATTGGCAAAGAGATAGTTATGACGGAGTATCTGCTTATCATCGTTTCGGCGATTCTTGTCAACAATATCGTCCTGGCCCAGTTCCTGGGCGTGTGCCCTTTCCTGGGCGTCTCCAACAAGCTTTCCACAGCCACCGGTATGTCTGGTGCGGTGTGCTTCGTGATAACCCTTGCCACCGTGGTGACTTATCTTATCAATAAGTTCTTCCTGGTGCCTCTCGGGCTCACTTTCCTGCAGACCATTGCCTTCATCCTGGTCATCGCAGCGCTGGTACAGATAGTGGAGATCGTTCTCAAGAAGATAAGTCCTTCGCTCTATCAGGCCCTGGGTATCTTCCTGCCTCTTATCACCACCAACTGCGCCGTGCTTGGTGTGGCTTTGAACGTGGTTACCAAGGAGTTCACTTTCGGCGACGCCGCCCATATGCTCAACCTCGGCGAGGCCACGGTCTATGCTTTGGCTACATCCCTCGGCTACGGTCTGGCGATGATTCTTTTCGCCGGCATGAGGGAGCAGCTGGCCATGAATGATGTGCCCAAGTCTTTCAAGGGACTTCCTATAGCACTGATTACCGTGGGCATAATGGCCATGGCTTTCCTTGGCTTCTCCGGTATTGTTTAGTTAATGATTCCGCCAGCGGCGGCTGTGTCCGGCCTGCTGCCGTCGCTACGCGACCCCTCCCACTGCGTGGGCCCCTCCCTCTTACGGAGCCGAGGGTGGCTACGGTCAGCAGGCCGGATACAGCCGCCGCTGGCGGACACAGTATAAGAAAATGTTCAGAGTAGGACAAGGATACGACGTACATCAGCTCCGTGAAGGGCTGCCTATGTGGCTCTGCGGCGTGCAGGTGCCATCAGGGGTGGGCTTTGTGGCCCATTCCGACGGCGACGTGGCCATACATGCCCTCTGCGATGCGCTGCTGGGCGCTCTGGCCATGGGGGACATCGGGCACCTGTTCCCGGACACCTCCGACGAATTTGCCGGGATAGACAGCAAAATATTGCTGCAGCGCGTCATGGAAAGGGTGCGTAATGCCGGATGGGAACTCGTGAATGCAGACATTACTATTGCCCTTCAAGCTCCTAAAATCGGCTTCTTGGTGCCGTCTATGCGTGAGTGTCTGGCCTCGGTTATGAATGTGGACGCAGAGGCGGTGAGCGTGAAGGCAACGACTACCGAGCACCTTGGTTTTGTGGGGCGTGGAGAGGGCTGCGAAGTGTGGGCGATAGTTATGTTGCGTAAAATGTGAGTTTTTTTTTGCATTTTAGCAAAAGAGTTGTACATTTGCAGTCCCAAATCATTGAGATATGGTGTAATGGTAGCACTACAGATTCTGGCTCTGTCAGTGAGGGTTCGAGTCCTTCTATCTCAACTTAGTCAGCAGCCGGTCCGAATGGTCCGGCTTTTTGTTTTAACAGCATTATGAAAAAGTTAACAATTGTTTCTGTACTGTGTTCCCTGGTGCTGCTGGCAGTATCTTGCGGGGGCAATCCAAACAAGGGCGGTGAGCAGCAGGACGAGCAGGCTCCGGCCGACTCCGCGGCTGTCGCCGATCAAACTACTAAAGTGATGGACAAAATTGCAAATCTTCCTGCAGAGCCGGTTTTTGACATCAAGACCACTCTGGGCACCATCAAGGTGCGTCTTTATTCCGATACGCCCAAGCATCGCGAGAACTTCGCCAAGCTTGCTCTGAGCGGTTTTTATGATGGACTCCAGTTCCACCGCATCATCAAGAACTTCATGATTCAGGGCGGTGATCCCCTCACCAAGAACATGGATAATGCAGCCAGCTTCGGTACCGGCGGCCCCGGCTATCAGATCGAGGCTGAGATCCTCCCCGGACATCACCACAAGAAAGGTGCTCTTGCAGCTGCACGCAAAGGCGATATCGCCAACCCCATGAAGGAGTCCAGCGGCTCTCAGTTCTACATTGTCCAGAGCGAGGAAGGCTGCCGTCATCTCGATGGAGAATACACCATTTTCGGCGAGACGATCGACGGATTTAAGGTTATCGACGAGATCGCTTCGGTACAAACCGACCAGCGCGGTCTCCCAACCAACCCGATTTGGATAATTTCTGTCGAACTTGATCCCGAACTTAACTAGTTTGGCACAGACTTTGCAATAAAATTAAACCGAATAGTTTTTTCATAGGTTAAATTTTAGGTTAGAATTGCAA
>CAMJBH010000028.1 GCA_946403855.1 uncultured Bacteroidales bacterium
TCCGAATACTCCAAGGCAGTATCCAGAAAACTCATATAGCCCTTATCATAAAGAATCTCAGCAAGCTCGACGAATTGTTACCAACTGCCGACATTTTGTAAGTAGTAGAAATCATTTAAAAAGACGCGCGAGGTTGGGTGACGATACCCTGCTGTTTGAGTGGACCCATGTAAGCAAAAACGGCCGTATTCGCACGTAGGGGTACAGGCCCTTGGACCGGTACCGTCACTCAGCAGGGACATATGACGGTCTCTGCTCCTTTTTTTGTTTAATGCAGACTTCAGTTAAATCATCAGCCGTATCAGCCCGTCAGATTTCACGAAGGTATCAGGATGCGACATAACGACGGCATAGACTTGTTTCCCGTCGACAGGCATTCCATCCTTCCTTCGATAGAGTCCACGGGCATTGATTTCGGCTGCTATCCTGTCCTTCTTCAAGATACGGCTTCACTGACAGACGGCTGGTGGTTTCCATCAGTGCAATCATCATGGGCGTAGCAAGAACCAGAACAGTCCCGCTGCCGATGTGCTTTGCGGTGTGTTCTGTCCCGACGATAAGGTCCCTTCTTCATTTGATTCCAATTTCCAACATATTATTTCAGCATTATAGCATTGATATTCCGTCCACACTCGATTCCTTCACGTCTGGCTGAATAGAAGGAAGGGGCAATGTAGGTGTCGATGCCGCTGACAAGGATACTCTCTTCAGGAACACCGGCCTCCAGGAGCGTCCAACGGCAAGCTTCAGGCAGATTGATATGATGTCCTCCTTCCATAGGCTTCTTTCCCTTAGGACCCATAAACTGCCAGATACGGTCCATAGGAAAACCAGCATCCTTGAATACAGCTGCAACTTCCTCTCCCACCTGAAAACTATCCGGACCGATGCAAGGACCGATTGCCGCCTGAAGATCTGAAGGCTTGGTTCCGTATTTATCTTCAAGGATTCCGATAACCTTCCTGGAAATCATCTGCACCGTCCCTTTCCATCCCGAATGTATGGCCGCTATTACACGTTTCTCCGGGTCGGAAAGGAGTATCGGAACACAGTCGGCCGTTCTTACTCCTATAGCCACTCCAGGAAGATTTGTAATCAGGGCATCATAACCTTCGAGATCTTCCCTTCTGATATCCGGCCGGTCTACGATAGCTACCCTCGACCCGTGTACCTGATGGCCTTGGACGACGGGATAAGGGAGGACGGAATCCCTTCGGGTGGTAAAAGCTTCTACACCCGGGCCAAGAGAATAGTAGAGAAGGTCCTGAAACTTCATTAATCCTGCACCTCCCAATATCCGTTCCGATTTGCGCCGACTCTCCTGATTACTCCCTTCGCTTTGAGATCGGCCATAATCCTTTCTATCTGACGGGCACTCATATCAAGGTCCTCCGCTATCTTTGCCGCCGTGGTATGATTGTCTGCCCGAAGATATCCAAGTACCCTTTCGTGCAGGTATCCAAGTCCCATCTCACCGGCTATCTCAGCATTTGACTTCCCCTGATGACCTACCAGCGCATTAAGTATCTCCCCCAGCATAAAGTCGATGAAAGGTCCGCTGTCGCCAAGGTCAGAGCTCCTGTTGATGGCATTGTAATACTCCTGCTGGTTGGCATATACCATATTCTCGACAGGCAGATGCTCGAAGATAGGATTCAACTTTCCGAGTATCAGTGATTGCCAGAGCCTGCCCGTCCTGCCGTTGCCGTCTGAAAATGGATGGATGAATTCGAACTCGTAGTGGAATACGCAGCTGCGAATCAAGAGGTGGTCTTCGGAATTCTCAAGCCATCCGAAGAGTTCATTCATCAGTCCTTTAACCTTGTCTGCCGGAGGTGCGATATGGATAGGTTTGTTTCCATCGAACACACCGACACCGCCGCTCCTGAACATACCGGCCTCATCGACTAGCCCTGCCATCATAGTCCCGTGGGCAAGCAGAAGGTCCTGGATGGAGAAGGGGTTCAGCTTTGGATAGAGCTCATAGGTCTTGATTGCATTCCTGACTTCCTGGATCTCTTTCAGCGGAGCGACTACCTTCTTGCCGTCCAGAATAGCCTGCACTTCACCTTCCGACAGCGTGTTTCCTTCTATGGCCAGGGATGAGTGGATAGTCTTGATACGGTTGGCCTTCCTGAGCTTCAATTTGTCATCCTGCTCCATCCTGATTGCATACCTCTCTATCTGGCTGGAAATTTTGGCAATCAGATTTATGGCCCTGGATGAAACTGTGAATGGTGGCGTGTACATAGTTATTCCGACATTTATTCCGACACAAAGATAGCAGTTATTCCGACATAATCAAAGTATGAAGATGAATAACACTTATGTTGACAGTCATCAAAGGAAGGGGATTTGCCTATAAACGGCCCCTGTCTTAACGCCGTTGTGCATTAAACATTAACAGCGGCCCTGCAAAAGAGGCTTCGGTAATTGCTATCTTTATTGTCTTCCGCCTTTCCCTGCATAAAAAACGATGCAGGCTTTTTAAGCAAGTCCCTGAAGCTTAACCCATTAGCCGCCACCGCCGCCTCGGGCGCGAGCAAGGCAGGCAGGACATCAGAAAAAGAGAAACCGTTCGCTACTCTCGAATAATCGAAAAAGTTCGAACGGTTTTTGCCTTGCTCGTGCCCGAGGCGGGACTCGAACCCGCACATCTTTAAAGGACAATGGATTTTGAGTCCATCGCGTCTACCATTCCGCCACTCGGGCAAGGCAGTCCCGGAGTTCAGAAGTCCGGGAGGGATTGCAAAGGTATCTAAAATATTGCTAATTTCAAATTTTCAGTTTTTATTTAAAGTGATTACCAATCAAAAACAGGCGCCTTCTAAGCATTTTCGGATTATTTGCTGTATCTTAGAGTCTTCAAAGCCTTATTATGATTTGCACAAGCCTACAAAACAAGACCTACCAGGAAATAATGGCGCTGCTTCCGCAGCTCGAAATGGCCGAGATACGCCTCGACAGCTGCACTCTCAGCGACAGCGAAATAGAAGAACTGTTCAGCCAGACTGACATCCCCCTCGTGGCTACCTGCCGTGCCCAGGCAGGAAAATCGCCGACCCGCTGCTCAGAGCGCAGCGACAGAGGGGTTCAGGGGGAACCCTCCCCTTGCTCCCCGGGGGTGCAGGTGGATAGCACAGGTCCAGCCGGAAGCTGGGCCGACGCCGAGCACAAGCTGAGCCTTGCCGTGCAGGCCGGAGCCCGCTACGCCGACCTTGAAATAGAAGCCCCCGCCGACTTCAGCCGCCGCTTCCAGAAACTCTGCCGGGAGTGCGGCACCTCCCTTATACGCTCGCACCACGACTTCGCCCAAACCCCTGACGAACAAGGACTTCAGATGGCCCTTGCCAGGTGCTTCCGCTACGGAGCCGACATAGCCAAAATAGTCACCACCTGCAACAGCCCCGAAGACGCCGCCCGCATCGAGAGCCTCTACAGCATAATCCTCGAAGACGTCGATTCCCTGCAGGGACGCCTGATAGCATTCGGCATGGGAGAAGAAGGCCGGAGCACACGCACCGAATGCCTCAAACGCGGCGCGCCCTTCACCTATGCGGCACTGAGCGCAGAAGAAGCCACCGCACCCGGACAACCGGCAGCGAAAGAGCTGGCAGAAACCATCTACGGAAGCTTCAAGCCATACAAACGCAGCGGCCTGCGCATGCCGGCGTCCAAAAGCTTCGCCCAGAGGGCCATACTGGCGGCAGTCCTTGCTGAAGGAACCACCTGCCTGTACGACTACAGCCCCTGCGAAGACAGCGAAGCCGCTCTGCAGGCGGCCCGTTCCCTCGGGGCCGACGTGCAGAAAGACGGCAGCACACTGACAATCAAAGGCATAGGCCCCATAAGCCAAGACCTTGGTCTACAACTGCTCAACGTAGGCGAGTCCGGACTCCTGGCCCGTCTCTCCATCCCCGTCCTCTCCGCAATCAACGGCATCCCGTTCGCCCTCGAAGGCTACGGCACCCTGACCCGCCGTCCCATGAACGAAGCCGCATCCATCATGGCGGCCTTCGGCGTACTTCTGAACAACCTCGACGAAAGCTCCAAGCGCGAGATCCACGTTCCCCTGACCGTCCGCGGACGCCTGATCCCCGGCAACGCAGAAGTCAGCGGATCCGGAGGCTCCCAGCTCATCTCTGGCCTGCTCATGGCCCTGCCGCTCTGCACAAAAGACAGCACGCTCCACGTGAGCGAACCCAAGAGCCTGCCGTACATGTACATCACCCTCGATGTGCTGGGGCACTTCGGAATAAGCACCCGGAGCGAAATGGAAGGAGATGCGCAAATGCTTGAAAATGAAGACTGGAGCGCTTGTACGGGCATAACGTTCAAGATAAAGGGCGGGCAGCACTACCGCGCCGCCGACCTTGCAATTGAAAGCGACTGGAGTGCTGCGGCGGCATTCCTTGCAGCCGGCGCCATGTTCGGAAGCGTCGAAATCGAAGGCCTCGACATGAAATCCATCCAGGCCGACATAGCGATAATCGACGTGCTCGTAGAAGCGGGAGCCATAGTGTCCCAGCTGGAGGGCGGAACAATATGCATACGGCGTGCACCTCTGGAGGCATTCAGCTTCGACCTCAACCATGCTCCTGACCTCTTCCCCGTGGTGGCCGTGCTGGCGGCCTTCTGCGCCGGCGAAAGCCGCATCGCAGGCCTGGGAAGACTTGCCGGCAAGGAATCCGACAGGGCCGCCGCTATACTTGAAATGCTGCAGCAAATGGGAGTGGAAGCCTTTGCCGAGGGCGATGTACTGGTGGTCCAGGGCGAGAGCCTCACCGGCAGGCTGCTGGGACACCGTCTGCTGCGCGGAGGGTCATACACCTCACGCCACGACCACCGTATGGCCATGGCCCTCGCCCTTGCCTCACTGGGCGCCGACAGCCCCATAGACATCGACGACACCGCCTGCGTGGCCAAGAGCTTCCCGGAATTCTTCGAAGTCTTTCAGAACAAGTAGCGGTCCGACAGAACGTGCCCGTTGCCGTCCATGATGACTTCTGCATACGGGAGCACTGCGTCCGCACAACTGCGCACCGCCACAAGCCCTGCGCCTCCATCGACATTGCTCGGATATACAACCGGGCTGCCTAATTGGTCCAAGGGATTCTCAAATCCGTCCCAGTTGTCGCCGGAAAGCAAGAAAGACGTCCAATAGTCCTCGGCGCACAGGGAGCACAGGCGCAAGCGCATCGACGTCTCGAGCACAAAGCGCTGTTTGTCGCTTACTTCATAATCATAAGAGCCATAGTCCTTGTACATGTAAGTATATCTGTTACTGTGGTAACTGATATTCATTGTCTTAGCCGCTCCCGCAAAGGCATGGTCGCTGAACACTCGCTCTTGTTCTCCAGGGACCAGCACCCCGGTCCTTTCCTGCAGAACGACTTCGCCGCTGTCTTGGTTATATACCCGGTCGTCTTCATAGAGTTTTACGACAAAATACTCCTCTTCCGGAGTACTGTCCACCACTTGCATTAACATGCTGAAATCTTCAAAACTGGCGTAGCCTATCGTGGGAACGGGGGGCGCCACCGCTTTGGCGCTGACAGATGGCGCAAGCGGGGCCTCCGCCGTAATGCACACCGTATCGCCCGGGCGGATATGGGCACGGAGCGGCGCATCTCCGAGCGAGTCGGCCACAGCTTCATCTACCCGGACGCCGTTCACAAAACAAGCCACAACGGTCCCCGGAGCAGGCTCTACGCCAGTGCGGCAGCCGTAGCAGGCAGACACAGTATGCAAAGTATCAGCCGTGTAGAGTCTCGCATTAAGGCACAGTATCCTGTCGGCACCTGCGGGCTCCGGCACTATCATCTGGCTGCACGAGACCACCGGCAGTAGCATAATCAGCAGAAAAATATATCGTCTCATCAGAAATTGCGTGTATATGATACAGTAGGCAGGAACATAAGTATGGAATTCCTCATAACAGCCGGAGTGCCATCAGGATAGGAAGTGCTGTATCCCGGAACTCCGGGACTGCTGCTTTGCGTGGCCGTCAGATAATAAATCTCGCCGTTACGGCTGCCATAGAGATTATAGATACCGAAGCTCCAGACTCTGTCTCCCCGGTGCAGCGGCTTTCGGAAATTGATGCTCACATCGGCACGGTGCACAGGGGGAAGCCTCCAGCCACCAGCCGCCGAAGCATACAGGACATCCCGGTATTCCTTATAATAATTCTGGGAAGGTTCGCTGAATATACGTACGTAGTGCGAAGGGACGGTCATGGGAGCTCCGGAAGCAAAAGTCCAGGCTGCCGTGAGATCGGTGTGCTCGTTGATATTATATGTAAGGCACAGATTGATACGGTGCCTCCTGTCGGTAGAAGCCGGGAAGCGCCGGCCCCCTCCCACACTGCCGTCCGCGAATTGACGGTACGCCCAGGAAAGGGTATAGCCAAGCCAGCCGGTGAGGCGGCCGGAGGTTTTGCGGGCCAGCAGCTCGGTGCCCCACGCCCGGCCCTGCCCGGAGGCCACGATGGATGACCACATGGCGTAGCTGGAGCCAAGTGTGGAATAGCTGTTGCGGTATTCCGCAACTCCGTTCAGGCTCTTGAAATAAGCTTCCGCCGAGAAATCCCATCCTTCAACGCCCGAGTAGCGCACACTGGCAGAGACCTGATCGGAAGTCATCGGAGGCAAAGATGCCGAAATCGGCCTCCACTCATCTCCAGGCATAATCGAGAACAGCGTCGGAATACGGTGCATGCACTGAGACATGCGTGTGTAGCCGGCTTCGGCCAGCCAGGCCTCTGACGGCCTCCAGCGGACGCTGAACCTGGGTTCGGGGATGAACCAGGCCTTTCCGAAGGAGCAGAAAAGACTCAGGCGCAGCCCGGGATGAATGGACAGGCGGTCTCCTATGCCGATATTACCTTCTCCCCACACCGCCGCCTCGTGGGAAACCGTAGTTTCCGGCCGCACAAGCCAGAACAGGCTGTCGCTGACACACGCACCGTTCTCTGTCTCTGAGATGTGGCGGGTGCGTCCGCCGGGGTTGAAAAGATGCAAGGTGTAATGCGCCCCAAGATCAAAGTTATCTGTCTTGTAGCCGGCCGACAAATGCACATCGCGCAGCACGGAAGCCGCATTGGTGACGGTGCTGACCGACTGTTTGTCTTCCTCCAGCTCCGTGTCCACGGTACCTTTTCTCATGTCCCTTATTCCATAACGGGAGTATGCCAGTGCGACATTCAACGCCTTGGAATGAGTCCATCTGAGCGCCGCAAGAGTGTTGCCCCAGGCATAGAGATAGTGATTGTCGGTGTAAGTATATTTGTCAAGCGGAGCGAAATTCCGGTCATAGACTCTTTCGAATTCCGCACCCTGCCGGTCATCGCGGTACAAGTCCCATCCGTTATAAACCGTCAGCGACAGCTTGTCGGAAGGCGACAGGTCGCTGTCGAGGCGTCCGTTGAGGTCGTAGAACCAAAGGTTGGACGAAGAATCCAGACACAGCAGGACCGGCTCGGCAAGCATGGTGTGTAGGACTCTGCCGCTGAAGGAAAAGCGCGTAAGGCTGTCTATCGGGCCGTCGAGGTGCAGCTTGCTTGCCAGCAGTCCCGCCGTCACGTTGCCCCTCAACGCAGTGCCGTTGCCTTCGGCGCTGGTCACGCTTACTACCGACGATGTACGGCCGCCGTAACAAGCCGGGAAGTTCCCTTTATAAAGGGTTACCCCGCCCACCGATTCGGCCGGAAAAACCGAAAACAGCCCGAGCAAGTGGTCGGCATTGTACACCGGGACACCGTCCAGAAGGATAAGGTTTTCGTCGGCATATCCGCCCCTGACGCTGATGCCGCTGAATCCTTCGGATGCAGCTTGCACGCCCGGAAGCATCTGGAGCGTCTTGAGTACATCTTTCTCTCCGAACAGAACAGGCGCCTGGAGCACAGCCAGACGGCTCAGCCCTATGCTCCCGGGAGCAGGCACGTCCATCATTTGTTCCTTCCAGTCTATCACTTTTGCCGAATCGAGCAGCTGCACTTCCGACAGAGAAGCCATCTGTTCGGGCGATATTTTCACTGCCGACGGCAAGCGCTTAAGCACCACCTGCCGGTTATGTATCTCGAAGTCCAGACCTGTACCTTGCAACAGCCGGCGCAGATTGGTTCTGAAGCCTCTGGAATCAAGGGGTTTCCCGCTGTAGGCCGAATCCAGGGGCAAGGTAGAATCGTACACGAAGTGCACTCCGTAGCGCTTTTCGAGCTGGCCCAGCCCTTCCCTGACTGTCTTTTGCGCAAAAACCGGAAGTGAAACGGCGGCGGCCAACAATATAATCATCAACTTCTTCATTGCTCTCTCTCCTTTGTTGATATGCAGCGCCACACGCTGGTCATGTGTCCCTCAACGAATTCACGGCCGGGCATCACAAGCACTTCCGTTACATAAGACAATGTCAGACAGCCATCAGCGAATGACATTTCCGGCTCTTCCAGGCGGCCGCCCTGAATGTAAGAGTCCTTGGCCTCGAAAGACAGGGTGCCGTCTTTCTCTGCTTTGAACCGGAAAGAAACATATCCTTGCTGGGGATACGGACTATATCGCACACTGCAGATTACCGGAACAGAAAAATATCCTCCGTCCTTGGTTGTGTGGGAAACAGCTACTGTAAAAGATAGTTCAGCAAAACCCTTCTCAATCTCCTTGAGATCAAGCTCCGGCCCGTTCCACATAAGAGTATCGACGGCATATTCGCCAACCAAAGCATCAATGGCGCGCTGCGCAGGCCATCCTATGGAAGGCTCCGGAAGTTTGCGGCCGCAAGACACGGCGACCGCCGCAAGCAGCGCCGTCATTATCAGATTCTTAGCCCTCATCACTTCGTTCCTCCCGTTGCTCTGGTTATGGACACGCCAAGTGCGCTCTCGATCAGTCCTATTATTTCGTCAAGAGATTCTTCCGCCCCGAATTTAGCCGTCAGGAGCCTTCCGGGAGAGGTGGTGGACAGGTTCTCGCCAAAGTATGCCGACAGCTCCTTCAGAACATCTCCCAGGGGTTCAGCTTCATATACGAAGGTCTTCGTCGCCCAGGCCGAGGGATTCGGCGCTTGCGGAACTCGCACCACGGTGTCTGCCGAGGCCGACGCCGACTGCCCTGCCGTCAGAATTTCAGAAACATTGCCGCAGCTCAGCCGGACGCGGCCACTTGTCACATCCACCCTGGAGCCGAGACTGTCCTGCAAGACCTGGAACTGGGTGCCGAGAACCTGCACTAGGGCTCCCGGGACATCCACGGTGAAAGGATGCGCTTCGTCGTGCGCGACTTCAAAATAAACCTTGCCCCTCATGCTGACGGCACGGGGATTCCGGTGCGCCCGAAGCTCGAGGGTGGAACCGGGAGCGAGCGTTACGCGGCTTCCGTCCTTGAGCGTAAAACTCTGAACTATATCAATTGATTTGTATTCCGTGACCGCTCCCTGCCAGCGGAAGAAAAGTACTGCCGCAACGGCGGCGAAGGCCAGCGACAATGCCGCAGGACGCCACCAGCGGGGCCACGCCTTGACGTGGTCCGTGGCCATGGCACGGAACCGCCTGTATGCGCGACGGGCGTCGAAACGCCCCTCTTTGAAATGAGTTAAAACAAAATTTAGTCTGTCCATTATGACTCTAAGACGGAGTTTTGTTCAAATAGTACCATCGCAGAATCAAAAAAATGACAGAATAAACAGAAATTCTTTTGGGCCGGCACCGCGAAGGGCATTCAATGCCCGCGAAATATGGTTGCGGACTGTATTCTCCGACAACCCGAGCTCGGAAGCGATCTCGCTGTAAGTCATATTGTCGCGCTTGGCCATAACAAGGCAGCGGCGGCGCTGTTCGGGCAGAGCCTCCACAGCAGACCACAGGCGCGCTTCGCTTTCGCTGCGGGAAACTATTTCATCGAAAGAGAGTTCTTCGGCCAGATCTTCAGGGACGGAGTCAAAAACACGGCGCGAGCGCAGGCGGTCTATGCTGCGGTTGCGGACAGCCGTGTAAAGCCATGGTTTCGGATTTTCCGGTTTGCTTTGCCATAACGAAAGGAAGCACTCCTGAACAACGTCCTCGGCGTCATCTGCATCTTCTAGATAGTGCAAGGCATAAAGACACAACGGCCTGAAATGCTGCCGGAACAAAGCTTCCATATCATAATCATGTCCTTTCACCGCTGCAAAGTTAAGGATTAATACCAAAACGGGCAAGGTCTCCGGCTTAAAAGAGACCCTGCCCGTCAGTTAGTCAGAAGAAAAGTCCTACAGCAGATGGAAACTGGCTGTAAGGCCGGCCATCACGATGCTCACCATGCTCATGAGCTTGATGAGGATGTTCAGCGAAGGGCCGCTGGTGTCCTTGAACGGGTCGCCCACGGTGTCGCCCACCACGGTGGCGTGGTGGCACTCAGAGTTCTTGCCGCCGAAGTGACCTTCTTCAACGAATTTCTTGGCATTGTCCCAGGCTCCGCCACTGTTGGACATGAACACGGCCAGCACGAAACCTGCGCCCAGACCGCCGATGAGCAGACCCAGGACACCGGCCACGCCGAGCACCAGGCCCACCACGACGGGCACTATGATGGCAAGCAGCGAAGGACCGAGCATCTCATGCTGTGCGGCCTTGGTGGAAATCTCCACGCAGCGCTTGTAATCGGGAGTTCCCTCTCCGGTAAGTATGCCCTTGATCTCACGGAACTGACGGCGCACCTCCACTACCATCTTGGAAGCGGCACGGCCCACGGCGTTCATTGTGAGACCGCAGAACAGGAAGGCCATCATGGATCCGATGAATACACCGGCAAGCACTGTCGGATTCATCAGGGAAACATTGTAGTTGTTGAGGATATCGAGGATAGATGCCTCTGCTGCCTTCACCTGGCCGGCAACGCCGGAAACCATGGCGCCGGTGCGCTCCAGAGCTATCTTTATCTCTTCAATGTAGGATGCCAGCAGGGCCAGTGCGGTAAGGGCGGCGGAACCGATTGCAAATCCCTTTCCGGTAGCGGCAGTGGTGTTGCCAAGGGCGTCGAGGACGTCGGTGCGCTCACGCACTTCGGGCTCAAGTTCGCTCATCTGGGCGTTGCCGCCTGCATTGTCGGCTATAGGGCCGTAGGCATCGGTGGCAAGGGTTATACCAAGCGTCGAAAGCATACCGACGGCAGCGATGGCCACGCCGTACAGACCTTTGGAAAGGTTGGCGGCGGTCATCATGTTCTGCACGTCAAAGCCGATGGCGAAGAGATATGCAAGCACGATGGCGCAGACGATGGAAATAACGGGGACGGCCGTAGAGATCATGCCAAGGCCGACACCATTGATGATAACGGTGGCAGGGCCGGTCTTCGATGCCTCTGCAAGCTTCTGCGTGGGCTTGTACGAATGCGAAGTGTAATATTCAGTAGCTTTGCCAATGACCACGCCTGCAATGAGTCCGGAAACCACGGAGCAGGAGAAGTGCCACCAGTCGCTGTTGCCGGTGCCGAACACGAGGGCCAGGATGCCGAAGGTAGCCACGCCGCTCAGGATGGCGGCCAGATTGGTACCGAAGCTCATGCTCTTGAGAAGCTGGGCCATGCCGGCGCCCTCTTTGGTGCGAACGGTGAAAATGCTGATCACGGAGAGCACTACGCCCACTGCTGCGATGAGCATAGGGGCGATGATTGCCTTGGTCTGCATTTCAGGTCCGGCCATGTAGAATGCGGAAGCTCCGAGAGCCATTGTGGAAAGGATGGAGCCGCAATAGCTTTCGTAAAGGTCGGCGCCCATGCCTGCCACGTCACCCACGTTGTCGCCCACGTTGTCGGCGATGGTTGCGGGGTTGCGGGGATCATCTTCGGGAAGGTCGCTCTCCACTTTGCCCACGATGTCTGCTCCTACGTCGGCTGCTTTGGTGTAGATACCACCGCCCACACGGGCGAAGAGAGCCTGGGTAGAGGCACCCATACCGAAGGTCAGCATGGTGGTGGTGATGACCACGAGCTTCTGAGCCTCAGTGGCTTCGACTATGAATGCGTTGAGCAGGATATACCACAGGGCGATGTCCAGAAGTCCGAGTCCTACCACGGTGAGGCCCATCACGGCGCCGCTGCGGAAGGCCACCTTAAGGCCGGCGTTCAGGGAACGGCGGGCGGCGTTGGCGGTACGTCCCGATGCGAAAGTAGCAGTCTTCATGCCGATGAAACCGGCCAGACCGCTGAAGAAACCTCCGGTGAGGAAGGCGAAGGGGACCCAAGGATTCTGAACTTTAAACACGTATGCAAGTATGGCGAAGAACACTGCCATAATTGCAAACACAATGATGACTACCTTGTACTGCTGCTTAAGGTAAGCCATTGCTCCCTCACGTACATACTGGGCGATTTGTTTCATAGTTGGGGTTCCTTCGTCCTGCTTCTTCATCTGACGATAGAAGATGAATGCGAACAAAAGCGCCAGCAAAGAAGCGCACGGAACCGCATAGAATAGTGGATTCATATTCTCGGTTATTGGTTTAAAATGCTAAAATAAGCAAAAATAATATAGAAAGCAAAGCCCCGGCCTTTTTGACTGGTCGGGGCTTTGTTTTGGATTCTGCCTTATTCTGCCTTCTCCTCCTGTGCGGGGACCTCGGCTGCAGGGGCCTCAGCGGGAGCTTCGGCCTTCTTGGCGCGGCTGCGGCGGGTTGCCTTCTTCTCGGCCTTAGGTGCACTTGCAAGTGCTGCCTCGTTGAAGTCAACGAGCTCGATCAGAGCCATCTCGGCTGCATCTCCCTGACGGAAACCGGTGTGGAGCACGCGGGTGTATCCACCCGGACGGTCTGCCACCTTGGGAGCCACAGTGCGGAAAAGCTCAGCAACTGCGTTCTTGTCCTTGAGGTAGCTGAACACTACACGGCGGGAGTGAGTGGTATCCTCCTTGGATTTGGTGATAAGCGGCTCAACATAGCTCTTGAGGGCCTTTGCCTTGGCTACAGTGGTATTGATACGCTTGTGCATGATCAAGGAAGAAGCCATATTGGCGAGCATAGCCTTGCGATGACCGCTCTGACGTCCAAGATGATTGATAGCTTTATTGTGTCTCATCTCTACTGTTGTTCAATTTTTTTCTTAGGTTCGATATTATACTTGGTGACGTCCATTCCGAACTCGAGCTTCATCTTTTCGACGAGAAGTTCGATTTCGTGCAGGCTCTTGCGGCCGAAGTTGCGGAACTTCATGAGCTCAGGGCGGGTGTAGGACACGAGATCTGCGAAGGTCTCGATCTCAGCAGCCTTGAGGCAGTTGAAAGCACGCACCGAAAGGCCTACGTCGGCAAGTTTGGACATGAGCAGGTGCCTTGTGCGGAGTGACTCCTCATCGAGTTCGCCGGCGGTAGATTCCACTGCGTTCTCAAGAGACACCTTCTTGTCGTCTGTGAAAAGCCTGAAATGGTAAATCAATATGTTGGCAGCTTCCTCGAGTGCATTCTCGGGGCTGATGGAACCATCGGTTTCCACCTCGAGAGTGAGTTTCTCGTAGTCGGTCTTCTGCTCGACACGCCAGTTGTCCACGCTCCAGTTGACCTTGCGGATAGGAGTGTAGATGGCATCCACGGGAATGGTGCCGATGGGGGTGTTCTCATCACGGCTCTCCTCGGCGGGTACGAAACCGCGGCCCTTGGTGATGGTGATGCTGATTTCGAGCTTTACGGACGGCTCAAGGGAACAGATATGCTGATCGAGGTTCAACACCTTGAAAGAAGACAATCCTTTGGAGATATCTTCAGCGGTAAACTCCTGCTTGCCGCTGACGGTAATGTTGACAGTCTCGGAATCGACGGACTCGACCATGCGGCGGAATCTCACCTGCTTGAGGTTGAGGATGATGTCCTGCATACCCTCGATGACACCGGGGATGGTCTGGAATTCCTGGTCAACTCCGACAATCTTGATCTGAGAAATCGCGAAACCTTCGAGCGAGGCGAGAAGGATGCGCCTGAGAGCGTTGCCGATAGTCTGGCCGTATCCGGGCTCAAGAGGGCGGAATTCAAAACGGCCTACGGTATCGGTGCTTTCGAGCACGATCACCTTGTCGGGTTTCTGGAATGCTAAGATTGCCATGTTGTTCTTTTGTTGGTGTTAACTGTTACTTGGAGTAGAGGTCGACTATGAGCTGCTCGTTGATGGTCTCGGGGATCTCGGTACGAGTCGGAAGATTGAGGAACTTACCGACGAGAGTCTTGTTGTCGAACTCGAGCCATGAATACTTGGCCACGGAAGCTACGCTTGCCTGGATGACCTCGAGGCTCTTGGAGCGCTCGCGGACTGCCACGGTGTCGCCGGGCTTGACCTGTGCGGAAGGAATGCTGCACACGTCGCCGTTGAGCGTAATGTGGTGGTGGGAAACGAGCTGACGGGCAGCGGCGCGGCTGGGAGCGATACCCAGACGGTACACTACGTTGTCGAGACGGGACTCGAGGAGGAGAATGAGGTTCTCACCCTTCTGTCCGGCCATGCGGGTGGCCTTCTCGTAGGTGTTGCGGAACTGACGCTCGAGCACACCGTACATGTACTTGACCTTCTGCTTCTCCTTGAGCTGGGTGCCGTACTCCTTCTGCTTCTTGCGCTTGGAGGCCAGACCGTGCTGTCCCGGAGGGAAGTTACGTTTCTCAAAATACTTATCGGAACCGAAGATAGGCTCGCCGAACTTACGGGCGATCTTGGTGCTGGGACCTGTATATCTTGCCATAG
>CAMJBH010000029.1 GCA_946403855.1 uncultured Bacteroidales bacterium
GCTTCTCGAAGTGGGAGAAGTCGAAGCGGAATCCCTTGTCGGACACATAAGAGCCTTTCTGCTCCACATGGTTGCCGAGGATCTCACGCAGAGCCCTGTGCATAAGGTGGGTGCAGCTGTGGTTGTTGGCTATCCGCTGCCGGCGGGCGGCATCGACACAGAGGGTGAATTCACCTTCGGGGTTCTGAGGAAGTCGCTCGGCGATGTGTATCGTGAGCTCGTTTTCCTTGATAGTGTTGAGTATCTTGATAGTTTCTCCGTCAGCGGAAGTGATGGTGCCGGTGTCCCCTATCTCGCCGCCCATTTCGCCATAGAAGGGGGTGCGGTCGAACACCAGCTGGAGCATTTCCTTGTTCTTCTGGATCACTGTGCGCTGCTTGAGAAGAAGTGCGCCGGAGGTGCAAGTGGTATCGTAACCGGTGAATTCCACATTCTCGCCTTCGTGATAGACTGTCCAGTCGCCGAACGAGTTTGCCGTGGCATTGCGGGCACGGTCTTTCTGCTGCTGAAGTTCCTTCTGGAAGCCCTCCAGGTCCACAGTGAATCCACGTTCAGCGGCGATAAGCTCGGTAAGGTCGATGGGGAATCCGTATGTATCATACAGGCGGAAGGCATCGGCTCCGGGTATCACCTTGGAGTCTGCGTTACGCTCGATGCACTCGTCGAGGAGCTTGATACCGCGGTCCAAAGTACGCAGAAAAGCGAGCTCTTCCTCGCGGATAACCGACTCGATAAGTTTCTGCTGTGCAGGCAGTTCCGGATAAGCTTCGCCCATGTCGTCCACAAGCTGTGGCACGAGGCGGCAGAGGAAAGGCTCGGAGAGGCCAAGGAAGGTATAACCATAGCGCACAGCCCTTCTGAGGATTCGGCGGATGACGTAGCCGGCCTTGACATTGGAAGGCAGCTGCCCGTCTGCGATGGAGAAGGATATGGCGCGGATGTGGTCCGCAATGACGCGCATGGCCACGTCGGTCTGCGAGCTCTCGCCGTAGCGGTGGCCGCTCAGCTCGCCTATCTTTGCGAGCATGCCGGTGAAAACGTCGGAGTCGTAATTGCTGTTCTTACCCTGCAGCACGGCGCAGAGGCGCTCGAAGCCCATTCCGGTGTCTATGTTCTTTGCGGGTAGGGGCTCCAGATGGCCGTCGGACATACGCTGGAACTGCATGAATACAAGGTTCCAGATTTCAATCACATGGGGGTCGGACTTGTTGACAAGGTCGCGGCCGGGGATGCCGCTGGCTGCCTTTTCTTCTTCGGAGCGAATGTCGATGTGGACCTCTGAGCAAGGGCCGCAGGGACCCGTGTCTCCCATCTCCCAGAAATTGTCGTGCTTGTTTCCGAGCAGGATGTGATCTTCCGGAAGATGCTTCAGCCAAGCTTCCTTGGCTTCCTGGTCCATCTGTGTTCCGTCTTCGGGGGAACCTTCGAACACTGTGGCATACAGGAGGTTCTTGTCTATCTTATAGACTTCTGTAAGAAGTTCCCAGGCCCAGTCGATGGCCTCCGTCTTGAAGTAGTCGCCGAAACTCCAGTTACCCAGCATTTCGAACATGGTGTGGTGGTACGTATCGTGTCCCACCTCTTCGAGGTCGTTATGTTTTCCGCTGACTCTCAGACACTTCTGAGAATCCGTAGCGCGGTTGTAAGGAGCTGTCTTGTTGCCGAGGAAGATGTCTTTGAACTGATTCATTCCGGCATTGGTAAACATAAGGGTGGGATCATTCTTGACCACCATAGGTGCAGAGGGCACAACCGTGTGTCCTTTGGAAGCGAAGAAGTCCAAAAACTTCTGCCTTATTTCTTTAGATGTCAACATAGCCTGCAAAGATACTAATAATTTATGATATAGTTCTCTCGTGAGCAAAAGGGCAAGTAGAATAATGTATTTAAGGAGTTGCGAAAAAGATAGTTTCTTATCATCTTTGCAAAAAGAACTATTGCTATGAAAAACTCATCATTTATCGACAAAGAGTCGTACTGCCAGTTCCTCTTTGATCAAAATGGCCCTTACTGGCACATCGCGACTCCCGGCAACCTCACTGAAATCTTGTTTACGACCCCTGAGGAGTATCGTTTCGGCTTAACCCTTTCAGCCGTGTGCACATTGGATGCAGGCATCAAGGTATATGCTATCCAGATTATGAATAACCATCTGCACCTGATTGCAAGGGCACATTCTCCCAAGCAATGCATCGAGTATTTAAAATTATACTCAAAAAGACTTAAGCGCTGGGCCGCTTCAAGAGGAAAGATATTGGTTCTTCCCGACATGTTTATCTGCGAGCCGCTGCCTATTGACAATCTGCAGTTGCTAAGGAACAACATTGTTTATACGCATCGAAACAGGTATGTCGTTGATTCTTCACAAACGCCATTTTCTTCTCCATGGGGCAGTGGCGTTCTTTATTTCGGTCCAGACATCGACAGCCTTAAATCAGTAAAATTCAACGATTTGTCCTATAAAGACAAGCGCCTGATAACGTGCAGCAGGAATATTATTCTTCCTGACAACTATACTGTAAGAAACGGATGCATAAGTCCTGAATCCTTTTGCGACTGGCAAACAGGCCGGGCATTTTACAGGTCAGCGCATCAGTACTTCAATATGCTCACGAAGAACTTTGAAGCCTATGCTGAGTTTTCAAACTTGCTTGGAGATGCAGCAAACATTACGGACGAAGAATTATACTCATATGCGATTTCATACTCAAAACAAGTATCCAACGTCTCAAGCCCTGCTTTACTTCCACACGATGCGAAATTAGACCTTGCGCGCAAATTGCACTTCGACTATCATTCGAACAACAGCCAAATTAGACGCATACTAAAAATAGAGCCTTCCGTTCTTGAATCAATGTTCCCCACGCCCAGATAAACGCAGCTGCCGTGTGCAAAAGGGACGGTTTCGCACACGGGAGGAGAGAGAGGTCGGTTCTGACAGGGCCAGCAAGCCGGCAGTTTGTCAGGAAATGCTCCGGGCGTCGGCGCTGAGCTGGGCCTTAAGCTCCTCAAGCGAGCCGAAGCGACGCTCGTCCCGAATGCGACGCACGAAATCGATACTCAAGTCGAGGCCGTAAATCATCTCGTCGAAATTCAGGATATGCGTTTCGATGGTCAGGGCCCCGCGGTTGTCCAAAGTCGGGCGGGTGCCTATATTGGTCATGCCGTCATATTCAGCCCCAAGCACCCTGACCTTCGTATGATACACTCCTTCACGAGGCACAAGCATGAGGGGCTCGTAGAGCTTCATGTTGGCGGTGGGAAAACCTATCGTGCGGCCGATTCGGTTTCCGCTGACCACCACACCTTCAAGCCTGTAGGGCCGGCCGAGCAGTTTGCCGGCCAGGACCACGTCACCTTCTGAAAGCGCCGCCCTGATACGGCTGGAACTGACGGGTTTGCCGTCATATAGCACCGGAGGAGTGATGATGGCTCCGAGGCCCATCTCACGGGCCTGGGCGGCAATTTCTTCCGGGCCAGCCTGTTCTTTTCCGAAACGGGTGTCATAGCCGAGCACAAGTGCCGAACACTGGTAGTCACGGCACAGCATCTGAAGATATTCCCGGGAGTTCATGGCCGCAAACTCACGTGTGAAACGCAGAGTCTGCACCTCGTCCACGCCCAAAGAGCGGAGCATCATCATGCGGGCGCTGCGCGACGACAGATAGCGGAGCGATTCCGCCCCGCTCTGCAAAACGGCCCTCGGATGGGGCCAGAAACTGACAATAAGACTCTGCTCCCCTCTGGCGAGAGCCTCGGAGAGCAGAGTGTCAATGACAAGACGGTGCCCAATATGAACACCGTCGAAAAAGCCTGTTGAAATTACAGCCATTTAACGAGCGGGAAATCCTGCCTGTGAGGCAGTGCAGGGTTCTTGGCATACATGCGAATTCCCACTTGGTACATACCAGTGCGGTCGGGCTGCACGGATACTGCGTACTTGGCTATTCCGCCAGAGACCTCCGCCAGTTCATACTGTATGGTTTCCTGAATATGGAGTTTGCCCTTGGCATCGGAAGTGGCCAGAAGCATCTCCACTCCAATATCTTCGGGTTTCAGGCGTCCGAGATCCAACTCCACTTCGCCGCGGATGGGATCATGCTTGGACACCACATAGGATGCGTCGGGCTGCCTGCAGGACACGACTCTTATGTTGTCCCATTCGGAGAGCACCTTCTGCTTCCACGCAGCAATATAGCGTGCCACGGCATTGCCATTCTCGCAAAGCTTTTCGTAACGTGCGGCCTGAGGTATGTAATACTGTTCGCAGTAATCGGTAAGCATGCGGTTGGTGGTGAAATTGCTGGCCACCTTGGCAATCGTGTTCTTGATATAACCAATCCACTCTTTCGAGAGGCGGGTGCGGTCGTTGAAATTGTAATAAGCAGGAGCTATCTCATTCTCTATGGTAGCATAGATGGTAGCAGCGTCGAGTTCGTTCTGATAGTTCTGGTCGTCGTAGGTGCGTTCCTGAGGGAGAGCCCATCCGGCATCTTCCTGATAGCCCTCAACCCACCAACCGTCAAGCACAGAGAAGTGCATGACACCGTTCATGGCGGCTTTCTCGCCGGAAGTACCGGAAGCCTCGAGCGGACGGGTAGGGTTGTTGAGCCACACGTCCACGCCTTGGACCAGCCTCTTTGCCAGACGTATATCGTAGCCGGGGACGAACACTATCTTGCCCAGGAACCTTTCCTGCTTGGAAATGTCGATAATCTGCTTTATGAGGTCCTGACCCGCTCCGTCTGCCGGGTGGGCCTTGCCGGCGAACACGAACTGTACGGGGTGCTCGGGATTGTTGACAATGGCGTCCAGCCTGTCAAGGTCGCTGAACAGAAGGGTGGCACGCTTGTAAGTGGCAAAACGGCGGGCGAAACCTATCGTGAGAACGTCGGGACGGAAAGTCTCGCTTATCTTGACCATCTGCGTGGGAGTGTAATGGCTGCACAGCGCAGGATCGGATATACGCTCTATGACGGTTTTTACAAGCTCGGCCTTGAGTATCTTGCGCACCTGCCATATTTCGTCGTCGGGTACCTTATATATGCGTTCGAAGCAGCTCTTGTCGTAATGGCCAGTACGGAACTCGGGGCCGAATACCTTGTAGTGGATGGCTTTCCAGTCCCTGGCAGCCCAAGTGGCATAGTGCACACCGTTAGTAACATAGCTGATGTGCAGTTCCTCAGGAAGATAGCCCTTGTACATGTCCTGGAATATCTCCTGGCTCACCTTTCCGTGGAGCTTGGACACGCCGTTGACGTTCTGGCTCATATTGGCGGCCAGCACACTCATGCTGAATTTTTCGTCAGACCTCTCAGGATGAATCTTGCCAAGCGAGAGCATGGTGTCCCAGCTTATGCCGAAACGGCCGGGGTAGTGACCCAGATACTTGCCCAGCAGACCTTCGTCGAAAGCATCATGTCCGGCAGGAACAGGAGTATGGGTAGTAAACAGTCCGCTGGCGCGTATAAGCTCCATGGACTCATTGAAGTCCAGATGCTGATACTGCATGTACTCGCGCAGGCGCTCCAGCCCTGCAAATGCGGCATGACCTTCATTGAGATGATAGACGGTAGGGTTAAGGCCAAGCTCACGCAGAGCGCGAACGCCGCCTATTCCGAGAAGTATTTCCTGCTTCAAACGATTCTCCCAGTCACCACCGTAGAGCTGATGAGTAACCTGACGGTCTTCGGGGGCATTGGCCTCAAAATCTGTGTCGAGGAGGTACAGGTCCGTGCGTCCTACCGCCACTTTCCATATACGGGCGCACATCTCACGGCCGGGCATCTGCATTTTGACGGTACGCCAGTTGCCGTTCTCGTCCAGCACAGGTTCGGCCGGAATCTTGAGAAAATCCTGGGCATTGTATTCCGCCACCTGGTTACCCTGAGGCGTAATGCGCTGTGTGAAATAGCCATAACGGTACAGCAAGCCCACAGCCACCATGTTCACGTTCATGTCGGACGACTCCTTGAGGTAGTCTCCGGCAAGGATTCCAAGGCCTCCGGAATATATCTTGAGGGAAGTCTCCAGGCCGTATTCCATACAGAAATAAGCTACCGAAGGCTCTGTACGCTTGTCCTTGAGGGCCATGTAGCGGTTGAATTCTTCCATCACAGCACCCAGACGGGACAGGAAGTTCACATCTTTGGCCAGCTCGTTATACCTCTTGAGGCTGACCTTGTCCAATATTGCCATGGGGTTGTGCCCCGAAGTGTGCCATATGTCAGCATCAATGGACCTGAAAAGCAGCTTGGCGTCTTCATTCCAACACCACCACAGGTTCTTACAAAGGGTCTCAAGACCCGAGAGTTCTTCCGGCAAGTGACGGGTAACCATCACACTTTTCCAAGCCGGATCTCCTACTTCTATTCTGTTGTTTTGCATAATGGGTGCAAAGATAGAATTTTTTTCAGAATTCAATTTCGTTCTCGCTGATATGCAACTACAACATACCTTTAAATACAACGCCACTTACAAGCATCGCTGTATGGCTTGATTGTAGATAATGCAGTATTTCCTCCAAGCCTTACTGCCGTCCGTTAATTCTTATGATAAAGTCGCTAAGGACGTTCATGTAGTTGATAAATGCCTCGTAGGGTGTGGCGTAAGGGCTGAACCGCTTGTGGATTTCACCGTCGGAGAAGAATTTGGTGCACATATAATACAAGTGGTCGCTCTCCTGGAGGTGGCCGAAGTCGGCCCAGAGTTCAGGGTCGGACAAAAGTGCCAGCTTTTCGGTAAGGCGATACAGTTTGTTGTATGCCTCCTGCTGGAGTTCGTTGCCGAGCCATGCGCTCAGGTCCCTTTCTTCATCGGCCCATGAGATTGGATCGGGGACGCTGAGTTCCGCCACAGGCTTGATGTTTTTGGCCGCCTGGGTAGGAGTCACAAAACTCAGCCCGGCAGCAAGAGCTTGTCCAGGCAGGGCACGCATAAAGTCGAAAATGCCACTTTCCGCCTTTTGGTGCTCGCCGAAGGTTTCGTAATCCATAAACAGGTTTACGATGTCACCCTCAGCCTCTGAGAGCCAGCCCACGAATTTCTCGGCCGTCAGCGGCCACTCGTTCCAGCCCCTGTCCGAGAAACGGAAAGCCATGTCGTCGCTCAGTCCATAGTTGCGAAGGAGCAGCCTCAGCTTTGGCTGCGACTCGGCGGTGTAGATATAATTAGGGCTTTGCCAACCCATGATGTGGCGGGCACCCTCGGTAAGCATGGTCTTGAAGCCGAGGTCGTAAACCTGGCGTGCAATGTCGTCGGAGTAGATGAGCTCGGTGTTGCGGAATGCCGTTGGAGTCACGCCAAAGGTATCCTGGACATGCTTTTTGTGTTTCTCGACCTGATGGGCGAACTCCGAAGGGGCCCCCAGCGATGCGAGGGAATGATAATAGGTCTCGCAGAGGAACTCCACACTGCCGGTAGCGGCCAGCTTGCGGAAACTGTCAAGCACCTCCGGGGCATAACGGTCCAACTGTTCGAGTGCCGATCCTGAGATGGAAAAAGCCACCTTGAACTTGCCTTTGCTGGCCTCAATTGCCTCCAGAAGCAGCTCATTCATGGGCAGATAACACTTCTGGGCCACTCTCTTCAGGATGGTCCTGTTGGCAAAATCATCGTAGTAATGAGAATCCTTACCTATATCGAAAAAGCGATACTGGCGGAGTCTTGTGGGCTGATGAACCTGAAAATAAAGGCAGATTGACTTTTTCATAACAGTGATTCGTAAACTTTTTTCAATTTGGCAGTGGCGCCGTTCCACTTAAGCTCATTCACTTCGTCGTACCCCTGCTTGGACGCAAAGTCTGCAAGGGCCGGATAGCTCACGAGCGCATATATATCGTCTGCAAGGGCATCTACGTCCCAGAAATCCACTTTAAGGGCGTATTTGAGCACCTCTGCAGCACCTGACTGATGAGAAATGATTGAAGGCACGCCGCTACGCATGGCCTCCAGCGGAGAAATGCCGAAAGGTTCCGACACCGACGGCATGATGTAAACATCGGACAGGGCGAACATCTTCTGGACGTCAGCCCCCCTGAGGAACCCGGTAAAGTGGAAACGGTCGGATATGCCCAGACGCGCCACCTGGCGTATCGCACGGTTCATCATATCGCCGCTTCCGGCCATTACGAAGCGCACACCCTTCGTGCGTTTGAGCACTTTTGCCGCAGCTTCGATAAAGTACTCCGGGCCCTTCTGGAAAGTGATACGCCCGAGGAAGGTCACCACCTTGTCTTTGATTCCGCGTTCGACTTCGATGTTCTCACGGCCGCTGAAATCTACGGCGTTGTGCACCGTAACCACCTTCGCCGGATCTATTCCGTACTTGTTAATGACTATGCCGCGGGTGAGGTCGCTCACAGTGACCACACGGTCGGCGGCCATCATGCCGCGCTTCTCGATGTCCAGCACGCGGCTGTCCATGTGCTTTTCGTCGCCACGGTCGTAGGAGGTGGCGTGCACGTGGACCACCAGAGGCTTGCCTGTGAGTTCCTTGGCGGCAATTCCGGCCAGGTAGGTGAGCCAGTCATGGGCATGTATTATGTCGAACTCGTCTTTGTGCTGCATGGCTATAGTGCCGCCCACCTGGGCGTAACGCGACACCTCTTCCATGAGGTTAGCACCATATTTCCCGGAGAATTTGAACTTCTGGCCAAAACCTACGGTGGTCTGGCTGAGGCTCTCCGCCTTCATCTTTTCTATGGCTGCGAAATACTCTTCGGGATCGACATATGGCACAAGGTTGGAATCTACATACAGGAACTTGACCTTGTTGATAAACTCTTCCACTGTGCTGCTGACATTGCGCACGGCAACGTCGCTGGCATTGATAATGGTGGTGGCGCTCTGGTCTTCGTCGCCGGATGCGTTGGGCATCACAAAGAGAGTCTCCACTCCATTGTGAGCCAAACCTTTGACTATGCCTTCGCAAGCAGTACCGAGTCCTCCTGCGATATGGGGAGGGAACTCCCATCCAAACATCAGTACTCTCATAAATCTGCCTCCTTTTGTTTATCTATCATGTCACTGACCGTAAGCAGGGCCGCCGTTGTGAGGGCGGAGGATATGACTCCGTGGGGTTCGTGGGGCGGATCGCCGTCGTAGAGTTCCGAGAAGGCGCCTACGCCGTGCTTGCTCAGGTCGGCCCAGAAGCCTTCTATGAGCCATTCGGCCCTCTTCATGAAAGACGGGCCTTTGACCTTGAAGCTCATTTCGATATACGGTTCCAGAAGGAAAGGACGGGTGCATCCCTGGTGGTACGCAAGGTCCCTTTCTATCTGCGAGCCTTCATATACTCCCTTGTACTTAGGATCCCTGGGCGAGAGCGTACGTATGCCGCGGGAAGTCACCAGCTCGTTGTCTATGACCCTGAGAACATCGGGGAACATTTCTTCGTCGAGCGGAGAATTCTTGACCCAGATGGCGTAGAGCTGGTTGGGACGCGTGTCCATGTTGCGGCCGGCGCCGTCCACATAATCGGCGAGGCGGCCCGTCTCCGGATCTATAAACACCGATGCAAAGCTCTCGCGCACCTGTTCCGCTATGGGAGTCCACTTACTTACGAAACCACTGTCTTTGAGTCCGAAGCGGCTTTCCATGTCCAGTGCGAAGCAAATGGCGTTGTACCAGAAAGAGTTGGTTTCTATCTGATACCCAGCCCTTTCGGTCACGGCACGCCCGCCTATGTAGGCATTCATCCAAGTGAGTGCTACCCCGTCCACCTGGGCCCACAGCAGGCCGTTCGGATGCATGGTCACTTCTTTGCGGCGGCCGGGCAGGTAGCTGTCCAGGATCATTTTTATGGTTCCCCCGTATTTCTTCCACACCTTGGCGGGATCGGCGCCCCAGTCGATATAAGCCTGCAGAGTACAAGCCATGTAGAGGGGAGCTTCTACCTGTGTGGTACGCACCGTAAGCCTTTCCTGCTCAGCGGCGAGGAGATTGTCCAGAATCTCTTCGAACAGGGCGGCGCGGCGTGCTCCGTGAAGAGTGAGGCCGGGCAGTGCGATGAGAGTCTCGCGCAGCAGACCTGTCTTGAGCCAGCTCAGGCCGGCGTTGATCATGGCCACTCCGTTGTGCCTGGTAATGAGCCAGTCGGCGCAGCGCTCCAACTGATCGCGATAGCCGCTCACCTCCGGCAACTTGCCCAGGCAGTTTGTAAACTTGCGCTTAAGTTGCGCGGGATCGACCTCTGAAGTAGATGCAGACAGCACCACGGAGCCTCCAGGGACAAGTTTCATGCTGAAGACACCGGGCGTGAACAGATCTTCGGTGCAGTCGAATCCGCGGCGGTATTCATCGGAATAAGTGATGCGCTTGTTCCAGCAGGGCAGGTACTTCCACTCCGCAGTCTTGTCGCTCAACTGCAGATTGAGGTCCGGGAAATTGGGATACATGCGGAAAGACACGCCGCCAGGGACTTCTTGATAAGAAGTATCGGCCTGGTCGTTCTGCTGTGTCAGTGCATGGGTATTACGGAATGCAAGATAAGGTTTGACCAGCAGAGTCACGGGAGAGGGCGACTCAAGCAGTTCATACTTTATGAGCACCTGGTCTTTGTCGGGCACCAGGATAAGGCTTTTGCGGAACAGCACCTCGCCCACTTTGCAGGTAATGTTGGGCACCGGGTCTTCGGCAAAATCCACCACATACTTATGTCCCCTCGGTTCATAAATATCGCCGTAGCAATGAATTCCAAGGTTGAACTGTTTGCCGCGTACAATCAGGCTCTCGTCGAGCGAAGAAAGCAGCAGGTAGTGGTCGCCGCCAAAACGGTCCAGGGTGACTGCAAGAAGGCCGTGATAGCGGCGCGTATTACAGCCCACTATAGATGTGTTACTGTAAGCACCTGTCTTATTGGCGCAGATAATCTCGCGTTTGAGCGAGTAAGCCAGGTTGACAAGTTCGTTTTTGTTGAATTTCAAGAATGCCATATTAAACAATCTTTTTCAATACAATGGCGCACCTGCTGGGCAGGTACAGGTAGAGGGTGTGGTCGTAGGCTTGGTTGCCGTTGGGGCAGCGCGAGTCGAGCGCCACGTGAGTCTGACGTCCATCGAGGCGTCCGAATCCGCCGAAGCGCGGATCGTCCGAATCAAGGACCTGAATATATTCTCCCTCAGGGGCGGAGAAACCATAATCCTGGAAAGACCCCTGCGGGTTGAAATTCAGTGCAAAGATACAGTTTTCCCTACGGAAAATCAATATTTTCTTCTCTTCGTCAGCCACCAGCAGCTCTGGCGCTCCCGACAGAACCTTTTCTTTTTTAAGCAGATGCACCATGGCCACGTCGAACTCCTCCAGCCCGTGGTAGCGCAGGGCAGGGTCGTCGGCTATGGACCACAGCCGCCTGGCGTGCTTGTAGGACCAGCCGTTCCCCTCGCGGGGGAAATCTATCCATTCGGGATGTCCGAATTCGTTGCCCATGAAGTCCAGGTATCCGCCGCCGCAGCTGGCCGCAGTGACAAGGCGTATGAGTTTATGCAGGGCCACTCCCCTTTCAACGATAGGATTCGGCTGGTCCTTGCGCATGCTGAAGTACATCTCCTTGTCTATCAGGCGGAATATTATGGTCTTGTCGCCCACCAGGGCCTGGTCGTGACATTCGGCATAACTGACGGTCTTTTCGTCGGCGCGTTTGTTGGTCAGTTCCCACCAGATGTCTCCCATGCTCCACTGCTCGTCGGAAAGTTCCTTTATCCATTTTATCCAGTGGTCTGCGATGCCCATGGCCATGCGGAAATCGAAACCGACGCCCCCGGCATTAAACGGGGCGGCCAGACCTGCCATGCCGCTCACGTCTTCAGCTATCGTCAACGCCTTGGGATTCAATTCATGAATGAGCATATTGGCAAGCCCGAGGTAGGTCACGGCATTCTCGTCCACCCCTTCATTGAAATACAGGGAATAGTCGCCGAAATCGGCCCCGAGGCCATGGTTCCAGTAGATCATGCTGGTGACCCCGTCGAAACGGAAGCCGTCCAGATGATACTCTTCCAGCCAGTACTTGCAGTTGGAAAGCAGGAAGTACTTCACTTCGTCCTTGCCGTAGTCGAAACAGCGTGTGCCCCAGGCGGGATGATAACCGGCAGACCCCTTGTAGAAATACAGCGACTCGTCGCCGTCCAGCCGTCCAAGGCCCTCGGCTTCATTGCCGACTGCGTGAGAATGCACTATGTCCATGACGACTGCGATTCCGGCAGCATGTGCTTCATCTACCAGGCGCTTGAATTCTTCGGGCGTTCCGAAGCGGGAGCTGAGCGCAAAGAAACTCGAAACCTGATAGCCGAAGGAGCCGTAATATGGATGCTCCTGCAGCGCCATGATCTGCAATGTGTCGTAGCCGAGGCGCTTGACGCGGGGCAGGACGTTCTGCCTGAACTCATCGAAAGTGGACACGCCTTCTTTCTCGCCGCTCATGCCTATGTGGCACTCATAGATCAATGGATGCGGCCTGGGGCCGGGGCGGCGGTGCTTCCATTCGTATGGCTGAGGGTCCCAGACCTGTGCGCTGAACACCTTTGTATCGGGGTCCTGCACCACTCGTGTGGCATAGGCAGGAATACGCTCCCCTCCTCCGCCGGGCCATTCTATCCACAGCTTGTACAAAGCTCCGTGCGTAAGGAAAAGCGCAGGGAGCCTTAACTCCCAGTTGCCCGATCCTACGGGCTGCAAAGCATAGTCCGGAGTGCGTTTCCAATTGTTGAAATCGCCGATAAGATAGATACGGCTTGCGTTGGGGGCCCATTCGCGGAGCACCCAACCCTGAGAGTCACGATGCAGTCCGTAGTATAGGTGGTTGTTTACCGCTGCGCTCAGAGGGCCGTCGCCAGCCAGTTTGCGCTTGCATTCCAGAATGCGTTCATGCCGCGCCTCTATAGCTCCCTTAAATGGTTCCAGCCAAGGGTCGGTTTGGTATATTTTTTTCATAATCAGTCGTTTGTATCGCCGAGTGATTCTACTTTCCGCCTTTGCGTCCGAAGATATTTGCGGCAGGCCTCAATGAGTTCTTCGCTTCGTTTTATGTACTTGTCTATATCGTCCAAGCCGGTGGACGGATCTTCTACGCGGGTGGCAATTTCGTCAAGTTCGGCCATTGCCTTGCTGTAGTCAAATTCTTTCATTTCGGTTAGATTCAGGAGTTTTTGTTTACTGTACAGTCTAAGGTTCCGTCGGAATAGATGACTTTGATTTCTTCGCCGGGACGGGCATCGGAGGCGCGCCGCAAAAGCACGCCGGAGGAGTCGGTGACCAGGGTATAGCCGCGCTCGAGGAGCTTTCTGGGATTTGCTGATGCTATCTTTGTCTCGAGTTTGGACAGGGCTGCGTCGGCCGCAGTGAGTAAATAATTGAGGGCGAAGATTATACGGTGTTGAATTTTGTTTACTAGTTCTTCCCGGGCAGTGATTTTACTCATGAAAGCCAGTTTCAGGCGGCTCTGATAGCTGCTTATCAGTTCATCTTCCGCGGCCACGGCATCGATGAAGAGGTCGGCAAGGGCCGTGGGGGTCTTGACCGATTCGCAGGCCACCATGTCGGCGGCGTGAACGTCGCGGTCGTGGCCTATGGCGGTGAACACCGGGATGGGGCAGCGCGCTATGGCGGCGCAGAGCTCGTAGTCGTCAAAGCAGGCAAGGTCGAGGGCCGACCCGCCGCCTCTCAGGAGGAGTATGGAGTCGTACCGGGGTACGACTCCATACTCCGGACCTCCATCCCCCTGCACCCCCAAGGGACTGAGGGGCGATCCCCTCAGACTCCCCCCGTCGCTTTGCTCCGAACGGGGTACGGCTCCATACTCCGGACCTCCATCCCCCTGC
>CAMJBH010000030.1 GCA_946403855.1 uncultured Bacteroidales bacterium
CATTTTTCATTAACTTTGTAGGATACAATGTTTATGGAGATATGGCAGAGCAGATTAATTACACCGACGACAACATTATAACCCTAGAAGGCGTAGAACATATCCGGATGCGTCCGGGAATGTACATCGGACGTCTTGGCAATGGAAACAATCCCGGCGACGGTATCTATGTACTTCTGAAAGAGGTCGTTGACAACTCCATCGACGAGTTTGCAATGGGCTTCGGCAAGCAGGTGCAGATAACGGTCGAGGACGGAGAGGTGACAGTACGCGACTATGGCCGCGGCATTCCCCTCGACTCGGTGGTCAAAGCTGTCAGCATTCTCAACACCGGAGGCAAATTTGACGACAAAGCCTTCAAAAAATCAGTCGGTCTCAATGGCGTGGGCACAAAAGCCGTAAACGCCCTGTCCGAGCGTTTCTATGTCTGCTCGCACCGCGACGGCGAGTGCTCCTGGGCCTCTTTCGAGCGCGGCGAGCTCAAAGACAGCGGCAAGGGAGAGACCAAGGAAAAGAACGGCACGCTTGTGCGCTTCTACCCCGACACCATGATGTTCGGCGACTTCCATTTCAACATGGACTACGTCGAAACCATGGTCAAGAATTACTCCTACCTCAAGAGAGGTCTCACGCTCACCCTCAACGGCACTTCTTACAAATCCGAGAACGGCCTGCTGGACCTGGTCAACGAAAACCTCAGCGAGGCGCCGCTCTACCCGCCCATCCACCTGGAAGGAGAAGACATCGAGATTGTGTTGAGCCACGGCAATGCCTACGGCGAAAACATCTCGTCTTTCGTCAACGGACAGAACACCCGTGACGGAGGCACTCACCTTGCAGCATACCGTGAGGCTATCGCCAAGACGCTCAAGGAGTTCTTCAAGAAGAACTACGAACCGGCAGATTGCCGCCAGGGCATTGTGGGAGCAATCAGCATTCAGATTCAGGAGCCCAACTTCGAGGGACAGACCAAGACCAAACTCGGCTCGAACTATATGTGGGAGAAGCAGACCCGCGACGAGAAAGGCGCCCTCAAAACCGACATCGGCCCCACCATCCGCAGCTTCGTCAACGACTTCGTATCCAAGAACCTGGATAACTATCTCCGCATACACAAAGAGATAGTCCCCATCATCGAGGACAAAATTAAAGCCTCCCAACAGGAGCGCGAGGAGATCTCCGGCATACAGAAAAAGACTCGCGAGCGCAACAAACGCACCAACATCTACAACCGCAAGTTACGCGACTGCCGCTACCACTTCAACGACAAGGTGACCGAAAAGACTCAGGAGAACATAGAAAAGTCCAGCATTTTCATCACCGAGGGAGACTCTGCAAGCGGAACCATCACCCAGGCCCGCAACGCCAACTACCAGGCCGTATTCAGCCTGCGCGGCAAGCCCATCAATTCCTACAAGGAGAGCCGCAAGAAAGTAGCAGAAAACGAAGAGCTTAACCTGCTCATCAACGCTCTGGGCGTAGAAGACGACCTGGACAATCTCCGCTACAACAACATCATCGTAGCCACCGATGCCGACGACGATGGAATGCACATTCGCATGCTGGTGCTGACCTTCATCATGAAGTACTACCCCGACCTGATCCGCCGCGGGCACGTGCATATACTCCAGACTCCCCTGTTCCGAGTCAAGAACAAGAAAGAAAACCGCTACTGCTACAGCCAGGAGGAGAAAGAAAAAGCCATCAAAGAGCTCAAGACGGGCGTGGAAATCACCCGCTTCAAAGGTCTCGGCGAAATCAGTTCAGACGAGTTTACCGATTTCATCGGAGAGAACATGCGCCTGGATGCTGTAAGCCTGGCCGACGAAGAGTCCATCCACGACATAATGGACTTCTACATGGGCGACAACACCGTTGACCGCCAGCGCTTCATCCGCGCCAACCTCCGCAGCGAACAGGAACTCGAAGACGTAAATATTTAAGACACCGCATCGAGCACCTCGGCCAGATCACGTACAGGGCGCTCTGAGTAGCGGCTGAATGTGGCAAGGCATAGAGGGCAGGCGGTCGCGATGGCGTCGGCCCGGCTTGCATAGAGGTTGTCCAGGGCCTTGCGAGTCATCGCTTCGCGGTCCTTGAATCCCAGGGTGAGACTTCCCAGCGACCCTCCGCAGCAGATGCTTTCTTCGCGGCAGGCAGGAGCCTCGGCGATACCGGCCGCCTGGCCGATGAGCCTGCGGGGCGAGTCATAGATTCCGCAGCCCCTTCCCAGCTCGCAAGGATCGTGGTACACGTAGCAAATGTCGCTCTTGGCGAGCTTGAGCCGCCCCTGCTCCACCAATTCGTTGAAATAATCGGCATAGTTGACAACTCTAACTCCCGGAAGAGAATAACGCTCCGTGAATATCTTATAGCAGATAGGGCAGCTCAGAACGAGCGTGTCTGCACCGCTACCCATGATTATCTCTTCATTCTTACGGATAAGCCCCAGAGCAGCATCGATACGCCCGGCAGTAAGCAGCGGACGACCGCAGCAGAGGCCCTCTTCCCGGTCCATCCACTTGTAGTCCACGCCTGCCTTGTCAAGCAGCGAGCACACGGCCTTGCCTATGGAAGGGGTAAGATTAGTCATGCATCCAGAGAAATACAGGACTTTGGAGCCCTTTGCAGCAGCGGTAAGAGGCGCCACATCGATACCGGAATAATCTGGAGTAAGACCGTAACGGCGTGCTGCACGCTGCGCAACACGCAGTTTGGGACCTTCGACTCCCACCTGGCATACGGCCTCGCACTTGCCGCAGAGCAGGCATTTATCTGAAATCTCCTCTATGCGCTTCTCGTTTCCGCGGCGTATCTGACGGTTCAGGTACACCGTGCAGTCCTTGATGTTCTTTTTCTGGACGCTCATCGGGCAGGCATCGATACACACGCCGCAGCCCGGACAGCTGAGCACTTCCACTTTGGCGAAGCCCCTGCGCGGATGCCTGATCCTCAGGCCGGCGTTCCGCATGGGGATAAGCATCATTTCCGCAGGGATATGCATGTACCGGGTAAACGGAAGCACGCACATAAAAATGCCGAGGGCGATACTGTAGGCCCACCATGTGGGCAGCATATTCAGATCGTTGCCAAGGAATTGGCGGAACACCCAGTTGGCAGGTATGGTGAGGAAAGAGCCGCCGCTGATATGGGCGGTAAAGCTCTCGGCAAGAAGCCTGAGCGGGAAAATGGCCCACAATGAATAAAGGCCCACCCTGTCAAGGGCGCTGGGACGCGTGGTCCGGCGCATGCCGAATATCCTGGAACGGACCCTCTTGATGATTGCCAGCGTTATTCCGGTGAGAATCAGCAGCAAGAAGAAATCCATCAGGAAAAACAACACCGCTCCGCCGATAGTGGATTCGTTCTCGGCGACGAAGTAATTGAAGAAGATGGGATAATACAGCAAACGGACGCGCTCCGGGCAATATACCATGACCTCGATGTGCCCCAGCAGAATAATCATGAACCAGCCGAAGGCAATGCTGGAATGCATAAAACCCAGCATCTTATTGCGCTTCCACAACTTCACGTGCAGCAGGCAGTTGGCAAAAATGTCCCAGATATTCTTCAGAGCCGTCTTGGGCGTAATCAGCGAAAGGAGAAACCTGCGCCGGTCCTGCCGCGGGAGCTGGAACAAGATGCGGAAGATACCGTACAGACAGTATCCAAGCACGAATATCATTCCCACCAGGAAAGGCAGGACAAACGGGTCAAAACCTGTAGCGAACCTTTCCTTCATTTTACTTTTCTCCGTATATACGGCACAGGCTCAATATGAGGTGCCTTGTGTTAATTCCTCTCGGACAAACCATGCTGCACTTGCCGCAAAGCATGCAAGCTGACAACATTCTGCCTATCTCTCCTGTTCCCCCGGCAGAAGTCTCTTCCGGGGCCCTTTGTCCATGTTTTATGGGCCCCGTAAGAGACTTCTGCCGGGGGAACTCCTGGAAGGGCATACGCTGGAGAAGGTGGATGACCTTGCGTACACTCATGCCGCTCCAAGGACCGGCGGTGCAGGTGGCGCTGCACGAACCGCAGGACATGCAGGTACGCACGCCAGGCTCAAGCTTTTCGAGTTTCCTGTATAAAGTCCAGTCAATCTCATCCAACCTGACGGCAGAACTTTTGGATAATCCGAATCCGAAATCAATCATTGGTATTCAGATAGTTAAATATGTCAAGTGCAGCAGCACGGGCTTCTGCGACAGTCTCGGGAACCGTCTTTGTGCCTGTGCACGCCCCGGCAAAGAATACTCCGGGCCGGCTGGATTCATTAATTCCGTAGATATTGTCTTTGCTGCGCATGAAGCCGTCTGAATCTACTTCTGCACGCACCATCGACGCCAGGCCGGCTGTGTCTTCATTACACAACATGCCTGACATAAGCACCAGCAAATCCGCCTTGAGTTTGACCTGCTGTCCGGCAAGGGTGTCTTCTGCCTTCAGAATCACTTTGCCGTCAATATCTTCGCTCACCTCCGACACGCGGCCGCGCACAAAATGTACATCGTAGTCACGCTGGGCATTGATGTAGAAATCTTCGTACTTCTTCCCAAACAAGCGCAGGTCCATGTAGAAACACCATATCTGGGCGCCGGGGAACTTTTCTTTCATCTCGATGGCCTGCTTGACGGCCGTCATGCAACAAACTTTGGAGCATTGCGGATTCCCGGCCTTAAGGTCGCGTGAGCCTACGCAATGGACAAAAGCGATATTTGAGGGATTCTCGGGTAACCTGTCGTCGTCGCCGGTATTGAACCAGTACTCCAGGTCCGAATTGGTAATCACATGGTCATAAACGCCATATCCATATTCTTCTTTGCGCGAAGCTTCAAAGAGACTGAAGCCGGAAGCCATCAGCACCGCCTTACAAAGCAGTCCCGTGCCGTTCGTCAGCACCACGCTGAATCCGTCCTTAAGACGGTTCATCGAGGCTACCTGTGTCTTGTAGTATATGGTTATTCCGTCCAAGCCTTCGGACATACGCTCAATGAGCGATGAGGCACTGAGCATGTCTGGGAACAATTTATGCCAGCCGGCGACATGGCCGCCAAGATGGTCAGATTTTTCAACAATCACAGGTTCGCATCCAAGAAGGCGCAGATGTCTGGCCGCTTCCATTCCGGCTACGCCGCCACCGATTATAAGCACCGTTTTTCTGTCCATAAGCTAAAAACATTTGAGGCAGCTTGGGAGCGCCGGTTTCATAAGTTTCTCTTTATCAATACCTAGATACTTGTTGGCAGGATCGTACTGTACCCCCATTTTGTCGAGCAGCGGTTCCACGGCCACCTGATGAATCTGGAGGCCGAGATCCCATGAATCATAGCCCAGGACCAGCCCGGCGAGTTCTTCATAAGTGAACACAGGAATGCCGAAGCCGTTCTGCCCATAGGTCTTACCGGTCTGTTCTGAAATCACATACTGCCAACGGTCCAGGAAATAAGGGCAGCCGGGACAATTGGTAATAATGGCATCTGGATGGTACGGCTCCATGGATTCGAACTTCTTGTGCGTGTTGGACACGCTGTAGCCACGGTTAGCCTTAACCATGTACTGACGGAAACCGAAGCCGCAGCAATGACGGCGCTCGGGATAATCGATGACTTCCCCGCCCCATGAATCCACCATGCCGCTGAGGACGCAGGGGTATTCAGCGCCTCCTATTCCCTTGTGGGGGAACATTTTGGAATAATGGCATCCTATATGTTCGACTATCTTCAAAGGCTTCCCGGTATGTACGTCCACGAGCCTGTACTTTGCCCGTTCAGCAATTTCGTTGCGGAACTTGTACACCAGGTCACTTGCGTGGGCCACGTATTCGGGCTTCTCAAACTCGCGCCTGGTGGCTTTCCAGAGATTCTCGCGTATGCGGGCCTCCAGCTCAGGGAACTCCCGCCAGGTCTCGAGGATCTCGGTATAATTGCCGAAAGATGTGATGCAGGAAGTCACGAGGTTCTTATAGCCAGCCTCCGTCATCAGCGCGAACTGCCGCGCCACTATGGTCATGGCCGTTTCCTGAGGAATCGTGTCGCAGTGGTATGCTATGCCGCCGCAGGTCGTATGATGTTCGGACTCGTAGATGTCTTTGCCCAGCAGGTCCCTGCAGATGGCAAGGAAATATTTTTCGGAAGCCGGGAAGAAACTCTGGCGTATGCAGCTGCGCACATAAAACCAGCCGTCGGCAGGAGTTTCTTTCTGGTAATCGGACCAGATTTTCTGTTTTCCCTGATATATCATTTGCTAGTCTTCGTTGTTAAAATGTCCCGGGGAGCAATGGGAGAAGGTAAATTCTGTATATTCTTCCATGCTCATGCCCATCTGTTCCGCCTTCGCCTGAGAATACTTTTCAACAAGCTCCAGCCGCTCGGTGCCTCCGGTCACATCATAAATGGCCTTCAGTTCGTCCAGGTCTTCCTGAGAGATGTGCCTCAGCGCCCCGGGGCCCTTGCCTTGATAGTTGGCACCCAGGCGCCCATAGACCTGTTTTTTATTATTGAGCACCCACTCAAACACCGGGCCCGACTCCGGGTGGTCCTTATATTTAAAAGTCTCGGGATGCACACAGTAGCCATAATTAAGGATATTGCCGTTAAGGGCTTTTGTGAGCGGGTAAATCTGCCTTCCTTTTTCAGACTCGGTAAAGAAGCCGAGCCTGATGCTCAGGTCCCTCAGTGCCATTATCACAAGGCCGGGGCCATTCTTTCGGGGACAACGCGTAACGCAGCTCATGCATTCGCCGCAGTACCAGATGGTTTCGCTTTTCAGAAGTGCCTCAATGGCGTTGTTGTCCTTGGTCTGCACGATGGAAACGATCTTACGCGGATCGTATTTATAAAACTCCGCAGCCGGGCAAACGGCAGTACAGGTTCCGCAGTTTATGCATGTGTGGAACCCTTCCTTAAAACGGTAGTCCTTATTTAATTCCTCAAAATAATTCATGATCCTGTCATCAGTTCTTCGGCGGGTGTATCCCCTCCGGGGCCCATAAAACATGGGGAAAGGGCCCGGAGGGCACACAGGGGCCGAGGAAACAAAATTATAAAAAAGTTGGTAAATCTCAAAAGAATAACTATCTTTGCGTCCCCTTTCAAGAGGGCAATAACATTTATTAACAAAACATTATGATCAAACAGTACGAAACCGTTTTCATTGCAACTCCCGTTTTGTCTGACACCCAGATGAAGGAAGCGGTTGCCAAGTACACCGATCTCATCAAAGCCAACGGCGGTGAAATCGTGTACGAAGAGGATTGGGGGCTCAAGCAGCTCGCGTACCCGATCCAGCACAAGACATCAGGTTTTTATTACCTGATCCAGTTCAAGGCGGACCCTCAGTTCGTTAACACCCTTGAGACCCAGTATCACCGTGACGAGCGCATCATCCGCTTCCTCACCGTGGCCCTGGACAAGAATTCCATCGCTTATGCGGAGCACCGCCGCCAGAAAGGCGCCAGCAAGCCCGCAGCAGCAGTAGCCGAGCAGGCTCCCGCAGAGCCCGAGGTAGAAACCGAAACAAATGAGGAGGAATAAGCCATGGCAGCAGTAGAAAACAACGAAATCCGTTATCTGAACCCTCCCACCGTGGACGTTCGCAAGAAGAAGTATTGCCGCTTCAAGAAAGCCGGCATCAAGTACGTGGATTACAAAGATCCCGAGTTCCTTAAGAAGTTCCTCAACGAGCAGGGCAAGATCCTTCCCCGCCGCATCACCGGTACTTCCCTTAAGTTCCAGCGCAAGGTTGCACAGGCCATCAAGCGTGCACGTTCCCTTGCTCTTCTCCCTTATGTAACTGACCTCCTTAAATAATTGAAGCGTTATGAAGATCATACTTAAGAAAGATGTTGCCAATCTCGGCGATGCCGGAGAGGTGGTAGAAGTAAAGACCGGTTACGCTCTCAATTATCTGGTTCCCCAGGGATTCGCCGCTATCGGCACCCCTTCTGCTCTCAAGCAGCACGAGGAGACCATCCGTCAGAGGGCTCACAAAGAGGCCAAGAACATCGCCGAGGCTGAGGCCAAGTCAGCAAAACTCTCCGCAGAGACCGTGCAGGTGGCTGTGAAGGTTGGCGAGAGCGGCAAGCTCTACGGCGCCGTGACCGCAGCACAGGTTGCAACTGCTCTCGAAGAGAAAGGTTTCGAGATCGACAAGAAGAACGTCGAGGTTCCCGAAATCAAAGAGCTTGGCGAGTTCGAAGCAAAGATCAAGTGCTACAAGGGCGTTTTCGCCAACGTTAAGATCAACGTAGTAGCTGAGTAATTTGCTCCAAACCTATAAACGAAACAGCCGGTCCGTAAAGACCGGCTGTTTTTGTTACATTTATACTTGAATAACAGACTGTAGCACCCAGGGGCCCTTTTCCCATGTTTTATGGCCTCCTGGGTGCCACAGCCTGTTATTCAACCAAACAATTAATTGGAATACAGACCATCCCTGGACAGCAGGTGGTCCAGATTGGCAAGGCCATACAGTGTGACCGCCGTCACGACTGCCGAATGCTCCATATACTCGGGGATCAGCTTATTGTAAATATCGCTCTCCGTGTGCCAGATCTCACGGTAGTCGAAATTCCACCCCCGGGGATCGGTCTCGCGGAACGAAATAGTGGGCACGCCGCTCATGGCGAAATAAGCGTGGTCGCTACCGCCGGCGTTCTTGGGACGTGGGCCCGGAGTCCCCTGCCGCTTCTCCACGGTGAAAGGAATCTCTGGATTGTAGTTAGTCAGGGGCTTGCACACTTTGACATAATCGTCATACATGGCCGCCGGCACACTAACTCCCGTTGCCATGAGCGGACCGCCGTCGCGGTTGATATAGTTGGAAATGGATTCCATGGGCACTACTCCGCTCTGCACGAAATACTTAGACCCCAGAAGGCCGAATTCCTCGCCGGTCCAGATGCAGAAAAGAATCGTGCGCTTGGGTTTGGCTCCGGCAGCAGCCAGAAGCCGCGCCGCCTCCATGGTCACAGTAACGCCGTTACCGTCATCAACCGCACCGGTGCCACAGTCGTACGAATCCAGGTGGCCGCCTGCCAACACATACTGCTTGGGATACTTGCTTCCGCGCATGATGCCGATGACATTGTGATAAGGCACCGGCCCGCGATAGAAATGATTGCGTATGTCGAACTCAAGCTCGAAACGCTCGCGCCTCTCGGCCTTTTTGCGGATGACAGCAAACTGGGCCTCATCCAAGCAAATGTCGCAGGCCTTGGGCAAACTTTCCATGGTAAGATCGAAGCACCCTGCCCTGTCGTACATTATCTGAAGGGGCACCTTGGCACTGCGGATGAAACCAAGGACTCCGGCTTCGACCATTTCTTTATAGAACAAAGCCGTCGTCTTCTCGTAAGGAATCAGCTCCTTGGCCGTGCTGTCCCGGTGTTCCCAGTTCCAGCGGCGGATCTCATTGTTCTGCCTCTCGATATCCTCGTTCTTTGCAACGATCTCGGCCCTGCGGGCTTCCGCGGCCGGCGTTGCATTAATGGCCATGCCGTTGGACTCAGCATCCAACAGCACCCATGCACCTTTAAGCGCAGCTTTCATGCGTTCCAGTTCGCGGCGTGAACGAGGTTCAAGAAGCACATGCCCCTTCTGTGCGCCGTGGGTACCGGCGGTGTAGGAAGGAGTGCCGAAATGAAGAATCATGCCGTCTTCGCTCAGCATGCGGCCGAACCACGGCCCGCGGTTAAAGCCAACATTGATGGTGCCGGCTTCTTGCACAAGCACTTCCAGGCCCCAGGACTCAAATTGTTCCTTGACCCAGGCTTCGGCTTCTGTTAGGGCGGCAGAACCCACTATGCGGCCTCCAATCACATTTGCAAGATGGTCGGCGTGCTGCATGGTGCGGTTGTCGCTGCGGCCCAGCTCAAGCACCTGCTGCGTGACTTTATCCTGGGCGAAGGCCCCGAACGAAAGTCCCGCAAGCAGGAGAGCTGACAGGAATACACTTACTAACTGTTTCATTCTCTATTTTTTAGGAATATTTACCAAAACTTCCTGCAGGAAATCCCACACCTTCTGAACGGAAGGAATATAAGCCCTTTCGTCGGGAGAATGGGGGCTGAGCAGAGTGGGTCCCATGGAGACCATATCCCAATGAGGGTAGGCTCCGGCGAGGATACCGCACTCCAGACCTGCATGTATGGCCATGACCTTGGGCTCCTGACCGTACATCTTCTTGTAAACCTTCTTCATGACAGCAAGGATCTCCGAAGAAGCATTCGGTGCCCAGCCGCTGTAACCTCCGGTGAATCTGGCACGTACGCCGGCAAGTTCGAATACCGAACGCATGCGGGCGGCAAGCGCGTACTTGGCAGAATCTACGGACGAACGCATGAGGCACTTGATGAAGAACTCTCCTTTGTAGATCTTCACCATGGCGAGGTTGTTCGACGTCTCCACCATGCCGGGCATGTTGTCGCTCATGCGCTCCACGCCGTCGGGGCAGGCCAGGATGCAGCGCACAAAACGCAGCGCCGCCTCTTCGCTTACATATTTGCAGTCTTCGGGATCGCAGGTCTCGCCGGGAGCCGGAGCATAAGGCTCAAACAGCACTTCCAGCTTAGGATCGGTTGCCGCATATTCTGCCTTAAGTTCAGCAGCGGCACGTTTGACTATGCGCTCGGCAGCGGCAAGTCCCTTAGCGGGCACATAGACGGAGGCGAAAGCCTCGCGGGGAATGGCGTTTCGGAGGGTGCCGCCTTCGAGGTCGATGAGTTTGACTCCCGCACGCTCGAGGAGCGGAAGCAGCACTCTGGCTATCAATCTGTTGGCATTGGCACGGCAAAGGATAATGTCCATACCGGAATGGCCGCCCTGGCATCCCTTCACGGCAAGGCTGTAGCAGAGATGGCCTGCAGGTTCTTTCTTGCGGCGGTAGCGGGCGGATGCGGTGGCATCAAGGCCTCCGGCGCATCCCACATAGAGTTCGCCCTCGGTCTCCGAGTCAAGATTTATCAAAATGTCACCTTTCAACAGACCGGGCTTAAGCAGGTTCGCTCCTGTCATGCCCGTCTCTTCATCGTAGGTCACCAGGATCTCTATAGGACCGTGCTTCACCACCGGGGACTCAGCGACGGCCATGGCAAGCGCCACTCCGAGTCCGTTGTCGGCTCCGAGCGTAGTGCCTTTGGCGCGCAGCCATTCTCCGTCAACTACGGTCTCAATGGGATCTTTCAGGAAATCGTGCTGCACGTCGGCATTCTTCTGCGGCACCATATCCATGTGCCCCTGGAGCACCACGGTCTTGAGGTTTTCGTAACCGGGAGTGGCGGGTACACGCATGATCACATTGCCGGGTTCATCGGTACAGGCCTCGATTTTGTGCTCGGCAGCCCAGTCCAGAAGGAACTTACGAACAATTTCCTCATGCTTGGACGGTCTGGGGCAACGAGTCAGGGAATAAAAATTATTCCACACGATTGAAGGTTGTAAATCTTTGATTGTCATAATTATATGGATTTATTTCGGAAATCTTTTCCACCTGTTGTGAGTCCACAGATAGTTCCATGGCTGCGCTTCCAGGTCTTTTTCGAGAAGTTTGTAATACTGCCTCATTATGTCGTCGGGATCCATGCCGGCGGCATTATCGGCAATAGTGGTGTACTCTATTTTATAATGCCCGCGCGACTCGGACGGCATACCCATGTAGCACACCGCCATGCCGAACTTGCAGGCAAGCGAGGCGGCCCCCCTCATGGAGTCGCAGGGGCGGTGCATGAAGTTCACTTCCAGAAAGTCCTTGGACTTGAAATACGGGTGCTGGTCGGTTATGAAATTGTATATCTTTTTTCCGTTCCGGTGCTCGAACACGTAACGCACCACCTCACGGGACTCCAAATACCCGGGATAGCCTTCGGGGTCGATAAGCGGAGCAGTGCGGTTGCCGTGAAGGAACTCGTTCATGCCGGGATCCGACTGCTTGAGGTACACGACGCAGAAGTTCTGCTCGGTAAAGCACGACGGCTTGTCGGAATAATTGTACGACGCAATGCCTCCAATCAGCTCCCAGTTGCCGGCATGGGACATGAGTACCATTACGCCGGGGGCCTTGTCATACAAGCCGTTAAGCTCTTCCACATTAGCGATTTCCACTAAGCGTGAACGCCTAAGTCTTTTCGGACCGCGGCAGCCGCCGAACCACAATGTTTCGGCAATGATGTCTGCAAAATGGCGGTAGAACTTGTGTCTGGTGTTTTTGAGCCAAGCCTCGTCACGGCCGGGAAAACTATGCTTCAGATTCTCGTCCACAAGCGACACCCTGTAGCGGAATACCTTTTCCGCCAGGAAAGCCAGAAAACTCGAAAGCACGTAATGTACCTTCAAAGGCAGCCAGGCCAAGGGACGCGTCAGACACTTGATTACAGAAAGCTTCATCGTTACAAAAATAACAAAATTCTCTTAGGAATACTGCTATTTTACGAATAATCACAACCGCCGGCGTGGCAGATAGTTTTGGTGAATGGTGTCGGCAGCATTTACATACCATTTTTGCTGCCGGAGTGTTTTGGTTTATGGTCTCGGCAGCATTTACGTTCCGTTTTTGCTACCGAAGTGCCCTGGAGAATGGTCTCGGCAGCATTTTCATACCGTTTTTGCTCCCGAAGTTCCCTGGTTAATGGCCTCGGCAGCATTTACGTAC
>CAMJBH010000031.1 GCA_946403855.1 uncultured Bacteroidales bacterium
CGGTCTTGATTTTTATGCAACTGGCCTAAAATCGGAAGATTTTATGTACATTTGAATGATACACTCAGGTTTTACAATATGAAGATCAAACATCTTGCGGGCGCTGCAGCGCTTCTTCCGCTGGCGGCGTGTTCCCAGGAAGCCGCGCAGCAGCCAAACATTGTGTTCTTTCTTGTAGATGACTTCGGATGGGTGGACAGCAGCGTCCAGTACGGCGAGCAGCTCTATCCCAACAACCAGCGCTTCAATACGCCCAATATGCAGAGGCTCAGCGAGCGCAGCACCGTGTTCGGCAACGCCTATGCCTGCGCCGTGTCCACACCTACCCGTACCAGCATTATGACCGGCATGAATGCCGCCCATACGCGTATTACCAACTGGACTTCTGCGGTGCGCGACACGCCGTCGGACGCAACCGGAGGCGGATTCTGGATGGCAGAACATAAGGGTAGCGGCGACGCGGCCGATGGTGACGTGCTGTCTCGCCCCGACTGGAATCTCAACGGTATCAGCCCCGTGCCCGGGGTGCCTTATACCCAGTATGCAAATTCGCTGGTGCAGTATCTCAAAGATGCCGGTTACTTTACGGTTCATGTGGGAAAGGCCCACTGGGCTTCTGCCGGCACACCGGGTGTAAACCCTTATAATCATGGCTTTTGCGTGAACATCGCTGGCACCATGGCCGGCATGCCGCGCGACTACAGCGGCCTGCAGAACTACGGCAATACCAAGGAACGATGGAACGATTTCGCCGTGCAGAACCTGGTGGAATACTATGGCACCGACACGCACCTGACCGATGCCCTGACGAGCGAGGCTTTCAAAGCTCTGGACTATCCCATCAAGCAGGGACAGCCGTTCTACCTCTATATGGCGAGCTATGCCACGCACACTCCCATCCAGCCCGACGAGCGCTTTGCACAGAAGTACCGCGATGCCGGTATGGACGAGGGCCAGGCGGCGTATGCCTCTCTGGTAGAGGGGGTTGATGCCAGCCTCGGAAGGCTCCTCGACTTCCTGGACGAGAAGGGGATAGCGGACAATACCATCATCATCTTCATGACCGACAACGGCGGCAACTCCGAAAACACCCAGAAGGGCGGCATTCCTCACACCCAGAACAAGCCTCTCCGCGAAGGCAAGGGTTCATGCTACGAGGGCGGCATCCGAGTCCCGCTGATGATTTATGTGCCGGGCAAGACTCAGGTTGGTAAGTGCGATGTTCCTGTTATCTGCGAGGACATGTTCCCCACGATTTTGGATATGGCCGGAATACATGACTGGACAGCCGTGCAAGACGTTGACGGCCAGAGCCTTCTGCCGCTCGTGACCGGAGAGGGTGAAGGCCCGTCACCCGAGCGCCCGCTCATTTTCCACTATCCTCATAAGTGGAAACCATACGATCTTGAGGACATTGACTTCCTTAGCGCCATCCGTGTCGGCGATTGGAAGCTGGTGTACCGCATCAAGGAAGGGGCCGTTGCCGGCAACGAGAGGCTCTATCCCGATACACGTAACACCGCACGCGACAAGGCCCTTGAACTGTATAACCTCCGCGAAGACATTGGCGAAGAGCACAATGTGGCCTCCGAGCATCCCGACATCGTGGAACGCCTGGCCAAGGAGTTTTCCGACAAGATGCGCGCCTGGGGCGGCGTCATGCCCATCGTCGTCGCCACCGGCAAACCCGCTCCGCTCCCCGACGAGATTTAACTGTGGGTGGCGGCCAACATATTGCCCGTCAGAGCATTACAACTTTTGCCTGCATGTCTTTTCGTGCAGGTAAAAAGCGTAAGTTGATGACCTGTAGCATGTTGGCCGCCACCGCGTTTCGCTTCAGCCTTCTGGCCGGGGCTTCTGCCGTCGGATTTGAATCTGCTGCCGCCGAATTCGGCATCGGTCTCAGTTTCTGATGATTCTTGACGTTTTTTTTACCATAATTCCCTAAAATTGACTAAATTTGCGCGGCAAAATGCTAAACAACTTAATTTTATCAATAAAAACATGAGAATTATCCAAGTTACAGGCAGGGAAATCCTCGATTCAAGAGGCAATCCTACAGTTGAGGTCGAGGTTATCCTCGAGTCCGGCATCAAAGGCGTGGCAGCAGTTCCTTCAGGAGCATCCACCGGTGAGAACGAAGCCCTCGAGCTTCGCGACGGCGACAAGAAGCGTTATCTTGGCAAGGGCGTACTCAAGGCTGTCGCCAATGTCAACGACGTCATCGCTCCCGCCATCATCGGCATGTCCGCACTTGAGCAGCGCGCAATCGACAAGACCATGATCGAGCTCGACGGCACCCCTACCAAGAGCAAACTCGGCGCCAACGCCATCCTGGGCGTCAGCCTCGCAGTTGCACATGCAGCGGCTAACTACCTCGACATTCCCCTGTACCGCTATATCGGCGGCACCAATACTTATGTACTCCCCGTTCCTATGATGAACATCATCAACGGCGGAGCCCACTCCGACGCTCCTATCGCTTTCCAGGAGTTCATGATCCGTCCGGTCGGCGCAGCATGCGAGGCCGAGGCAGTGCGCATGGGCGCCGAGGTGTTCCACGCACTCAAGAAGGTCCTCAAGGACCGCGGATGCAGCACCGCAGTTGGTGACGAGGGCGGCTTCGCTCCCGCACTCAAGGGCATCGACGACGCACTCGACTGCATCATCGAGGCCATCAAGGCAGCTGGCCTGGAGCCCGGCAAGGACATCACCATCGCCATGGACTGCGCAGCTTCCGAGTTCTGCTTCAAGGGCGAGGACGGCAAGTTCTACTATGACTACAAGCAGCTCAAGGACGGCAAGAAGAAAGATCCCCGCGGCCGCAGGCTTACCACCGACCAGCAGATCAACTACCTCAAGAAGCTCATCGAGAAGTATCCTATCGACTCCATCGAGGACGGTCTGTCCGAGGAAGACTGGGAAGGATGGGTCAAGCTCACCAAGGCTATCGGCGACCGCTGCCAGCTCGTGGGCGACGACCTCTTCGTCACCAACGTCAAGTACCTCCAGAAGGGTATCGAGATGGGTGCCGGTAACAGCATCCTCATCAAGGTCAACCAGATCGGTTCCCTCACCGAGACCCTCGACGCTATCGAGATGGCTCACCGTCACGGCTACACCACCGTCACCAGCCACCGTTCCGGCGAGACCGAAGACACCACCATCGCTGACATCGCAGTTGCTACCAACAGCGGCCAGATCAAGACCGGCTCCCTCAGCCGCACCGACCGCATCTGCAAGTACAACCGCCTGATGAAGATCGAGATGGAACTCGGCGACACCTGCCAGTACGGCTACAAGAAACTCCGCTAATCGGAGCGCACAATATATGTTCCGGGCCCGAAATTAAGAATTTCAGGCCCGGAACATTGTTTTTCTACCCTCGGCGGGCAGCCTGTTGCTCTATTTGAAGTAGCCGCTGAAGAACTCCCAGAGCACTTCGGGAACATTCATGTCGGCAGAGCCGTTCTTGTGCTTGCCGTTAATGATTTCGTAGAGGCGGACTTCGTTGCCGTTCACGCCTTCGACGTAGCGGTGGCGGACCACTGTGTTGCTCTCGGGTTTGTAAAGAGGAAGGGTGTCGCATACCTCATGGGTGCAGCAGTTGGTGCTTATCATGCGCGCCACGGCATGCGGTACGGCAATGTATTCGCCCCAGCCGTCATGATTGTCGGGATCTCCCACCCATTTGGAGGTCATGTCGGCGGTGCCGTGAATCTCTATGAACGGCACAGGGCCGCGCGGGGTGAGCTCGCGATATATCCATTCCATGTTGAGGCCGGCCAGCGAAACGATTGCAGCGAATTTCTCCGGGTGCTTGTGGGCCATGAGGTAGCACATTTCGCCGCCGTTGGACATGCCGCTGAAGCAGGTGTTGGCTTTGTTGAGTTTGTACTCCCGCTGGAGTTTGCGCTGAAGTGCCAGTATGAAGGCTATGTCGTCCACTTTCCATCCTTGCTGCGAAGGGTAGCCGACGTTCCATCCTGTCCTGCCTTTGCCCGGATCTTTAAGGCCCTGGGGATAGCAGAGCACGAATCCGTGCCTGCGGGCGCAGTCTATCATGGCAGGGAAGTAGCCTTCGGCCTTGCCTCCGTAGCCGTGAAGCATGAATACAAGGGGCCTTTGGGCGCAGAGGGTGTCAGGTACATAGAGCCAGTATTCGCGTTCGTTACCTTGAAAGCGCATTGTATGGCGCTCGGTGGTCTGGGCATGAAGCCAAGCGGCTGTAAGCAGTGCCGCTGCAATTACGATGATTAGCTTTTTCATGTTATATTATTCTTTATTCACTTTCCTTTGGCCTTGGCTTTTTCTGCGTGCTCAGCGCTCCGGCATAAGTGCCCTCCGGGGCCCGTCAATCCTGGGTAAAAGGGCTCCGGAGGGCACTTATGCCGGAGCCAGCAACGCATCAAATGGCCACAAGTCACTATCGCCGGAGTTTGTGACTGAGCTGCCATAAAACTACTCCCACGCTGACCGATACGTTCAGCGAGTGCTTGGTGCCGAACTGCGGAATCACAAGTGCGCCATCGGAAGCGTCCACGACCCCTTGCTGCACTCCGTCCACCTCGTTCCCGAACACAAGGGCGTAACGGCGCCCCGGCTCCGGCACAAACTCCTGCAGTTCAATGGCATTCTCCGTCTGCTCCACGCTCAGCACCGTCCAGCCGTAGGCCTGTAACTCGCGTACGAGAGCCTCTGTGTCGCTTCTGTGCTCCCATGGCACGCTGTCTTCGGCCCCGAGCGCCGATTTGTGGATTTCGGCCGAAGGAGGGCAGGCACAGATGCCGCATAGCCATATTTTATCTACTTTGAATGCATCGGCGGTGCGAAAAGCGCTGCCGACATTGTGCGCGCTTCGTATGTTGTCGAGTATCAATGATATACCCGATTCTGGCAGGTCTCGGTAATGCTCGGCGTCCACCCTGTGGAGCTCGTAATTCAGAAGTTTACGGTCATGCATTTGCACAAAGGTACAAAAATTCTTATATTTGAATGCTAATAAAAATGATATGAAACAGGATATCCAGTTGTTTGAATTGATCAAAAAAGAGTCTGAGCGTCAGCGCAGCGGATTGGAGTTGATTGCATCTGAAAACTATGTCTCGGACGATGTGCTCAGAGCCATGGGCTCAATATGCACAAATAAGTATGCCGAGGGCTACCCGGGCAAGCGCTACTATGGCGGCTGTGAGGTGGTGGACCAGATAGAGCAACTGGCTATCGACAGGCTCAAAGAAATATACGGCGCATGCTGGGCCAATGTCCAGCCGCACTCTGGAGCCCAGGCCAATATGGCGGTGACCATGGCAGTCCTGAAGCCGGGCGAAACCATGATGGGCCTCGACCTTAGCATGGGCGGCCATCTTACCCACGGATCTCCGGTCAATGCTTCAGGCATACTATATAAGGTAGTGGCATACGGCCTGAACCCTGAAACGGGACGGGTGGACTATGACAAAATGGAGCAACTTGCCCTGGAACACAAGCCCAAGCTCATAGTTGGCGGCGCATCGGCATATTCCCGCGAATGGGATTATGAGCGCATGCGTGCCATAGCCGACAAGGTGGGAGCGATTCTGTGGATCGATATGGCTCACACGGCCGGCCTCATTGCAGCGGGCCTGCTCAAGAACCCTCTCCCTTATGCCCACATTGTCACTTCCACGACGCACAAGACGCTTCGCGGTCCCCGTGGAGGTATCATCCTCATGGGCAAGGACTTCGATGACCCTCAGGGACGTACCACTCCCAAGGGTGTGGTGAAGAAGATGAGCCAGGTGCTGGATTCCTATGTGTTCCCCGGAGTGCAGGGCGGTCCTCTGGAGCATGTCATCGCCGCCAAGGCTGTGGCCTTCTTCGAAGCACAGCAGCCGGAATATGTAGCTTACCAGAAGCAGGTGATAGCCAATGCGCAGGCCATGTGTTCCGAATTCATCCGCCTTGGCTACAAGGTCGTCAGCGGCGGCACGGATAACCACCTTATGCTGATAGACCTGCGCGGCAAATTCCCGGAGCTCACCGGCCGCATCGCAGAAAAAGAACTGGTGAAGGCGGACATTACCATCAACAAGAACATGGTCCCGTTCGACACTCGCAGTCCCTTCCAGACGAGTGGCGTACGTATCGGCACCCCCGCAGTGACCTCGCGCGGCTTTGTGGAGAAAGACATGATATATATAGTAGGTCTTATCGACACCGTGCTGTCTTCCTGCGCCCGCTGTGTGGATGCGCTCACTGCCAAAGATGAACTCACTGACACCCAGAAAGCAGCCCTCGAGGCGCATGCAGCGGTGCTTACGGACGTTCGCAAGAAGGTCAACCAGATGACTGCCGGCGTGCCGCTGAACAAATACTGACATTCTGTCACTGGCACAGACATTGATTCTATATAAGCGTCTCCGGGTTTCCGGGGGCGCTTGTTTTGAATACTATATAATTTAATAATTATGCTTAAACCTTTAGCAGACAGAGTGGTCATTGAGCCCAAGGAGGCCGAGACCAAGACAGCTTCGGGAATCTATATCCCCGATACCGCAAAAGAAAAACCCCAACAGGGCACCATAGTAGCAGCGGGCCCTGGCAAAAAAGACGAGCCCATGGAGGTGAAAGTCGGTGATGTAGTGCTCTATGGCAAATATGCCGGAACCGAGGTTACCGTGGAAGATAAAAAATACCTTATCGTCAAGCAGTCTGACATTTTAGCAATTCTGTAATTATGGCAAAAGAGATAAAATTCAATACCGATGTTCGCTCCAAGATGAAGAGTGGAGCAGACCAGCTGGCCGATGCAGTCAAGGTTACCCTTGGACCTAAAGGCCGTAATGTTGTTATTGACAAGAAGTTCGGTGCTCCCCAGGTGACCAAGGACGGAGTTACCGTGGCCAAGGAGGTTGAACTCGAAGACCGCTTCGAGAATATGGGCGCCCAGATGGTCAAGGAAGTGGCGTCCAAGACCAATGAGCAGGCCGGTGACGGTACCACCACCGCAACCGTTCTCGCTCAGGCTATTATTAATGTAGGTCTGAAGAATGTCACTGCAGGTGCCAACCCCATGGATCTTAAGCGCGGCATCGACAAGGCTGTCTCTTGCGTAGTAGAGTCTCTCAAGAGCCAGAGCAAGCAGGTCGGCAGCGACTATTCCAAGGTTGAGCAGGTCGGCACCGTGAGCGCCAACAATGATTCTTACATAGGTAAGCTTATCGCTGACGCTATGTCCAAGGTGGGCCAGGACGGAGTAATCACCGTCGAGGAAGCCAAGGGCACCGATACAGAAGTGAAGGTGGTTGAAGGTATGCAGTTCGACCGCGGCTACATCTCCCCGTACTTTATGACCAACGGCGACAAGATGGAAGCCGAGCTCAGCAATCCTTCTATCCTCATCACCGACAAAAAGATAAGCACCATGAAGGACCTCCTTCCTATCCTCGAGCCCATCGCACGTGAAGGAAAAGAACTCCTTATTATAGCTGAAGATGTTGACGGCGAGGCACTTACCACTCTCGTAGTGAACAAGCTCCGCGGTACGCTCAAGATTGCAGCAGTCAAGGCTCCCGGTTTCGGCGACCGTCGCAAGGAGATGCTGCAGGACATTGCAACGCTTACCGGCGCAGTCGTAGTGAGCGAAGAGCGTGGCTTTACGCTTGAGAATACTACTCCCGACATGCTCGGCAAGGCAGAGAAGGTTACCATTACCAAGGAGAACACCACCATCGTCGGCGGCGCAGGCGACAAGGAAGCTATACGCGACCGCGTGGAGCAGATCCGCAAGCAGATCGAGGTTAGCACCTCCGAATATGACAAGGAGAAGCTCAAAGAGCGCCTTGGCAAACTTGGCGGCGGTGTTGCCGTTCTGTACGTGGGTGCTACCACCGAAGTGGAGATGAAGGAAAAGAAGGACCGCGTGGAGGATGCACTCAACGCTACCCGCGCTGCGGTGGAGGAGGGTTATCTTCCCGGCGGCGGTGTGTCCTACATCCGTGCTGTCGAGGCCCTGTCCAAGCTCAAGGGAGACAACGAAGATGAGAACACCGGTATTCACATCGTGGCCCGCGCCATCGAGGAGCCGCTCCGCCAGATTGCAGAGAACGCAGGCGTTGACGGAAGCGTGATCGTGCAGAAGATCAAGGAAGGTAAAGCAGACTTCGGTTACAATGCACGTACTGGTGAGTATGTAAATATGTTCGAAGCCGGGGTTATCGATCCTACAAAGGTCGCCCGTGTCGCTCTCGAAAATGCAGCTTCCGTGGCCGGAATGTTCCTTACCACAGAGTGCGGAATAGCTGATATTCCTGAACCCACACCGGCAGCCCCTGCAATGCCTCAGGGAGGAATGATGTAGTAATCAGCCATTTAGCTCAAAAATGCGGTTTGGAAGCTTTCCGGGCCGCATTTTTTTTGTCGATTTTTTCGAAAAAAATTTGTGAATTAAAAAATAAAGACTACCTTTGCATTCCCGTTCGAGAGAGCGGCGGACAGCAAAGATCTTTAAAACAAAATTTTTGAAAAAAATCGCAAAAATATTTGCAGATTCAAAAATTGTCCTTATCTTTGCAGTCCCGTTTGAAAGAACGGCAAGGCCATCAGCCGAACAGGCTGTTTTTTTTAGCGCCTTTTTTGAAAGAGTTCATTGAAAAGACTGATTATAGAAAGTACAAGCAAGTACCGAGAACAACGAGAGCGTTGATTCTTTTGAATCAAGAGATGTCAGGATCAGCAAGAGAATAAGAATATACAAAGAAGAGTTTGATCCTGGCTCAGGATGAACGCTAGCGGCAG
>CAMJBH010000032.1 GCA_946403855.1 uncultured Bacteroidales bacterium
CCGGTTTTTGAAGCTTTCCCTAGTGCCGGGTAAAAAAAAGACGCAGCCCAAAGGTTACGTCTTTTTGAATTCTCAATCTAAGTGTTCGCCTATGCAGCGAGCTTCTCTGCTACCTTGTCGATAGCGTCCTTGACGGTGGCGATGGTGCTGGTTTCCTCATCGGGAATCTTGATGCCGAACACCCTTTCGAACTCCATAAGGAGCTCAACGGTGTCGAGAGAATCAGCTCCGAGGTCGTTGGTGAAGTTTGCTGATTCGGTAACTTCGGAAGGTTCAATGCCAAGTTTATCAACGATAATGGCTTTTACCTTGCTTACGATTTCTTCGTATTCCATAAAGCTAAAATATTGGTTTATTTTAATTAGTACTTTCTACATTTAGCAGGCGACAAAGTTAAATATAAATATTCAGATTTGCAACCACATTTCACAGGCCCTTGATTGAGGCCGCCAGCTTGGGACCCACCAGCGCGGCAATGTCTTCTTCAGGTGCGGCCATCACCCTGGCAAGCGATCCGAAGTGCAGCAGGAGGCGTTCCTCGGTGCGTGGACCCACCCCGGGAATGTCGCGTAAAGTGCTGTGTACAGCCGCCTTACTGCGCAGCGAACGGTGGAAGGTGATGCCGAAGCGGTGCGCTTCGTCGCGGGCCCGCTGAAGCAGCTTAAGCGCTTGAGAATTACGGTCCAGGAACAAAGGGTAAGGGTCCCCGACCTGGATCACCTCTTCCAGTCGTTTGGCCAGGCCAACCACCGTCATCTTGTCCTGAATTCCGAGCTCGCAGATGGCCTGCCAGGCAAAATTCAGCTGTCCGGCGCCGCCGTCGATTACCACCAGCTGCGGCAGGTCGTCCGGCGCTTCGTCGAGCATGCGGGAGTAGCGCCGGTTGACGATTTCCTTCATGGAGGCGTAGTCGTTGGCGCCTATCACGGTCTTGACCTTGAAGCGGCGGTAGTCTTTCTTGCTCGGCTCGGCGTCGCGGAACACAACGCAGGACGCCACCGGATTGGTGCCCTGGAGGTTGGAGTTGTCGAAGCATTCGATGTGTCGGGGCAACTCTTTCATGCCGAGGGCCTTGCGCAGTTCTTCCATAACCCCCTGCCGGAAGGCGTCGGGGTCGGTGTGCTCGCGCTGCTTGAGCGTGTTGAAGTGGAACTCCTTGGCATTCTTGGCGCTGAGTTCGAGTAGCGACAGCTTGTCGCCGCGCGCCGGAATGGTAAAGCTGACGCCTTCCAGTTCCACGTCCGGAAGGAAAGGCACCACTATCTCGCTGGAGAGCTCTCCGAACTTGGATTCTATTTCTGCGATGAAGCTGCTGAGCACCGCCGCCGGCTCTTCTTCTATCTGCATCTTGAAGCCCAGATTGAGGCTCTGGACAATGGCTCCGCCCCTCACCCTCAGGAAGTTGCCGAACGCGTCGGAACCGTCGAACACCAGCGAGAACACATCCAGGTCGCGCTCGCCGGCAGACGTTATGATGGACTTCGCATAGTGCTTCTGAAGGGCTTCCATGCGCTGTTTGCAGAACTGCGCCGTCTCGAAATCGAGAGCTTCGGACGCTTCCAGCATCGCCGCCTTGTACTTGGCAATGATCTCGCTCACGCCTCCTTTCAGCAGATGCACTATTTCTTCTATCCAGGAATCGTACTCCTGCTCCGAGATTTTGCCTATGCAGCATCCCCGGCAGCGGCCTATATGATAGTCCAGGCACGGACGGTACTTGCCCCTCAGTATGGAATCGGAGTCGATTTTGAGCCGGCAGCTGCGCAGGGGCCAGTTGCGGCCGAAGAACTCCAGCAGGCTCCTGGCATGCAGTACGGAACTGTATGGGCCGAAGTAGCGTGAGCCGTTTTTTTCTACCCGGCGCGTCAGGAATACCCTGGGAAACGGCTCCGACGTGACGCATATCCATGGATAGGTCTTGGAGTCCTTGAGCAGGATATTGTAACGCGGCTTGTACTGCTTGATGAGGTTGTTCTCGAGCAGCAGGGCGTCGGATTCGCTGTCAACCACCGAATACTGCACGTCGGCAATGCGGCTCACCAGTATGCGGGTCTTGACATTCAGCCTGTCGGGATCCACAAAGTACTGATGCACACGCTTGTACAGATCCTTGGCCTTGCCCACATAGATCACCGTGCCCTGAGAGTCGTAGTAGCGGTACACTCCGGGGCTGTGAGGCAGCAATTCTATTTTTTCTTTAACTGTCAAGCGGGGATTATTCTATCAGCGCAAATATACAAAAAAAGAGGATGACCTGAGTCATCCTCTTGTGGAGATAGTCGGATTCGAACCGGCGACCCCAACATTGCAAATGTTGTGCTCTACCAGCTGAGCTATATCCCCTAAAGAAAAAAAGTAGGCCCGCGCGGAGTTGAACCGCGGACCTCCACATTATCAGTGTGGCGCTCTAACCAACTGAGCTACGAGCCTATATATAATATAGAAAAAGATAAGTACAAGGCTACCGTGCCTTGAACCGCTCGAGCAGATGTCAGAAAGAGCTCCAAAAAGGAGGTGTTCCAGCCACACCTTCCGGTACGG